>NZ_JBVVNQ010000009.1:0-294086 GCF_055810675.1 Burkholderia sp. YHN3-13 | reverse complement strand
GACGCGAGATTGCGGCGCCGGACGGCCCGTTGAGGCGGGAGGCGACCATTCCATCTATGTAGCCAAAAGCGGACATTTCAATCTAGCCACTACAATCCAAACTGTCGATAATTCACGTTATGTAAAATCAAATATTGGATGACGGCTACCCCGTTTTCCCGCACGTCCCGACGATCTTCGATCGTGATAAATCCTTCCGACAAAGCGCTTAAGCAATTATCGGGCGCATGCCGTGCATGGCATGCGCCCGGTGACACGCGAAACCTGAAAAAATGCCCGCCGTAGCGGGCACACACGACACGCGTCAGACGGCCATCACCGTGACCGACTTCGTGACGAGGTACGGCTCGAGCGCTTCCGGCCCGCCTTCCGACCCATAGCCCGAATCCTTCACGCCGCCGAACGGCATTTCCGGCCACGGCGTTGCCGGCTGGTTGATCCACAGCATCCCGACTTCCAGGCGCTGCGTGAGCAGATGCACGTTCGCGAACGAACGCGTGAACGCATAGCCGGCCAGCCCGAACGGCAGACGGTTCGCTTCGGCGATCGCGTCCTCGAGCTTGTCGAAGCCGCGAATCGCCGCGACCGGGCCGAACGGCTCGTTGTTGAACACGTCCGCTTCGAGCGGCACGTCCGCGATCACGGTCGGCGCGAAGAAGTTGCCTTCCGAGCCGATCCGCTCGCCGCCGGTTTCGATGCGCGCACCGACCTTGCGTGCGTTGTCGACGACCGACGCCATCGCGGTGAGGCGGCGCGGGTTCGCGAGCGCACCGAGCGTCGTGCCTTCCTCGAGACCGTTGCCGACCTTCAGCCCTTCCGCATGCTTGACCAGCGCACGCGTGAATTCGTCACGGATGCTGTTGTGCACGAGGAAGCGCGTGGGCGAAATGCAGACCTGCCCTGCGTTGCGGAACTTCGCACCGCCGGCGGCCTTCACCGCGAGCGCGACGTCGGCGTCTTCCGCGACGATCACCGGTGCGTGGCCGCCCAGCTCCATCGTCGCGCGCTTCATGTGCAGGCCGGCCAGCGAGGCAAGCTGCTTGCCGACCGGCGTCGAACCGGTGAACGTGACCTTGCGGATCACCGGATGCGGAATCAGGTACGACGAGATTTCGGCCGGATCGCCGTACACGAGGCCGATCACGCCGGCCGGCACGCCGGCGTCGACGAACGCGCGCAACAGCGCGGCCGGCGACGCGGGGGTTTCTTCCGGCGCCTTCACGAGGAACGAACAGCCGGTCGCGAGCGCCGCGCTCAGCTTGCGCACGACCTGGTTGACCGGGAAATTCCACGGCGTGAATGCGGCAACCGGGCCGACCGGTTCCTTCACGACCGTCTGCTGCGCGCCGAGGTTGCGCGGCGGCACGATCCGGCCGTACACACGGCGGCCTTCGTCCGCGAACCATTCGATGATGTCGGCCGCCGACAGCACTTCGACGCGTGCTTCGGTGAGCGGCTTGCCCTGCTCCTGCGTCATCAGCTGCGCGATCGCGTCGGCGCGTTCGCGCACGAGTGCGGCGGCCTTGCGCATCGTCGCCGCGCGCTCGTGCGCGGGCACCTTGCGCCACGTTTCGAAACCGCGCTGCGCGGCGGCGAGCGCACGGTCGAGATCGGCGATGCCCGCGTGGGCCACCTTGCCGATCGGCTTGCCGGTCGCCGGGTTCACGACGTCGATCGTCTTGCCGCTCGCGGCGTCGACCCACTCGCCGTCGATCAGCAGTTGCGTATCCGTATAAGTCACGTTAGCCATCCAGACACCCCTACATTGCGTCGATTGAAGGCGCGCTGCCGCGAACAGCCGCGCGCCGGTTGACAGAAAGAGCCAGGCCGCCGGGGCAGGCACGCACCCGGCGGTGTCGACGACAGGCGCGGCCCGCCGTCGTCCCGCATCGCGCCGCGCTCAGTGCGCGGCCGCCGTCGCCTTGCGGAGTTTCGCGACGTCCGCCGCCTGCACGGCCGGCGCGCCGTTGTTCCAGCCGGCGCGCATGAACGTCAGCACGTCGGCAATCTGCTGGTCGTTCAGCTGGTTCGAGAACGCCGGCATCGGATAGGCGGACGGCACACCGCCGATCACGAGCGTGTCGCTGCCGTTCAGCGTCACGTTGATCAGCGACGATGCATCGGCCTCGAGCACGTTCGGATTGCCGGCGAGCGGCGCGAGCAGCGGCGCGTAGCCGCGCCCGTCCGCACCGTGGCAATGCAGGCAGTAAGCGTTATACACCTTCGCGCCCGGATCGGCTGCCGGCCGGCCCAGCGCCACCTGCGTCGCCTTCGGATCGTAGCTGTACGGCGGCGCACCGGTGCCGCCTGCGGCCGGCAGCGATTTCAGGTAGCGCGACATCGCGGCCAGGTCGTCGTCCGTCAACGCCTGCGTGCTGTGGTTGATCACGCTCACCATCGAGCCGAATGCGGTCGCGTGACGGTTCGCGCCGGTCTTCAGGAACTGCGCGACCTCGGCCTCGTTCCAGCGGCCGAGCCCCGTATTGTGCTCGCCGGTCAGGTTCGACGCGAACCAGTTGTCGATCGACGCACCCGACAGGAACGCCGTGCCGCGTTCGTCGAGTGCCTTCTCCTGGAAGCCGACACCGCGCGGCGTGTGGCACGACCCGCAGTGCCCGAGCCCCTGCACGAGATAGGCGCCGCGGTTCCACATCGCGTCCTTGTCCGGCTTGTCGGCATAAGGCGTCGAGTCGAGGAACACCATGTTCCACAGCGCGAGCGGCCAGCGCATGTTGAGCGGCCAGGGAATGTCGGACGGACGGTTCGCCTGCTTGACCGGCTCGACGCCGTGCATGAAGTACGCATACAGCGCCTTCACGTCGTCGTCCTTCAGCTTCGCGTACGACGGATACGGCATCGCCGGATACAGGTTGTGGCCGTCCTTCGCGACGCCCTTGCGCAGCGCGCCCGCGAACTCGGCTTCCGTATAGCCGCCAATGCCCGTCTCCGGATCGGGCGTGATGTTGGTCGTGTAGATCGCGCCCATCGGCGTGACCATCTTCAGGCCGCCCGCGAACGGCGTACCGCGCGGCGCGGTGTGGCACGCAACGCAGTCGCCGGCTTTCGCGAGATAGGCGCCGCGCGCGACGAGCGCGCTGTCGGTCGGTGCCGTTTCCGCGGCATGCGCGGTCGTGCCGGCCAGCAGCGCGGACAATGCAAGCAGCGATGCGCTGAGCGTGTTCAAGGTGAGGTTTCGCATGGTCGTCCCCTCCCTCAAGCCGTCTTCAGCTGGTTGCCGACCGGCAGCTTGCGCAGCCGCGTGCCGGTCGCCGCGAAGATCGCGTTCGACAGCGCCGCCGCCGTCGCCGCCGTGCCCGGCTCGCCGATCCCGCCCGGCGCTTCGCCGCTCTTCACCAGATGGACCTCGATCGGCGGCGTCTCGTTGATCCGCATCATCCGGTAGTCGGTAAAGTTGCTCTGCATCACGCGGCCGTCCTCGATCGTGATCTCGCCGTACAGCGCGCCCGTGATCCCGAAGATGATGCCGCCCTGCACCTGCGCCTCGATCGTGTTCGGATTGACGACCATCCCGCAATCGACCGCGCACACGGCGCGCTTGACCTGCACCTCGCCGCCGTCCACCGCGACGTCGATGACGATCGAGAAGAAGCTGCCGAACGCGTGCATCACCGACACGCCCCGCCCCTGCCCCTTCGGCAACGACGCGCCCCAGCCGGCCGCCTTCGTCGCGACGTCGAGCACGTTGCGTGCGCGCGGCGTCTTGTCGAGCAGCGCGCGGCGATATTGCACGGGGTCGGTCTTGGTCTGCGCGGCGAGTTCGTCGATGAAGCTCTCGACGACGAACGTGCCCCGGGTCGGCCCGACGCCGCGCCAGAACGCGGTCGGCACGTGGCGCGGCTCCTGGCGCACGTAGTCGACGAGCTGGTTCGGCAGGTCGTACGGCAGTTCGGCCGCGACCTCGACCGCGTCGGGATCGACGCCGTTCTGGAATGCGGGCGGCGCGAAGCGTGCCATGATCGACGAACCGACGATCCGGTGCTGCCATGCGACGGGCTTGCCGTTCGCGTCGAGGCCGGCCGAAATCTTGTCGTAGTAGCACGGCCGGTACATGTCGTGCTGAACGTCTTCCTCGCGCGTCCAGATCACCTTCACCGGCGCGTTGACCTGCTTGCCGACCTTCACGGCCTGGCCGATCATGTCGGTCTCGAGCCGACGCCCGAAGCCGCCGCCGAGCAGATGGTTGTGCACGACGATCTTGTCGGGCGACAGGCCCGTGAGTTGCTGCGCCGTGTCGACCGCGCGCGTCGGCACCTGCGTGCCGACCCAGATCTCGCAGCCGTCGCCGCGCACGTGCACCGTGCAGTTCACCGGCTCCATCGTCGCGTGCGCGAGCAACGGCTGTTCGTAGACGGCGTCGACACGCGTCTTCGCGTTCGCGAATGCCTTGCCGACGTCCCCTTCCTTGCGTGCGACCGCGCCCTTGCCGTTCGCCGCCGCCTGCGCGAGATCCGCGAACAGATCCTTGGTCGACACCTTCGCGCCCGCGCCCTCGTTCCACTTCACGACGAGTGCCGATGCGCCGCGCTTCGCGGCCCACGTGTGATCGCCGACCACCGCGACCGCGTTGTCGACGCGCACGACCTGGCGCACGCCGGGAATCTTTTTCGCGGCCGTATCGTCGACGCTCGCGACCGTGCCGCCGAATACCGGGCTGTTCACGATCACCGCGTACAGCATGCCGGGCAGGCGCACGTCGAGCCCGAACTGCGCGGTGCCGTCGACCTTCTCCGGCGAGTCGAGGCGCTTCGCGGGCGTGCCGATCAGCTTGAAATCCTCGGGCTTCTTCAGGACGACGTCCTTCGGCACCGGCAGTTTCGCCGCGGCGTCGGCCAACTGGCCGTACGATGCGCGCCGGCCGCTGGGCGGATGCTGCACTTCGCCGTTCGCCGCGCGGCAGGTGGCCGGATCGACGTTCCATTGTTTCGCGGCCGCCGAGACCAGCAGCGTGCGCGCGGTGGCGCCCGCGCGACGCATCGGTTCCCACGCGTAGCGCACCGACGTCGAGCCGCCGGTGAGCTGGCCGCCGAGCAGTGGATCCATGAACAGTTTCTCGTTCGGCGGCGCGTGGTCGAGCGTCACGTTCGACAGCGGCACTTCGAGCTCCTCGGCGATCAGCATCGGCAGCGCCGTATAGACACCCTGCCCCATCTCGACTTTCGGCATCACCAGCGTGACCTTGCCGGCACGGTCGATCTGCACGAACGCGTTCGGCGCGAACACGCCGGGCTGCGCCGGTTCGGCCGCGTCACCGCCGATCACCGAGCGCCGCGCATCGTCGCCCGCCGCCGGCAGGCTGAAGCCGAGCAGCAATCCGCCGCCGGCCGCCGCGCCAAGCGACATGCCGAGTTTGAGGAACGAACGGCGCGACACGCCCGCGCCGGCCCGACCTGCTTCGATCAATCCTCGCGACATGTCAGGCCTCCTTCGCGGCTTGCTTCACGGCCGCGCGAATCCGGTTGTACGTGCCGCAGCGGCAGATATTGCCGGCCATAGCCGCGTCGATGTCGGCGTCGCTCGGGTTGGGGTTCGACGCGATCAGCGCGGTGGCCGCCATCACCTGCCCCGACTGGCAGTAGCCGCACTGGACGACGTCGAGCTCGCGCCATGCCTGCTGGACCTTGTGGCCGGCCGGCGTCGCGCCGACGGCTTCGATCGTCGTGATCTTGCGGCCCGCGACGGCCGCGACCGGCAGGACGCACGAACGCGCGGCGACGCCGTCGAGATGCACGGTGCACGCGCCGCATTGCGCGATTCCGCAGCCGAACTTGGTGCCGGTCAGACCGACGACGTCGCGCAGTACCCAGAGCAAGGGCATGTCGTCGGGGGCGTCGACCGTGCGGGTTTCGCCGTTGATGTTGAGGGTGACCATTCAGCCTCCGGGCCGGTGTATTGGGGAAGCGGCGCGAACGACGTTGCGCCGTGTTTTCTTCATGTCCGCTGCGTGGTGCGCAACGGATGCCGCGCGGCCCTGATGGGGGCGAGCCGCGTGGGGGTACTGCATCGTTACTCGGCCACGTCGATGCCCGACAGCACCTTGATGACCGGCGGCGCCGTGAACCAGTCGGCCGACTTCACACGGAATTCGCCGAAATACGGGCTCGCGAGGTGCGCGTCGAACGCGGCCTGGTCGTCGTAGATCTCGTACAGGTGCAGGTTCGGCGAGCCGTCCTGTTCGCGGAACAGGTCGTAGCGCCGGTTGCCCGGTTCGGTACGCGTCTTCGCGACCATGCTGCGCAGTTCGGCCTCGGCGGCCTGCGCATGTTCGGGTTTCACGAACAGCGAAGCGATTACGTGAAGCGCCATGTCGTCACTCCTTTGGAAACGGAATCGAGCATGCCACAAGCTGGCGGCGCGCGACGCCAGCGTGCAACGCATGCGGGTGGTCGTACCGCGAGATCAAGCCAGTTCGTCCGGGCCGACGCGCACGACGACCTTGCCGAAATTCTTGCCGGCAAGCAAGCCGATCAGGGCTTCCGGTGCGTCGGCAAGCTCGGGAACGACGTCCTCGCGCGTCTTCACCTTGCCCTGCGCGACCCACTCGCTCATGTCCTTCAGGAATGGCGCATAGCCGGTCGCATAGTGATCGAGGATGATGAAACCCTGCATCCGGATGCGCTTGCGCAGGATCGTGCCCATCAGCGCCGGCACGCGATCGCGGCCGGTCGACACGGCCTTGTCGTCGTATGCCGTGTCGTTGTAATGCGCAATGATCCCGCAGACGGGCACGCGCGCATGGTCGTTCAGCAGCGGCCAGACCGCGTCGAACACCGCGCCGCCCACGTTCTCGAAATAGACGTCGATGCCGTTCGGGCACGCGTCCTTCAGCTTCGCGGCGAACGCCGGATCGCGATGGTCGACGCATGCGTCGAAGCCGAGCGTGCCGGTCACGTACGCGCACTTGTCGGCGCCGCCCGCGACGCCGACCACGCGGCAGCCCTTCAGCTTCGCGATCTGGCCGACCACTGCGCCGACCGCGCCGCTCGCTGCCGCGACGACCACCGTCTCGCCGGCTTTCGGCTCACCGATCTTCAGCAACCCCGTGTACGCGGTGAAGCCCGGCATGCCGAGCACGCCGAGGGCAAACGACGGATGCGCGAAATCGCGGCCGAGCGGGATCAGGTCGCGTCCGTCCGACAGCGCATAGTCCTGCCAGCCGGCTCCGGCGACGACGAGATCGCCTTCGCGGAAGGCAGGCAGGTTCGACGTTACGACTTGGCTGACCGTGCCGCCGACCATCGGCTGACCGAGCTCGGCAGGCGGCGCGTAGGACGGCGTGTCGTTCATCCGGCCGCGCATGTACGGATCGAGCGACAACCAGATCGTGCGCAGCAGCACCTGGCCGGCGCCCGGCGTCGGCACGTCGCCGGTTTCGGCGCGGAAGTTGTCCGGTGTCGGGGCGCCGACCGGGCGCGAATTCAGGATGATCTGGCGGTTTGTGGTCTTGCTTTGCGGCATGTGGGCCTCCGTCGACAGGAATGAAGGTGCTTCGTGAGCACGATCGGATCAGGGGTGGATCAGCAGAAGATGCGCGCCGGCGTTCACGCCGGCGTGGGCGCACACGGGCGGTTGGGACAATCGGGACAGCGTAACGCGGCGTGAAGCATTCGTCATGCGGATTTGAGTAGACCAGTCGTCTAGAATCAGGGCAAAAACAAGGCGCGCGGAAGCGCGCCCGGCTTACGACGGCGCACCGCCCTGCGCGGCCGGCGGCAGGTTCAGCATGCGCCGCGTTTCGACCATCGCTCTTTCGAGCGGCTGGCGGTTGCGGTGAATCTTTTCCAGCAGCGTCGCGCCCAGCCACAGCTCGTACAGGATCGCGGCCGTGTACGCCGGATCGTCGACCGCGCGCAGCGAGCCGTCGGCCAGCCCGGCCTCGATGCCGCCCGCGAGCCGTTCGATGATCTGGCTCGTGCCGCGTCGCAGCACCGCACGCATCGCCTCCGACAGGTCCGACACTTCCGCGCCGAGTTTCACCGCAAGGCACTTGCCTTCCGGATCGTCCGCGCACTGCGTGTGCAGCCAGTTGCCCCAGTACGTCATCAGGCGCTCGGCGCCGGTGCCGGCCTGCTGCTTGAGCAGGTTGTCGAGATGCGCGAGATAGCCTTCGAAATACGATTCGAGCAGCGCTTCGCCGAATGCCTCTTTCGAGCCGAAGTAATGGTAGAACGAGCCCTTCGGGATGCCCGCCGCAGCGAGAATCTCGTTCAGACCGACCGCCGAAAACCCCTTGTGGAGCATGATCGGCTTCGCGATATTCAGGATGTGCTGGCGAACTTCCGCGCCTGAAGATGCATTCATGATGGCGTATGGTAGCAACGATTAGACCGGTCGTCTAGCGACGTCGAACCGGCATGTTGAGCGGCACTTTACCCGATCCCCGGCGCGCGCCCAATGCCCGGCGGCGTTCCCCCCCCCCCGCCACGGCGTGCGCGGCGTCACACGGGCGACTCGGTTTCGTCGCAGGCGTTTCATCGATCTCCCGCTTAAATACGCGCGGCGCAAGTGCCGGCGGTGGCCCAACAGCAGCCGGCATTGCACACGTGTGCAATGCGCCGGACCGTCGTTGCCTCCTCTCGAACCCGTGACCAGGAACGCCCCATGACCGCCTCGAAACCCGCTCGCCCGCCCGCGCCGACCCGCCGGCGCTTCATCCAGCGCGGCGCCGCGCTGACCCTGTCGCCGCTCGTCGGCACGCTGGCCGCTTGCGGCGGCGACGGCAACACGACATCCGCGTCGTCGTTGGCCGCGACCGGCGGCGCGAATCCGGCCGCGCGCAGCTACGGCATCGCCGACCGCTCGATCACGATCAACGTCACCAATGCGATCCCGTCGACGTCGCTCGCGTTCGGCAATGCGGCGAGCCAGAGCGGCTCGACGCCGCAGGCATCGCAAGCGTTGGTCGCAACCGGGCAATCGACGGCCGTCCGCGCATCGAACAGCTGGGGCGATTGCACGGGGTCGTTCAGCCTCGCCGGCGGCGACGCGTCGTTCGCGATTGCCTACACGCATCCGTTCGGCTCGCAGCCGACCACCGTCGGCGTCACGCCGTCGGCCGGCTACGTGTCGGGCGCCGACGCCGCGACGTTTCCCGGCCACGACTCGGTCGCGAATCTCACCTTGTATCGCGGCGTCGCGACCGCGAACGGCGCATGGGTCGTCCCGCTCGCGCAACTCGCGACGCCGCCGTCCAACAACTGCCAGGATTTCGCGAACAGCATGTTCGGCAGCGGCGTGCGCACAGCCGCGGCCATCCAGTCTGCGTACCAGGGCACCGGGCCGCTCGGCTATGTGCCGCCTGCCGACTTCACCGGCGGCCAGCTCGCGGGCTTCGTCGCGCAATGGGTGCAGCGCTGGCAGAAAGGCGCGTCGTACACCGTGCTGCCCGGCGCCGATGCACAGCTCGTCGATGCGCTGAAGCAGTACGTGTCGAGCGCATCGAACGCCGGCCCGCTGACGATGTGGGTGCCGCAGATCGCGTGGGAGGCCGGCACGGATCCGGCGGTTTTCTCGCTGACGGGCTATCGCGCGTTTCCGTTCGTCGACGCGCAGGGCAACTGGGTCGCGGCGACGTTGTCCGCGTTCCTGACACTGCTGGCGGCCGGTTCGCACCTCGTCGCGATCAGTGCGACGAGCGATCTGCCGGCGGGCGTCACGATGCAGGCGTTCGACAGCTTCATGGGCGCGAGCGGGCTGACGACGTCGACGGATATCGGCAATTCGCACTATGCGTCGGTCGTGAACACGACGGGCCGTTACTACCTGAGCGTCGGCAACGATTTCGCGCCGGTGAACTGCGGGCTGATCCTGTCGTTCCTGTACGGGCGCACCGTGAACAACCTGCTCGCGGGTGCCGGTACGTACAACACGTTCATCCAGCTCGAAGGATGGCAGGCCGGCGGCTCACGTCACAACGCCGACTACGCGACGTATCAGCAGACGCTGTGGAACATCTCGACGTACGGCGCGTCCGCGTACAGCGAGAAGCGCGCGACGTCGATCTTCCTCGCGCCGGCCGGCTGGACGCCGCAGGTCTACCAGACGACGCGGATGATGCCGTACGTCGGCGCCTATGCGCAGTCGAACGGTACGCCGCAGGGCTGGCTGAATACGTCGCTCGTGACGATTCCGGCCGATGCGCCGCCGTTGCCGTCTCGGTATGTGACGAGTTGAGCGGAGTCGGGAGCGAGCTGTTTCGCGTTCGAATGCGTTGCGTTGCGTCGGGGCGGGCCGGCGCTCGAGGCGTGCGTCGAAATCGGTCGGCACATGCTCGCGGGTAGGCGGTCAACCCGCCGCTTCGCCGGTGCGCTTTCTCGTGCGGGTCTTCCGCTCTTCCCGCTGCGCGGCAGGTGCCGTCTTGACGCCGCGCAGCGGCGCCCGGCGGGCGAGTACCGCCATCTCGCGCCGCAACGTATCCAGTTCCTTGACGCGTGCCGCATCGGTCGCCTGCGCGCCGTCGAGTTGCCCCTGAAGCACGCCGCAACGATGCAGCGCGTCGCCGAGTTGCGTCTGCAGGTCGGCGATGTCCTTTCGGTGCCGCGCATCGCGTTGTTCCATGCGCGATGCGGTCGCGTCGAGTTCCTTTTGCAATCGCCCGGCCGCGAGCCGCTCGCGATCGATCTCCTGAAGCGCCCGTTTTTCCGACGCGCGCAGGCGTTCCTCGGCGCGGCCCGCGTCGTCGCGCAACCGGTCGAGCTGGGTCGTGAAATCCGCACGTGCCTGCGCGAGTGCGCGGTCGGCTTCCGTGTTGTCGGCCTTCAGGCGTTCGATATCCGCTTGCAGCGCTTGCCGCGAGGCTTCGTCGGCCGCCCTCGCCTGCTCCAGTTCCTGAATGCGTACCTGCGCAGCCAGCAACGCAGCCGTGCGTTGCTCCAGCGCGGTTTCGGTGCGGGTCAGCTCGGCCTGCAGCGTCGTGACCTCCGCTTTCGCCGCGGCGCGCTCTGCTTCGACTTCCGCGCGCAGCGCATCGAGCGCGGCAGCGGCATCGGTGCTCGACCGGCTCCAGAGTGCGGCGACCAGCTCGCCGGCTGCCGCCTGCAGATCGGCCGGCAAATCGGGATGCTCGATGCGCACGCGGCTCTTCTCCCGCAGCTCGGCCCAGAACTCGCCGAGGACGGCCGTCGGCGTGCTCATGCTGCCCTTGCGGACGAGCTGATACAGGCGGTTTGCCGTAGGCGTGATGCCGAAGCGGAAGAACAGCAGCGCGCAGGCTTCGCGGTAGAGCTCGCGGGTTTTCGGGAAGTCGGCCTTGAGGCGCTCGATTTCGGCGGTCAAGCGTGGTTCGTCGGCAGCGAGGTCGGACATGGCGATGTTCGGCGGGAATTTTGTAAATAATATAACGTAAACCGTTAAATATCAATCAATCACGGACTTTAATTTGACATTATTTCTATAATGTTGAATTTAATGGGCGTCGCTCTCCTGTCGATATCGCGGCACATGATCGACTGCCTCGCTTTCGCCTCGCCCCAGGCTGCATGGCAAACACGCTGCTACAGCTGCGCTGGAAAGCCGGCCGCCCCTGCCTTGCGGTGTCAACTGAAAAACCGAAGATCGCGGAGCCCGGCCGATGCGCGCGCAGTGCAGACCGCTGATGCCGCATCGACTGTCATGGATCTGCCACCGTCGACCGGTAGCGTTCGGGGCTGACCCACGCTATCGACAGACGAATCCGCCATGCAGCGCACGTCTCGCGCCACGCCCCACCTTTATGCGGCCACGTCGCGCGCCCTCGCCGTCAGCCTCGCGATCAACCTGATGCTGCTCGCCGCCGAGACGGCCGCGGCGTGGTCCGCGCATTCGTCGGGGCTGCTCGCGGATGTCGCGCATGCCGCGATCGACCTCGCGGCCGATGCGCTGATCCTCGTCGCATGCCGGCTCGACGCACGCCTGCCGCCGGAGCGGCGTCCGACCTACGAACCGCTCGCGCTCGCGGGCCTCGGCGCGCTGCTCGTCGCGACCGGCGCGCAGATGATCTGGCAGGCGATGAACCGGTTCGATGCGCCGCCCGTCGTGCAGCCGGGTGCGGCGACGCTCGCGCTCGTTGCCGTCACGCTCGTCGGCAAGGCCGCGTTGTCGCACTGGATGCTGCGCAAGGCGCGCGAGACCGGTTCCGCGCTGCTCGAGGCAACCGGCTGGCATGTGCGTACCGATGCGCTGTCGTCGTTGCTGGCGGCGCTCGCGATGAGCGCGGCGCTGGTCGGCTTCGCCCGCCTTGACGACGTGGCCGCGCTCGCGATCGGCGCGCTCGTGATCCGCACGGGCGCCGGGTTCGTCCGGCGCGGCTGCGCGCAATGGCCGGCGCTCGCCGGGTGGGCGAATCGATCGACGCGCGGATCGTGAACGCGGCGGGGTGAACGTCCGATACATGCCCTCGGCGGCACGGCATGAAGAAGAGGCTCGCACGGTGCGAGCCTCTTTTGCAGAAGGCCGTCGCCACCGCGCAATTCACGACCCCTCGCCCGATGCCGATGGCTCGGCCACTTACCCGAGCGGCACCGCACTTCCGAGCGGAATCCGCATGAGCGTTGCCTGCCGCGTGACACCCGCCTTCGAAAAGATCGCGCGCGGGTGCGTGCGCGCCGTGTGCTCCGGCGCCTGACCGCTCAGCCGGCGGCGCGCGCGCGGGCGAGCGCCGCGAGGTTTCCTTCGCCGAACCCGTGGTGCCCCTGGCGCTGCACGATCTCGAAGAAAATCTCACCGGGCCGGCGCTTCACGAAGGTCTGGAAGAACAGCTTCGGCACGCCGTCGCTGCCGATCTCGCCGTCGACCAGCACCGCACGGCGGCGCAGCGCATCGAGATCGACGCCGTGCCCCGGCAGCCGCGCATCGACGTCGTCGTAATAGCGCGCGGGCGGCTCGATGAATTCGACGCCGTTCGCACGCAGCGCATCGACGCACGACAGGATGTCGTCGGTGGCCAGCGCGACGTGCTGCACGCCCTCACCCGGATGATCGGGCAGATACGCGTGCATCAGCTCGGTGCGCCGCGTGCCTTCCTCGTAGACCGGAATCCGCACCGCGCCGCACGGCGACACCATCACACGCGATTCCTCGGACACATGCCAGTGGGCATCGATTTCGTGGATCTCGCGAAAATGCAGCAGGTCATGGTAGAAATCCAGCCACTCCCGCATGCGCCCGGCGCCGACGGTTTGCGTGAAGTGGTCGACCTGCTGCAGGCCGACGCCGACGCAGTCGAGATCGGTGTGCGCGGTGGCGATGTCGATCGGCCGGAAATCGATGTCGAAGATCGAGATGTCGCCGACGCCGCCGCGCTGGCCGCCCCGCCCGCGCCAGCGGTCGACGAAATACAGGTGCGAATCGCCGATGCCCTGGATCGCCGGGATCTTCAGCTCGCCCACGCCGACCTTTTCACCCTCGAACGCCCACGCGCCGAGCTCGATCGCGCGTTCGAACGCGCGCCGGGCGCTCGCCACCCGCAACCCGATCGCGCAGACGCCCATCCCGTATTCCTCCGCATAGCGCGCGGCGAACGAATCGGGCTCGGCATTGATCAGGAAGTGCATCTGCCCCTGCCGGTACAGCGTGACGTTCTTGCTGACGTGGCGTGCAATCGCCTTGAACCCGAGCTGCTCGAAGCGCTGCGCGAGCGCCTCCGGCACGGGCGCAGCGAATTCGACGAATTCGAGGCCGGCCATTCCGAGCGGATTGGCGGCCGGATCGGCAACGGGCGGCGTATCGCTGGGCAGGGGGTGGGAATTGCCGGGCATTCCAGTCTCCGGGGGCATGCGGTCGATGGGGATGGCGCCCGTCGCGTGCGGCGTGCGCGGCTGATGGTGGACCACGCATCCGCGCCGAACGGGCGAATTGTCGATGCTGCAGATTTTAACCAGATCGTTCACGACGGCACACCCTGGCCGAACGGGATATCGTCACGACGCCTAGTGCAAACCCGAAAAGCGTTCGATAATCGCACGAATTTGAACGATAATCGCGCATTTCGTCCGTTTGGCCAATTGCCGCCATGCGGCGCGCACCCTATTCTCCGTTCACCCATCGACTTCAATGCAGCATTGAACGCGGCGCCGCCACGATTCCACGATGCGCCGTGCCAGGAGACACCGCCATGACCCCAACCTTCGACACCCTCGACGCCGCGGCCGGCGCCCGAGCCCGCAACCAGGCCCGCAAGGCCGCGATCGGCAGCTTCGTCGGCGCCGTCGTCGACTGGTACGACTTCCTGCTGTACGGGATCGTCGCCGCGCTGGTATTCAATTCCGAGTTCTTCCCGAAAGTCAGTCCGACGATGGGCACGCTCGCGGCGTTTGCGACGTTCGGCGTCGGCTTCCTGTTCCGGCCGCTCGGCGGCGTCGTGTTCGGTCACTACGGCGACCGGCTCGGGCGCAAGCGGATGCTGGTGCTGACCGTGATGCTGATGGGGCTGTCGACGGTCGCGATCGGCCTGCTGCCGACATTCGCGACGATCGGCTGGTGGGCGCCCGTGCTGCTGGTGCTGATGCGCGCGATCCAGGGTTTCGCGGTCGGCGGCGAATGGGGTGGCGCGGCGCTGATGGCCGTCGAGAGCGCGCCCAAGCAAAAGAAGGCGTTCTACAGCAGCGGCGTGCAGGTCGGCTACGGTGTCGGCCTCGTGCTGGCAACGGGCATCGTGTCGATCCTGAGTCATACGCTCGGCGAGGCCGCGTTCAAGTCGTGGGGCTGGCGCCTGCCGTTCGTGTTCAGCATCGTGCTGGTGCTGATCGGGCTGTGGGTCCGCAAGAACATGGACGAGTCGCAGGAGTTCGTCGAGAAGGTCGAGCACGGCAATCGCAAGCTTCGCCTGCCGGTGCTGGAAGCACTGACGCGCCATCCGAAGGCGTTCCTGCTGATCATCGCGCTGCGGCTCGCCGAACTGTTCACGATGTATATCGTCACCGCGTTCGCGCTCAGCTATTCGACGACGAACCTCGGCATGTCGCGCGACCTGTTCCTGAACATCGGCCTGCTGGTCGGCGCGGTGAGCTGCGTGACGATCCCGTGCTTCGCGTGGCTGGCGGACCGTTACGGCCTGCGCCGGATCTACCTGATCGGCGCGCTGATCGGGCTCGCGTCCGCGGTGCCGTTCTTCGTCGCGCTGGAGGCGCGGTCGATCGCCTGGATCGTGATCTTCTCGATCCTGTTGGCGAACGCCGCGCACGACATGGTCGTAAGCGTCCAGCAGCCGCTGTTCACCGAGTTGTTCGGCGCCGAGTACCGCTATAGCGGCGCGGGTGTCGGCTACCAGTTCGCGAGCGTCGTCGGCGGCGGGTTCACGCCGTTCATCGCGGTCGGCCTCGTCAGCCTGGCCGGCGGTTCGTGGCACCTGGTCGCAGGCTATCTCGCGGTGGGCTGCCTGATCTCGCTGGTGGTCGCCGCGCGAATGCGCGCGGCGGGGTGAGGGAATGAGTGCGTGGCCGGCCCGACTCGCTGCCGGCCATTTTTCGTGCGTCGGCGGGCAATCGACCGCCGTATCGCGGGCCAACGTCAAACACCGTCAATCGCGCGCCCGATTCCCCCTTTTCCCCTCTGAACATTCCACGCCACCGGCCGACCAATGGCATCATATGGGCCTACGTCAGTCACCGATACGCCCCCATATCATGTCGAATCTCATCGTCCACGGCGGCACTCCGCTGCGCGGGGACATCAAGCCGTCCGCGAACAAGAACGCCGTCCTGCCGATTCTGTGCGCCACCCTGTTGACCGATCAGCCGTTGCGCCTCGTCGGCGTGCCGGACATCACCGACGTGCGCAAGATCCTCGACATCTTCCGCACGCTCGGCAGCGACGTGTCGGTCGACTTCACGACCGGCCTGCTCGAACTCCACCATCGCAACACCAGGTTCGATCCGGCCGTCCACCGGCTGCCCGAGGCGATGCGCTCGTCGATCATGCTGATTCCGCCGCTGCTCGCGCGCTTCGGCGTCGCGCGCCTCGAGAACGACGTGAAGGGCTGCACGCTCGGCGTGCGCGAGATCGACCCGCACGTCGAGGTATTCGAGCGCTTCGGCGCGCACATCGAGCGCACGCCCGATTCGCTGATCGTTCGCACCGACGGCCCGCTGACGGCCAACGATCACTGGTTCGACTACGCGTCGGTGACGACCACCGAGAACTTCGCGCTGTGCGCGACGGCCGCGAGCGGCACGTCAACGCTGATGAACGCGGCGTCCGAGCCGCACGTGCAGGAGTTCTGCCAGTTCCTCGCGATGATCGGCGTCTCGATCGAGGGCATCGGCACGTCGCGGCTGTGCGTGACGGGCGGCGGCAAGCTCGGCGGCGGCGAGTTCCGCTTCGCCGAGGATTTCCACGAGATCGCGACGTTCCTCGCGCTCGGCGCGATCACCGGCGGCGACATCACGGTGCGCAACTCGTCGCCCGAGCATTTCCCGCTGATCGATCGCACGTTCGCGAAGTTCGGCGTCAACGTCACGCACCGCGACGGCTGGTCGCGCGCGGAACGCGACGGCCCGCTGCGCGTGCGCCGGCCGTTCACGCAGAACATCCTGACCAAGGTCGAAGCCGCGCCGTGGCCGTACCTGCCGGTCGACCTGCTGCCGATCTTCATCGCACTCGGCGTGCGGGCGGAAGGCAGCGCGATGTTCTGGAACAAGGTCTACGACGGCGCGCTCGGCTGGTCCGGCGAGTTGTCGAAGTTCGGCGCGCACGTGCTGCTGTCCGATCCGCACCGGCTGATCACGTTCGGCGGGCTGCAACTGACGCCGGCACGCGTCGAGAGCCCGTACATCATCCGCGTCGCGATCGCGCTGCTGATGGTCGCCGCGAGCATCGAAGGCCGCTCGGAAATCATGAACGCGCTGCCGATTCGCCGCGCGCATCCGCATTTCGTCGAGAACCTGCGGTCGGTCGGCGCGAACGTCGAGTGGACAAGCAGCGAGTAACGCGCTGAAGCACGCGGCGCGCGCGATTCGGGCGCCGCGTTCACGTGGCGGCTTTGACCGGCCGCCGGCCTCTGCCAGGCCCCCTTCCCGCGTTACTCGCCGCCACTGCAATCGGCGTCGCCGGCGCCCATGTGGTCGAATCCATTGAGCATCACGGCCGTCGTGCCGCGTGCAGGGTTGCTCGGCCGCTTCGCGAGGCGTTCATCGAGCGCGGCCGACGGATACTGGACGCTCGTATCCATCACATTGCCCGGCTGCGACCGCAGTTCCGCCTCGGTCAGCTTGCTTCCCTCCGCACGCGGCAGCCCGAATGCCTTGCGCACCTCCGCTTCGTTCCACGTTCCCTTCAGCGTGACCGTGACCATTTGCAGGTTGCCATGCTCCCAGTCCAGGTCGACCTTCGTCGCGAGCGGATGCACGCTGGCCGCAAGCCGGTCGGGGAACGCCGGGCCTTCGTAGTACGCCTTCGTGTTCTTGCATGCGTCGCCCGCGTTCCGGTACTTCTTGAGCGCGCAATTGAAGCGTTTGTCGCGGTAACCGAACGTCGTTTCGACGTAGCAGCCGAATGCCGGCGACGCCATGCGGGGCCACGCACGGATGTCGACGGCCGGTTTGGGGAGGGTTGCGTCGCCAGTCGCGGGATTCGCCGCGGCAAGCAGCGGCACGGCCGCGGCGAGCGCGGCCAGGGCGGATTCTCGGATTTTCATTGTTCTGTTCCAGTCGGAGCGGCGATTCTAGCGCGGCTTCGCCAGCCCGGTCGATCTGCGCGATAATCGCCCAATTCTGCGCGCTCACCGCGCACACGCGTTCCGCCATCCACCGATGAAAAAGCCCGAGCTCGACCGACGCGACTGGATTGCCGGCCTCGAAAAAGGCCTGATGATCCTCGAAGCCTTCGACAGCCAGCACGCACGCATGACGCCCACGCAGGCCGCCGCCCGCACGGGCCTCACGCGCACGGCCGCGCGGCGCTACTTGCTGACGCTCGAATCGCTCGGCTACGTGTACACCGACGGCAAGCTGTACGGCCTCACGCCGCGCGTGCTGCGGGTCGGCTGGTCGTACTTTGATTCGGCGCGTCTGCCGCGCACGGTCCAGCCCTATCTGCAACAACTGAGCGCGTCGCTGAACGAATCGGCGTACGTCAGCGTGCTCGATGGCTGGGAACTGGTGTTCATCGCGCGCAATGGCGTGTCGCGGGTGATGACGACCGGCTTCGTGCTCGGCGCACGCGTGCCGGCGCCGCTGACGTCGCCGGGGGTCGTGCTGCTCGCCCATCACCCCGATCGCGAGGCCGTGCGCGCGTGGCTCGACGAAACCGAGCTGCCGCCGTTCACGCCGCATACGATCACCAACAAGGCGCGGCTGCTCGAACAGGTGGACCATGCGCGCGACGCCGGTTTCGCGGCGATCGAGCAGCAATTGCAGGTCGGCGTGCGCGGGATCGCGGTGCCGCTGAAGAACCGTCACGGCGAAGTGGTCGCCGCGCTGAGCACGAACATGCCGATCGGCGCGGAGACGGCCGACGCAGCCGTGCGGCGCGTGCTGCCGCACCTGCAGGAAGCCGCACTCGCGATGCTCAACGTGCTGTAGCGGCGGGCAGCCCCACCTGCTCCGTCATCCGATCCGCCACCATCGCGGCAGCAGGTCGCGTACTTCGCGCCTGCGATACCGGTCGTCGATCAGGTGCACGACACCTTCGTCGTGCTCGGTGCGGATCACGCGCCCGGCCGCCTGCACGACCTTCTGCAAGCCCGGATACAGGTACATGTAGTCGTAGCCGTTGCCGAAACGCGCCTCCATCGTGCGCCGCATCTGCTCGTTGATGTCGTTGACCTGCGGCAGCCCGAGCGTCGCGATGAACGCGCCGATCAGCCGCTCGCCGACCAGGTCCACGCCTTCCGAAAACGCCCCGCCCAGCACGGCGAAGCCGACGCCGCGCCCGCCCGCGTCGAAGCGCGCGAGAAACGCGTCGCGCTCGCTTTCGGCCATGCCGGGCGCCTGAGCCCATACGGGCACGTCGGGATGGCGCGTTTGCATCAGCGCGACCACGCGCCCGAGGTAGTCGAAGCTGCTGAGGAAACCGAGGTAGTTGCCGGGCCGCGTCGCGTATTGCGCGGCGATCAGGTCGGCGATCGGTTCGAGCGACCGGTCGCGATCGCGCCAGCGCGTCGACACGTGACTCGCGACGCGCACCGTCAGCTGCTCGGCGCGGAACGGCCCGTCGACGTCGAGCCAGCCGGTATCGCTCGGCAGCCCGAGCGTGTCGCGATAGAAATGGAACGGGCTCAGCGTGCCCGAGAACAGCACGGTCGCGCGTGCGGTGTCGTAGCGCGCGGCCAGAAAGCCGGCCGGAATCACGTTGCGCACGCACAGCGTCGACTGGACGCGGCGGCGCCGGCTCGCCGAGGCGACACCATCGAGCGCCGGCTGGCGCGGCATCGGTTGGCCATGCAGCGTCGCGTCGAAGATCGATGCGCTGTCGAACGCTTCGGCGAGTACGCCGAACTGGATCGCGTCGAAATGAAATCGCAGCAGCGCATCGCCGTTCGCGCGCGGCGCGTCGGTCAGGTGTTCGCCGATCGCCGCGACGAGGTTCTGCACGGCCGACACGATCGGGCCCGGCACGTCCGGATACGCGGCATAACGCTCGGTCTGCGCGCGATTGACCGTGCCCCAGGCACGAGCGAGCCGGTCGAACGCCTTGCGCAGCGCCGCCGGCGCAGCTTCGCGGGCGGCCGCGAACGCGAACGGATCGAGCGACGCGCTGTACATCCTGCGCGCGCGGTCGAGCAGGTTGTGCGCTTCGTCGACGAGCACGCCGACGCGCCACTGGTTCTGCTGCGCGAGCGTATGCAGCATCGCGCTGCCGTCGTAGTAGTAGTTGTAGTCGCCGATCACCATGTCCGACCAGCGCGCGAGTTCCTGCGACAGGTAGTACGGACAGACGTCGTGAGCCCGCGCGGCCGTGTGCACGGTATCGCGATCGAGCAGCCCGGCCTCGATCGCCGCATCGCGCGCGGCCGGCAGCCGGTCGTAGAAGCCTTTCGCGAGCGGGCACGATTCGCCATGGCACGCGCTGTCCGGATGCTCGCACGCCTTGTCGCGCGCGACGAGTTCCAGCACGCGCAGCGGCAGCGCGCGCGTGCCGGCGCCGAGCGTCGTCGCCGCTTCGAGCGCGAGCGCCCGGCCGGGCGTTTTCGCGGTCAGGAAGAATACGTGGTCGAGTTCGCCCTCGCCGCACGCCTTCAGCAGGGGAAACACGGTGCCGAGCGTCTTGCCGATGCCGGTCGGCGCCTGCGCCATCAGGCAGCGCGCGTCGCGCGCCGCGCGATAGACCGAGACCGCCAGCTCGCGCTGGCCGCTGCGGAACTGCCCGTGCGGAAATGCCAGCGCACGCAGCGCCGCGTCGCGTGCGGCGCGATGAGCCGTTTCGCGCTCGGCCCAGCCGACGAAGCATGCACATTGCTCGGCGAAGAACGTGGCGAGCGTGCCGGCATCGAGCGTCTCGGTCAGCACGGTCTCGCGCTCGGACACGATGTCGAAATACACGAGCGCGACGTCGATTTCCTTCAGGCCGCGCGCGTCGCACATCAGGTGCGCATAGACCTTCGCCTGCGCCCAGTGCAGCGTGCGGTGGTTGGCCGGCATCGCGTCTAAGCTGCCGCGATAGGTCTTGATTTCCTCGATGCGGTTCGCCACGGGATCGTAGCCGTCCGCGCGGCCGCGCACGGTGAGCGTGCCCCACGTGCCCGTTAGCGCGATCTCGGTTTCGTAGCGCGCGCCGCGCTTCGACGTGACCGCGCCGTGGCCGGCGATGCCTTCGAGCGCGGTCGGCGCGGGCGTGAAGCGCAGGTCGAGATCGCCGCGCCGCGCGGTGAACTCGCACATCGCACGCACCGCGACGACGTAGCTCATGCGGACAGCCCCGCCGCTTCCGCGCGCGCCACGCCCTCGCCGGCCCATGCCACGTCGACGACGCGCACCGGCATGCCGTGCGCGACGCAGTAGGCGAGCCAGCGCGTCTGGTTGTCCTGCAACCGGTCGCCGGGGCCTTTCACCTCGATCAGCTCGTAACGGCGCTCATCGGGCCAGAAGCGGACCAGATCGGGCAGCCCCGAGCGGTTGCTGCGGATATCCGCGAGCAGGCGCGTGAACCACAGCCGCAGGTGCTCGGGTGGCAGGCACGCGAGCGCCTCTTCGAGCAGCGCGTCGGTCAGCACGCCCCAGAATACGAACGGCGACTGCAACCCCGCCTTCGTCGCGAAATGCCGGCGGATCGTGTCGCGGTACGCGCCCGAATCGAGCTGCGCGAAACAGGCGTCGAATGCGTCCGCCCGGCGCACGGCGAAATCGGGCGCGTGCAGGTCGGCCGGGCCGCGCTGGAACGGGTGGAAGAACGCACCGGGCACGGCCGCGAACACGGGCTCCCAGCACAGCAGGCCGAACAGCGAATTGATCAGCGTGTTTTCGACGTAATGGACCGGCGCCGCCGGCTGCGCGAGATGATCGCGCACCGCGAATTCGACGCTGACGAACGCGTCGGGACGCGCGAGCACGAGCGTCTCGCGCGGCACGTCGGCCGCGGCTGCCGCACGTTCGACGCGCTGGCCGGCGCGGCGCAGCAGACGCGGCAGCATGCGCTCGACGCGCTGGCGTTCCTCGTCGCTCTCGAAGCGGCCGCGCGCATCGAGCGCCAGCGCGAGCGCGTCGGCGTCGCGCCCGCAGCGCTCGAGCACGCGGATGCGCCGGTGGCGGCTGCCGGGCCACGCGCTGCGCGCATACGCATCGAGCGCGGCGTCCCAGTCGGCCCGCCGCTCGCAGGTCTGCCCGAGCGCAAACAGCAGTTTCGCGCGACGCGTCGCGAGCCATGGCTGCGCGCAGCCGACCGCATCGATCGCGCGCGTCAGGTCGTCGAACGGCACGTCGTCGGGCCACGCATCGAGCGCGTCGCGGCACGTCTGAAGCGCGAGATACGCGTCGACGTCGCCGCGCTGCTGGAACGCGCGCGACGACGGCGCGATCGGCACGCTTTCGTACTGGAACACGCCGAGATCGGCGAGCACGAACTCGCTCCAGTCCTGATGGAGATTGCCGAAGAACATCAGCCGCAGCCGGTCGCACAATGCGCCGACCGTCACGCGCAGCACACGGTCGCCGGCCTGCGCGCACCACGCGTCGAGCGGCTGCGCGGTGTCGTCGTACGTGGCCCGCAGCCGTTCGAGCCATTCGGGCTTGCGCTCGCCCGCATGCGCCGCGAGCGACGGGAAGATGTGCAGCAGGTCGGCCTTGGTCGACAGCGCGAACAGCGCGTCGAGCGTGAGCGCGGGCGCCGGGTCGACCCAGCCGAGCGCGACGAGCGGCGCGGCCGCGTCGAGCGTGCAGCCGATTTCGTCGTACACGAGCTTGCTCGCGCGGAAGTCGGACCCGCTGCGCATCAGCATCCGCACGAGCAGCGCGCGCGACGGCTGCGGCAGCGTCGCGAACTGCCGGACGAACGTGTGCTCGTGCGCGTCGAACAGGTCGTCGTAACGCTCGCCGAGCCAGGCCAGCGCGCGTTCGAAATTGGTCAGGTAGTAAAACGCCGGGGGCGTCGGCGAAGCAGGCGTCACGGAGATCGATCACTGTACGTTTGTACAGGTCGGAATCATATCAAATGTGACGGCCGATGCCGCGTGCGGCATCGGCCCTCCGCGGCCCGGCGCGGTCAGAACTGGTAATTCACCGACATGTCGAACACGCCGTTGGTCGACTGCTGCGTGATCGGGCTGCGCGCCGCGCGGCCGACGAGCTGCTCGAGCGCGCCGTCCATCGTGACGAACCAGTGCTTGTTCACGAACCACACCATCGTCACGCCGACGCCGGCCGACTTGATCCCCGCGCCCGACGAATAGGCCGGCAGCCCGGAGCGCGCGGCGGCGCCCGCGTTCACGCCGAACCAGCTGTTCATGTAGCGCGAGTCGGCGAACGACACGGTCGGCCCCGCGAACCAGAAGAAATTCTCGTTGCTGCCCGGCATCGGCATGTACGCGGAGAAATCGCCGGTCCAGCCGTTCGAGCCGCCGATGCTGCGCCGGACATCCGCACGCAGCACGAGCGGGAAATCCTTCGAGATCACGTAATCGGCCGCCAGTTTCATCACGGGCGCCGCATTGATGTTGTCGAGGCCGTTCAGGTGGCCGAGATCGTCGGCCGAGCGGCGCCCGAGGTCATAGCCGACCGACAGGCTCACGCGCCAGTTCGGCCCGCGCAGCACGTTCGCGCCGAGGCCTTCGCCCGTCGACAGGAAAAACAGGTCGCGGTAGCGGATGTCGACGTTCGGGCCGCCCATCACGCGATAACGATCCGAGCCCGCGTAGCGGGGCTGCAGCGTCATCGCGGCGCCGAGGCTGACCTGCCAGGTCGGAATGTTCGGGTCGAACAGTTTCTGGAGCGGCACGCCCGCCGAGTATTGCCATTCGCCGAGCGGCGAAGGCGTCTGGGCCGACGCTTCGCGGGCGCCGGACGCGGCGAGCGCCGCGAATGCCGAAAGACCGGATACGAACCGGCGGGTGCCGGGTGACAGCAACAGGCGAGCAACTGTGGCCAAGGTGGTCTCCGTCGGTTGCGCGAAACGAACCTGGGGGAAAGCGCATCGCGCGTCGTCGGCGGCACCGGCCGGCAGCGTGCTGCGCGAACGTAGCGTGCGCTGAATTAACGGACATCCTACGCGACACGCGCGCAGACGCAAAGCGCCCGTTGTGCGCGGGCACTTTGCCGGATTCCGGCACGCGCCGGTGTTGGACGGCGGAATCAGAAACGCTCGACGTGATAGTCGCCGGCCAGCGCGGCCGGGCTGCGCGACGACATCATTCGCGAGAAGCCGTCGGCGAGCCGGCCGAGCGCCAGCTGTTTCTGGCTGGCGTCCCAGTGCGTATAAGCGTCGTACGCGGCATCGTCGAACGACACGGTGACGGCGGCCGGGCGGCCGCTGGCGCGAAAGCCGATCTGCAGCACGCCGCCCGGCAGTTCCTCGATGTGATAGCGCAGCGAACGCGATTCGAAATAGCGGCCCAGCACCTGAGCGATCGCGCGCTTGTCGGGTGATTGCACGTGAATGTCCATGACGGTCCTCCTTTTCAGTGTTCGCGCGGCCGGTTGTGGCGCCCCGCTTCCGCCCGGCATCCGCATCGGCGGCGGGTTCGACGGCGGGTCGCCCTGCGGCAGCCCGTCGGGCACGGGCGGGTCGACCGGATCATCGGGTCCGGGCGGTACCGGATGCGGGTCGACGTCGGGGGTCGTCGGTTCGGGGCGGTGCAGCGTGGATGGCGTCTTCATGTTTCTCCTGCGCGACGGCGCGCGCCTCTCGATGGCGCCGCGAGCGCGCAAGCGGCGTGCCCGCTCTTACCCGTCATGCATGCGGCCGCTCAGTCGTCATAGGCCGCCATCACCAGCCACATCATGCGCCCCTCCGCGTTCAGCCGAACCGCGAGCGCGAACGGATCGGACGGCGCGCAATGCGCGACGAGCGCCCGCTGCGCACGCTCGGGGCCGTCGTAGACGGTGTCGTTCAGTTCGCGTACCTCGTCCTTGCCGTCGAACATCCGCCGCTCGGGCCGATAGACCAGCGATTCGCGCTTCCACGCGGCGAATCGCGCGCGCACGCTGGCGAAATCGCCGCCGCAGACGTTCGCGTCGTAACGTATCCTTTCCCTGGTTGCATTCATCACGATGTCCTCTTGTCCATGCGGACGGCACGCGGCTCACGTCCCGCGTGCGCGTCCGGATTCCCCGGCGCGCAAGCGCCGTGCCGTCGGCCCGTCACGGGCACGGCGCTTGCGCGTGCATCCATGACCAAGGAGGTTCGACCATGACCGCTTACGCCACCGGCCGCCGCGACGCCGTGTCACCGGCTGCCGGACCGTTCCGTCTCGCCCCGTCGCGCCCGCCGTCCGAAGACAAGACGGAGGAACGCATCGACGAAGGGCTCGAGGAGACGTTTCCGGCCAGCGATCCGCCCGCCGTCGGCGGCGCGACCCGTATCGACCCCGCCAAGCCGTCCGGCAAGCACGAACGTCGCGCGCCGCACGCCCCTTCCCCGCCCCGCGATCACGGCTGACGGCGGCACCCGGCTCGCGATGCGCACCGCCGCATCGGCGGGCCGGATCCATTCGGAGCGATCTGATGAAACACCTCGAACGCAGATGGCATGAGATCAGCGGCGCCGCCGGCGTCGCCGCGCTGGCCGCCATCGAGAGCGCAGTGGTGCTGGCCATCGTCGTCATGACGGGCGTCGGCCACTGACGTTTCGCGCCGCCCGTCGCGGCAGCCGCCGTGGAAGATGTACAAGCGGGCTGGCAAATTTCTCCGTTGCGCGGCCGTCGAGGCCCGGCGCATGCGCAGTGCGCGCGGCACGGCATCTGCTCCCGTTTCGTCCTGCTCACGAAGGAGGCGTTCATGTATCGCGTCAACGAGATCATGTCGCGCGACGTGGTGTGCGTCGCACCGACCGACACGATTCGCCATGCAGCCGAACTGATGCAGCGCTTCGATATCGGCGTGCTGCCCGTTTGCGACGGCACCGAACTCGTCGCGATCGTCACGGACCGCGACCTGGCGGTGCGCGGGCTGTCGCACGGCCATGCGCCCGATACGCCGGTGCTGGCCGTCGCATCCGCGCCCGTGCAGTGGTGTGTCGAGGACGACGGCGTCGGCGACGTTCAGCAACGGATGGCCGACGTGCAACTGCATCGCTTGCCGGTGCTCGACCGCGACCGCCGGGTGGTCGGCATCGTGTCGCTCGGCGACATCGCGACACGCGCGGGCGGCCCCGAACGCGACGAGCTGGCCAATACGCTCGAGGACGTGTCGCTGCCGCGCCGGCGCTGACCGCCCCCGGCTTCGACCAGGAGAAGATCGATGACTATGGACAGAGCGTCGCGCGGCGACACGCGCATCGTGGGCGGCGATCGCCGCCCGACCGGCCGCGGGCCGGGGCCTGACGTGATGGCCGCCCGGACGCTCGCGGGCGATCGCGTGCTGACGATCGAAGGTGACGACATCGGCCAGGTGGCGAACATCATGCTCGACGTGCGGGCCGGCCGCGTCGCCTACGCGGTCGTCGCGTCGGGCGGCATACGCGGGCTCGGCGGCAAGCTACTCGCGGTGCCGTGGAGCATGCTGGTGCTCGACGTCGAGCGCACATGCTTCGTGCTGCCGGTCGCGACCGAACTCGTGCGCGACGCGCCCGGCTTCGACCCGGACTGCTGGCCCGCGATGGCCGATCCGGACTGGGCCGGGGCGCTGCATGCGTACTACGGCAGTGCGCCGTACTGGCTGATCGAGGAAGGCGAAACGGCACTCGACTCGCCGCCGCACGAGGCGTCGCCGGACGGTCCCGAGGACGCCAAGCGGCGCCGTTGATGCCGGTCAGTGCGCGGCCGCGACGGTCCGCGCGAGTTGCCGCGCGGCGGCCAGATGCGCGTTCAGCGTCGCCAGCGTGCCGGCCGCGAACGCGCGAAGCTGCGGATCACGGCCGTTCCTCGCTTCGGCTTCGTACAGCCGGATCGCCTCCTCATGCGCTCGCGGGCCCGCCAGCGCGACATATGCGGTGTCGAACGCATGGCCCTCCTTCGTCCGCAATGCCGTCACCGCCGGATCGACGAGCATCCGCGCCTGTACCGGTACGCCCTTTTGCGCGCCGAGCTGCCGCAATTCGCCGGCGATGCGGGCGTGATCGTCGATCATCCGGCGCGCGAACGCCTTCACGGCGGGATTCGACGCACGGTCGAGCGCGAGCTGGCTGGCTTGCCGTTCGACCTTGTCGAGCATGCCTGCCTTGTCGACGAACTCGGCATCGATGCCGGTGGGCCGCTGCGTCATGCCGGCCTCGTCGGCGGTCGTGCCGGGGCGGACGACGCCCGGCGCGACCTGTATCGACGACGCGGGCGGCGTCTGCGCGTGCGAATACGCCAGCGCCAGTACGCCGACGGCGGCAGCCAGCGCGAGGGTCACCCGCGGGCGACCGTGCCGTTTTCTCGGGCTCCTGGTCATCCTGACCTCCGTGTGCCGCGACGGAGCGGGCCGGCGCTGCCCGCGCGTCACGTTACTTCCGGCGGATCTGCAGCTTGTCGCTCACCCCGCGTACGCCGTCGACGTCACGCGCCACGCGGATCGCGGTCGCGCGCTGCCGTTCGTCGGGCACGCTGCCCGACAGTTCGGCGACACGATGACGAACCTGGACGTCGATGTCGCCGGACGCCAATCCGCGTTCGGCGACGAGCGCGGCCCTGACGCGGGACGCGAGCGTCGCATCGCGGATCTGGCCGCCGACGGCCGACGCCTGGCTCGCGAGCTTCGCACCGACGCTCTCGTCGGCCGCTGCATGACGGGGTGTCGCGATCCATGCACACGACAGCATCAGCAGGCTCGCGATCGACACGACCGGCCGCATGCGCCGCCGCGCCTGCTTGCTGCCCGCGCCGTTGCACCGCCTGGTTTCCGTTGCATCCATCGATGCCTCCCTCGTTCCGTTGTCGCCGGGCGGCGCTCAGCCGCGCCGTTTCCCGCGCTGCGCATCGTCCGGCGCGACGTCGACGATCACGCTCGCGAGCGTCGGCATGTCGACCGGCTTGCACAGATACGCATCGAAGCCGGCGGCCAGCACACGGTGGCGGTCGGCCTTGCCGGCGTGCGCGGTGACCGCGACGACCGGCAAGTGCCCGCTGCCGCCCGGCAAATGGCGAATCCGGTCGAGCAACCAGAAACCGTCGCCGTCCGGCATCGCAAGATCCGACAGTACGACGCTCGGCGGATGCTGCGCCACCGCGTCGAGCGCGTCGTGCCCCGACTGCGCGGTCGACACCTGCGCGCCCATCGTTTCGAGCGCCGCGGCGAGGCTCGCGCGCGAGGTGGCATCGTCGTCGACGACGAGCACGCGCTGGCCGTCGAGCGCGACCGAGTCGGGCCCGCCTGCGCGGCGCGCCCGATTCTCGGCCGGGTCGTCTGCGTCCCAGCCGGCCGGCAGCGTGACCGTCACGGTCATCCCGCGTCCGGGGCCGGCGCTCGTCGCGACGACGTCGCCGCCGTGCAGCTGCGCGATGTTGCGCACGATCGACAGGCCGAGCCCGAGGCCGCGCTTCGGCGACGCGAACGCGCCTTCGGGGCGGCTGAAGGTCTCGAACAGATGCGGCAGGTATTCCGGTGCGATCCCTTGGCCCGTATCGGCGACCGACAGCCGCACGCGTTCGCCCGCACGCGTCAGCGATACGGTGACGCGGCCGCCCGCCGGCGTGAACTTGATTGCGTTCGACAACAGGTTCGACAGCACCTGGCGCACGCGCTCGCCATCGGCCGGAATCACGCAGGCGGGCATCGTGTACGCCGCCGACAGTTCGAGGCCGTTCGCCTGCGCGGTTGCAGCGAGCTCGCGCGTTGCATCGCGCACGACGCGCACGAGATCGACCGGCACGCGCTCGAGACGCAGCCGGCCCGTCGCGAGCGACGACGCGTCGAGCAGGTCGCCGACCATGTGCGACAGCGACCGCGCGCTGCGGTCGATCGCGTCGATCGCCTGCTCCGCGAGCCCATGCCCGTCCATGTTGCGCAGCACCTCGACCCATCCGTAGATCACGTTCAGCGGTGTGCGCAGCTCGTGCGACACCGTGGCGAGCAATTCGTCCTTCAGCCGGTTCGCGGTGTCGGCCTGCGCACGCGCGTCGCGGGCGCCGCGCAACGAGCGCAGGTCGCGCCGCTCGCCGCGGCGGCGTTCGCGCGCCTCGCGCAGCGTCATCGACAGGCCCGTGCAGTTGCCCTGCGCATCGACGATCGGCGACGCGGCGAAGGTCGCGCGAAAACGGCCGCCGTCGCGCCGCACGCACAGTACGTCGAGCGGCCCGACCGGCGCATGCAGGTTCGCGAACGTCGCGGGCACCGGATGCCGCCGCAGCCAGCGCGGCGTGATCATCTCGGCGACGTCGCGCCCGCTTGCCTGCGCCGCGTCGAGCCCGAAGAGCCGGCGCGCGGCCGGGTTCCAGCTCGTGATCCGGCGCGTGGTGTCGACGCCGACGATCGCATCGGGCGACGCGTCGACCACCCGGCGCAAGAGGCTGTCGTCGGGATCGCGTGCGAGCGGCGCGGGCTCGCGATGCAGCGGGCGCGCTTCGGTGTTCGCGTCGTCATCGTCGTCGACTGCGTGCAGGCGATCGTTCGCGATCAGCGGCTTCACCGCCGCCACCAGCACGCACTCGACGAAGCTGATCGCGACGAACGCGCCGGCCTGCGCGAGCAGCGTGGCCAGCGGCGCATCGCGCCACCACAGCGTGCCCATCACGGCCACGCTCGCGACGGCCGCGGCAAGGCCGCCACCGAACGACGTCAGCCATGCGGCAGCCGCAACCCCCGCATAAAAAGGCAGCGGCGCAAATGGCGCGTGCCCGCCGACGGCGTGAATCGCCCACGCCTGCAGCGCGGACGCCAGCCCGACGGCCAGCACGACCCATGCACCCTGCCGCAACAGCTCATGGGTCAGGGTCTTCATTGCATCCTTGCCTCGCGCCGGTTCCCGTCGTGCGGCGTCGTACCGTTCGGCCATCCGAGATACCGTCGAGCGTGCCGGGCGGGCCCGGAGACATCCGCAAGCCATGTGCCCGGGACGGGCGTGACGCGGCGATCCGGCGAGGATGGCGGGACGGTGCATGAGCGCAGGCGGTCCGGCGCCGATGCAGGCTGGCCGCTGCTTCGGCCGAAAGCGGTCGCGACCGCCTTTTTTCATCGGCTTTCTGTAAAAAGGCGCGAGTCCGACCCTCGATCGAGCTGCCTTTCGCGGTGAGCCCGGACACCGATGGGCGAATTCTTCCGTCCCCGTCGCGGACATTGGAAATTACTATTCCGCGGCACCTTCGCGGCCGTTTCGCTGTCGATGATAAATATTGCAATGAACGGAACGCGTGATGCCGAATTTCAAAACGGCCCGCCTATGCCGATGAATGAAACCGCAAACCGGTCGAAGCAGCGCGCAGACGGCCGCCGGCTGTCCGGCCGGTCCTCCGCGATGCGCACGCTGCTCGGCCGCATCGAGAAAATCGCGCCGACCCGCGCCAGCGTGATGATTGCCGGCGAAAGCGGGGTCGGCAAGGACATCGTCGCGCGCCGGCTGCACGATCTGAGTGCGCGGCGCGACGGCCCGTTCGTGCCCGTGAATTGCGGCGCGATTCCACCCGATATCGCCGAATCGCAATTGTTCGGGCACGAGAAAGGCAGTTTCACGGGCGCGATCGCGCAGCGGGAGGGCTTTTTCGAGGCCGCGCGCGGCGGCACGCTGCTGCTCGACGAGATCGCCGAGATGCCCGCGGCGCTGCAGGTGAAGCTGCTGCGGGCGATCGAATCGAACGTGATCGTGCGGGTGGGCGGCACCGAGCCGATTCCGCTCGACGTGCGCATCGTGTCGGCCACGCGCCACAACCCGGCCGACGCCGTGCGCGACGGCCGGCTGCGCGAGGACCTGTTCTACCGGCTCGCCGCGTTCGCGCTGTACGTACCGCCGCTGCGGCAGCGCGACGGCGACGTCGAGACGATCGCGCAGGAATTCGTCGACACGCTGAATGCGCGGCACCGCTCGCACAAGCGGCTGACCGACGCCGCGATCGCGGCACTTCGCGCATACTCGTGGCCCGGCAACGTGCGCGAGCTGCACAACACGATCGAGCGTGCGTACATCCTGTCGGACGACGGCATCGACGTGACGCTGCCGAAGCAGCCGATGCCGCCCGACCGCACGTCGGAGGGCGCGATGGCGCTGCCGCTCGGCGCGACGCTGCACCATGCGCAGCAACGCTTCATCGCCGCCACGCTGCGCCACTTCGACGGCAACAAGCCGCGCGCGGCCAAGGCGCTCGGCATCAGCCTGAAAACACTCTACAACCGGCTCGCGCTGATGCGCGACGGCGGCTGCTCCTGAGCGCGGCGGCGGCGCTTTCCGGCCGCGGTTACGCGACCTTGAACCGCCCGACCGTCGTCGCCAGCGCATTCGCCTGCGACTGCAGCGCGGTCGCCGCGGCGGTCGACTGCTCGACGAGCGCCGCGTTCTGCTGGACCATTTCATCGAGCTGCGTGACCGCGCGGTTCACTTCCTGGATGCCGCGCGTCTGCTCGTTCGCGGCATGCGTGATCTCGGAGATGATGGTCGTCACGTTCGACACGTTGGACACGATCTCGCGCATCGTGTCGCCGGCCTGGCGCACCTGCCCGGAGCCGGCCGACACGCTCGCGACCGTCGATTCGACCAGCACCTTCACTTCGCGCGCGGCCTGCGCGCTGCGTTGCGCAAGGCTGCGCACTTCCTGCGCGACGACCGCGAAGCCGCGGCCTTGCTCGCCCGCACGCGCCGCTTCGACGGCCGCGTTCAATGCGAGGATGTTGGTCTGGAACGCGATGCCGTCGATCACGCCGATGATGTCGCCGATCCGGCCGGACGCTTCCTCGATCTTCTCCATTGTCGCGACGACGTCCGACACGACCACGCCGCCGTGCGACGCGATCCGCGAGGCCGCCGCCGCGCGCTCGTCGGCCTGGCCGGCGGCGGCCGCCGACTGGCCGACGGTCGCGGTGATCTCTTCCATCGACGCAGCCGTCTCCTCGAGGCTTGCCGCGGCCGATTCGGTCCGCGACGACAGGTCCTGGTTGCCCGCCGCGATCTCGTTCGCGGCCGTGCGCACCGATTCGCTTGCGTCGCGGATCTCGCGCATCACGTCGTTCAGCTTGTCGACGAAGCTGTTGAACGACCGCGCGATGTCGGCGACTTCGTCGCGGCCTTCGGCCGGCAGGCGCTGCGTCAGGTCGCCGGCACCCGAGCCGATCGCGGCCATCGCCTGGCGGACCTGCGACAGGCGGCGGAACGCGGTCGCGGTGATCGCGCCGATGATCAGCGACGCGACGCCGACGATCACGACCAGCGTGATCAGCGACGCGGTCAGCAGCGAGCGCATGCCGGCCGTCGCCTCAGCCTTGTCGAGCAGCACCAGCGCATACCAGTCGGTGCCCGGCACGGGGCGCGCACGCACCAGCTTCGCGTCGCCGCCGACGCTCACCTCGACGGGGGCCGTCGCGGCCGCGATCGTCGCCGCGCCCGTCGCGCCGAGTTCCGGCGACACGTCGGCGACCGGCTTCAGCGTGAGCTTCGGGTCCGGATGCGCGACGACGTGGCCGCTGCTGTCGACCAGCATCCCGAAGCTCGCGGGCGTCGGGCGGATCGACTTCACGTTGGCGATCACGCTGTCCATCGCGACGTCCGCGGCAACGACGCCCTTCAGCGCGCCGTCACGCAGGATCGGCACCGCGAACGTGACGACGAGGTTGCCGGTGCCGGCATCGACGTAAGGCGGCGTGACGACCGGCTTGCCGGCCTGCGCGGCCTGCTTGTACCACGGGCGGCCGGTCGGATCGTAGTCGGGCGGGATGCCGGTCGGGTCGGAGAAGCGGAACGCCTTGTCGGCATAGCCAGCGTAGACGTTCGTGAAGCCGCCGGCCGTGGCCATCTGCTTGAACACCGGCAGCGGATCGGGCGCGAGCGCCGCATCCTGCAGCGACGCGATCATCCGGCTCCGGGTCGCGACCCAGTCGGCGATCCCGACCACGTGGCCGCTCGCGACGGAGGTCAGGTTGCGGTCGATCGCGTCGTCGTTGTACGAGCGCGCGATGAAGTAGTTGATCAGTGTGCTGGCGACGAGCGCGAATACGACAATGGCGACGCACGCGGCAAGGATGCGGGCGCGGATGGACGAAAACATGGCAACGACTCGGTAAGGGAGCGCGAACGCCCGGTGGACGAATTCACCGGGTAAACGGCAATCGCGCCACTTACTTGAGGCCGTTGTGACAATTCAATGAAATGGATGGCGAAAGAGGTGGGCGACTGTCAGCGGATCGTCAGGTTGCGCGCTGCGAAACCCAGGCGGCTGGCCCCGCTTGAAAGCGGTCGAGCGCGATTCGGCCGCGGCCGGCGACGGTCCGTGTCAGCCGCGGCAATCGCCTGTCACAGGCGGACGCTCGGGCGCGGATCGGCTTCCGCCGGCGCCGCGCGGGCCTGCGTGTCGGCGTCGAAATCGTCCCGCTGCCGCATCCGTTCGCGCAGGTTCCGGATCGCGAACACGTGGATGTAGTCGTGCACGCGTGCGCCGGACGACAACACACGCACCTCATCGTCGAGCATCGCACGCAACTGATCCGCGCCGATCGCACGCTGCTCGGCAATTTCCTTCAGTGAATCGAGCAAATTGTCCCTGGACATCGACAGACTCCTGACAGTCGAGGAATAAAGAAACGACGGTACTGGAAGCTTAGACACGGGTCGGCCGCGCGGCGTGCGATGCGCCGGCGCGTGTTTGCGCGCGATCAACGGCACGTTGCGTGCCGCCGTGCCGATCCGTTCCCGAACCGGCCGCGCTTGATTCGCGGCGCAAACGGCCCGCGAACGAGACTGGACGTGCTGCCACGCCACCCCGGGGCGCGACACCGGCGACAGGCGGGCGATGGTCCCCCGCTCGACGCAGATGCACGGCAGACCATAGACCGGCCGAAAACCTGAGTCAAGCGACGCCCGCCCCCGGTTCATTCATCGGAACGAATGAGCCGGATCGACGGCCGGCGGACGAACGGCCAATTGGCCGCGATGCGTGTCAGCGGATTCCGATACGCGCCGCGCAATACCTGACAACGACTTCAGCGCGCGCCGCTTGGCAGCCTGCTGCCGCCACACGATACTGATGCCATGAACAACGCGTTCATACGCGTTCATGCCGGATCATCGCCCAGCCAGCCATCGAGCGAGGCACGCGGGGCCTGGCGCAGGAGACCAACCATGGCACATCGCAACTTCCCGGGCCGGGACGGCCAGCGGCGCGCGTCGGGCAACGCGCGCGCCCTGCCCGCCCGGACCGTATTGGCCGGCAACCGTCCGTCCGACGATCTCGACACCTTGCTCGCGCTCGCTCGCGAAGCCGGACTGCTCGTCACGCTCGACGGGCAGATCGGCCGCGAAAAGTACCAGAGCGTCGCGGGGTCGATCCTCGCGCTGCAGCGGTTCGCCGCGGCGCTCGGCGCGCGACAAGCGGGCGACGCGCCGGACGAATCGGAGCCGCGCCGCAAGGCTCGCCCCGGCTGGCCGCATGCGAACCGGCTGCGCAGCCGCGCGTGCAACGCATGCGGGCCGATGCACGTCGTGCACCCGCGCTCGCACGTGCGACGCGGCGTCGTCCGCCGGCACGACCTGTGCTCGATTCTTCGCACCACCTGAACACGCCTGCAGTCGATGCACGGCACGCGGCCGTGCGATGGCTGCGCGTCGCGACACTTCCGCCGCGCCCGGCTCGACCTTCGCCGCGATCGGCCTCGACATCGCGCGCCCATACGTGCCGTTCTGAACGGCCACATGCAAAATAATACCTGCGGGGAAAGTGATCCGACGGGGCCAGCCAGGCGGAAAGCGGACGGGGTGCGTGCACCCCGCCCGTCCTCCAAGGCAGCCGCGGGCTGCCTACCCTCGTGCCAGAGAGTTCTCGGTCGGATGACACGCCATGCAGTCGATGGCGCGGCTCCGGAAATGGTTGCGGCGATTTGAACGCGCCGTCGAGCGCGGCCGGCCGGATCGGCGATTTCGATGCTTGTCATGCAGGCATGGCTGTCGTCGCCCATGCACGAAAGACCATCGTCGCGGCCGGTTGTTCCATTACTGTCTCACGCGAAGCGCATGCCGTTTCTGATGCAGGTCAATCGACATCGGCTTCGTGCAAGATGTCGCATCGTTCTTGCCACTCACGCGGCGCCCCGCACGAGCAACACGGGCACCTGGGCAAGATGCGCGACACGGCGTGCGACGCTGCCGATCAGCCAGGCGGCAATGCCGCGCCGGCCATGCGTGCCGATCACCAGCAGTTCCGCTCGCCAGTGCACGGCATCGCGCATCAGTGCATGCGCCACGTCGTCGCTGGTCGGACGCGTTTCGACGATGCCGCGCTTGGTCGGATTCCCGGTCGCATGAAACAGCGGCGCGACTTTCGCGAGCGCCTCCTCGCCCTCCGCACGGTACGCATCCTCGAGCGCACGCACCGGCACGATATCGGTCAGACGAATCGCGCGATCGATCACGTAGGCGGCGTACAACAACGTCGTCGGTGCCGCGAAGCCGAGCCCGACGCGCACCGCGTGCAGCGACGGCTCGCTGCCGTCGACCGCGAACATCAGCCGTTGCAGCTCACCCTCCGACGGCCGGGCGTAGGCAGCCGGTACGATCAGCAGCGCACAGCGCGCACGCTTCGACAGCGTGTCCGACATCGCGCCCTCGACGAGCCGAAGCAGCCCGTGGTGCGGATTCGCGCCGACCACCAGCGCGTCCGCCTGCCACGCCGACGTGTCGTTCACCAGCGCATCGGCGACCGTGCCGCCCGTGACCGATGTATCGATGACGGCCTGCTCGACCTCGATGCCGCTGTCGGCAAACAGCGCCGCGATCCGCGCGTTGATGGCGTTCGCTTCGCCGATCATCTCCTCGCGCGCGGAGGTCAGCAACGCGTCGATGCGCGGGATGTCCGGCAGGACGAGCCGCGGGTTGTCGATCACGCAGACGATGCGCAATCGCATGCCGGGACGCAGCAGCGTGTGCACGTAGCGTGCGGCGGACAGCGATTCGGGCGTGGGATCGACGGCCAGCGCGATCCGCGCGAGCGTCGGGATGGACTGGGCAGGCTGCATGGCGAAGGCCTCCGTGCGTGCGCGGTGCGTGCGCGTCGTCGCGGAACGACGACGGGAGCCTCGCGCGGCAGCGGCGCGCGGCGGCCGGGTGGACGCCGCGGTCGCGGGGATCGGCGGATAGCCACGCGAAGCGCGGACAAGCGATTCGTTCAGCATAGGTCGTCCCGCCCGCCGGTGCATGATCGCGATCAACGATCGCGCGGCTCCCTGCCCCGGCGCTTACGGCTTCGTCGGTATCGAGGCGGCCGGACGGTTCGCGTAGAACAGCGCATATGCGATGCCGAGCAGCACGATCCACACGGGCCCGATCACGAGCGCGACGCGTGTATCGGGCGTCAACGCCATCAGCACGACGACCAGCACGAGAAAACCGAGCGCGACGAACGAACCGAGCGGATAGAACGGCACGCGGATCGGCAGGCGCGCGATCTTGTCGGCCGACAGCATGCGGCGAAAGCGCATCTGCGCGATCAGGATCACGCACCACGTCCAGATCGCGCCGAACGTCGACACCGACGTGAGCCACGTGAACACGTGTTGCGGCGCGAGATAGTTGAGCAGCACGCCGATCAGCAACAGCGCGACCGACACGATCACGCCGTACACCGGCACGCCGTTGCGGTTCACGCGGCCGAGCATGGCCGGCGCCTGACCCTGCTGCGCGAGGTTGTAGAGCATCCGCGCGGTGCTGAACAGGCCGCTGTTGCACGACGACAGCGCCGCGGTCAGCACGACGAAATTGATGATGCCGGCGGCCGCCGGAATGCCGAGCCGCGAGAACGTCATCACGAACGGGCTGCCCTGCGTGCCGATCTGGTCCCACGGATACAGCGACATGATCACGAACAGCGCGCCGATGTAGAAAATCAGCACGCGCCAGAACACCGAGTTCACGGCCTTCGTCAGCGACTTTTCCGGGTTGCGCGCTTCGCCGGCCGTGAGGCCGAGCATCTCGACGCCCAGATACGCGAACATCACGATAGGCAGCGCGGCGATCACGCCGTTGATCCCGTTCGGCATGAAGCCGCCGTGCGACCACAGGTTCGAGATGCCGGTCGCGACCCCGCCGTTGCCGATGCCGAACGCGATCATCAGGCCGCCGCCGATGATCATCAGTACGATCGTGACGATCTTGATCAGCGCGAACCAGAACTCGAATTCGCCATACAGCTTGACCGCGATGAAGTTCACCGAGCCCATCGCCATGAGCGCCGCGAGCGCCCAGATCCAGTTCGGCACGCCGGGGAACCACATGTGCATGTAGACGCCGACCGCCGTGATTTCCGCCATGCAGGTGACGATCCACACGAACCAGTAGGTCCAGCCGGTCAGGTAGCCGGCGAGCGGTCCCAGGTAGTCGCGCGCGTAACGGCTGAACGCGCCGGCGACCGGATTGGTGATCGCCATTTCGCCGAGTGCGCGCATGATCAGGAAGATCGCGATGCCGCCCAGCAGATAGGTCAGCAGAATGGCCGGGCCGGCCGTGCGGATCGCGGTGGCCGAGCCCAGGAACAGGCCGACGCCGATCGTCGCGCCGAGCGCCATCAGGTTGATGTGCCGTTCCTCCAGCCCGCGGTGCAACTGGTCTTCTGGTTGTTTCAAGTCCGTCTCCTGGCAGCCGCGAGCGGGCCGCCGTCATTGTGTCGATGTCAATGCGCGACCATTCATGCCTATTTCGGCAACCGAAAACGAAATAATCTCCGGCGTCATTTTCCGAATGAGAAACGACGCGGATATTGCGTCAATCCGATGGGAATCGCCGCGGATTATCCGTATGCTCCGGAGCAATCCGGAAAACGGATCGGGCCTTTCACGGAATACGCCCGTGCGGCCCGTCTGACGCGGCTGTGCGCGTGGCGGGCGACGACGGGATCAATCGCTTTCGGCGTGAACGGACACGCGTCGAATGTGCGCGATCATGCGCACGCAATATGCAGGCGGGATTATAGGGAGGATCGGAGGTTTCGCGCCAGCCGATTTTCGTAAAAATCGCGGCGCGTGAAATCGGTGGTCGGATTTGAATACGCGCGCACGGCACGCGCATTATTTCGACAACGTCGCCCGCACCGTATATTCGCCTTCGAGCGCACCGTGATCCGGCCGCACGAAATAACGCGACGAATCCAGATCGGCCGGCAGCGGCTCGACCGGATAACCATGCTTTTCCCACGCATCGAGGCCGCCCTTCAGCGCCCGGATGTTGTGGATCATCTTCTTGCGCTGCATCTTCGCGATCAGACGCTTGGCCGTGGCCTCGTTCGGACACACGCAATAGACGACGATCGGCCGTTTCAGCATTTCCGGGTCGAGCAGGTCCGGCGAATCGAGATCGACCGGCACCGCGCCGGCGATCCGGTACGGCTCGCGCTCGCGGATCGCCTTCGGCCGCGCGTCGAAGATCAGCGGCGGCTCGTCCGACGTCATCATCTCGACGAGTTGCGGCGGCGAGATGCGCACCTGCGCGAGATAGCGGCGGAACTGCACGCGGCGCACCCAGCGGTACAGCAGGAACGTGATGAAGATGGCGAGGAACGCATCGAGGATCGTGCCGCCGCTCGCGCGCACCCACAGCACGAACTGGACGATCTGGTCGTGAATGGCCGCGCCGCCGACCAGCCAGAACGCGGCCCACAGCGATGCACCGGCCAGATCCCAGAACAGGAACACGCCGACGCCGATCGCGGTCGTGCCGAGCAGCGGTGCCGATACGAGGCCGAGGCCGGGCAGGAATTTCGACAGCACCAGCAGCGGCGCACCGTATCTTTCGAATACGTTACGGGCAAAGCGCAGCGTCGTGTCGAGCGACAGCGAGAAGCGCACGAGGCCGTTCAGCAGGCGCCGGCCGCGCGTACGGCCCATGAAGAACCACATCGAATCGGCCAGCATCGTCGCGCCGATCGCCGCCGCGAACATGCTGGCCCAGGACGCCTGCCCCATCGCCGCCATCGTCCCGCCGAGAATCAGCATCGGCACGGCCGGCACCGGCACGCCGAGCTGCGTGATCAACACGCTCGCGAACACGGCCCACGGGCCGAGCGACGATGGAATAGCGATGGGAAAGTGCCACACGGCGGCGCTCCTGGAAAGCATGCGGGCCGCGCGACGGGGGCCGTCGGTACGGCAGTGCAACGGCCACCGCGGCACGTCCGCAGCCGACCACGTGCATCACCGGCATTCTAAACGGGTTTGGCCGCGCTCGCGCGGAACACGCACCGTCGGCACGGGCTTCGCGCCGATGGTTGCACAACCGTGACGGTCACACGTCGGCGCGCGGCGCGAGCCGGGCGACGTGTTCCGCGTAATCGGGAAACGCGGCCGCCAGCGCGGCCGTGTCGGCCAGCTCGAATTCCGCAAACTCGAACCCGGGCGCCACCGTGCAGCCGACGAGCGCGACGTGCTCGGGCGACGCGCAGCGCGCGCCGAACCAGCGCCCGGCCGGCACGACCGCCTGGAACACCGTGCCCGGATGCGTGAGCGGGTTGCCGAGCCGATGAATCGTCAGCCCGTCGCGCGCGTCGAGCACCCACACTTCGATCGGGTCGCCCGCGTAGAAATGCCAGACTTCGTCGGAGCGGATCCGGTGCCACGACGAATACGCGCCGTCGCACAGCAGGTAGTAGATCGCGGTCGACGCGGCGCGTGGCGCACCGTCGGCCGGCCGCACGACCGAATCGGTCGCGCGGTAGGTTTCGCGGAAATAGCCGCCTTCGGGATGCGGCTGCAGGTCGAACTGGCGAATCAGGTCGGGGGCGGAGATCGGCATGGCGGATGACGTCGGTAAGGTAGGTAACCGGCATCCGGCGGCCGGCCCGGTTCATCGCCCGTGCGACCGGTTCCAGCCGGATACCCCTGCGTCGATCGCTGCGGCCATGCGCGCGGCGATCGAGCGGACTCCGGTCGATGCTGCCAGAACTGCATGTCGGGATGCAACCGTGCGCGTGCAATCGCGGACATTCGGGTGCGCGCGATGCGCCGCCAAGGACGTCGTGCGTTTCAGCGGACAGACTGCCGGTGCACGTGCGCCGCCGCGTTCCGTTCGCGGCAGCCCATGCAGTTGCGCCGGACCGCGTGCTACGCCGCCGCCGGCGTACCGGGCTCGTCGTGCCGCACCAGCAGCACGGGCCGGTCGGCCGCGCGCAGCAGCGATTCCGCGACGCTGCCGAGCAGCAGCCGGCGCAGGCCGTGCCGGCCGCTCGTGCCCATCACGATCAGGTCCGCGTCGGCTTCGGCCGCCGTGCGCATCAGCACGGTGGCGACATCCTCGCCGTATGCGTCGAGCGCACGCACGGAGCCGGTCACACGCTGCTGCGCGAGCGCCGCTTTCGCGTCGTCGAGCACCGGCGTCACGGCATCGGTCGCGGCCGCATCGCCGTCGTGCTCGGCCGCGAAGCCCGCGTCGACGTCGACGAGTTGAGGCCGGTGCTCGACGACATACGCGCAGGTGACTTCACCGCCGGACGCCGCCGCGATCCGGATCGCCTCGTTCAGCGCGAGACGCGCGCTCGGGCTGCCGTCGAGCCCGACGAAAATCCGCTTGTACATGGTCCGTCCCTCCGACCGGGCACGCGTCGCGCATCGCGCCGCGGCGGCCCGTTATCGCCAGCCGGCCCGGTGCCGGCTGGCCTGCCGAACAGTCTGCCCCACGTGCCGACGCGCCACTTGACGCGCGTCAAGCGCGGCCGGCGGACTCGCTGCTTCACGCCGCCTGCCGCAATTTCAGGTGACCCTATTACAAAAAATGCGTAAACCGCGCACAATTTCATCTCGAAAACAGACGCTACACGCAACCGGTGCGAGTTTTCCCCGGTTTTGCTGCGCTGCCCGAGTGCCCCGGGCAGCCCGAACAACAGTCATGGCCATTGAATGACCGCCAGTGGAACCCCGACGCGTGACGCCCGAGGGCCCACGCGCCTCCCGACCATGTTACGCCAGCCGCTCGCGGCTGGCGTCGTTGCGCTGTGCGCCGGCGCCCTGCTGTCGCTGTGCGTCGCGCTGCTGGTGCGCGAGCAGTGGCAAGGCGCGGTGCATGCGCGCTTCGAACGCCGCACGACGCACGTGAGCGCGATGCTGCGCCACGAGCTGCAGACCGGTGTCGCCGTGCTCGAAGGCGCGCGCGGCGCGTTCGGTCTCGTCCCGGGCATGACGCCCGAGCAATGGCGCCGGTACGCGGAGACGCTCGATCTCGACAGCGCCCGCTCGCCGGTCCGGCAGATCGGCTATGCGCCGCTGACGCCCGCCGCCCGCGGCGCCCTCGCCGGCGCGAAGCCGTTGCCGGCCGGCCCGCTCGCGGCCGCGGCGCTCAGCGCGCCCGCCTCGAACTCGCCGGTCGTCCGCTTCGGCGCATCCGACGCGGCGCCGCTCACACGCGCGCTGCAGAGCGGCGACATCGCGCTCGGCGTCCACCCGGTCGACGACGATACCTCCCGCGACGCCCGCACGCTGACGCTGTTCCTGCCCGTGACCACCTCGCCGCATGCGGCCGTCACGCCGTCCGGCACGCGCGAAGCCGGCGTCGACGGGGTGCTGTTCGCGGCGCTGAGCCCGCGGCGCCTGGTCGAGCGCGCGCTCGACGCGGAACGCGGAATCGACCTGCGGATGACGGCCGGCGGCGATCCGCGCGCGATCGCCAGCGTCGAGTCGACGACCGACGAAGCGTCGGCATCGCCCGACCTGATGCGGCGCACCGACGTGCTGAATTTCGGCGGCACCGCGCTGTCGCTCGCCTATTCCGCGGACGGCCGCCCGAGCGCGACCGGCGCGCAGCGCGCGGCCGGCACCGTGCTCGCCGCGGGGCTGATCGCGTCGTTCGCGTTCGCGGCGCTCGTCCATGCGCTGCTGCGCGGCCGTGCCGGCGCGGCCGCCGATGCCGGCGCGAGCAGCCGCGGCATCCTCAACGAGGCGCGGATGATGGGCATCATCCGTTCGTCGATGGAAGCGATCATCACGATCGACGAGAAGCAGACGGTCGTGATCTTCAATCCGATGGCCGAGCAGGTGTTCGGCGTGTCCGCGATGGAGGCGATCGGCGCGCCGCTGTCGCGCTTCATCCCCGAGCGGTTCCGCGCCGCGCACGCGAAGCACGTCGACCAGTTCGGCGTGACGGGCGTCTCCGAGCGGCAGATGGGCCGCCAGCGCGTGCTGTTCGGGCTGCGCGCGAACGGCGAGGAATTCCCGATCGAGGCGTCGATCTCGCAGATCCGCGACGCGTCGGGCAAGCTCTATACCGTGATGCTGCGCGACATCACCGAGCGGCTGCGCGCCGAGAACGCGCTGAAGCAGTCGCGCGAGGAATTGCGCGAGCTGTCGGCGAACCTGCAGAACGTGCGCGAAGAAGAAAAGACGCGGATCGCACGCGAACTGCACGACGACCTCGGCCAGCAGCTCACCGCGCTGAAAATGGACTTGTCGGTCGTCGAGCAGCAATTGCGGATGCCCGGCCGCGCGCAGCCGGACGCGGGCGTGCAGACGCACCTGCAGGGCATGCGGCGGCTGATCGACGCGACGGTCGCGTCGGTGCGGCGCATCGCGGCCGACCTGCGCCCGGTGATGCTCGACGATCTCGGCCTCGTGCCCGCGATCGAATGGCTCGCGAACGATTTCACGAACCGCTACGGAATCGATGTCGAACGCCACATCGAAACGGGCGGCCTCACGTTCACCAGCGCGGGCGCGACCACGCTGTTCCGCATCGTCCAGGAAGCGCTGACGAACGTCGCGCGTCATGCGGACGCGACACGCGTCGCGCTGCGGCTCGACATCGAGGAAGGCTTCTGCGTGCTGCGCGTCGCGGACAACGGCCGCGGCGCGGCCCACGGCGCGCCGGCCCACGAGGACAAGTCGTTCGGCCTGATCGGGATTCGCGAACGCGCACACATGCTCGGCGGCACCGTGACGATCGACACCGCGCTCGCGCGCGGCTTCTCGATTACCGTCGCATTTCCGCTCAGTACCGTTCAACAGGAAACGCTCATCACATGATCAAGGTGCTCATCGCCGACGACCATACGCTCGTACGCGACGGTCTGCGGCACATCCTCCAGAACGCCACCGGATTCGAGGTGGCCGGCGAGGCTTGCGACGGCCCGTCGACGATCGCGCTCGTGCGCGCGACGCCCGCGCAGGTGCTCGTGCTCGACCTGTCGATGCCGGGCCGCAACGGCGTCGAGCTGATCAAGCAGATCAAGGACGAGAAACCCGCGCTGCGCGTGCTCGTGCTGACGATGCATGCGGAGCAGCAATACGCGGTGCGTGCGTTCCGCGCGGGTGCGTCGGGTTATCTGACGAAGGAAAGCGCGAGCGCCGAGCTGGTCGGCGCGGTCACGAAGGTGGCGTCGGGCGGCGTCTACGTGAGCCTCGCGATGGCCGAGCAGTTCGCGCAGAGCCTGAACGAGCCGGCCGAGACGCTGCCGCACCAGCGGCTGTCCGATCGCGAATTCGACGTGTTCCGGCGGATCGCCGCCGGCCAGACGCTGACCGAGATCGCGAACGCGCTGTGCGTGAGCGCGAAGACCGTCAGCACCTACAAGACGCGAATCCTGGAAAAGATGCAGATGCCGCACGAAGCGGCGCTGGTGCGGTACGCGATGCGGCACAAGCTGCTCGACGAGACGGACGACGTCTAGCCGGCGTATCGCGGGCCCGGCCGGGCCCGCGCCTGCCCTTTACTTGCCGGGCACCGGGCACGCGAGATCGCCTTCCTCGCAGGACAGATAACCCTTCAGCGTTTCGGTACGCACTTTCGTCAGATCGTCGAGGCAGGTCGATACGACCATCGGATACGCGCTGCCGCCCTCCGCGTTCGCGCTGGAGAAACCGCATTCGGCATCGCGGTAGGCAATCCACGCGCGCTGCGCGTTCACGAGCTTGTCGGCGAGCGGCCGCGCATCGCGCAGGCGCGCGGTGACGGCCTGGTAGGTCCGGTTCAGCTCGCCGTCGGATTTCCTGTACGCGCGATCGGCACATGCCGTCATCGCCGCCTGATCCGCCGCGTCCGCACAATTCGCCTGTGCATGGGCGACGTTCGCCAGCAGCGCCAGCGAGCACAACAGACCGGTCAAGACACGCATGGATGCTCCTTGTTGTTCGTTGAAATGCGGAACCCGGTGCCGGGCCGGTTGCCCTGCCGCGCCTCGGCGCGCGGCGACACCGTCCGCGATGCTAGCGCACGCGCAGACGCTTGTCAGCCGGCGCCTTGCATATCGGCCCCGCACGCCTACACTGGAAAATCGATACGCCGTTTCAGGCCGCGCTATCGCATCCATCCCGTCTTCGCTTCCGCCGCATTCCTCAGCGCATTTCGCGTTCGCGACGCCGAGCGGTCGTGACGTTTCGTCAGCCGGTTTCCTCCGCCCAGCACAACGCGCAAGCGCCGTCGCTCCCCTGGAGGAAATCATGAGCTATCACCTGGAAGGCCGTCTGCTCGAGGTCTGCAACTGCCGCGTACTCTGCCCGTGCTGGATCGGCGAGGATCCGGATTTCGGCGTCTGCGACACCATCGTCGCGTGGCACGTCGACAAGGGCACCGTCGACGGTGTCGACGTCGGCGGCAACACGATCGCCGCGGTGTGCCGCGTGCCGGGCAACATCCTGCAAGGCAACTGGACGGCCGCGATCTACGTGAGCGACACCGCATCCGACGCGCAGGAGCAGGCGCTCCTCAAGGTCTATACGGGCCAGGCCGGCGGCCCGATCGCCGAGCTCGCGAAACTGATCGGCAAGGTCGTGTCGGTCGAACGCGCGCCGATCACGTTCGATGTCGTCGGCGCCCGCGGCACGCTGTCGATCGGCACCGACTACCACGCGGAACTCGAACCGTATCTCGGCCCGAGCGGCGCGCAGACGACGCTGGCGGATACCGTGTTCTCGACGGTACCCGGCGCCCCCGTGTTCGTCGGCAAGGCGCCCGTCTACCGGTCGAAGAACGCGGCGATCGGCATCGACGTCGATCTGAAGAATCACAACGCGCTGCAGAGCACGTTCCAGTTCGACGCATGAATCGCGGCCGCACGTAACCGACCATGGCCGCGCGGCTGCACCGGCGACTGTTTCCGTTCGTGCTCGCGAGTCTCGTCGGATTCGCGTGGGTCACGCTGTGGGCGTGGACGCGCAGCCCGTACGGGCGCTATCTCGAGCACGGCGAGAACGCGTCGTCGTTGCCGTTCAGCACGCTGTGCCGCGCGCTGCCGGGCGGCGCGCTGTGGCTGCCGGCCGCGTTCGACGCGGCCGCCTGGGCGCTGATGATCCTCGCGATGATGCTGCCGACGACGCTGACGCTGTTCGACACGTTCTCACGCGTCGTGGCGGAGCGCCCCGACCGCGCGCGGCTGCTCGCACTCGTCGGCCTCGGCTACGTCGCGGCATGGAGCGGCTTCGGTCTCGTCGCGCATGGCCTGCACGCGCTGCTGCTGGCGGGCGTCGCGCATGTGCCGGCGCTGGCGTGGCGCGGCTGGTTGATCGGCGCGGCCGTCCTTGCGCTGGCCGGCGCGTTTCAGTTCAGCGGATTGAAGGCGCGCTGTCTCGAACGTTGTCGCACGCCGCTCGGTTTCGTGATCGGCCACTGGCGCGGCCGCTCGCCGTTGCGGCACGCGTTCGCGCTGGGCGCCAGTCACGGCCTGTTCTGCGTCGGCTGCTGCTGGGCGCTGATGCTGCTGATGTTCGTCGTCGGTGCGGGCAGTCTCGGCTGGATGCTGTCGCTCGCCGCGCTGATGGCCCTCGAAAAGAACGCCGTGTGGGGACGGCAACTCACCGCGCCGCTCGGTGCCGCGCTGTTCGGCGCGGCCGTGCTGATCGTCGCCGGTCACGCGTGAGGCCCGCGATGCGCCCGCCCGCCTCCGCACTCGCGTCGCACGTGCGGCCGGGCGCACGCGCCGCCGTGCTGACGTCGGTCGCGATGCTTGCGTTCGCATCGAACTCGCTGCTGTGCCGGCTTGCGCTGCAGGCCGGCCGGATCGACGCGGCCAGCTTCGGCACCGTGCGCCTCGTGTCAGGCGCGCTGATGCTCGCGCTCGTCGCACGCGCGGGGGCGCGGCGGGCCGCCCAGCCGGCGGACTGGCCTGCGGCGGCGATGCTGTTCGCGTATGTCGCATGCTTCTCGTTCGCGTACCTGACCGTCAGCGCCGCCACCGGCGCGCTGATCCTGTTCGGCGCGGTGCAGCTGACGATGTTCGCGGCCGGCTGGCGCGCCGGCGAACGGTTTGCTCCCGCGGGCTGGGCCGGATTCGGCGCGGCGCTGGCCGGGTTGCTGTATCTGGTCTCGCCGGGGCTCGCCGCGCCGACGCCGGGCGGCGCCGCACTGATGACGGTCGCCGGCATTGCATGGGGCATCTATTCGATACGCGGCCGTCGGACCGCCGATCCGGTCGCGGCGACCGCCGGCAATTTCATGCGGGCCGCGCCGCTGGCACTCGCGTTGAGCGCCGCGCTCGCCGGCCGCCTTCACCTGACACCGGCCGGCATCGCGCTCGCCGTGCTGTCCGGCGCGCTGACTTCGGGCATCGGCTACGTGATCTGGTACGCCGCGCTGCGGCACCTGACCGCGATGCGCGCCGCGGCGGTCCAGTTGTCGGTGCCGCCGATCGCCGCGTGCGGCGCCGTGCTGTTCTTGTCGGAGCAGCCGACCTGGCGTCTCGCGCTCGCGTCGGCCGCGATCCTCGGCGGTGTCGCCGCCGTGCTCGCGAGCCGTGCCCGCCATGCGGGCGCCGGATCGTGATGCCGATCGGCCGCCCCAATGCAAAACCCGCGCACGGCGGACACCGTGCGCGGGTTCAGCGGAAGCGGCCAGTCCGGCACCCTCGCGGGCGCCTGCCGGCTTAGTGGCCGAAGTACACCGACGAGCGATCGGCGGCGGTCGGCACGACCACGCGCTGGCCCGACTGCGACGTGGCGGCGGCATTCGCGCCGTAGCCCGTTGCGTCGGCTTGCGCGCCGGTGTTTTGCGCGGCGGCGATCTTCGCTTGCGCGGCCTGGATGTTTTCCGGGTAGTTCATCCAGTCGTTCGGGTTGTAGCCGGCCTTTTCGAGCTGGACCAGCTCGGCGCGCACTTGCGCGCGCGTCAGCGGCTGCTGGTTCGATTGGGCGAACGAGACGACCGGTGCGGCCACGAGGGCGGCCAGTGCAACTGCCTTGATCAGCGATTTCATGATGCGTTACCTCCAGGATTGTTTTGTCAGGCGCTTCGGACTCGGGGTCGTTGCGCATGAGTAGAAGTCTAGGAGTCGCGGCTATCAGGGTAAATACTTAAATCGCAAATTCACTGTTGACGGAAACCGTACAATCTCGCGGGAATAAGCCGATTCATCAGATGATTATCGGCGCTCACGCACCGAATACCTCGATGCGCTGTCCGCCGTGCGCCGGCCGCCCGTCAGCGCAGGCGATCGGTATCCGCCGACGCCATCAGCCGGTCGAACAGCAGCGCCTTCAGGCGGACCCGGTCGCCGTCGGCGGGTTCGCCCAACGCCGTGTGATGCAGCGTCAGCGCCGGCGTCGCCGGATCGGCATGGACGGCGCGCACCGTGCCGTCGAGCGCCAGCAGCTCGACCCGGTCGGCGGCCGCATACGGGAGCAGCACGCGCAACGGCTCGCCGGTTGCGGCGATCGTCCGGTCGACGGCAATCGACAGCCCGTTCAGGCTGATGTCGCGCACCATCCCGATGCCTTCCGCAGGGTCCGCTCCGCCCGCGCAGCAGGCCGCGATCCGCACCGGCACGCGCGGCTCCGCGCGCGTGCGCAGCCGGTCGACGAAGCCGGGAGGCGACAGGATCATGAACGGCGCGGCCCCCGACGCCTGCACCGCCTCGATCGTCGCACCGAAACGGGACACCGCGGCGCGGCCGATCGCGACCGCCTCGATGTCGTCGCCGCGCGCGAATTCCAGCACGGCCGCCGGCTGCGGCTCGACGAACAGCGCGCCCGATGCGGCGACGCCGATCAGCCGGCAGCGCTGCAACGCGCGTGTCGTGCCGACCCGGCGGCGGATGCCGATCGCGGCACCCGCCGACAGTCCCATGCGCGTGGCCGGCGGCATCGCGGCCTGCGCGCGCGGATCGGCGTCGGCGTCGCCGCGACGGCGCATGGGCCGGAAATGGTCGAACAGGAAAGCGTGCTGCGCGGCATCGCGCAGTGTCGTGCCGGCCGGCAGCAGTGCGGCGCCGTCGGCATCGTAGAGATCGAAGCCGAGCGGAACGCCGGCGCAAAGATCGTCGCGCGCGAGTGCGACGTAGTCGGGGGAAAGCCGCATCGGAGAGGCGCGGAGCGACCGCGCGAGCTGTCGTGACAACTTGATTACGGCAGCATCGCGCGAAATCTGAACGGCTTCGTTACTGGGAAGCGCCGCTCGCGTCGGGCGCGGACGGCGCCGGCGGCTGCAGTGGCGCGGCGGCAGGCGCCGCACCAAGGCCCGCGCTGCCGCCGCTCGTCGTGCCGGCGCTCGCCGGCGGCTGCGCGGGCTGCGGTTGGGACGCGCCCGCCGACAACGCGGCGGCCGATGCGGCCACTTCGGACGCCGGCACCCATTCCTCGACGAGACCGCCGGACGCGGCCTCGGGTGCCGATGCGGCCGACGCATCCGAAGCCGCACCTTCGTCGACCTCGGGCGGACGCTCGATACGCTGTGTCCTGACGGGCGCGGACGCCTTCTTCGATTCGGGCGGGAACCACGTGTCGAACAGGTCCGTCACACGCTCGCGCAGCGACGCGAACCAGCCGGGTGACGGCTCGGTATCGAACTTCGCCTTCGCGTCGACGAGGCGGGCGCGTTGCGCACGCTGGAAGAAATCGCCGACGATCGGCAGCGCGCTGTGCGCGCCCTGCCCCCAGTAGTCGCTGCGCAGCGTCACGCGGCCGTCGTCGAAGCCGACCCACGCGCCGGCGACGAGGCCCGGCTGCATCAGGATGAACCAGCCGTCCGCGTTGTCCTGCGTCGTGCCCGTCTTGCCGGCCACGTCGCCGCGGATCCCGAAACGCGTGCGGATGCTGCCGCCCGTGCCGCGCGTCACGACGTCGCGCATCACGCCGAGCAGCGTCTTGTCGGTTTCGGCGTCGAGCGCGCGTTCGGGCGGCGCCGGCGCGTATTCGGCGAGCACCTCGCCCTGGCGGTTCTCGATGCGCGTGACCATCTGCGGCTCGACGTACAGCCCGCCGTTCGCGATCGTCGCGTAAGACGCGACCATCTCCTTGAGCGTGACCGGGCTCGTGCCGAGCGCGAGCGACGGCACGCGTTCGAGCGGGCTTTCGCGCACGCCCATGTCGCGCGCGAGCCGCGCGACCGCGGCCGGCCCGACCTGCTCCATCACCTGCGCGGTGATCCGGTTGCGCGACAGCGCGACCGCGTCGCGCAGCGTCATCGGCTTGCCGGTCGGCGGCACGTCGTCGTTCGGCCGCCAGATCTCGCCGCCCTTCAGCGGGATCTCGACCGGCTGGTCGATGAACGTGTCGTCCGGCTTCATTCCCTTCGCGAACGCGACACCATAGACGAACGGCTTGAACGTCGAGCCGGGCTGGCGCCGCGCCTGCGCGACGTGGTCGAACGGCTCGCGGGCGAAATCGCGGCTGCCGACCCAGGCGCGGATCTGCCCGTCACGCGGATCGATCGCGAGGAAACCCGCCTGAACGTCGGTCTTCGCCTTGCACAGCGCGCGCATGAAGCCGCGGTCGGCCGCGAGCAGCTTCATCGCGGCCGCGTCGTCCTTGCCGGCGTCCTGCGCGGCCTTGTACTCGGGCGACTCGCGCATGAAGGTGCGGAACACCTCGTTGTCGGTGCCGCAGCCGTCGCGGCCGCTCCATGCGCCGTTCGCGATGCCCTGCAACTGGTTGCCCTGCAGCGTGAGCGCCTGCGTCGCCATCTGCTGCAGCCGCGAGTCGATCGTCGTGCGCACGATCAGCCCGTCCGAGTAGATGTTGTAGTCGTTGCGGTCGGCCCACGCGATCAACCACTTGCGCAACTGCTGCGCGAAGTGCGGCGCCGGCCCCGGCGGCTCCTTCTGGCGCTCGAAATCGATGCGCAGCGGCCGGCGCTGCAGCTGCGCGAACTGCGCCGGCGACAGCTTGCCGTACTTCACCATCTGGCCGAGCACCGTATTGCGCCGCTGCAGCGCGCGCTCCGGGTTCAGCACCGGGTTGTAGTAGCTGTTGCCCTTCAGCATCCCGACGAGCGTCGCGCTGTCGAGCACGTCGAGCTCGTCGGCCGACTTGTCGAAGTAGGTGCGCGCGGCCATCTCGACGCCGTACGCGTTGTACAGGAACGGCACCGTGTTCAGGTAGGTTTCGAGGATCTGGTCCTTGCTGTAGACCGCCTCGATCTTCAGCGCGGTGATCGCCTCCTTCACCTTGCGGGTGAGCGTCGGCGCGCGGCCGATCTCGTCCGGATACAGGTTGCGCGCGAGCTGCTGCGTGATCGTCGAGCCGCCCTGGCGGCTGCCGGAGAACGTATGGAGCGCGGCCGAGGCCGTGCGCTTCCAGTCGAGGCCGTGATGCGCGTAGAAGCGGTGATCCTCGGTCGCGATCAGCGCGTCGACCATGTGCGGCGAGATCTGCTTGAGCGGCACCCACTCGCGGTTGGACGGCTTGAATTCGGCCAGCAGCTTGCCGTCGGCGGACAGCACCTGCGCCGGCTGGTCGACGCGCGCCTTGCGGATGTCGCCGATGCCCGGCGTGAACGGGATCAGCGCGACCACGTACGCCACGAACAGCGCCGGCACGGCGGCGCCCGTGAGCAGCACGCCGCGGCGCGTCGGGTGACGGAGATGGCGCCACGCGGTGGCGGCGAGAGGCTTGACCCGCGCCACGGCGGCAGCCGCGACGGGTTGGGCGCGCGCGACCCATCTGGCACAGAAGGCACGCACTGACGACACGTTTCGGCGATTCACGCGGGTGGAGCTCGGCTGAAAAGGCTGCATCGTACCAAACTCGCGCGGCCCCACGGCCGCGGCGGCGTTGCGCGGGCGCGCGCCGCGCGGCTGCGCCCGTGTTGCGCACGCAAAAAAGGCGCGTGCCCCGCAACGGGAACGACGCGCCAAACCTGGTACGACAACCGGGAAACGGCTCGACGGCGGCTGATCGGCGCCGCCGCTCAGCGCACGAGGAAGCCGTAAGTCAGCGGGTCGCGCTCGTCGACGATCCAGTTCGCGAACCCGCAGATGTGCGCACTGCCCTCCACCTCCGGAATCACGGCCGGGATGTCGCCGACCGTCGTTTCGCGCAGCACGCGCCCCTTGAAGACCGTGCCGACGATCGATTCGTTGACGAGCGTGTCGCCGGCCGCGAGCAACCCGCGCTGGTACAGCTGCGCGACACGGCCGCCGGTGCCGGAGCCCGTGGGCGAACGGTCGACCTCGCGATCCGCGAACACGCAGCAGTTCGCCTGCGTCGAGCCCGGATGGCGCGGCGCGTTCGCGATGATCGTGCCGTAGATGTGGTTGATCTCCGGGATTTCCGGATGCACGACCGGGTACTTCGCGTTCGCGGCGGCCTTCACTTCCGCGCCGAAGCGGATCAGTTTCTCGACCGCCGACTCGCGCACCGGCAGGTCGAACGGCGCACCGTCGACGTAGAAATAGAACGCGCCGCCGTACGCGATGTCGCCGGTCACGGTGCCGAACGACGGCGTCTCGACCGACACGTCGCGCTGCCAGATGAACGACGGCACGTTGACGAAGCGCACGGGCCCCGCATGCTCGCCGTCCCACCGGACGAAGGCCTCGATGAAGCCGCACGGCGCGTCGATGCCGACCCGCGTTTCCGGCACCGTGCGCTGCACCCAGCCGAGCTCGACGGCGGCGGTCGACAAGGCGATCACGCCGTGCCCGCAATGGTCGCTGTAGCCTTCGTTGTGCACGAAGATCACGCCGAAATCGGCATTCGGCGAGACCGGCTCGGTCAGGTAGCCGCCGTACATGTCGGCGTGGCCGCGCGGCTCGAACATCAGCGCGCGGCGGATCTCGTCGGCGTGCGCCTTGAGCCACGCGCGGCGCTGGACGATCGTGTCGCCGGGCAGGCGCGGCAGCCCGCTCGTGACGATGCGGAACGCCTCGCCGCCCGTATGGACTTCGACGGTGGAAAGGGATCGGGAAATTTTCATGTCGAATCGGATGCGTTGAAACGAAGGATGGCGGCCGCGCCGCCGTCCGGTGGCAAGCGTGGGCGCCGGTTACTTCGCGTACGGCTCCGGCAGGCCGTTGCGGATCACGTAGACGGTCGTCGGCGCGCCCTTCAGGTCGCCGTTCGCGTCGAACGAATAGGTGCCCGCGACGCCCGCATAGTTCGACTTCGCGAGCTGCGCGATCAGCTTCGCCTTGTCGGTGGTCGTACCGGCCTTGACCATCGCGTCGGCGAGCAGCTTCATCCCGTCGTAGTAGTTGACGCCATAGACCTGCGTATCGGTGTGATAGGTGTCGTGGTACTTCTTCAGGAACGCGCGTCCGGCCGCCGTCTTCTCGAGCGCGACGCCGCCCTGCGCGCAGTAGACGATCGATGCCGCGTCGCCCGCGACCTTGCCCATGTCCGCCGAGCAGATGCCGTCGCCGCCGAGCAGCTTCGCGCGCAGCCCGCGCTGCTTCATCTGCTTGGCCATCGGCGCGCCCTGCGCCGCATAACCGCCGAGGAAGATCACGTCGGGGTTGCCGGCCTTGATCTTGGTGAGGATGCCGAGGAAGTCGGTGGCCGACGAGTTCGTGTACTCCTGGTCGACGATCCGGATCCCGTTCGCCTTCGCGACGTTCATGAACTGCTCGGCAACGCCCTGCCCGTAAGCGGTGCGATCGTCGATCACGGCGGCCGTCTTCGCGTTCAGCGTCTTCGCGGCGAACGTCGCCATCGTGCCGCCGAGCTGTTCGTCGCTCGCGCCGATCCGGAAGATGTTCTTGAAGCCCTGCTTCGTCAGCGCCGGGTTCGACGCGACCGGCAGGATCGGCACGCCGGCAGTCGAGTACACGCGCGACGCGGGGATCGCGACGCCCGAGTTGTACGGTCCGAGCACCGCGACGACGCCCTTGTCGACGAGGTTCTGCGCGACCTGCACGCCGGCCTTCGGGTCAGCCTGGTCGTCTTCGGAAACCAGTTTGAACGTGACGGCCTTGCCGGCGACCTTGATGCCGGCCTTGTTGAGTTCGTCCACGGCGAGCCGCGCGCCGTTTTCGTTGTCCTTGCCGTTCGCGGCCTGCGGCCCGGTGAGCGGCGCCGAATGGCCGATCATCACGACTTCCTGCGCGTGCGCGGAAGTCAGCGCGCCGGCGGCAACGGCCACCGAGAGCGCGGTAACGAGGTGTCGCATGATGCCTCCTGATTGGTTTTGAGTGAAACCAATGTAGGACACACGTGGTCACATCGCAAGCAATTTCAAAATAATTTCGGAATTTTGGTCATATTTAAGACCAGAATGCATTCGCGCGGATTCGTTCTACTTCGGCGCGATGTCGCGCCGCACGCGGCGGATGTGCTGCTCGACGTAGAACGCGGCCGCATCGGCATCGCCCGACACGATCGCCTCGTAGATCAGCCGGTGCTCGGACACGTAGAGCCGGATTCGGCCCGCGTCGTAGATGCCGTCGTCCTTCAGCCGTTTCCACAGCGGCTGGTCCATCGTCTTCGCGACTTCGTCCGCGATCTTCACCATCAGCGCGTCGCCCGTCATCAGCGCGAGCTGCCGGTGGAACAGCCGGTCGCTCTCGTTCCAGAGCGCGCGCTGGTGCGGATCGTCGACGTCGGTGATGGTTTCCATCTGCGCGAGATAACGCTCGGCACCGGGATCGGCGCGGCCATGGGCGGCCGCGAGACGTGCGATCGCGGGCTCCAGGATCAGCCGGACGTCGAGTGTCGACGTCGGGCTGAAGTCGGCCTCGGACGCCATCGGCGCGTCGCCGCGCCGCGCGAGCACGTCGAGCGGCGCCGCGACGACATAGGTGCCCGAATTGCGCTTCGTGAACACCAGCCCTTCGTTCTGCAGCGCGCCGAGCGCCTCGCGCACGGCCGGCCGGCCGACCTGGAACAGCGCGGCGAGCTCGCGCTCGGACGGCAGGCGCGACTCGGCCGCGTAGCGCCCGGCGCGGATTTCGTCGCGGATCTTCTCGGCTACCTGCTCGTAGATCTGCAGCGGCCGGAAACCGCCTTCGATTGATTCGGGACGCGCGGACATCATCGTATGGCTCCTGCCCGGTCGCGGGCGTGGATCTGGAATGGGTTCGCACTATACCGGAGCGGTGCCGGTATCGCGCCACGGCAACCCTTCTGGACAGATATTAGAACCAAAACCGGCTCGACGCTTTATTTTCTGGGTTGCGGGTGCGCCAGAAAGTGGTATAGATTCGATCCACGCTGCCTGGTGTCGCGGTATCCGGCAGCCCCGTGGCGGGCGCGGCATGCGCCCGCCGTCCACGCTCACGACGCATACGACGTACACGATGACCGCCCTTTCCCCGATTCCCGTTTTCGATGCGGCCGACACGGCCGCATTGCTCGACTACCCGGCGCTGCTCGCCACGCTCAGGCAAGCCGTTGCCGAGTATGCGGCGGGCAAGATCGTCAGCCCCGAGCGCCTCGTCGTGCCGCTGCAGGCCGGCGGCGTGATGCTGTCGATGCCGTCGAGCGCGCGCGACCTCGCGAGCCACAAGCTCGTGAACGTCTGCCCCGGTAACGGCACGTGCGGCCTGCCGACGATCCTCGGCCAGGTGAGCGCGTACGACGCGACCACGGGCGAACTGCGCTTCGCGCTCGACGGCCCGACGGTCACCGGCCGCCGCACGGCGGCCGTCACCGCGCTCGGCATCGAGGCGCTGCATGGCGCCGCGCCGCGCGACGTCCTGCTGATCGGCACCGGCAAGCAGGCGGCCAATCACGCGGAAGCGCTCGCGGCGATCTTCCCGGAAGCGCGCCTCCACGTGCGCGGCACGCGCGCCGACAGCGCGGCCGCGTTCTGCGCGGCGCATCGCGCGCAGGCGCCGCGGCTCGCACCGCTCGACGGCGAAGCGATTCCCGACGCGATCGACGTCGTCGTCACGCTGACGACGAGCCGCACGCCCGTCTACCGGGAAGCCGCGCGCGAGGGCCGGCTCGTGGTCGGCGTCGGCGCGTTCACCGCGGATGCCGCCGAGATCGGCGCGAACACCGTGCACGGCAGCCGGCTCGTCGTCGACGATCCGGCCGGCGCGCGCCACGAGGCCGGCGACCTGATCGTCGCGCAGGTCGACTGGCAGCACGTCGCGTCGCTCGCCGACGTGCTGAACGGCACGTTCGCGCGCGGCGGGCCGATGCTGTTCAAGAGCGTCGGCTGCGCTGCATGGGATCTCGCCGCGTGCCGCACGGCGCGCGATGCGCTCGAGGCGCGCGGCGCCGGCTGACCGCGTACCCGGCATCGCGGCAACATCGGAGCCGCGCCGGCGGTTTCCCGGACGCGTTGTAGGAAACGCCCTACAACGCGTCGAAGCGGCCTACACGAACTTCCAATTCGGCCGATTTCAATTTCGGCGGCGCAACACGATACTGCCGGCATGAATGCCAGCCTGTCACCCGCCGCGCTCAGGGTGTTTCTCGTCGATCACGCCGTCGCCGTCCGTCAGCGGATCGCGCTGCTCGTCGGCGCGATCCGCGGCGTCGCCGTCGTGGGCGAAGCGGAAGACGGCCAGGATGCGTGGACGCACATCCGCAGTTGCCGGGCGGATGTCGTGATCGTCGACGTGCGGCTCGCGGACGGCAGCGGCCTCGCCCTCATCGGGATGCTGTCGAAGGTCGCACCGCGCATCGTCACGATCGTGCTGACGAATCATTCGGCGCCGGCATTCAGAGAGGCATGCGCGACGGCGGGAGCCGACTACTTCTTCGACAAGACCGTCGAATTCGACGCCGCATGCCGTGTCATCGAATCCCTGGTGCACGCTCGTGTGCACCACCCCTGACGAGCCGGAGTGACTTATGTCCACAGCCACCGCCTGCGCCGCCGACGTGTCCGTCGTACCCCGGCCAACGATTCCGCTGCGCGCGGCCGCGCGCGCCGACGCCGCCAAACATCCGGCCGCACGCTGCTCGGCCTGCGCGATGCGCTCGATGTGCCTGCCGCACCTGACGGCCGCCGAGTACGGCCGCCTCGACTCGATCATCTGCACGACCCGGCACGTTCGCCAGGGTGACGCGCTGTTCCGCATCGACGATCCGTTCCAGAGCATCTATGCGGTGCGCGCGGGTTCGTTCAAGACGGTGATGATGCATCGCGACGGCCGCGAGCACGTGACGGGCTTCCAGATCGCCGGCGAAACGCTCGGGATGGACGGCATCGGCAGCGGCCAGCATTGCTGCGACGCGATCGCGCTGGAGGACAGCGTCGTGTGCATCATTCCGTTCGGCGCGCTCGAAGCCGCCTGCCGCGAGATCAAGCCGATGCAGCACTTCCTCTACCAGATGCTGAGCAGCGAGATCGTTCGCGAATCGAGCCAGATGCTGCTGCTCGGCACGATGTCGGCCGAACAGCGCGTCGCGCATTTCCTGCTGAACCTGTCGTCCCGTTTCGAGGCGCGCGGTTATTCGGCGACCGAATTCAACCTGCGGATGACGCGCGAGGAAATCGGCTGCTATCTCGGGATGAAGCTCGAAACCGTCAGCCGGATGTTCTCGCGGTTCCATCGCGACGCGTTGGTCGAAACGCGCGGCAAGCGCGTGCGCATCCTCGACGCGCACGCGCTCGCGCAGGTCTGACGCGCGACGCCGGATCATCGGCGCAGCGCCGCCCTTGCGCCGCTCGCCTGCCACGCGATCAGCGCCTGCTCGGCCTGGGCGAATGCGCGGCGCAGCGCGTCGTCGAGGTCGTTTCCCGCGCATGGCGGCAGCGGCCTGAGCGCCGCGTCGTGCATCACCAGGTCGAGCCGCACGTCGTACAGCCGCACGCCATCGGTCGCCACGCGCGATTCGATCGCGAGGTGGCAGCCGCCGATCAGCGCGCGGAACCGCTCGAGCCGCACCAGTTGCGCGCCGGCCTCGGCTTCCACCGCGGCGGACCCGGTGAATCCCCGGCAGGCGATCTGCATGCCCACGCCCATCTCCTACTCTCCCGACGGGGCCGCCCGCTCGTCGACCGCCTTGCATGCGCCCGCCCGCACACGATGCGGCGGCACGCGTTTCCCGTGGCGTGGCGCGATTCTGCGATCGCGGCCCGGCCGACAATCCTCCCGCGCCGTCCTGGCGCGGGTCCGTTCATACGTTGAAGACCTGCGACGTCTTCATCTCGATCCAGGTCATGCCGGCGCGCAGCCCTTCGATCATGGCCTCGCGCTCGGTCGGATACGCGTGACTGTGCTCGAACGTATGATGAAACCGCGCGGCACCGGCGCCGTGCTCGACGGACACGCGGCAGCGGAATTCGCCCGATTCGCACGGTCGCGTCTCGACTTCGACCGACCAGTCGCGTTCGTGAATGTTGCCCTGCAGTGTCATGCGCCCTCCTGCGGTATCAGCCTTCGAGCCGGAAGTGGCCGCTGTGCAGCAGCACCGGCCGGCCGCCGATTTCCTCGAGCATCCGTCGCGCCATCGCCTCGATCGCCGGGCGGTGCCCGTCGAATGCGGTCAGCAGGTCGCTTTCGAGCAGCGACCGCGCGCCGAAATGGTCTTCCAGCGCCTCGGCCGTGACCGCGCACTGTACGCAACGTCCGTCGACCAGCGCCGAAAACGCGACGACCAGGTCGCGCGCGCAATATTCGGGCGGCTCGGGCGGAAAAGTGATGTGCATCGGTCGGCCTGTCATCGTCGTGATGGCTCCATGACGAGAGCATAGTGGCGCGCGCGGCCGCGCGCTTGACCCACGTCAAGCGGTCCGCTGCACCGCACGATCCCGGTGCAGCCGCGCGACACGGCTTCAGCCCGCGTCGGGCTCGATCGCCGCGCCGCGCTGCGCGAGCAGCTCGCGCAGCACGCTGCGGTGGCAATGGCGCTCGTCTTCGCAGTAGCAGCCGATCGAGAACGCCGTGGTGGCCGACAGCGCCGCCAGCAGGTCCAGCACCTTCGCCGGGTCGCCCTGCGCCATCTCCGCGCGAAAGTGGCGCTTGAATGCATTCCATTCGGCGTCGGTTTCGGCGGCCTGTGCCTGGGCAACGAGTTCGGCACTCGGCGACAGCGTCGGCAGCCATACATCATAGTAGTCGCGCGACGCGAATTCCGCCTTAGGTACGCCGCGCGGCGGCCGCCGCACCGTACCGATCCGCAGCCCCTCGCCGGCCGCGCGCGGCGTGCCGAGCCGGATGATCCGGATGCCCATGTCGCTCCCTTTTCGTGTTGCGTCCGATGCCGCATCGTACCGCCGCACGCGCCGTCGCGTCTGTCTTCCGGCGCACGTTGCCGCCGCGCAAGAAAAAACCGGCTGCCCCCGCGACGGGGGACAACCGGCTCATCCTGCGTCGTTCGGTGCGCGCCGGAGCGCGCGCCGCGCTCAGACGCCGCTCTTCAGCACCTTGCCGATCGCGTCCGCGACGATGCCGACGTTCGAGTCGTTCAGGCCCGCCACGCACATCCGGCCCGAACGCAGGATGTACACGCCGTGCACTTCACGCAGCGCGTCGACCTGCGATTCGGTCAGGCCCGTGTACGTGAACATCCCGCGCTGCTTCACGTAGCGCGTGAGCGCCTCGCCGCCGACGTGGTCGCGCAGGCCGTCGTGGATCGACTGGCGCATCCGCGCGATGCGGCGGCACATGGCCGACAGCTCCTCTTCCCATTGCTTGCGCAGTGCCGGCGTGCCGAGCACGGCCGCGACGACCTTCGCACCGTAGGTTTGCGGGTTGCTGTAGTTCGAGCGCACGGCGCCGGCCAGCTGGCCGAGCACGCGCTCGGCCGCGGCTGCGTCTTCGCAGACGACGCTCAGCCCGCCCACGCGCTCGCCGTACAACGAGAAGTTCTTCGAGAACGAGTTCGCGACGAGCGTCGGCACGCCGCGGCGGGCCAGTTCGCGCACCGCGAACGCGTCCGCGTCGAGACCCGCGCCGAAGCCCTGGTACGCCATGTCGACGAACGGCAGCAGCCCGCGCGCCTCGATCACGTCGATCAGTTTCTCCCACTGGCCTTCGTCGAGGTCGACGCCGGTCGGGTTATGGCAGCACGCATGCAGCAGCACGATGCTGCGCGCCGGCAGCGCGTCGATCGCCGCGAGCATCGCGTCGAACTTCAGGCCGCCCGTCGCCTCGTCGTAGTACGGGTAGGTATTCACCGTGAAGCCGGCGCGCTCGAAGATGAAGCGGTGGTTTTCCCAGCTCGGATCGCTGAGCCACACCTGTGCATCCGGGAAGTAGCGCTTCAGGAAATCGGCGCCGACCTTCAGTGCGCCCGAGCCGCCGAGCGTCTGCAGCGTCGCGATGCGACCGGCCGCGCGGGCCGGGTGATCGGCGCCGAACACGAGCGATTGCACGGCGTCGCGGTACGCGGCCAGGCCGACCATCGGCAGGTACGGCTTCGGGCCGCTGTCGCGCTGCAGCGCGGTTTCGGCTTCGCGCACGGCGCCCATCACCGGAATCCGGCCTTCGGCGTCGAAATAGATCCCGATGCTCAGGTTGACCTTCTGGTCGCGCGGATCTTTCTGGAAGTTCTCGTTGAGCGTCAGGATCGGGTCGCCCGGGTACGCGTCGATGTGTTCGAACATGGCTATGTCGGTCTCGTTTGGAAGAATGATCGGTCGTGGCCTGCGTCAGCGTGCGGAGGCGCCGTCGTGCATCGCAAAGCCTGCATTCTTCTGACGGAAGCGATACCCGATCGCGAGCACCGCGAGCCATACCGGGATCAGGTACACCGACAGGCGGAGATCCGGCGTCAGGTACATCACGACGAGAATGCCGGCCATGAATGCCAGGCACAGGTAATTCGTGAAAGGATAGCCCAGACTGCGGAAGGAAGTCTTCTCCCCGGCCGCGCGCTTGGCCTGGCGGAACTTCAGGTGGATCAGGCTGATCATCGCCCAGTTGATGATCAGCGCCGACACGACGAGGCCCATCAGCACCTCGAACGCCTTGCCCGGCATGAAGTAGTTGACCAGCACGCACACGCCGGTCGCGAGCGCCGACGCGCCGAGCGCGGCGAGCGGAATGCCGCGCTTGTTCACCGAGCACAGCACCTTCGGCGCGTTGCCCTGCTGCGCGAGGCCGAACAGCATCCGGCTGTTGCTGTACACCCCGCTGTTGTAGACCGACAGCGCGGCCGTCAGCACGACCACGTTCAGCACGTTGGCGACCACGTTGCTGCTCAGCGCGTGGAAGATCAGCACGAACGGGCTGCCGCCGGTGACGACCTTTTCCCACGGATACAGCGACAGCAGCACCGCGAGCGCGCCGATGTAGAAAATCAGGATCCGGTAGATCACCTGGTTGGTCGCGCGAGGAATGCTGTGCTTCGGATCGTCGGCCTCGGCCGCGGTGATGCCGATCAGCTCCAGCCCGCCGAACGAGAACATGATCGCGGCCATCGACATCACGAGCCCCGACACGCCGTTCGGGAAGAAGCCGCCGTGCTGCCACAGGTTCCGCACGCTCGCCTCCGGCCCCGCGTGGCCGCTCGCGAGCAGCCAGCCGCCGAAGCCGATCATGCCGACGATCGCGGCGACCTTGATGATCGAGAACCAGAATTCCGTCTCGCCGTACGACTTCACGCTCGCCAGGTTGAGCAGGTTGATCGCGACGAAGAACACCAGCGCCGACACCCAGGTCGGCACGCCGGGCCACCAGTACTGCACGTAGATCCCGACGGCCGACAGCTCGGCCATGCTGACGAGGATGTACAGCACCCAGTAGTTCCAGCCCGACAGGAAGCCGGTGAAGTGGCCGACGTACTTGTTCGCGAAAAAGCTGAACGAGCCGGCGACGGGCTCGTCGACGACCATCTCGCCGAGCTGGCGCATGATGAAGAACGCGACGATGCCGGCCACCGCATAGCCGAGCAGCACGGACGGGCCGGCCATCTTGATCGTCTGCGCGATGCCGAGAAACAGCCCCGTGCCGAGCGCGCCGCCGAGCGCAATCAGCTGGATGTGCCGGTTCTTCAGCCCGCGCTTCAGGCCGTCGCTCTCGTTACCAGAAACCATGTCTTCTCCACTCTGTCCGCCTCCGCCTGACGCGGTGCGGCGCGCCTCGGTGTGCCGGGCGCTGTTTTACTGTGCCGGCGGCCGTTCGTGGGGGCGCCGGGTTGGGGACTGCAATCTTCGCGTGAGGCGGCAACCGATTTGCGTCGGCGTGCCGGCCACACTGGCCGCCGACTCCTCCGCCCACGCCGCGCTGCCGCGGCCGCATACGAAAATCCGGGGTCAGTTTAGCGTCGCGACCGCGAAATCGGGTTGCGTAACCCGCTCATGCAAACCCTACATTATGAGATAAGATTGCATCCAGGAGACGAATGAGGAAACAAAAATGCCTGACCCGGTTCTCGATCGCATCGATCGCCACTTGCTGTCGGTGCTGCAGGAGAACGGCCGCGCGTCGAACCTCGATCTGGCGAAGGCCGTGGGACTGTCGCCCGCGCAGACGTTGCGGCGCCATCGCCGGCTGGAGGAAATCGGCGCGATCCGCCGTTACGAAACCCGGCTCTGCGCCGACACGCTCGGCTTCGGCGTCACCGCGTTCGTGCACGTGACGATGGAGCGCGGGCATATCCGCGATTTGTCGAAGTTCCAGAAACTCGTGTCGGATCTCGCGCAGATCCAGGAATGTTTCTCGGTGACGGGCGACATCGACTACGTGCTGAAAGTCGTCGCGCACGATCTGAAGGGGCTGTCGCGATTCCTGCTCGAGACGCTGATGCGCATCCCCGGCGTGAGCGGCGTGCATTCGAGCGTGTGCCTCGACGAAATCAAGTGTACGAGCGCGATGCCGGTGGAAGCGTAACACCCGCGCGGGCGAGGTGTTCACGCGAAGGTCGCCGGTGCCGCAGGCATCATCATGGTTCCGGCTGCGTCAGGCAGGCGTTGAGCAGCTCGCAGGGCCACAGGCTGCGCTTTCCTGCGCAACGTAGCTGTCGCGGCGCGTCTGTCGTGATCGACATTGCCCGGAAAACGTGTTCGACTGCGGCATCGTGCGATGGCACCGATTAATGGGACGCCCATCAATCGGTAGCAAATTCCACGAAAAGTCGTACAAGTCTAATAGGCGACTTGTTTCTAATCAGCGATCGTCTTCGATTCCTTAATGCATCAGGAATCGACTATGCAACCCGCCGTAGCAACAGCCAGCGATCCGACCGCTTCCGTCGGATTCGTCATCGCCGCCACATATGGGGCGTAGCCGATGCCGAACCCGTCCACGAAAGTCCGCACCAATGACACGCCGCATTCTCAAAAAACGGTACAGCTCAAAACACTGACATTTCAGGAGCTTTGGAACGCATATCCGAAGAAGGATCCATATGATGACCCGACCGGCGAGTATAAAAATCAATGTGCGATCCGGATGAGCGTAACTTTCCACGCAATCGGCAGCGGCATGAAGTCGTTTTCTCAGAAAGTATTGAAGCCCATGCCAGGAAAACGAACGCTCGGACGCCTCATCCTCGATGGGAAGGCAACTGCGACCCGCGCCTACGAACTAGCAGAATGGTTGAAGCTTCGCCCATTCCTTGGCTTGGGCAAGCCGGAAAATATCACCGGACAGGATTGGCAGGACAAGGTAAAAAGCCGAACCGGTATCGTCTATTTCTTCGGTTATTGGCGGCAGGACGGTGATTCGGCTGACGCATTCAGCGGCGGACATATCGATCTGTGGAACAAGGACACGCTCACACCCTCGGCTGCGTCGTTCTGGCGATTTCGCATTGGCGTGCCGTCCATGATTAACCCGCTCGATTATCTTCGGGGCCGACGCGGAAACTGGTACTCGGACCTCGCCAATTCGAACGAAATCCTTTTCTGGGAAGTTGAATGAAACGGCTGGCCGTCACCCTCGGCGGATTCATATGGGGCTTGCTCGTTACCTGGGCATCCCTTTACACGTTCAGCCGAATTCATTGGCACACTACACCGTCACATTCGACCGGCTGCAACGACATGGAGCACTGCGCTCCTCAGGCGGTATTCGTGGTCGGTCTGCTCGCACTCACGTTGTGGCCCTCGGTCCTCTTTGCCGTCATCAATGCGTTCGCTTATCGGCGCTGGTCGTCGCGTAGATGGGGAAACGTGTTCGTTATGGCTACGCTATTCGTCGTCGTTTTTCATCTCGCGAGCTACGCGGCGCCTGCGCTAGGTCTCTTCAGCTAGGCCGGATCACCGGAGCGGCGCAACGCAGTTTGTGCGCCGCCTCGCCCCGTCAAGCGACGGCCCGTTACATCGGTGCGCGTGACGATTTCGTCTGCAACCGCCTAAACTTGCGACTGTCGTCAATGCTCACCGCACCGCCTCGAACGCACTGATCAACAACGCCCCGCAAGCAATCACCATGCACCCTGCCGCCCGGCGCGGCGTCAGCCGCTCGCCGAGATACACGCGCGCGATCAGCGCCGCGAACACCACGCTCGTCTCGCGCAGCGCCGACACCGGCCCCATCGGCGCCCGGTCCATCGCCCAGATGACGATGCCGTACGCAAGCGCGGCGAACACCCCGCCGCATGCGGCCTTCGCCGTTTCGCCGACCTCCTGCGTCAGCCGCAACGGCCCCGCGCGCAGCCGGTAGTACGCGGCCATCATCGCCCCCGTCAGCACGAACATCCACGCGGTATAGCCGACCGTGTTGCCGCTCTCGCGCACGCCGATCCCGTCGACCACGCTGTACGCCGCGATCGACACGCCGGTCGCGAACGCGGTCGGCAGCACCCTCGCGATCGGATGCGTTGCGCCGCGTCCGCGATCCAGCCCGATCGCCAGGATGCCCGCGCAGATCAGCACGAGCCCGCCTTGCGCGCCGACGTTCAGCCGCTCGCCCGCGAACGCCGCCGCGCCGAGCGTGACGAGCAGCGGCGCGGTGCCGCGCGCGACCGGATACGCGACGGTCAGGTCGCCATGCTCGTACGCGCGCACGAGCAGCAACGTGTAGACGACGTGCAGCACCGCCGACGCGACGACGCACAACCAGCTCGACGCTGAAATGGGCGCGGCGGCCGGCAGGAACAGCAGCGCGAACAGCCCGATCGCGATCTGCAGCACGGTGGCCGAACGCAGCCGGTCGCCGCTGCCGCGGACCAGCGCGTTCCACGCCGCATGGAGGAACGCGGCGCACAGCACGGCAAACAGGACGGGAATCGGCACGATGAATACTCGCAGACGCGCGGCGACGTCGATCGTCGCCGCAGGGCGTTCATCGTATGAATCCGTCACCGGATTGTCAAAAACGTCGGCGTGCGCGGCGGCGCGAACGCGCCCGCCGGCCGTGCGCCGCCCCGCCCGGCGCGGCATCGGCGGCCGCGGCCCGCCGCGCCGCGGCACCTGCCGCGGCGGCCGCACGCGGTCTGCCCCTTTCCGTTCTCTTTCGCGCCTCGTGCCGGCGTAATGGAATCGATACCGCGGTGCAACCGTCACGAAACCACTCCGTCCCCATATCTTCATATGCGGCTGTTTCAATGCGCGTGCTCTCTCACGCGCTCCGCGCCGACCGACACGCCACGGCGACGGAGCCGCGCCCCACCCTCGAAGACCTTACCTGGAGTTTCCCGATGTTCCGTCAAGCCTTGCTCGTCACCGCCTGCGCAGCCGCGGCGCTGGCGCTGTTCGCCTGCGGCGGCAGCGACGATCCCACGTCGACGCCCGCCGTGTCGTCGCAGGATGCGCTGCAGACCGCCACGCCGATCAAGCACGTGGTCGTGATCTACGGCGAGAACATCTCGTTCGACCACTACTTCGGCACCTATCCGAACGCGACGAACCCGTCGGGCGAACCGGCGTTCACCGCGAAAGCGGGCACGCCGACGTCGAACGGGCTGACGGGCACGCTGCTGACCGCGAACCCGAACTTCACGAACACGGCCAACGGCACCGACGCGGCGAACCCGTTCCGCCTCGACCGCACGCAGGCCGCGACCGCCGACCAGAACCACGCGTACACGGCCGAGCAGCAGGCCGAGGACAACGGCCTCGCCGACCTGTTCCCGAAGTACACCGGCAAGGGCTCGTCCGGCGGCGCCGGCGCGTTCGGCACGAAGGGCCAGGTGATGGGCTACTTCGACGGCAACACCGTGACCGCGCTGTGGAACTACGCGCAGCGCTTCGCGATGAGCGACAACACGTTCACGACGGTCTACGGCCCGTCGACGCCCGGCGCGCTGAACGTGGTATCCGGCCAGACCAACGGGATGCAGATCGTCAAGACGTCGAAGCAGCCGTCGACGCTCGCGGCCAGCTCGTACTACATCAATGACGGCCAGGGCGGCTTCACGATGATCAACGACGTCGACCCGGGCTTCGACGTGTGCTCGAGCACGACCGACCAGGCGATGATGACGGGCAAGAACATCGGCGACCTGCTGAACGGCGCGAAGATCACGTGGGGCGGCTTCATGGGCGGCTTCAACCTGTCGACGACGAACGGCAACGGTACGACGGGCTGCGCGCGCAGCACGGTCGCCACCGCCGTGAACGCCGCGACGGCCGACTACATCCCGCACCACAACTGGTTCCAGTACTACGCGTCGACCGCGAACCCGCAGCACACGCGCCCGAGCTCGGTCGCGGCGATCGGTTCGAGCTTCCAGGCCGACGGCAAGACCGCCGAGCCGGCGAACCACCAGTACGACACGGACGACTTCTTCGCCGCCGTGAAGGCCGGCAACTTCCCGTCGGTCAGCTACCTGAAGGCGCCGGCCGCGCAGGACGGGCATGCGGGCTATTCGGATCCGCTCGACGAGCAGGCGTTCGTGACCAAGGTCGTCAACTTCCTGCAGCAGCAGCCGGACTGGCAGAACACGGCCGTGATCGTCACGTACGACGACTCGGACGGCTGGTACGACCACGTGTACACGGCGCCGACGCACGCATCGTCGGACCCGGTCGACCAGGTCAACGGCGCCGGCAAGTGCGGCACGGGCGGCACCACCGGCGTGAACGGCGCGACCGTGAACGGCCGTTGCGGCCCGGGCGTGCGCATTCCGCTGGTCGTGATCTCGCCGTATGCGAAGCAGAACTACGTCGACCACACGATGCTCGACCAGGCGTCCGTCGTGCGCTTCATCGAGGACAACTGGCTCGGCGGCCAGCGCATCGGCGGCGGTTCGTTCGATGCGACCGCGGGCGACCTGCGCAACCTGTTCGACTTCACGTCGAAGCCGAACACGACGCCGCTGTACCTCGACCCGACGCTCGGCACCGCACTGAGCGCCGCACCGGCGATCTGAGCGTCGCCTGCCCGACCGCATGGCCGGCGCCTCGCGCGCCGGCCGTTTCCATTTAACGCGCCGCGTCGAGCGGCGCCCGAGTTCCGATCGACAGCATGACAGCCCGACCCGCGTTCCCCTCTTCCGACGCCTCCGGCCCCCCCGCGCCGCGCGCCCCTTCCCGCCTGCCGCGCCGCGCGGCGTTCGTGTTCGGCGCGGCCGTGCTCGGCTACGGCGCGTTCGCGATCGCGTTTCCCGCGCGGGTGCCGGCGGCCATCGGCACCGTCGTCGCCGACTGGACCGGCGCGAACCCGCATCCGGTCGTGCTGCAGCGGCCCGCCGCGCAGCCGCTGTCGGCGGTCGCGCAGCTCGGGCGCGCGCTGTTCCACGATCCGTCGCTGTCCGCGTCGGGCAAGCAGTCGTGCGCGTCGTGCCACAGCCCCGACCACGCGTACGGGCCGCCGAATGCGCTCGACGTGCAGCCGGGCGGCCTCGCGATGACGCAGCAGGGCTATCGCCCGCCGCCGTCGCTGATGTACCTGTACCGCCAGCCGAACTTCAGCATCGGCCCGGATGCCGGCGAAAACGACGCCGCGCCGAGCGTCGCGCAGCAGGCCGCGTCGGCGGCCGGCGTCGTCAAGGCGCAGAAGGTGGCCGGCACGTCGGCCGCGCCGCAGCTCGTGCCGCAAGGCGGGATGTTCTGGGACGGCCGCGCCGACACGCTGCAGCAGCAGGCGTTCGGCCCGCTGCTGAATCCGGTCGAGATGGCGAACGCGAGCATCGACGACGTGGCGCGCAAGCTCGCGCAGTCGTCGCACCGCGCGCAGCTGGTGCAACTGTTCGGCGCGCGCGTGTTCGACAGCCCGCAGCTCGCGGTGTCGGAGGCGATGTTCGCGATCGCGCGCTACCAGGTCGAGGATCCGTCGTTCCATCCGTACAACAGCAAGTACGACCGCTGGCTCGAAGGCCGCGCGCGCCTCACGCAGGCCGAGCTGCGCGGCCTGCGCCTGTTCAACGATCCGGACAAGGCGAATTGCGCGGGCTGCCATCTGTCGAAACCCGGCAAGGACGGGTTGCCGCCGATGTTCACCGATTACCAGTACGAGGCGCTCGGTGCGCCGCGCAACCAGGCGCTTGCGCAGAACCGCAACCCGGCGTTCCACGATCTCGGCGTGTGCGGACCGTTCCGCGACGACCTGAAGGACCAGACGCAGTATTGCGGGATGTTCCTGACGCCGACGCTGCGCAACTCGGCGACGCGCCGCGTGTTCTTCCACAACGGCGTGTTCCATACGCTCGACCAGGTGATGGCGTTCTACAACGAGCGCAGCATCTCGCCGCAGAAGTTCTATTCGCGCGGCGCGGACGGCAAGGTCGACGAGTACGACGACCTCCCGCCGAAATATCGCGCGAACGTCGACGTGACCGACGCGCCGTTCGACCGCAAGCCGGGCGACAAGCCCGCGATGACCGCGCAGGACATCAAGGACATCGAGGCGTTTCTCGGCACGCTGAACGACGAGCCGGCACGGCACTGAACGCCGCGCGGGCGTCGCGCCGCATCAGCGGCGCGCGCGGATGCACAGGAAGGCCGGCGCCAGCGACAGCTCCGCGTGGAGCCGTTCCGACGCCGCCTTCATCTCCGGCAGCGGCTTCGGTTCGACGAATCGGTCGAGCCGCCAGCCGCCGTCGGCGAGCGCATTCAGGATGTCGGCCAGCGGCCGCCGCCAGGCTTCGACGTAGGGCCTCGGCTCGCCGAACCCCGACCAGTGGAAACCGAAGCGTGACGTGTCGAAGTACGTGCCTTCCCCGCGCGTCCGTTCGTCCATCCAGTCGCGCATCGGATGCGCCATCGAGAACACGAGCGTCGCGCCGGGGCGCGCGACGCGCCTGAATTCGCGCAGCGTCGGCGCGAGATCGCGCACGTAGTCGAGCGCGAGCGAGCACAGCACCTTGTCGACCGCATGATCCGGCAGCCACGCGAGCGGCGCCTCCAGGTCGCCTTCCACGATGTCGACCGCGAGGCCGTCGCAGCGCGTTCGCGCGAGCGCGACCATCTCCGGCGTGACGTCGAACGCATGCACGGTCGCGCCGCGGTGCGCCAAGTGTTCGCTGCAGATGCCGGGACCGCACCCGGCGTCGAGCACCGTCAGGCCGTCGACGTCGCCGAGCAGCGCCAGCGTCGCCGGCCGTTCGTACAGCGCGTTGTGCGCCTTCGTCGGCGCGATGTCCGCGTAGCGTTGCGCGAAGCTCGCATAGGCGCGGCGGCCGGGCGATTCGTTCGGATCGGTCATGCGGCATCCGTCGGCGGAAACTGGGAGTGTCGATTCTGCCCGATCGGACGACGGTTGGCGATCCTGCTTCCCGCCTGCGTTACGACAGGCTGTCGAGCAGCCGGTACCAGGCCACGCCGGCCGCGATATAGAAGCGCTGCAGCCCGTGAAACGGAATCGGCCGGATCGGCGTGACGCGGAACGGCAGCGGCAGTTGCGCGTCGCCCGACAGCTGCGCCGCCAGATGCTTGCCGAGCGTCGTCGCCATCGCGATGCCGCGCCCGTTGTAGCCGAGCGCGATCGTCACGCCCGGCGCCGGCTCGTGCACGTGCGGCATGAAATCCGCGGTGATCGCGACGCGTCCGGCCCAGCGGTATTCGAACCGGACGCCCTTGAGTTGCGGATACAGCAGCGTCGCCGCACGCTCGAGATGGCGCCAGTCGCTCGCCGCACGCGGTTCCGCGAACGGGCCGCGACCACCCATCAGCAGGCGTCCCGCCGCATCGCGCCGGAAGTACAGCAGCAGGCGCCGCGCATCCGATGCGACTTCGCCGCCGGCGAGAATGTCGCGGCCGAGTTCCGGCGCGAGCGGTTGCGTCGCGACGATGAAGCTGTTCGCGGCGATCACCGACTGGCGCAAGCCGGGCCACAGTCCGTCGGTATAGCCATTGGTCGCGAGCACGACGCGGTCGGCCGATACCGTCGCGCCGCCGGCGGTCGCGACCTGCCAGCGACCGCCGGCACGCGTCAGCCCGACGGCGCGCGTCAGCCCGTGCACGACCGCCCCGCTCGCCTGTGCGGCGCGCACGAGGCCGCGCGTATAGCTGAGCGGCTGCACGCTGCCCGCGCGGCGATCGATCCAGCCGCCCGCGTAGGCGCCGGTGCCGAGCCGGCGCGCGACGTCGTCGCGACCGAGCAGTTCGACCGGCGCGCCCCGCGCGGCCCATTGCTGCGCGCGCCGCGCGACCGTCTCGAGCATCGCGGCGGTCGGCGCCGGCTGGATCCAGCCGCGGCGACGCGCGTCGCAGTCGATCGCGTGCCGCGCGATCAGGTCGAACACCGTGTCGGCCGCCCCGCCGACCACGCCGGCAAGCTGCTCGCCGGCCTCGTCGCCGAACCGGCGGATCAGTTCGTCGGGATCGTATTTCAGGCCCGGAATCACCTGCCCGCCGTTGCGGCCCGACGCCCCCCAGCCCGGCTGCGCGCCGTCGATCACGCGCACGTTCACGCCGCGTTCGGCCAGGTGGAGCGCGGTCGACAGGCCGGTGAAGCCGGCGCCGACGATCGCGACGTCGCACGACGCGGACGCATCGAGCGCGGGGGTATCGGGCGCCGGCGCGGCGGTCGCCGCCCACAGCGAATCGGGCCACTGCGTGTCGGGCCATCCGGGTGCCGCGTTCCTTGCACTCATGTTCGATCCGGGTTGGCGGCGTCGTCCGACGCCAGCAGGCGACGCAGGAATTCCTGCGTGCGGGGATGCTTCGGCTGCGTGAGCACGTCGCGCGCGGCGCCGCTTTCGCAGATGGTGCCGTCGTGCAGGAAGCACACGCGATCGGCCACCTCGCGGGCGAACGCCATTTCGTGCGTGACGACCACCATGGTCATGCCGTCGCGCGCGAGCCCGCGCATCACGCCGAGCACCTCGCCGACGAGTTCGGGGTCGAGCGCCGAGGTCGGTTCGTCGAACAGGATCGCCTGCGGCTCCATCGCGAGCGCGCGTGCGATCGCGACGCGCTGCTGCTGCCCGCCCGACAGTTCGGACGGGTATGCGTTCATCCGGTGCGCGAGCCCGACCTTGTCGAGCAGCGCGCGGGCCTGCTCGCGCGCTTGCGCGGCCGGCCTGCGCCGCACGTGGACGGGCCCCTCCATCACGTTCTCGAGCGCCGTGCGGTGCGCGAACAGGTTGAAGCGCTGGAAGACCATGCCGACCCGCATCCGCAGCTCGTGAATGCGTTTCGAATGCGCATCGACCTTCACGCCGTCGATCGTGATCGACCCTTCGTCGTAAGTCTCGAAGCCGTTGATACAGCGCAGCACGGTCGACTTGCCCGAGCCGGACGGCCCGATCAGGCACACGACCTCACCCTGCTGCACGTCGAGGCTCACGCCCTTCAGCACGGCGTGCTGGTGGAAACGCTTGTGTATCGCATCGATCCGGATCATGTGCTTCTCCTCAGCGAGAGCCGCTTGCCGAGCCGGTTCACGCCGAACATCAGCGGCAGGCCCAGCGCGAGGTACAGCAACGCGACGAGCGTATAGACGCTCATGTTCTGGAACGTCGACGACGCGATCAGCTGCCCGGCGCGCGTGATCTCCGCGACCGTGATCGTCGATGCGACCGATGAATCCTTCAGCAGCATCACGAGCGTGTTGCCGTACGGCGGCAGCGCGATGCGGAACGCCTGCGGCAGCACCACGCGCCGCATGATCATCGGGCCGCGCATGCCGATCGCGTGCGCGGCTTCGATCTGGCCGCGGTCGATCGCCTCGATGCCGGCGCGGAAGTTTTCCGCCTGGTAGGCCGAGTACGCGATGCCGAGGCCGAGCACGCCGGCCTGGAACGCCGACAGCTGGATGCCGAGATCGGGCAGCACGAAGTACATATAGAACAGCTGCACGATGATCGGCAGCCCGCGGATCACGTTGACGACCGTGCTGCCGGCCGTCGCCACGACGCGGTTGCGCGACACCTTCAGCAACGCGAGGATCAGCCCGAGCACCGAGCTGAGCACGAACGCGCATGCGGTGATCTCGATCGTGACCACCGCGCCCTTCAGCAGGATCGGCAGGAAATCGATCGCGTTCTGAAAAAACATGAGGTCTCCTATGCGACGGCCTGGCGACGCGCCGCAGTGGGTGCCCGCGACACGCGGGCGATATCGTCCGGGCCTCCCGGACGGGCGCTCAGCTCATGTGCCACTTCTGCAGGATCTGCTGCAGCGTGCCGTCGCTCTTCATCTTGCGGATCGCGCCGTTGAGCTGCTCGAGCGTTGCCGTGTCGCCCTTGCGCACGATGAAGCAGACCTGCCCCTTCACGACGCTCTGGTATTCGGGCACGAGCCGCACCTGACGGTTGACGCCGTGTTCGATCTGGTACGCGACGATCGGCTGGTCGGCAAAGCCGGCCTTGATGCGCCCGAGCGCGACGTCGCGCATGATGTCCGCGATCGAATCGTAGGTCCGGACTTCCTTGAAGATGCCCTTCTTGTTGAGCGCGTCGACGAACGCCGTACCGACCTGCGCGCCGACCACCTGCCCCTTGAAATCGTCCATCGACGTGTAGCGGCCCGGGTCGTCCGCCTTCACGATCAGGCCTTCGCCGAACGAATAGACCGTGTCGGAAAAGTCGACGACCTGCTGGCGCGCCGGCGTCTTCAGCATCGCGGCCGAGATGATGTCGATCTTCTGCGTGGTGAGCGACGGGATCAGCGCCGAGAACACGGTCTGCTGCACGTCGACGCGAAAGCCGGCCGACTGCCCGGCCGCGGTGATCGCATCGACCATCATCCCCTGGATCGAATTGCTCTTGACGTCGAGAAACGTGAACGGCACGCCAGTGGCCGTCGCGCCGACCTTCAGCGTCGGCTCGGCCGCGGCGGCGCCGGGCGATGCCGCGCCGAGCGCGATGCAGGTGGCGAAACCGGCGGCCAGTGCGCCGAACCGCTTGATGAACGAAACCATGGTGCCTCCTTCTCGAATACTTCGGTGCGCCGACTGGTCGCGGATCGACACTGCGACGATGACTCGATCTTAAAACGAATCAAAAATATCGAGAAAAGATTTTTGAGTATCGATATGCGATACGCTATGATGCGTTATCGAATCGATTCGGCCCCTTGCCCATGGAAACGTCGCCCGATCAGTCAAACGACCTGCTGTTCAACCAGTCGCTGGAGAAAGGGCTGAACGTGTTGCGCGCGTTCAGCGCGAAGCGGCGCACGATGACGCTGGCGGAAGTGGCCGACGCCGCGGGCATGACGAAAAGCTCGGCGCAGCGCATGGTCTATACGCTCGAGAAGCTCGGCTACATCCGCAAGCATCCGGTCACGCGGCGCTACCAGCTCACGCCGCACGTGATGCGGATCGGCTTCAACTATCTCGCGGCCGATACGCTGATCGACGTGGCGAATCCGTTTCTGTCGGAGCTCACGAACCTGACCGGCGAAACCACCAACCTCACCGAGCCGGACGAGGACGAGATGGTGTACGTCGCGCGTTTCGTGTCGACGAAGTTCGTGCCGATCCACATGCCGATCGGCAGCCGCATCCCGATGTATTGCACCGGCTGCGGCCGCGCATTCCTGAGCGCGCTGCCGCCCGGCGACGCGCGCGCGCGTCTCGACGCCATGGCGCGCCCGCCGCACACGCCGCGCACGGTCACGGCACTCGACGAACTGGTCGCGCTGCTCGACGGCGCGCGGCGCGAAGGCTACGCCACCAACCAGGAAGAACTGTTCATCGGCGACATGTCGATCGCGGCGCCCGTGCTCGGCAGCCAGGGGCAGCCGGTGGCGGCCGTGCACGTGGTTGCGCCGACGAGCCGCTGGACCTTCGACGACGCGCGCCGCAAGCTCGCGCCGGCCGTGATCGACTGCGCGCGCGGCATCAGCAATTCGATCAGGACGCTCGAGTAGGGTTCGAGGCGCGGAAGGCGCGGTGTACGACGGCGTTTGATCGTCAGCGCGGCTTCTGCGGCTTCTTGGTCCGATAGGTACCGTTCGGGTGCACACGCGTTGTTTCGCCGCGGCGTCCCGTGCTCTGCCGTGGTACAGATCGACGCACTTCAGGTAGTCGAACTTCACGTCGCCGACATCCGTTTCGACGACCGGATGTCGACAATCCCGCGCCAGATGCTTCGCCACCCGTGCGTGAATGACGTCCGGCGCATGCTCCGAAGCGGTACCTGGCCGTCAACCCTCGTCCGCCCTTCCTCGGCGTTTTCCCCGATCCCGTTCGTCTTGACTCCGCCCGCCGCATCGTCAACACTTCGCCTATCGCAAGTGTGATCACAGATCGCAGATCAAACCCAGGAGAACCCCGCCTTGGCACCTCGTATCGTCCCGCCCGCACTGAAAGCCATCGAACAGGAAACGATGGCCGACAAGGTCTACCAGCAACTGCGCGAAGCGCTGATGAGCGGCCGTTTCGCGCCCGGCCAGGCGTTGAGCCTGCGCAGCGTCGCCGAGGCGGTCGGTTCGTCGACGATGCCCGTGCGCGCCGCGCTCACGCGGCTGCGCGCCGAGCGCGCGCTGGTCGACGGCCCGAATCGCGCGCTCGTCGTGCCGCCGATGACGCTCGACATGCTCGACGAACTGCGCGACGTGCGGATCGCACTCGAGGGCTGCATCGCCGAGCGTGCGTGCGAACGAATGAGCGACGCGCAGATCGCGGCCGTGCGCAAGACCTGCGAGACGATGCAGGCGCACGTCGAAGCCGGCCGCTCGCGCGCTTACCTGCAAAGCAATTTCGCCTTCCACAGCGCGATCTACGCGCATGGCGCCAGCGAAAGCACGCTCGCGATCGTCGAGAACTTGTGGATGCGGGTCGGGCCGTTCCTGAACATGGTCGCGCTCGACATCCCGCACATGCGGCGCTCGATGGACGCGCACCGCGCGATCGTCGACGCCCTCGAACGGCGCGACGGCACCGGCGTGCGGGCCGGCATCGCGCTCGACATCGGCGGCGCCGCACACGATCTCGCCGAAACCTTGCGGGCCGAACAGGCCCCGCGAACCGTGAACGCAAAGCCGTAGCGGCCGCCCGCCGCGGGCGGCTGCGATCCTACAACATCAACGATGGAGACAACCCGGCATGACAGCTTCCGACCTGCTGAAACCCTATGACGGCCTGCGCGTCCTCGTGACGGGCGGCGCATCGGGCATCGGCCTCCACATCGCCGACGCGTTCGCCGAGTGCGGCGCCCGCGTACATGTGTGCGACGCGTCGCCAGCCGCGCTGGCCGCACTCGCCGACCGGCCGCCGCGCGCCGGGGCCGGTGCGATCAGCGCGACGCTGGCGGACGTATCCGATCCGGCCGCCGTCGAACGCGTGTTCGACGACGTCGCGGCAACGCTCGGTGGCCTCGACGTGCTGGTCAACAACGCGGGGATCGCCGGCCCGACCGGCGGCATCGACGAGATCGACCCCGTGCAGTGGGAACAAACCGTCGCGATCAACCTGAACGCACAGTTCCAGTTCGCGCGCCGTGCGGTGCCGCTGCTGCGCGACGCGAAACATGGCGGCGCGATCATCGCGCTGTCGTCGGTCGCCGGGCGGCTCGGCTACGCGTTCCGCACGCCGTACGCCGCGACGAAATGGGCCGTGGTCGGCCTCGTGAAGAGCCTCGCGATCGAACTGGGCCCGCTCGGCATCCGCGTGAACGCGATTCAGCCCGGCATCGTGCGCGGCCCGCGGATGCGCCGCGTGATCGACGCACGCGCGCAGCAACTGGGCATCGGTTACGACGAAATGGAGAAGCGCTATCTCGAGAAGATCTCGCTGCGGCGCATGACCGACCCGGCCGAAATCGCCGCGACCGCGCTGTTCCTGTGCTCGCCGGGCGGGCACGGAATCACGGGGCAGGCCATCTCCGTCTGCGGCAACGTCGAAGTGCTGTGACGCACCCGGCATCGTTCACCGAAAGGAATCCATCCGTGGCAAACGCTCGCAAAGTCATCATCACCTGTGCGCCCACCGGCGCGATCCACACGCCGTCGATGTCGCCGTACCTGCCCGTGACGCCGCACGAGATCGAAACGGCCGCCGTCGCGGCCGCCGAGGCCGGCGCGGCGATCCTGCACCTCCACGCGCGCCATCCGTCCGACGGCAAGCCGACCCAGGATCCGGCGGTGTTCGCCGAATTCCTGCCGCGCATCAAGGCGCAAACCGACGCGGTGATCAACCTCACGTCGGGCGGTAGCCCGCACATGACGGTCGACGAACGGCTGCAGCCCGCGCTGCATTTCCAGCCCGAGGTCGCTTCGCTGAACATGGGGTCGATGAACTTCGGGCTGTACCCGATGCTCGAGCGCTTTCGGGAGCTGAAGCATCCGTGGGAACGCGAACACCTCGAGAAGAGCCGCGACCTGGTGTTCAAGAACACTTTCGCCGACATCGAGACGATCCTCACGCGCTGCGGAGCGAACGGTACGCGTTTCGAATTCGAGTGCTACGACATTTCGCACCTGTACAACCTTGCGCATTTTGTCGACCGCGGGCTCGCGAAGCCGCCGTTCTTCGTGCAAAGCGTGTTCGGCCTGCTCGGCGGGATCGGTGCCCATCCGGAAGACCTGATGCACATGCGCCGCACGGCCGACCGCCTGTTCGGCGGCGACTACGTGTGGTCGATCCTCGGTGCCGGCCGCAACCAGATTCCGCTCGCGACGATCGGCGCGGCACAAGGCGCGAACGTGCGCGTCGGGCTCGAGGATTCGCTGTGGATCGCGCCGGGCAAGCTCGCGGAATCGAGCGCCGCGCAGGTGCTGAAAATGCGCCAGGTGCTCGAAGGCCTGTCGCTGGAGATCGCGACACCGGCCGAAGCGCGCGCGATGCTCGCACTCAAGGGCGGCGACGCGGTGAATTTCTGACCGCGGGTCGCGCCCCGACACCCGAACCCGCAAGCGCAGTGACAAGGCGCCGGCCCGAGCCGGCCGGCGCCCGGACGCCCATCATCGCCCCGCTCCGTTCGAGCGCCGCCGGCGCGGCTCCGTCGTCTGCCCATCCGCTGCATGCCCCGCAGCGGCATTTGCCGAACGCGGCGCACCGTGCTTGCCGTGCGCGCCGGTTCGCCCTTACCGGAGTCGTCCGCATGTCCACTCATCACGCCCAGGCCCTGCCTTCCGCCGCTGGCGACGCGAGCGCGTCGCTGAACCGGCTGCTGTTCCGCAAACTCATGCCGTTGCTGATCGCCGCATACGTGATCAGCTTTCTCGACCGCACCAACATCGCGTTCGCCAAACATTCGATGGCGGTCGATCTCGGCATTTCATCGGCCGCGTACGGACTCGGCGCGGGGCTGTTCTTCCTGACCTATGCGCTCTTCGAAATCCCGAGCAACCTGATCATGCATCGCGTCGGCGCCCGCTTCTGGATCACGCGGATCATGATCACCTGGGGCGCGCTGTCGATCGCGATGGCGTTCGTCCGCGGCGAGACGTCGTTCTACGTGATGCGCCTGCTGCTCGGGGCCGCCGAAGCCGGGCTGTTTCCCGGCGTGATGCTGTACCTGACGTACTGGTTCGGCCGCGAGGAGCGTGCGCGCGCGACCGGCTACTTCCTGCTCGGGGTGTGCATCGCAAACATCGTCGGCGGCCCGCTGGCCGGCGCGCTGATCGAACTCGACGGCACGCTCGGTTTCCACGGCTGGCAATGGCTGTTCGTCGTCGAAGGGATTCCGGCGATCCTGCTCGCCTTCGTCGTGTGGGCACGGTTGCCGGATCGTCCGGGCACCGCGCCGTGGCTTGCCCCGGAGACCGGACGCGCACTCGAACGCACGCTGGCCGCCGAGCAGGATGCGGGCGTCGGCACGCACGGCGGGCATGCGTTCGGCACCGCACTGCGCGATCCGCAGATCTGGCTCGCGATCTTCGTGTACTTCTGCCATCAGTTGACCATCTATACGGTGATTTTCTTCCTGCCGGGCATCATCGGCGCCTCGGGACGCTTCTCGCCGTTCGCGGTGGGGTTGTTGACCGCGCTGCCCTGGCTCGCCGCCGCATGCGGCGCCGCAACGCTGCCGCGCTTTGCACGCGAGTCACGGCATGCGCGCCGGATGCTGTGCGCGGGGCTGGTCGTGATGGCGGCCGGGATGGTCGGCGCGGCGCATACGTCGCCGGTTGCGGGGCTCCTGTGCGTGTGCGTGGCCGCATCGATGTTCTTCGTCGTGCAGTCGATCGTCTTCACGTTTCCCGCGTCGCGGCTGGCCGGTAGCGCACTGGCGGGCGGACTCGGGCTCGTGAATACGTGCGGGTTGCTCGGCGGCTTCGTCGGGCCGACCGTCGTCGGCGCGATCGAACAGGCCACCGGCAATGCGAAGAACGGGCTGACGCTGCTGGCCGCCGCGCTCCTCGTCGCCGCGTTCGCGAGTCTCGCGTTGCGTCACGGGCACGAACGCCGGGCCGCACGATCGCACGGCTGACGGCGGGCCGGATCCGGGATGGCGAGATGCGGACGGAGCACGCCGCCCGGATCTCGCCCCGCTCGATCAGAACAGATCCATCCGCGCCACACACCCCGCGCCCGAAAACAGGCGCGTCGTCACGACGTATCCCATGACCTCGAGCGCGGGCCCTTTTGCACGAAACGCGGCACGAGGAACCCCGCGCACCGCGCCGCGACACCTCGGCGACCCGGTAAGCGGCGCCGAATCGACACAGACGACGTGGCCCGCCCTCAGCCGCTCGAGCGTGTCAGCGCGCCGTCGTCGCAGGCGCGTTCACGGCGGCAACCGCACTCGCCCGTCGCTCCGCCAGCCGCTGCGCGAACCGGTACGCAACGAGCGAGCCGGCCACGGCCAGCAGCATCGGCACGAGGCTGTCGTGATTCGCGCGCGTGAATTCGAGCAGCAGCACCACGGCCGTGATCGGCATCTGCATCGACGCGGCCAGGAACGCGGTCGCGCCGATCAGCGCACACCCGCCGATCGACGCGCCCGGCCACACGAGGCTCCACAGACCGCCGAGCACGACGCCGATCAGTGCGCCGTTCGCCAGGCCCGGCGTCAGCAGCCCGCCCTCCGCGCCGGCCCGCAGGCTGCCGGCCTCGATCAGCACCTTCAGCACGAGCAACGCAGCGGCCAGGCCGATCGTCAGCGTGCCGTCGAAACCCAGCGACGCCGGCCCCTTGCCGTTGCCGAGCAGTTGAGGAAACCCCATCGCGAGCACACCGATCACCACGAAATTGACCAGCGCGAACAGGGGCAGCCGCCAGTCTTTCGGCGCGTTCGCCCGCGCGCGGGTCGTGAGCCGCACGAAACCGTATGCGGCGAAACCGAACAGCGGCCCGCAGACGATCGACCACGCGACGAGCGGCGTGCTCAGCACGAACGGCGGCACCGTGTACTGGTGCTCGTTGCCGAGGCCGATCCACGCGACGGCCGCCGCGATCGCCGAGGTCACGACCGCGACGACCAGCGCACGCAGCTCGAACGTGCCGAGCAGCACTTCGAGCACGAAGATCGCGCCGCCGAGCGGCACGTTGTAGACCGCCGCGAGGCCCGCGCCGGCGCCGCACGCGACCATCAGCCGGCAGTCGTCGGGCGTGAGCCCCGCGGCGTGCGCAAACCGCCCGGCCAGCAGCGAACCGATCTCGCGCGGTGCGACTTCGCGGCCCAGCGGCGAGCCGAGCGCAACGGTGACGATCTGCAGCAGCGCGTGAATCGTCGTGCTGACGAACGGCATCCGCGGATCGGCCGCACGCACCGCGCGGCGGATGCTGACGAGCGGCCGGCCATACCGGTAGAGCGCCCACCAGCCGCCACCGGCGACGATTCCGCAGACGGTCAGCACCGCGACCCGGCGCAGCGGATCGGCGCCGGTCACCCCGCCGAGGAAGCTCTCGGAACCGATCACGTGCGCGATGCTGTAGCCGTACGCGATGTGCTGGATCGCATGCAGCAGCAGCGCGAGCAGCATGCCGCCCAGGCCCGCGCCCACGCCGGTCAGGACCGTGACGACGGCCATCCGCGCGAACGGGCTGGCAGGCGGCGGAGAGGATGCGGGAGCGGACGGAAGATCGAGGCGCATGAGGTCGGCGAACGGGATCGAAAGGACGGCGCGCAACACGCGCACCGTCGTCAGGACCGCATCGTAGGCCCGCACCGATCATGAGACAAACGTATTTTTAGCATCGACTCATGCATTCGATGAATACATGGGATCGGACGAGGCCGTGCGCCCCGCCTTCCGCGTCAGTCCGGATACGTCACGCGCTCCGGTTCGCGCCGCATGATCACCTTCCCGTGGCGAACCGACAGCGTGGCCTTCGCCTGCCGGCGCACGGCTTCGTAGTCGCTGTCCGCATCGAGCACCACGAGATTCGCCGGACGCCCGGCCGCGATGCCGTAGCCGTCGCCGAGATGCAGCGCCGTCGCGCTGTGGTCGGTCACGAAGTCGAGGCAGCGCTGCAGGTCCTCGTAACCCATCATGTGGCAGATATGGAGGCCCGCGTCGAGCACGCGCAGGATGTTGCCGTTGCCGAGCGGATACCACGGATCCTTGATCGAATCCTGCCCGAAGCACACGTTGAGCCCGGCGCGGTCGAGTTCGGCGACGCGCGTGACGCCGCGCCGCTTCGGAAACGTATCGAAGCGTCCTTGCAGGTGGATGCTCTCGGTCGGGCACGAGATGAAGTTCAGGCCCGCGCGCTTCAGCAGCCGGAACAGCTTCGAGCAGTACGCGTTGTCGTACGAGCCCATCGCGGTCGTGTGGCTCGCGGTCACGCGGGCGCCCATCCCGCGCACGCGCGCGGCTTCGGCGAGCACTTCCAGAAAGCGCGAATGCGGGTCGTCGGTCTCGTCGCAATGCACGTCGACGAGGCAGCCGGTGCGTTCCGCGAGGTCCATCAGGAAGCCGATCGAGCTGACGCCCTGCTCGCGCGTGTTCTCGAAATGCGGAATGCCGCCGACGACATCCGCGCCGAGGTCGATCGCCTGCTCCATCAACGCGCGGCCGCCGTCGAACGATTCGATGCCCTCCTGCGGAAACGCGACGATCTGCAGGTCGATCAGCCCGCGCGCCTCGTCCTTCACTTCCAGCATCGCCTTCAGCGCGGCGAGCGTCGGATCCGTCACGTCGACGTGCGTGCGCACGTGCTGGATTCCATGGTCGCGCAGCATGCCGATCGCCGCATGCGCGCGCGCTTTCGTGTCCTCGTGCGTGATCGTCGCCTTGCGTTCGGCCCAGCGCTCGATGCCCTCGAACAGCGTGCCGCTCATGTTCCATGCCGGCTCGCCGGCCGTCAGCACCGCATCGAGGTGGATATGCGGCTCGACGAGCGGCGGAATCGCGAGCCGGCCGCCGCCGTCGATATCGCCGGGGTTCGCCAGCGCGATCGGCGCGGATTGCGCATCGATCCGCGCGATCGTGCCGCCGTCGATGCCGATCGTGAACAGGCCGTCGCGGCCGCGCAAGCGTACGTTGAACAGATTCATGTGGAGGCCCCTTGTTGTATGCATGACGCGCGCCGCGCGATTGGCGCCGGCGGCCGTGCGATCCCGGTGACCAGTATGGATGAAAAACATCGATGCGCGCACGCGCCGCGCATGTTGCGTCGGCACGACAGCCGGCCACGGCCGGACGGAAGCCCGGCGTCGGCGATCACGTGAAAACCGCCGGCCTCGCGCGCACGCCGCGCGACATGTCGGTTTTGTGAAGGACTCTTGCCGGATCCGGAAAGGTGCGCTCGCCGCGCCGGCGGCCGCGCGCGCGCAGGGCGTTCCTATACTTGCGCCGAACTTTGGTTTCCCGTCCCACACGCAGGAGCTTCACCATGAAAAAAACCCTGATCGCCGGTGCATGCGCGGCCGCCCTGTTCGCGCCGCTCGCCCATGCGCAGAGCTCGGTCACGCTGTACGGCCTGATCGACGCCGGCATCGCCTATACCAACAACGTGAACGGCGTGTCGCAGTGGCGCATGGCCAGCGGCACGGTCAACGGCAGCCGTTTCGGCCTGCGCGGCACCGAGGATCTCGGCGGCGGCCTGAAGGCGCTGTTCGTGCTCGAGAACGGCTTCAACGTGAACAACGGCGGCCTCGGCCAGGACGGCAAGCTGTTCGGCCGTCACGCGTACGTCGGCCTGAGCCAGGCCGGCTACGGCACGCTGACGCTCGGCCGCCAGTACGACACGATGGTCGACTTCGTCGCGCCGCTGTCCGCGACGGCCGGCGATTTCGGCGATGCGGGCTTCGCGCATCCGTTCGACAACGACAACCTGAACCACTCGCTGCGCATCAACAACGCGGTCAAGTACACGAGCGATTCGCTCGCCGGTTTCAAGGTCGGCGCGATGTACGCGTTCTCGAACTCGACGAACTTCAGCGCCAACCGCGCGTACAGCGTCGCGGCGAGTTACACGAACGGCCCGCTCAAGCTGGCCGGCGCGTACCTGCAGATGAACGGCACGAAGGGCTCGACGAGCGCGAGCCCCGGCGCGACCGATTCGGTCGAGGCAAAGAGCATGAACCAGGGCGGCTGGTCGATCGGTTCGGACCGCATGCGCGCCTACGGCGGCGGCGTCGGCTACGTGTTCGGCCCGGCGACGGTCGGCTTCGTCTACACGCGCTCGCAGTACGACAACACGGGCTCGTTCGGCGCCACCGGCCAGGTCGCATTCAACAACTACGACGTGAACGTGCGCTACGCGGTCACCCCGGCGGTCAGCCTCGGCGTCGCCTACGTGTACACGGACGCCAGCGTGTCGAATCCCGACAGCAAGCACGGCTCGGATCCGAAGTGGCACCAGGTCGACCTGCAGGCCGTATACAAGCTGTCGCGCCGCACCGACCTGTACGCGGAAGCGATGTTTCAGCACGCGTCGGGCCGCGGCTACCAGGCGTTCATCAACACGTCGGGCGGCGCATCGAGCACGGCGAACCAGGTCGTCGGCACGATCGGCATGCGCACGCGCTTCTGAACGGCGTGATGCCGCGTCGCGCGTGGCGCACGGAACGTCGGTTCGTGCGCCGCGCGCGACGCGCCGCCAATGTTGTTCCATCTGGAAGGCAGCCTGCCGGGAATCGGGGTTTTTGTGCGTGCGACCGCTACGTAGACTGGCGTCGAAGGCTCGGGTCATGCATCACGCATCGATCCGTCCACCTACCCCGTATTCAGGAGAACCCCGTGAAATCGCTCGTCGTTACCGCCGCCGCTGCCGTCCTGCTTGCCGCACCGGCCCTGTCGTTCGCCCAGCAGGCACAGGCGCCCGTCACGCGCGCGCAGGTGCTGCAGGAACTGATCGATCTGGAATCGGTCGGCTACAACCCGGCGCGCGGTGAAGCCGACAACTATCCGGACGACATCATGGCCGCGCAGCAACGGCTGCAGGCGAAGCGCCTCGCGGAACACAAGGCCGCGCAGGCCGCGTACGGCCCGGCCGGCCAGCCGGCCACCGAATCCGGCGCGGCGGCGAAGCCCGCGCCGTGACGACGTGACGACGCGCCTCGCCCGCGAGAGGGATGTTCCGCGGGCAACGCGCGTCTCGCGCATGCGTGAGGAAGCCGGACAGGACACGGCGCCCCCGTGTGCGCCCGGCGTGCAGGCCTTCAGGCAGCCTGCGGTTCGCGGTCGATCGCGTTCAGCATCTCGACGTCGCGCGCGATCATGCCCGGCACCTGCGCACGCAGCATCTCGACCCAGGTCCGCACCTTCGCATCGACGAAACGGCGCGACGGATACAGCGCGTACACGTTCATCTTCTGCAGGATGTGCGCGGGCAGCACGCGCACGAGCGTGCCGTCGCGCAGTGCGTCGATCGCCGCGTACAGCGGCAGCATGCCGATCCCGATGCCGTCGCGGATCGCCAGTGCGAGCGATTCGGCCGTATTGGTCTGCACCGGCCCCGAGACGTGGATCTGCTCGACGCCTTCGGGGCCCTCGAGCACCCACTCGTGCGTCGGGAACGCGGGCGTGCACAGCGTCAGGCACGCATGCGCGGCGAGATCCTGCGGACGGGCCGGCGCACCGTGCCGTTTCACATAGTCGGGCGACGCGCACAGGATGCTGAACGTGGAGCCGAGCAGGTGCGACACGAGTTCCGAATCGGGCAGTGACGACGCGGTCACGACGGCCATGTCGCTGGTGCCGTCGAACAGGTCGGGCATGCGCTGCGACAGCGACAGCTCGATCGACACGTCCGGGAACTGCGCGTGATAACGCGTCAGCGCGGGCAATACGTAGTGGTGACCGACGCTCGCGAAGCTGTGCATGCGCAACACGCCGGCCGGCCGTTCGTGCGCGCAACTCGCTTCTTCTTCCGCACGGTCGACGTCGGCGAGGATCTGGCGGCAGCGCCGCAGATAGCTTTCGCCGGCCGACGTGAGCGCGAGACGGCGTGTCGAGCGATTCATCAGACGGGTGCGCAGCCGCGCCTCGAGTTCCGACACCGCGCGCGACATCGCGCCCGTCGTCGAATTCAGCGATTGCGCCGCGGCCGTGAAGCTGCCCGTCTCGACGACGCGCGAAAACACCCGCATGTTTTGTAGGGTATCCATTCCTGTGAGCAACCTGTAGCGGAACCGCTATTTTCCTCCACTGGATGCGACAGATTGTTACTCCGGCTGCAACTATCGTTTCCCCGGAGCTGCGTTAATGCGCACGCGCCGCACTCCTACAATCGGCGCCTCACCAGTCGAACGGACCCGTTCGGATGCGCCGCGGCCCCGCCCCGGCCCCGCCTCGGCCCCCTCTTTTCATGAAGCCACCACCTGCGATCGAGCAATCTTCCATCGAACCCGCGCGATGGAGGGCCTGGCTCGAACCGCTCGGCGACGCCGCGCGCGACTGGGCGACCCGCGACGGGCTGATCTGGCTGCATCTCGCGAAAACCGTGCTTGCGGCACTGCTGGCGATGGGCATCGCGATGCGCCTCGAGATGTCCCAGCCGCGCACGGCGATGACGACCGTGTTCGTGCTGATGCAGCCGCTCTCGGGCATGGTGTTCGCGAAGAGCTTCTATCGCGTGCTCGGCACGGCGGCCGGCCTCGTCGCCGCGCTCGCGCTCGGCGGACTGTTCGCGCAGCAGCCCGAGCTGTACATGGCCGGCATCACGCTGTGGATCGGCGGCTGTATCGCGCTCGCGGTACGCAACCGCCACTTCCGCTGGTACGGCTTCGTGCTCGCCGGCTACACGGCCGCGCTGATCGGCCTGCCGGCCGTGATGACGCCGCAGACGCTGTTCCAGTCCGCGCTCACCCGCGCCGCGGAAGTCGCGCTCGGCATCGCCTGCTCGGGCGCGGTCAGCGCGCTGATCCTGCCGCTGAGTTCCGCGAAGGCGCTGATGCGCTCGCTGAGCGCGCGCCATGCGACATTCGCGGCGTTCGCCGCCGGTGCGCTGGCTGGCGACGTCGCGCGCGGCGATTTCGAGCGGCGCTTTGCCGATTTCGTCGACGACATCGTCGGTTTCGAGGCCAACCGCGCGTTCGCGTCGTTCGAGGATCCGCACATTCGCGCGCGCAGCCGCCGCCTTGCACGGCTGAACAGCGAGTTCATGAATGCCTGCACGCGGCTGCATGCGCTGCACCAACTCGTCAAGCGCCTGCGCGCGAACCAGTCGGACGCGGTGCTCGCTGCGCTCGCGCCGCACGTCGACGCGCTCGCCCTGCGCTTCGCGGCACTGCGCGACGAGCGGCCGCGCGGCATCACGCCGGCCACCGGCGCGCTGCTCGAACTGCGCCGCTTCCACGGTGCATTGCCGAAGGCCGCGCGCGCGTCGCGCCGAACCATCGAGGAACATGCCGCGGGCGGCCTGCTCGACTTCGATACCGCGATCGAGCTGATGTACCGCTTCATCGGCGAATACCTCGGCTACGCCGATACCTACGCGTCGCTCGACCAGGACGATCACGCGTTCGAGCGCTCCGTCACGCATTACGCAGTGAAGACCAATGCGTTCTTCGTCGGCTTCGCGTTCCTGCGCACGGTCGTCGCCGTCGGCGCGATGAGTGCGTTCTGGATCGCGTCCGAATGGCCGAGCGGCTCGCTCGCCGTGATCGCCACCGCGATCGCGTGCGCGCTCAGCTCGACGTCGCCGCGCGCGCCGAAGTTCGTCGCGCAAATGAGCGTCGGCGCGGCGTTCGCGACCGCCGTCGGCTACGTGTTCCTGTGCTACGTGTATCCGAACATCGACGGCTTCCCGCTGCTGTGCGCGACACTCGCGCCGGTGCTCGGCCTCGGCGCGTTCCTGGCCATGCGGCCCGGCCTGTCCGGCTACGGGATCGGCTTCGCGGTGTTCTTCTGCCTGCTCGCCGGCCCCGACAACGCGATCGCGTATACGCCCGAAGTGCTGATCAACAACGGGCTGGCGATCGTCGTCGCGATGCTCGCGTGCTCGCTCGTGTTCGCGGTCGTCTTCCCGACCCACATGCCGTGGCTCACCGGCCGCATCGCCCACGACCTGCGCCGCCAGGTCACGCTCGCGTGCGAAGGCGCGCCGGTCGGCCTCGCGCAGCGTTTCCAGTCGAGTACGCACGACCTGATGGCGCAACTGCGCACGCTGCTCGTGCGGCGTACCCGGCAGCACCGCGACGCCCTGCGCTGGATGCTGTCGACGCTCGAGGTCGGCCACGCCGTGATCGACCTGCGCGACGAGCTGCGCGCGTTCAGTGCCTCGAAACCGCCGCAGACGCTGCGCTGGACCACCTCGATCGACGCGGTGCTGCACGAGCTGCCGCGCTTCTTCGACGACCCGACGCCCGGCCATCACGCACGCACGCTGAAATCGGTGAATCTCGCGATCCGCGCGGCGCAGCACACGCTGCAGGCCTGGTACGCGGTGCCCGATGCGCGCCGGAGCATGCAGCGGATCGTCGGCTGCCTGCACTTCATGCGCACCGCGCTGCTCGACAAGGATGCGCCGTTCAACCGGCGCCGCCATTGAGGATCGATGCGTGCGCAACGGGATCCTTGTTCCGGATGGAAATAAGCTCTACAGCCCCGGTGATTAATCTTTAAGCAGTGCGAGCCTATAGTTTCCTCACTGCCAGCGCGACTGGCACTCACCCAGGAGAACCCAAAATGAAGCCGCTGCACCTCGCCCTCGTTGCCCTGTCGCTCACCGCCGCTGTCGCCCACGCACAGCCGGCGCCGGCGGACGCCGCACCGCAACAGGCGAACCGCGCCGAAGCCGTCAAGGCCGCGGGCCGTGTCGATCGTTCGCAATCGAAGCAGGAAGACCCGAACGCCTGTGTCGGCCCGGTCAGCTTCTGCAACATCTACTTCGGCAGCTGAGCATGACGCCGCGTCGTCACGGCCAGGCCCGCATCGCCCGCACGGCATGCATCGCATGCGCGGGCGGACGGCGGTCCGGCCGATCGCCGCATCGCCGCCCCGTTCCACGCCGCTTCGATTGAAGCGGCGCTCGCCGTTTCAGGCGCCGCGCCCCGGCCGCCACCCCACTTCGCGCAACGCATCGAGCAGGCGCGCCTGCCCGAGCCCCTCGACCCGCGCACCGCGCGATTCGACGTCGCCGCCCGCGACCAGCGCATTCACGATCGCTTCCTCCACCGCTTCCGCCGCCGCGACGAACAGCGCGGAAATGTGGTCGTTGTTGACCATCTTCAGATCGGTGGTCGGCGCGCCCTTGCTGCCGTAGTTCGCCGCGGGCAGGCCGTCGTTGCCCGTTGCGAATGCCAGGAAGACGTCGCCGCTCGAATCCTCGGTACCGCCGCCGACGCGTGCGAGCCCGACGCTCGCGCGCTGCGCGAGGCGCGTGCACTGATGCGGCAGAAGCGGCGCATCGGTCGCGAGCGTCACGACGATCGATCCCATGCCCGGCTCGCCTTTGGCGCCCTGGTCGCGGAACGGCGAATGCACGTGCCGCAGCACCTCGCCGACCGGGTAGCCGGCCACCCGCAGCATTTCGCGCACGCCGTAGTTTGCCTGGACGAGCGCGCCGACGGTCCAGCCGCCCGCATCGTTCGCGAGCACGCGCGAGGCGGTGCCGATGCCGCCCTTGAACTCGTGGCAGATCATCCCCGTGCCGCCGCCGACGCCGCCTTCCGCGACCGGCCCCGACTGCGCGGCGGCCAGCGCGCGCTGCAGGTGCGCGGCGCTCACGTGCTGCCCCCAGATGTCGTTCAGCAGCCCGTCGTAGGTTTCCATCACGACCGGCATGCACCAGTACACGCGGCCGGCCGCCGCTGCACGCTCGTTCGCGACGAGCGCGTCGCGCACCGTGCCGACGCTGTGCGTGTTCGTATAGGCGATCGGCGTCGTCAGCAGGCCGGCCTCGCGGATCCATTCGAGCCCCGTCGCGTCGCCGTTGCCGTTCAGCACGTGCACACCCGCGAAGCACGGCGAATCGTGCGCGGCGCCCGCGCGCGGCTCGATGACGGTCACGCCGGTGCGGATCGATGCGTCGCCGTTCTCGACGTTCAGCGTGCAATGTCCGACCCGCACGCCCGGTACGTCCGTGATCGCGTTGAAGCGGCCCGGCGTGCCGAGCCCGATGCGGATGCCGAGATCCCTCGTGCGCATGATGCAGTTCCTCCAGTCTTTCCGTGGTTCGGTATGTCGATGCTGCAAGGTGTCGATCCGCCGCTCAGAGCGCGCGGAACGCTTCGCTGTGGCGCGCCCATACCCCGTACATCACGAGTGCGGCGGCCAGCAGCCCCGCGATGATGATCAGGTCGGTCGACTTCGTCGCGGTCGCCAGCGTCGTGTACAGCGTGTAGGCCGCGCCGGCCACCGCGACGAGCGGCGTCACGGGCCACAGCGGCATCCGGTAATGATGCTCGACGTCGCGACGCACGAACCGGCTCGCGAGCGCGGCCAGCCCGACGACCAGGTAGATCAGCAGCAGCAGGTCGACCGTGAACGCGGTCAGCTCGTCGAGGCTCGACACGAACACGAGCCCGGCCGACGGCACCGCCAGCGCGAGCGTCGCGAGCCACGGCGATTGGAGGCGCGGATGGATCGTCGAGAATGCGCGGTTGCAGGCGCGCGACCAGAGTGCATGCCGGCCGCTGCTGTACAGCAGGCGGCCCATCGTGATCACGATCGCGATGATCGCGTTGAACACCGACAGGAAGATCCCGCCGCTGACCACGCGCGACACGGCCGGGTTGCTCAGCGAACGCACCACATAGCCGATCGGGTCGGCACTCTTCGTCAGTTCCGTGAGCGACGGCGCGCCGAGCACGATCGCGGTGAGCGGCACCAGTTCGACGACGAGGATCACGAGCAGCGAATAGATCACCGCCTTCGCGACGTTGCGGTTGCCGCCGCGCAGGTCTTCCGCGAGATACGCGGCCGAGCCGAAGCCGTTGTAGCAGAAGATCGCGGTACCGATCGCCGGCACGATGGCCGCGAGCGTCGCCGGCACGAGCGCGTTGCCGCTCGCGACGACCGGCGCGATCAGCACGTCGGCGCCGCGATGCGGCGAACCGAAGCCGAGCCCCGCGATCAGCATCAGCACGCCGATCTCGACGACCAGGAACGCGCCGGTGATCCACGCGTTCGTCTTGATGTTCAACATGCCGAGCAGATAGCTGAGCAGCACGATCGTCAGCGCGACCGACTGGTTGCCGAAGTGCGTGCCGAGCGCGTTGTTCAGGTAGGGCGCGGCGCCGCTCGCGAGCACGGCCGGGATGAACACGCTGACGGACAGCACCGTGATGAAGGTCAGGTAGCCGGGCAGCGTGCCGAACACGCGCTTGGCCATCACGTATTCGCCGCCCGCGCTGCGGTGCGCGGCGCTGAGCTCCGCGTAGCAAAGCGCGAACGCCAGTGCAAGCACGCCGCCGAGCACGAACGACAGCACCGCGCCGCTGCCGGCCTGCTGGATCGCGAACGGCGCGATCACGAAGATCGAGCTGGCAGGCGTCACGCCCGATACGGTGATCATCACCGCGTCGCGCACGCTGAGCGTCTGCGACAGCGCGCGCGGCGCGTCTTCCGTTGCAGGCGCCGCTTGCAGGCTACCCGTCGATTCCGACATCATCGCCATTTCGTTCTCCTGTGCTCCTTTGCTGCCAATTTTTGAACACCCATACTCGGGCCCGATTGATTGCGTGGCAGTCTAGGAAGCCAATTTCAGGACCGCTATTCCCCCTTCGTGTTACGCCCTTCCGGTGGTGGTATGGATCGTCTCTTTTCCGAAATCGCGATGCATCAGGCGCTTGGCCGCGCAATCGATCATCTCGGCCAGCCGCGCTTCTGGCGGTTCCTGGTGCTGCTGCTCAACGAAATGGTGCCGTTCGACAACGCGCTCGCGACCGCGGTCGGCCGCGACGGCGTGCCGCTCGTGCTCGACGAATACGACACCGGCGGCACCGACAACGCATCGCCCGTGCCGCTCTACCTGAACGGCGTGTATCTGCTCGACCCGTTCCTGCAGGCCGCGCACGACGGGCTCGCCGACGGCTGCTACCGGCTCGAGGAAGTCGCGCCCGACCTGTTCCGGCAAAGCGAATATTTCCTCAGCTATTTCCGCGATGCGGTCGGCGACGACGAGATCCAGATTCTCGTGCGGCCGAACGCCGATACGCTGCTGTCGCTGTCGCTCGGCGCGGCCGCGCGCTTCGACGTCGAGCCGCTCGGCAAGCTGACGGCCGCGATGCCGTGGGTGCTCGCGGCGATGCGGCAGCACTGGCGGCTGGTGGGCGACGCCGCACGCGCGACGCCCGACGCCGATCTCGGCGCGCGCGTCGAGCAGGCGCTCGCGCGCTTCGGCGCGGGCGTGCTGACCGACCGCGAGATGTCGATCGCGCGCATGGTGCTGCGCGGCAATTCGTCGAAGGCGATCGCCGAGCGGCTGGCGATATCACCCGAAACGGTGAAGGTGCATCGACGCCATCTGTACGCGAAGCTCGGGATTTCATCGCAGCCCGAGCTGTTTTCGCGGTTCATCCGGGCGCTGGGGGAAGATGCGGCCGGGTGAGCGCCCCGATCGCGGCGGATGGCAACGGGCGCGGAATCGGGCACTATCCGTGCATCGACTCGCGCCGTGATCGGCCGGTGAAGCAGACACGGAGGTTTCGCCGACCACACGGCCGCCCCGATACAGGAGACCCGATTCATGTCGCTCGTTCCGCTCATCGGACTTGGCTGGCTGCTGCTGTGTGCCGTCAGCGCCGCTTCGATCGTGCTCGTGCCGCCCGTGGTGCTGGCCGCCTGCCTGATGGGCAAGGACGTCTGGTCGATCCTGACGCGCGGCCGGCTGCAGTTCGCATTCCTCGCCTACCTGGGGTCCGCGCCGGTGCCGGCGGTCTTCACGTTCCTGCTCGAAGCCGGCACCACGGCCGGAAATGCCGGCGGCGTGGCATCCGACAGCCTGAACGCATGGAACGCGCGGTGCTTTTTCGTTTTCCTCGGCGCGGCGGCGCTGAGCGGCCTGCTGTTGCTGTGCAGGCCGAAAGACCGGCCGGCGGCACCCGTCGAGCCGTCGCCGCCTGCGCGATAGTCGGCACGCGAACGCCGCGCCATGCCTCCCGCCCCGTTGTCGGGCAGGGGCACGGCCATGCGCGGCATCCTGCTACCGCCACTTCGCGCCGAGTTGCGCGAGCCCGGCGTTCCGCAGATCGTCCGGCAGCATCACCACGCGGAACTCGCAGTCCGCATTCAACATCAGGAACCACGGCTCCGCGAGCGCCGGGATTTGCGACGGGTCGTCCAGATTGACGATCACGACCGCGCCGCGCCCGCCGCTCTGCTCCGTGAAATACACGGCCTCCGGCTTGACCGCCTCGAGTATTCGCGAGATCACGTCGCCGACGCTGCCGTCGCGCACCAGCGTATTGAACGGCTCGTGAGGAATTCGTATGTTGAGAAGCATGCGCATGACCGTCCTCCGTTGGGTCCGCCCGGCCCGGGCCCTTCAAGCATAGGTGCTGCGCGACGCCGCGCCAGGGTGCCGAACACCGTTGCCGGCATGCATTCACGTTCCGACGATTCGACGACACGGCATCGCTCGTACGGTCGTCACTCGCGCGATGCGCGCGTGACCGGCTCGGTCACGCCGGCCCTTGTGCCGAGGCCGCCTCGGCCGTCAGCCCCGGCGACGCGATCGCCAGATGCAACGCCTGCCGCGGCCGCAGCGTAACGTTCAACACCGGTCGCGGCGACGCCGTGCCGGGCGGAACCGACAGCACGTAGCGCTGCAGGAGCATCGCGGCCACCACGGTCATCTCCGTCATCGCCAGATGCTGCCCGAGGCACACCCGCGGGCCGGTGCCGAACGGCATGTACGCGCCGCGCGGCAGCGGCGGCGCGTCGTCGGCGAAGCGCGCCGGCCGGAACGCATGCGGCTCGGGAAACCAGCGTTCGTCGAGATGCATCAACTGCAACGGCAGCATGAACAGCGTCCGCGCGGGAAACTGCCAGGCGCCCAGCGCAACCGGCCGCGATGCGCGACGGCTGATCAGGATCGGCGCCGCCGGGTACAGCCGCATCGTTTCCTCGAGCGTCTGCGTCAGGTAGCGCAATGCCGCGCGCGTGTCGGTGCTCGGCGCGCGGCCGTCCAGCACGCGCACGACCTCGTCCCGCGCGGCAGCCTGCACGTCCGGATGCGCCGCCATGCTCCACGCCCACCAGGTCAGCGTGGCCGCGGCCGTCTCGTGTCCGGCCAGGAACGCCGTCATGCATTCGTCGCGCACGGCCTGCAGCGGCCAGACGCGCGCGTCGGCGCGATGCAGCCGCAGCAGGCGCGACAGCAGATCGTCGGGCCAGCCGTGCTCGGGACGGTCGAGACGCACATGCAGTTGCCGGTCGATCAGCCCGTTCAGCACCGCGAGCGCCCGCGCCTTCCCGCGCTTCCACGGCATCCAGTCCGGTGCGCTCACCGGCTGATAGAACTCGGCATTGGACACGGCGCTCACCGTGCGCACGGCGGCCTCGGCCACGCGCGCATCCTCGCCGATCGCATCGGAAAACATCGTGCGCATGATCACGTCCATCGCGAGCGACGTCAGCGCGCTTTCGATCGGCCAACGCGCGTCGTGCGCGGGCCATTGCGCGAGCGCATGGCCGGCCGTCGCGGCGATCGCCGGAACGAACGCCTGTACCGGCTTCGGCATGAAATTCGGCTGCAACGCGTGCCGCTTGTCGCGCCATGCGTCGCCTTCGGCCATCAGCACGCTGTGCCCGTGTACCTGCGAGAACACGCGGATGCCGCGCTCCCAGCGCACGAGCGCATCGTGATGCGTGACCAGCAGTTCGCGCACGAGCGCGGGATCGGTCACGGCCACCACGTGCTCGGGCCACATGCGCAAGTGCACGACGTCGCCATGCTCGCGCTGCCAGCCCGCGAGCGTGCCGAGCAGGTCGCGCGACATCGCGCGCAGCAATGACCACCCCGTCAGGCCGGCGCGCGGCCCCGGCGGCCATACGCCGGGCGGGTGAAGCACGGGCGCCGGTGCTGCGGCGCCCGCATGGAAGGGACATGGGGAGGAGGTTCGCGGGTTCATGCGGCGGATTGTCCGCGGCGACGCGGCGGCGGTCTTGAACGCAAACGACATCGACACGCATGCAGGCCGTCCCTATACTCCGGCGTCATGTGCTCCGGCCCGCCCCCGATCCTGCCATCATGCCCCGATCCGCTCGCGCGCGCGCCGCGCGTGCTGCGCGGCGGCCGCGCGCCGCATGCGCGGCTGTATCCGGCGCCGGCCGCGTTGCAAGGCGCGGTGGTCGCGATCATCTGCCGCGACACGCGCGGCTTCGCGCTGGACGCAGCGCAGCGGCTGACGCACTTCCCGGCGTCACCGCTCGTCTGTCTCGCGTGGTATCGCGCTCTCGACGCGGGGCTCGTCGAGAGCGCGCCCGACGGCCCGCGCTGGCGCGCGTTCGGCGCGTCGGCGACGCTGTCCGGCAGCCAGTCGGCGCCGACCGTCAGCTGGGCGCCGACCACCGGTCAGGGCGGCATCGTCTGCTTCCATGCCGACGCGGCCCGCGTGCTGTTCGGGATCGGGCTGCCCGAGATTCACGACCGCTTCGTCGATGCGCGTGTCGCGCTCGACGACGGCTGGCGGCCGCTGCTCGACGCATTGGCCGAGGCGGACGGCGACGCCGCGGCGCTAGCCGCGCTCGACCGCCACCTGGCGCCGCGCTGGCGCGCGCTGCGCGGCGGCACGACGCCGCTGTCGTCGCTGCGCGACGCGGGCCGCAGTTGGGCCGAACGGCTCGCGCTGCAGGCACGCGAATGGCGGCACACGCACAGCGCGCGCCAGGTCGAGCGGCGCATCAAGGCGTACAGCGGGCGTTCGTTGCGCGACTGGCATACGCTGGTGCGCAGCGAAGGCGCGTTCTTTGCCGCGCGGGCGCGGCAGGAAGCCGGCGAGCCGGTCGACTGGGCGGCGCTGGCGCTGGATGAAGGCTTTGCCGACCAGGCCCACCTGAGCCGCGCGACGCGGCGCATCACGGGCTTTGCACCGACCGAATTCGTGCGGCGCTTCGCCGACGACGAATCGTTCTGGATGTACCGGCTGTGGGTGTAGCCCGCGCCGCCGTGTTCACGAACCGGGTGCCCGTGTTCGGCGTGCTGCTGTCGGTCGCGCTGCTCGGCGAACCGCTGTCGCCGTCGATACTGGCCGGCGGCGTGCTCGTGATCACGGGCGTCGCGCTGACCAATCGCGCCAGACGCTGACGCGCCGGCGTGCGCCGCGCGTTCGGGGACGGATGCGGAATACCGGCGCGCCGGCAATCGCCGCGCCGTTGCGCGATGCCTACGCGCGGCCGATATGCCCCCCGATCTTCTCGCAGCCCCGCGCAAAACCGCCTATCGTGAAGAAGGCGCCCCGTTTGCCGCCATGCGATCCCGCGTCAAGCTCGCGAACGGCAACGGCATCGCGTTCCGGCACCATTCATCGCGATCGTCGCGCACGCTCGCCCGTGCGCGCGGTTGCGGCCGCCCACCGGACTATCAGGAGGCACACATGAAAGCCGTGCTGCTCGTCAGCTCCGCTCTGCTCGCCATTGCATCCGCTTCGGCTACGGCCCAGGGTTCCATCACGAAGGAAGAAAACGGCGCGCTCGTCGCCGCCAACGGGATGACCGTCTACACGTTCGACCACGACAAATCCAATGCCGGCACCAGCGCCTGCACGGGCCAGTGCGAATCCTTCTGGCCGCCCTACAAGGCCAGCGCGACCGACGTCCCGGTCGGCCCCTACACGATCGTCAAGCGCGACGACGGCAGCCCGCAATGGGCCTACAAGGGCAAGCCGCTGTACTTCTTCTCGAAGGACATGAAACAGGGCGACCGCAACGGCGACAACTTCAAGAACATGTGGCACGTGGTTGCGCCGTAAGCGTCCTTCCGCCGCCTTCCGCCCGATCCGTGCACAAGCAAAAAAGCCTGCCCCGATCGTCGACCGGGGCAGGCTTCGGCACGTCGCGCCGGCTGCGTGCAGCCGGCTTGCGCGTCAGCGGCTCGACGGGAAGCTGAATACCGTCCCTTCGCGCACGCCGGCCGACGGCCAGCGCTGCGTGATCGTCTTGCGTTTCGTGTAGAAACGCACGGCGTCCGGGCCGTATGCGTGCAGGTCGCCGAACAGCGAACGCTTCCAGCCGCCGAACGAGTGGTACGCGACCGGCACCGGCAGCGGCACGTTGATGCCGACCATGCCGATCTGGATGTTGTCGCTGAAGTAACGCGCGGCCTCGCCGTCGCGCGTGAACAGGCACGTGCCGTTGCCGTATTCGTGCGCGTCGATCAGCGCCATCGCCTCGTCGAGCGACTTCAGGCGGATCACGCCGAGCACGGGCCCGAAGATCTCGTGCTGGTAGATCGGCATGCCGGGCTTCACGTTGTCGAACAGGCACGGGCCGAGGTAGTAGCCGCCGTCGTGGCCGTCGACCTTCACGCCGCGGCCGTCGACGACGAGCGTCGCGCCCGCCGCGACGCCCGCATCGACGAAGCCCGTCACCTTCTCGAAGTGCTGCCGCGTCACGAGCGGGCCCATGTCGACACCCGCGCCGTTGCCCGGTCCGACCTTCATCTTCTCGATCTCGGCCTTCAACCCCGCGACGACCTGGTCGCCCGTCTCGTCGCCGATCGCGACGACGAGCGGAATCGCCATGCAGCGCTCGCCGCACGAGCCGTACGCGGCGCCCATCAGCGCGTTCACCGCATTGCCGATGTCGGCGTCCGGCATCACGACCGCGAAGTTCTTCGCGCCGCCGAGCGCCTGCACGCGCTTGCCGTGCGCGCAGCCGGTCGAGTAGATGTATTCGGCGATCGGCGTCGAGCCGACGAAGCTCACGGCTTTCACGCGCGGGTCGGTCAGGATCGTGTCGACCGCTTCCTTGTCGCCGTTCACGACGTTCAGCACGCCCGGCGGCAGGCCGGCCTCGAGCGCGAGCTCGGCCATGCGCAGCGTCGACGACGGCGTGCGCTCGGACGGCTTCAGCACGAACGTGTTGCCGCACGCGACGGCCATCGGCCACATCCACAGCGGCACCATCACGGGGAAGTTGAACGGCGTGATGCCGGAGACGACGCCGAGCGCCTGGAACTCGCTCCACGAATCGATCGCGGGGCCGACGTTCTTGCTGTGCTCACCCTTCAGCAGCTCGGGCACGTACGTCGCGTATTCGACGTTCTCGATCCCGCGCTGCAGTTCGCCCATCGCGTCGGCGAGCACCTTGCCGTGCTCGGCCGTGATCAGCGCGCACAGCTCGTCGGCATGCTCTTCGAGCAGCGTCTTGAAGCGGCTCATCACGCGCGCGCGCTTCAGCGGCGGCGTGTTGCGCCACGCCGGGAACGCGGCCTGCGCGGACGCGATCGCGGCTTCGACGGTCGGCTTGTCGGCGAGCGCGACGCTCTTGTCCGATTCGCCGGTGGCCGGGTCGAACACCGGCTGGACGCGGTGGCCGCCGTCGACGCGCTTGCCGTCGATCAGGTGGCCGATGGTGGAGGTGACGTTGCTGTCGTGTTTCATCGTTGAGGCTCTTTCGTGAATGCGGTTGTCGCGGGGGCGAGCCGCGGCTCAGTCCACTTCGTTCAGTGCGTCGGACAGCGCGTTGACCAGGTTGTCGATCTCGCGCTTCTCGGCGATGAACGGCGGCGCGAGCTGGATCGTGTCGCCGCCGTAGCGCACGTAGAAGCCCTTCGCCCAGCAGCGCATCGCGATCTCGTACGGACGTCGTGCCGGCTCGCCCGGCAGTGCCGCGATCGTCAGGCCGGCCGCCAGCCCGTAGTTGCGGATGTCCGCGATGTGGCGCTGGCCCTTCAGCCCGTGCACGGCCGCCTCGAAATGCGGCGCGAGATCGCGCACGCGGGCCACCGCGTCCTCCTTCACCAGCAGGTCCAGCGCCGCGACGCCGGCCGCGCACGCGACCGGGTGCGCCGAATACGTGTAGCCGTGCGGGAACTCGAGCATGTACTCGGGGCCACCCGCGGCCATGAACGTGTCGTAGATCTCCTTCGTCGCGATCACGCCGCCGAGCGGCTGCGCGCCGTTCGTCACCTGCTTCGCGAAGTTCATGATGTCCGGCACCACGCCGAATGCGTCGGCGCCCGTCATCGCGCCGGCACGGCCGAAGCCCGTGATGACCTCGTCGAAGATCAGCAGGATGTCGTGCGCGGTACAGATGTCGCGCAGGCGCTTCAGATAGCCCTTCGGCGGCACGACCACGCCCGCCGAACCGGAAAACGGCTCGACGATCACGGCCGCGATGTTCGACGCGTCGTGCAGCGCGATCAGCTCGAGCAGGCGGTCGGCCAGCTCGGCGCCGTGCTCGGGCATCCCGCGCGAGAACTTGTTCTCGGCGAGTTGCGTGTGCGGCAGGAAATCGGCGTCGAGGCCCTGGCCGAACAGCTTGCGGTTCGGCCCGATCCCGCCGACCGAGATGCCGCCGAAGTTCACGCCGTGGTAGCCCTTCTCGCGGCCGATCAGGCGCGTCTTCGTGCCCTTGCCCTTCGCGCGCCAGTATGCGCGGGCCAGCTTCAGCGACGTGTCGGCGGCTTCCGAACCCGAGCCCGTGAAGAACACGTAGTCGAGGCCGGCCGGCGTCAGTTCCTTGATCTTGTTTGCGAGTTCGAACGATTTCGGGTGGCCGAACTGGAATGCCGGCGCGTAGTCGAGCTGCGCGATCTGGCGGCTCACGGCCTCGACGATCTCCGTGCGGCCGTGACCGAGGCCCGTGCACCAGAGGCCCGACAGGCCGTCGAAGATCTTGCGGCCTTCGGCGTCCGTGTAATACGCGCCCTTGCCCGACACGATCATGCGCGGATCGGCTTTGAACTGGCGATTGGCCGTGAACGGCATCCAGTGCGCGTCGAGCCACGCGGCGTCGGTGCGCAGGTTCGTGTCGTCGTGCTGGGCGGTGGTGATGTCGGTCATGTCGGTCGGCGCGGCGCGCCCCTCTTCCTTGTGATGATGTTGCACATTGTCGGGACGCCAATTAGTCTTTTGAATATCGCAATATCAATGTTCACTTGCTCAACTATGCAAGCAAAGAAACCGAAGAGCCGCGCGCTGCTGGGGCAGCTCAGCGACATGGACCTGCGCCTGCTGCGGGTCTTCAAGGGCGTCGTGCAGTGCGGCGGGATGGCGGCGGCCGAACTGGAACTGAATATCGGCATCTCGACGATCAGCCGGCACGTGAAGGATCTCGAAACGCGCCTCGGCCTGGTGCTGTGCCGGCGCGGTCGCGCCGGCTTCACGCTGACGCCGGAAGGCCAGACGGTGTACGAGGAGACGCTGCGCCTGCTGGCGTCGATGGAAGCATTTCGCAGCAGGATCGACGGCATTCACGACAAGATGGGCGGAGAATTGCACGTCGCCGTGTTCGACAAGACGGCCACCAACCCGCATGCGCGGCTCGGCGACGCGATCCGCCAGTTCGCCGACGAGGCGCCCGACGTCACGCTGAACCTGCATGTCGCGTCGATCAACGAAGTCGAGCGCGGGATCATCGACGGCAGCTATCAGGTCGGGATCATTCCCGCGCACCGCAATTCGGGCAGCCTCGAGTATGCGGAGCTGTTCGACGAACGGATGCTGCTCTACTGCGGCCGTCAGCATCCGCTGTTCGATGCGCCGCACGGCAAGCTCACGTGGACGACGATCCGCAACCACGCGTTCGCCGGGCTCGGCTTCCATTCACCGAACATGGAGCTGAGTCATCGCGCGAAGCTCACGCGCAGCGCGACCGCGTCGGACCAGGAGTCGATCGCGACGCTGATCCTGTCCGGCCGCTACCTCGGCTTCCTGCCCGACCACTACGCGGAAAGTTTCGAAAACAAGGGGCTGATGCAGCCGATCGCGCCGCACCGGTTCAATTACCGGTGCCGGTTCGTGAGCCTGCTGCGACGCTCGCCGCGGCCGTCGCGGGCCGCGCTGCTGTTCCAGTCGTGCCTGGAAGCCGCGCATGCGGCCGTGCGGCCGGCGGCGTAGACAGCTCGCGCGGGTCATCCCGGCGAATCCGTTTCCCGGCGGCGGCATCGCATGACGGGCGGACGCGCCGCCCGCCGCCTTGCGTGCATCAGGCGGCGTCGCGCTGTTCGACCGCGCGTCCCGCGCGCAGCGTGTCGCGGTTGCGCTTCACGAAATGCGTCGCGACGAGCGCCGCGGCAAAACCGGACGCCGCGCCGACGCCGAGCGCCCAGCGCGGGCCGAGATGGTTCGCGACCCAGCCGGCCACCGGCGCGCCGATCGGCGTGCCGCCGAGCGCGACCGCGAGGCGCAGCGCCATCACGCGGCCGCGCATCGCCGGCTCGGTGGACAGCTGCATCAGGCTGTTGGTCGAGTTCATGAAGGTGATCGCGGCGACGCCCGTCAGCACGAGCGCGGCCGCGAAAAGCCAGTAGCCGGGCGCCAGCGCGGCGAACGTGCAACCGAGCCCGAACAGCGCCGCGCCGAACCACAGATGCCCGAAGCGCGGCTGCTCGCGGCGGGCCGCCAGCAGCGCGCCGGACACCGTGCCGACCGCCATCATCGACGACAGGAACCCGAACCCGCGCGCATCGACATGAAACACGCTGGCAGCCATCGTCGAGATGAACAGCTGGAAGTTGAGCCCGAACGTGCCGATCAGGAACAGCATCACGAGGATCGCCTTCAGGTCCTCGCGGTGCCACACGTAGCGGAAGCCGTCGAGCAGCCCGCCACGCGAGCGGCCCGCGCGCAGGTTCGCGCGCAGTTCGTCCTCCCGGAGCAGCAGCAGCGATGCCAGCACCGCGAAGAAGCTGAGCCCGTTGGCAACGAATGCCCAGCCCGTGCCGACCGACGCGATCATGAATCCCGCCGCCGCCGGGCCGATCATCCGCGCGGCGTTGAACGACGTCGAATTGAGCGCGACCGCATTCGCCAGCTCGCGATCGCCGACCAGTTCCGCGACGAAGGTCTGCCGCACCGGCGCGTCGAACGCCGACGCACAGCCGAACAGGAACGCAAAAACGTACACGTGCTCGAGCCGTGCGGCGCCCGTGACCGTCAGCATGCCGAGCGCCAACGCCAACACGCCCATCAGCGCCTGGGTCGTCATCAGCAGCTTGCGCTGGTCGAAGCGGTCGGCCGCGTAGCCGGTCCACGGCAACAGCAGCAGCTGCGGCCCGAACTGCAGCGCCATCACCGTGCCGACGGCCGACGCGTCGTGATGCGTGAGTTGCGTGAGGACGAGCCAGTCCTGCGCGGTACGCTGCACCCAGGTGCCGATGTTCGACACCAGCGAGCCGATCGCCCAGACCCGATAGTTGAAGCTGCGAAGCGAGCGGAACACGCCCGCCGCCGGCACGCTCATGGCCGCTTCCGGCCGGGCTCGTTGCCGCCGTGCAGGGTGCCGAAGTGCCACGCGAGGAACAGGCCGAGCGCGAGGATGCCGAGCCCGAGCGCCGCGGCGTCGGCCGTGCTTCTCAGATCGAAATCGCCGACGCGGCACACGAGCGCGTAGGCGATCGCGAGGTTCACGACGCCCCACACGACATTCACGGTGGACGACGACAGCCCGCGGCCGGACGGATTCGCGAACGGCGTCTGGAACGGCTCGCCGCGCAGCCCGCTGACGAGATGCGGCACGACGTTCGCGAGAAACGCGCCGCCGAAGAAGTACGACACGAGATGCAGGAGGTTCATGGTCGGGCGGTCCTTTCGGCGTGCGGGCCGAGGCGGTTCACGGGCGGGCGGGATCCTGAAATTCGGCGAGCCGCTGCAGCAGCTTCACGGCAGCGGCGAGCTCGGCCTGTTCCGCCGCCGACAGCTGCGCGTGCAGCGCGCGGAACAGCCAGTCGTCCTTGGCTGCACGGTTGGCCTGCAGCATCTTGCGAAACCCGGGGGTGAGCGCGATCAGCGTCTGCCGGCCGTCGGTCGGGTCGGCCGCGCCGCTGACGGCGCCGAGCGCCTCGAGCGTCGCGACAGTCACGCGCATCGACTGCGGGCGCACGCTTTCGGCACGGGCCAGCGCCGATACGGTAGCCGGGCCGTCGCGGTCGAGCCGCAGCAGCACCGATTTCTGCGATGAAGTGAGGTCGTTCGGATGGGTCTGCTCCCGCATGCGCCGTATCAGCTTGCCGACCGAGATGCGGAGTTCGCCGGCGAGCCCGGCAAGCGGGCGTGCATCGGAGGGGGACGATCGCGTGTTCATGGCGCCACGATATCACATCGGCAGTTTAACTGTACAGTTTAACTGTATATTTCAGGTTGTCAGGATCGTGGGCCCGGCCAGACCCGCGTCGCCGAGAACGGCCGCGTTCCGCCGTGCGAAGTTGCTCTGCGATAATGCTGACTCCCCATTTCCGCTCCGCCTCCCGCCATGACGCAGCCGCCCGCCCTGCCCCCCACCGACCTGCCGCCGATCTCGTGCCTGCCCGGCGACGCGCTGCCGTGGCTGCCGATGAGCGCCGACCTGCCGGGGCTCGCGATCAAGTACCTGCACATCAATGCGGCCGAGGACACGCTCACCGCGCTGCTGAAGATGCCGGCCGGCGGCACGCTGCCGCGCCACCGTCACGACGGCGAGGTGTTCGTCCATACGCTGCAGGGTGCGTGGCGCTACCGGGAGTACGACTGGGTCGCGCACGCCGGCTCGACCGTGCTCGAACCGGCCGGCTCGGTGCATACGCCGGAAACGCTCGGCGCGCCGAGCGAGGACGTGATCACGCTGAACGTGATGCGCGGCGACCTCGTGCTGCTCGACGACGACGGCCGCGAGACCGCGCGCGAGAATTGCCGCGTCGCGCTGCTGCGCCAGCGCAAGCATGCGCGCACCGCGCCGGACGACGCCGCGCCGTTCGTCACGCGGTAAGCCAGACGGCCCGGCCGCGCATTACCGAAACCGCCGGAAGAATCGCCGCACGTCGTCGGCCAGCAGATCCGGCTCCTCCATCGCGGCAAAATGGCCGCCGCTCGGCATGTCGGTCCACTGCACGACGTCGAATACGCGTTCGAGCCAGCTGCGCGGCGGCCGGCCGATTTCCTTCGGGAAACGCGCATACGCGACGGGCACCGCCACGCGTTGCCCGGCCGCGAAGCGCATCGGCTGCAGCCGGTTTTCCCAATACATCTGCATCGACGAGCCGATGCAGCCGGTGAACCAGTAGAGCGAGATGCCGGTCAGCAGCGTATCGTGCGAAAACCGCCGCGCGACGTCGCCGTCGCAATCGCTCCACGCGCGGAATTTCTCGGCGATCCATGCGGCCAGCCCGGCCGGCGAATCGTTGAGCGCGACGGCCAGCGTCCGCGGCTTGGTCATGTGCATATGGGCGTATCCGCCTTCCAGCGCGGCCCACTCGCCGCGCTGCGTCAGGAAGGCCTGCTCATCTCCGGTCAACGGCAACGCCGCGTCGGCCGGCGGCTCGTAACTGCCGGGCAGGTAGTTCAGATGGATGCCGTCCACCCGGTCGGCATGTCGCGCGCCGAGCGCGATCGACACGCCCGCGCCGAGATCGCCGCCCTGCGCACCGAAGCGCCGATAACCGAGACCGGACATCAACGCCGCCCAGCGGTCGGCGACCTGGAATGCCGCCATGCCCGGCGCCCCGGGCGCGGGCGAAAACAGGAAGCCGGGCAACGACGGCACGACGACGTCGAACGCATCGTCGGGATCGCCGCCGAAGGCCGCCGGGTCGCACAGGCGGTCGATCAGCGCGTCGAATTCGAACACGGAGCCCGGCCAGCCGTGCGTGATGACGAGCGGATAAGGTTTCGGTCCCGCCCCGCGCCGGTGAATGAAATGCACGCGCTGCCCGCTTACGTCGGCAACGAACTGCGGCAACCGGTTCAGCGCACGCTCCACCGCACGCCAGTCGAAGCCTTCGGCCCAGTATGCAACCAGTTCGCGCAGCCACGCGCCGTCGACGCCCTGCTGCCACGGCTCGGCGGGTGTCAGCAGCGGCGGGCGGCTGTCGCGCAGCCGCCGGCGCAGGTCGTCCAGCGCATGGTCGGGTATCGCAATGTGGAACGGCTCGGCGGGCATGGCGTCTCCTCACGAAGGGTGCCGGAGATTTTGCGCGCTTTTCCCGGGCCGCGCTGGCGCCCGCGTCAGCCCGTTTCCCGTTCGTCCAGCCGCGCGTCGCGCCGCATCGCCTGCGGCGGCACGCCGAACCCGCGCACGAACGCCTCGCGCATGTGCCGGCGGTCGCGAAAGCCGTTCTCCTTCGCGATCACGTCGAGCGGATGGCGGCTCTGCTCGATCATCAGCCGCGCGGATTCGAGCCGCAGCCGTTCGATCGCCTTCGCCGGCGACTGCCCCGTTTCGAGCGTGAACACCCGGCTGAACTGGCGCGGGCTCAGGTGGACGGCTTCGGCGAGTTCCTCGACGGTCAGCGCGCGGCCGAGGTTGCGCCGCGCATAGTTCAGCGCGTTCTGGATCCGGTCGGATTTCGGCGCGAGATCGAGCATTTCGGAATGCTGCGACTGGCCGCCGCCGCGGCGCTGGTGCATCACGAGCTTGTGCGCGACCGAGCGCGCGGCGTCGGCGCCCAGGTCCTTTTCCACCATCGCGAGCGCGAGGTCCAGCCCGGCCGTCATCCCGGCCGAGGTCCAGATCGGCCCGTCGACGATGTAGATCCGGTCTTCCTCGACGCGAATCTCCGGGTAGTGCCGCTGCATGTCGCGGCCGAACGCCCAGTGCGTGGTCGCGCGGCGCTGCGCGAGCAGCCCGGCCTCGGCAAGCACGAACGCGCCCGTGCAGATGCCGGCGATCCGCCGCGCGCGCGCATTCGCGCGCCTCAGGTAGGTGACGACGCCGGCCGGCGCCGGCGAGACGAGCGGATCGTTGACGCCCGCGACGATCCACGTATCGACGTCGATCCGCCCGCGCAGCGCGCGCGTCGCGACCGTCAGCCCGAGCGACGAGCGCACGTCGCCGCCGTCGACCGAATAGCTGTCCATCACGTAGAACGGCTCGCGCGTGCCCATGTTCGCGTACTCGAACACCGACTGCGCGGCGAGCGCCATGATCTGGAAGCCGTCGCTGATCAGAAAGCCGATTCGGTGCATGAGGATTCTCCGGTCCCGGGCGCGGTCATCGGCCCGATGTCCTGAATCATACCCATCTACGTCATTTGTGTCGCCGCACTTCGGCGCCAGAATGGCTTCACGCCATCCGGCCATTCCCACCGAAACGGAGCACATCATGACGCAAGCACATCGCGGTACCGCCCTCATTACCGGCGCCTCGTCGGGCATCGGCGCCGTCTACGCGGACCGCCTCGCGCGCCGCGGCTACGACCTGATCCTGGTCGCGCGCAATCGCGACCGGCTGAGCGCCCTCGCCGAGCGCATCACGAACGACACGCAGCGCAGCGTCGAGATCGTCGACGCGGACCTCAACGACCGCGCGGCGCTCGCCGCCGTCGAGGCGAAGCTCAAGCAGGACGCGAGCATCACGCTGCTCGTGAACAACGCGGGCATCGGCACGCATGCGCCGCTGCTCGACAGCGACGTCGACGCGATGACGCGAATGATCGACCTGAACGTGACGGCGCTCACGCGCCTGACCTACGCGGCCGTGCCCGGCTTCGTCGCGCGCGGCGGCGGCGCCGTGATCAACATTTCGTCGATCGTCGCGATCTCGCCGGAAACGCTGAACGGCGTGTATGGCGGCAGCAAGGCGTTCGTGCTCGCGTTCAGCCAGTCGCTGCATCACGAACTCGCCGACAAGGGCGTACGGGTGCAGGCCGTGCTGCCGGGCGCGACGGCCACCGATTTCTGGCAGACGGGCGGCCTGCCGCTCGAGCACCTGCCGAAGGAAATCGTGATGACGGCGCCCGACATGGTCGACGCGGCACTCGTCGGCTTCGATCGCGGCGAACTCGTGACGATCCCGTCGCTGCACGCGGGCGACGAATGGGACGCATACGAGACCGCACGCCGCACGATGGCGCCGCACCTGTCGTCCGATACGCCCGCACCGCGCTACGCGAGCTGATCGATCGCGCCGGCCCCGCGCCGAGCGGGGCCGGCCAACGGATCGAACGCCGGCAAACGTGACGGAACACGGCGATGCCCGGCGACGACTCGACCGACGGTCGCCCGGCGTTCGGCGGCAGGTTGACGGGCCGGCGCGGAACGCTCGATTCGTCTGCGGGAACGCTCTCGCGAATTCGTTCCCCGACGGCACAAATGACCGGTGCCACCCATCGATTCCGACACGCTTGCCACGCATTCCGCACGACAGTAAGCTCTGCGATTGCAGTCCCCACGCAACCTCGTCCGATCACGAGGGCAATCGTCCGTTGCGGAATTCGACCAGGCGGTTCCGTATGTTCATCACCGAGACCGGCGACGCGCCGGCCGCCGCACGCGATCCCGCCGACAAGCAGCCGGCGCTTGCGGCGCTGCCCGAACTCGTCGCCGTCTGCCGTATTGCGCGTGCGCATGCACGCGCGGCAGGCGCGTTCGTCGCGCGCGCCGGCCGCGGCACGCAACGCGTGCTGGCGGCCGACGGAGCCGTGCCCGACCCGCTTCCGGCCGACTGCTTTCCAGCGCGCGTCGAACGCGATCCGTCCGCCGGCAGACGCTACGTCATACACGACCTGCGATGCGACGACGGCCCGCCGCACGCGCCGCACATCGTCGCGGCCTGTGAGCTGACCGCCGCCGACGGCACGACGCTCGGCACGCTGTGCATCGCCAACGACACCCCCCTGACACTCGACGGCACGCCATGCGCGCTGCTGCTCGACCTCGCGGTCGTGGCCGAGCGCGCGCTGGCCCGCGCCCTCACGGAAACCGCGTTGCGCGAACGGCTGGCGCGCGTCGAGGAGCACAGCACGCTGACGGCGCTGGCGCTGACCGAAAGCGGCACCGGCGTGTGGGATCGCAACGTGGAAACCGGCGAGATCCATTATTCGCCGGCGTGGAAGGCGATGCTCGGCTACGCGCCGCACGAGCTGAGCAACCGGATCGAGGACGCTTACGAACGCCTGCACCCGGACGACGCCGACGACGTGAAGGCCGCGATGCTCGCCCATTTCGAGAGCCGGACCGACAGCTACGAAGTCGAGCACCGCATCCGCTGCAAGGACGGCACGTACAAGTGGATCCGCAGCCGCGGCAAGGTGATCGCGCGCGACGGCAACGGCCGCGCGCTGCGGATGGTCGGCACGACCACCGACATCACCGCGCTGCGCGAGCTCGCCGAGCGGCTGCTCGACTCGGCCGCGCTCGTCACGGACCTCACCGACCAGGTTCCCGGGCTCGTATTCCAGTTGCGACAGACCGCCGGCGGGCGCCGCTTCTTCTCGTATGCGAGCGCCGGTGTCCGCGACATCTACGAACTGACGTCCGAGCAGCTCGCCCGCCAGGCGGACACGGTCGAGATGCGGATCCATCCGGCCGACCTGGCCGTCTATCGGCAGTCGCTGCATGAATCGTCGGTGCACCTGACGCCGTGGCGTCTCGAGTATCGCGTGCTGCTGCCCGGGCAGGGCCTGCGCTGGCGCGAAGGCGATGCGCGCCCGCAGCGCACGATCGACGGCGGCACCGTGTGGCACGGCTTCATCACCGATGCGACCGACCGCAAGCACATCGAGGCCGAATTGCACCGGATGGCGACGACCGACCATCTGACGCAACTGTCGAATCGCCATGCGTTCATGCGGCAAAGCGAAGCGGCGCTACGCGGCGTACGCGCGACCGGCCACGCTGCCGCCGTGCTGATGCTCGACCTCGATCACTTCAAGGCGCTGAACGACCGCTGGGGCCACCCGCTCGGCGACCGCGCGCTGCGGCATTTCGCGCGGCTGCTGCTCGCGGAAACCGGGCCGGACTGCATCGTGGGCCGGGTCGGCGGCGAGGAGTTCGCGATCGTGCTGCCGGGATCGGACCTCGAGACGGCCCTGGCCTTTGCGCGGCGCGTGCAGCAGCGCGCGCGGCAGACGCAGCTCACGCACGAGGACGAGCAGATCGTGCTGACCGTCAGCATCGGCATCGACGCGATGCGGGAATCGGACCTGGGTGCCTACCAGGCGCTGTCGCGCGCCGACAAGGCGCTCTATCTCGCGAAGGAACGCGGCCGCAACCGGATCGAGGTGTATCGGGCGTAGCCGCGGCGCCCGCTTCCGCCGGGAACGGGACGACGGCATCCCGCCGCCGCCCGGTCACGCGGCCTCGCCGTCAAGGCGTGGCGTCCGCCCGCACACCCGCCTCGCCGCGCCGCACGCCCAGCAGCATCGCGATCGCGCACGCGGCCAGCAGCGCCGCGATCATCAGCATCGCCGGATCCATGCTGCCGGTTCGCGTACGGATCAGCCCGACGAGCCAGGGCGTGATCATCCCGCTCGACACGCCGATGCTGCTGATCAGCGCGATCCCGCCCGCCGCGCCGGCGCCCGAGAAATACGCGGACGGCACGGCCCAGAACACCGGATGCGCGGCGAAGATCAGCGTCGCCGCGATCGACAGCAGCGCCATCATCGCGACGATGCTCGGCAGGTGCAGCGTCAGCAGCGCGAGCGCCGCCGCGCCGCCGAACGCACAGGCGGCGAAGTGGCGGCGCCGTTCGCGCTTGCGGTCCGAGCGCCGCGCGATCGCGATCAGGCCGGCCGCGCCGATCGCATTCGGCACGACCGACAGCAGGCTGATCTGCACGACGTCGTGAATGCCGAATTCGCGGATCATCAGCGGCATCCAGAACAGCAGCATCAGCAGCGCGGTGGTCAACGAGAAGTAGATGAACGCGAACAGGTACGTGCGCGGTTCGGCCAGCACCTGCCGCAGCGAATGCGGCGCCGGCGCGCCCGTGCGGGCGCGGTCGGCGGCCAGGTCCGCCGCGAGCCGCTCGCGCTCGGCGTCGGACAGCCAGCGCGCGTGCTCCGGCCGGTCGCACAGCCAGAACCACGCGACCACGCCGAGCAGGATCGCGGGCGCGCCTTCGATCGCGAACATCCATTGCCAGCCGTGCAGCCCCATCACGCCGGACATCCCACGCATGAGCCAGCCCGACAGCAGCCCACCGACCATCCCGGCCACCGCGACGCCCGCGTAGAAGATCGACAGCACCGACGCGCGCCGCCGCGCCGGGTACCAGTACGTCAGGTAGAACACCACGCCCGGAAAGAACCCGGCCTCGAACAGCCCGAGCAGGAAGCGCAGCACGTAGAAGTGCCGGGCGCTGTCGACGGTGATCATCGCGACCGACACCGCGCCCCACAGGCACATGATCCGCGCGAACGTGCGGCGCGCGCCGAAGCGGCGCAGCAGCGCGTTGCTCGGCACCTCGAACAGCACGTAGCCGACGAAGAACAGCACCGCGCCGAGGCTGTACATCGCGTCGGTCAGGCCGAGATCCTGCCGCATCTGCAACTGCGCGAAGCCGATGTTGCTGCGATCGAGGATCGACACGATGTAGCAGATGAACAGGAACGGCACGATCCGCAGGCCGATACGGCGGTACAGCGCATCGTCGTCGGCCGCATCCGTCGAACCGGCGGCGGACGCGGCGGCCGGTGCGGCGTGCGCGTGAAGAGGGGCTGACATCGATCGTCTCCTCGATGGATTCGGGTGCGGGCGAAGAGGAAGCGCCGGCCGCCTCCGCCCGCGGGCCGCGACCGGTCGTCACGTGCTCAGCCGCGTGGCGCGCTTTCGCCCTTCACGCCGAGCATGAGCGCGGCGCCGCTGGCCACCAGCAGTGCGGCGAGCAGGTACACGGCGAGATCCATGCTGCCGGTGCGCGTGCGGATCATCCCGATCACCCACGGGCTAACGATGCCGCTCGTGATCCCGAGGCTGCTGATCAGCGCGATCCCGGCCGCGGCCGCGTTGCCCGACAGGTAGCGGGTCGGTACGGCCCAGAAGATCGGCAGCGCGGCGAAGATCAGCGTCGCCGCGATCGACAGGCACGCGAGCATCGCCGCGAAGCTGTGCAGGTGCAGCGTCAGCGCCGCGAGCGCGAGCCCGCCGCCGATCGTGCAGCACGCGAAGTGCTTGCGGCGCTCGCCGGTGCGGTCCGAGCGGCGCGCGATCAGCACCAGCCCGACCGCGCCGACCGCGTTCGGCACGACCGTGTAGAGGCTCACCGCGACGACATCGGTCACGCCGAAGTCGCGGATCATCAGCGGCATCCAGAAGTTGAGCGTCAGCGACGCGCAAGTCAGCGAAAAATAGATGAACGCGAACAGGTACACGCGCGGGTTCGCGAGCGCGGCCATCACGCTGCGCCCGTCGTGCGCGCCGCCGTGCCCGCGGCCTTCGGCGCACAGCGCGGCGACGCGCGCCTTGTCGTCGGCCGTGAGCCATGAGGCGTCCTGCGGCCGGTCGACCAGGAACGTGAACGCGGCGAACGCGAGCAGGATCGCCGGCGCGCCTTCGATCGCGAACATCCATTGCCAGCCGTGCAGCCCGAGCACGCCGCTCATGTCGCGCATGATCCAGCCCGACAGCAAGCCGCCGAGCACGCCGGCCACCGCGACGCCCGCGAAGAACACCGAGATCGCCGCCGCGCGCCGGTTCGCCGGGAACCAGTAGGTCAGGTACAGCACGATGCCGGGGAAGAAGCCGGCTTCGAACACGCCGAGCAGGAAGCGCAGCACGTAGAAGTGCGACGGCTGCGACACGAACATCATCCCGGTCGACGCGAGACCCCACAGCAGCATGATCCGCATGAACGTGCGGCGCGCGCCGAAGCGCGCGAGCAGCATGTTGCTCGGCACTTCGCAGAATACGTAGCCGACGTAGAACACCGCGGCGCCGAGGCCGTACATCGCATCGCTGAAGCCGAGATCGTGCTTCATCTGCAACTGCGCGAAGCCGATGTTGATGCGGTCGAGAAACGACACGACGTAGCAGAGGAACAGGAACGGGACGATCCGCCACGCGATCTTGCGGAACAGTTGCGCGTCGCTGAATTCGGATACCGAAGCCGGCGCATGCGCGTGCGCGAGCGTCGCTCCGGCGGGAAGCGATTGGGGCATGTCTCTCTCCAAACGGGCCGCGCGATTCGCGCGCGCGGCAGTCTCCGAGGGCGTGCGTGCGCCCTGCTTTCTTGTGAGACCGGATCCGGCTGCCGGCACCGCGGCGCACTGCCGCCGCGGATGCCGCAACCGTCGGGGAAACGGCGATGCCTACGTCAGCGCTCGCCGTCGTGTGCCGCTCAGTCCTGCAGCGCGGCCCACATGTCCTTGTCGCGCTGCGCGGTCCAGATGCGCGGATGCGCGATGCCGCTCGCTTCGTCGAAGGCGCGCGACACGTCGAACGGCAGGCAGTGTTCGTAGATGAACACGTGGCCGAACTTCGGGTCCATCGCTTCGCGCGTGAGCGCCATCGCCGCCTTCAGGTCGAGATTGCGCTCGACGGCCTTGCGGCCCTGCGCGAGCAGCGTCGTGACGAAATCCTTCGTGTAGTCGAGGCCCTTGTTCACCTCCGCCGGGTTCAGCAGCGCGGGGCCGCGGCCCGGCACGAGCTTCTCGGCGCCGAGCGCGCGCAGCGCCTCGAGCGTGGCCGGCCACTGTTCGAGCTGCGCATCGCCGCAGTAGCACGCGGCGTCGTACTCGACGAGGTCGCCCGAGAACAGCACCTTCTGCGACGGCAGCCAGACGATCGTGTCGCCCTTCGTGTGGCCCGAGCCGACGTGCATGATCTTCACCTCGAGCTTGCCGAGGAACAGCGTGATCTCGCGCTCGAACACGAGCGTCGGCCAGGTCAGGCCCGGCACCGTCTCGACGCCGGCGAACAGGCGCGGGAAGCGTTCGATCTCCGACTTCATGTCGGCCTCGCCGCGCTCGACGATCATCTCGTACGTGCCGCGGCTCGCGATCACGTGCTGCGCGCCTTCGTCGAAATACGCGGACGCGCCGAGCACGCGCACCGCGTGGTAATGCGACAGCACCACGTGCTTGATCGGCTTGTCGGTCACGCTGCGGATCTTCGCGATCAGGTCCTGCGCCATCGCGGGCGTCGCGGTCGTGTCGACGATCAGCACGCTGTCGTCGCCGATGATCACGCCCGAGTTCGGGTCGCCTTCGGCGGTGTACGCGTAGGCGTTCTCGGACAGCTTCGTCCAGGTGACTTTCTTCTCTTCCAGATCGGCTTGGGAGGCGAATGCTTTGGCCATGTTGCGTTCCGTGGCTGCGAGCCATGTGTTGAGGGGAGTGAGCGGATCATCTTCCCGCATCGAATATTTGTCAATGACAAAGTCGCTTGCTATTGTCTAATACGGGTAAACCTGCGGGCTGGCGCGATAAATGGCGTCGGATACCATGCGGGGTTTCGTCAAGGAAGAATCATCGCGTGCAGAACCACGAAGTCAGCGCGGACGATGCGCCGCCCAAGGCGCAGCGCGGCATCCAGAGTGTCGAGGTCGGCGGCCGGCTGCTCGACGCGCTCGCGCGCCGGCGCAAGCCGCTCGGGCTGTCGGAACTGGCCGCGGCGGCCGACTTGTCGACCGCGCAGGCGCATACCTATCTCGTCAGCCTGACGCGGCTCGCGCTCGTGAAGCGCGACGCGATCACCGGCAACTACGAGCCGGGCCCGCTGTCGCTGCGGCTCGGGCTGATGTCGATCGAGCGCCAGCCGGCCTACCGCGCGACGCTGCCGCACGCGGTGCGACTCGCCGAAGCCGTGGGCCTGAGCGTCGCGCTGTCGGTGCCGGGCGCGCTCGGCCCGACGATCGTGCGCATCGAGCACGGTGGTTATCCGTTGCATGTGAACCTGCACGTCGGCTCGGTGATGTCGCTCGACACGACGGCGACCGGCCGCGTGTTCCGCGCATTCGGCGAACCCGCGCAGCTCGACGCGATGGCGGCGAGCCAGGCCGGCGCGGGCGAGACGCTCGCGGGCGCCGAGGGCGTGCAGCCGGCGCCGGACGCGGACGTGCAGCAGGCCGAACGCGAGGCGATCCGCGCACGCGGCATCGAGCGCGGCATCGACCGGCCGAGCCCCGGCGTCAGCGCGATGTGCGTGCCCGTCCTCGACGCGCATGGGCGTCTGCAGCTTGCGTTGACGGTGATCGGTTCGAGCGGGTCGATCGATGTCGACTGGCACGGCCCGATTGCGACGGCCTTGCGCGAAGCAGCGCGGCAGGCCACCGCGTCGCTCGGCGCGGAAAGGGCGAACCAGGCCGAACCGCTGCCCGCGCCGGCAGCGGGCCCGGCTCGCGTGCCGCCGGCACTGGCCGACGACGCGAAGGCGCAACGCGGGATCAACGCGCTCGACAGCACCGGCGACCTGCTGCTCGCGCTGGTGTCGGCGGGCCGCGCGCTGCCGTTGCGCGATCTCGCGGCGGCAGCCGGCATGCCGGCCGCGAAGGCGTTCCCCCATCTCGTCAGCCTGCAGAAGATCGGCCTGCTGAGCCGCGACGACGCCGGCTGCTTCGACGGCGGCCCGCTCGCGCAGGCGCTCGGCCTGATCGCGATGCAGCGCGTGTCGCCGACGCGCGACGCGGAAGCCGAGATCGTCGCGCTGGCCGCCGCGACCGACATGAGCGTCGCCGCCGCGACGCTCGGCCCGCTCGGCCCGACCGTGATCCGTCTCGAGGAATCGGCACGGCCGCAGCACGTGAGCCTGCAGGTCGGCACCGTGATGTCGCTCGTCAATACGGCGATCGGCCGGATCTTCGCGTCCGGCATGTCCGAGGACGTGCTGGCCGACCTGCTCGCCAACGAGCCCGTGCGCCTCGCGGGCAGCCGCACCGCGCCGGACGACGCCGCATTCCGTGCGCGGCTCGCGGCGATTCGCGCGGACGAACTCGATTTCGCATTCGACGCGCCGGTGCCGGGCATCGGCACGGTCGCCGCGCCCGTGTTCGATCACACCGGCAGCATCCGGCTCGTGATCGCGATCATCGGCTCGTCGCGCGGCTTCCCGCGCGGGCCGGACAGCGACCTCGCACAGGCGCTGCTCGCCGCGACGCGGCGACTGTCCTGGCGGTTCGGGTGGATCGGCCGGTAATCGCGCCCCGTTTCCCCTACGCTCGCCTTCCCTTGTCCCGCTTCCCGCGAAGCCTGGCCGGGACGGCCTCGGCACGCCTGTCCGCGACGCAAACGCGGTCAGACATGCATGTTGCGCGGCAGCAACATAAAGTGTCAGGAATTCTCATATAACGAAATCGCATTTCACAAAGCGGTGATGCTCCGCTATGATTAGGGTTATCCCTAACTCGCCACCTATACGGGGCTTCACCATGCAAACGTCCAACGTCTCCAACCGTTCCACCCAATCCACCGGCTGGCTCGCACGTGTGAGCGAGCTGCTTGCAGAAGCGTGGGCGCTCCACCTCGAGAACTGCGAAATCATCGCGCAAGCACACGCGCGCCTGCCGCGCTGAGCAGGCCGACCGGCCGCCAGCGGCCGCTGCGTCGGGCATCGGAACATGGCGGTGCCGGCGTGGAAACAGGCCGGGCTCGTGCCGGCCGGCCGAGCTCACCGCGCCGCGAGCGTTTGAAGGTCATCTCGAGGCCGCTTCAAGGCCGATAGCCGGCGCACGATTGCGCCGGACCGCCGCCGCCGGAAGATTCATCCGTTTTCCGCGCTCGCCTGCCGACTCTGCCGGCAAGCGTTGCCTGTCGGCCCTTTGGCGGTTTTCTCCGCGCCCCGCCCGCAGCCGCACGCGCCGTCGTTTCAACGACGGCCGCCCTCCGCACCCCATCACACCTGGATCGAAGGCACGTCCTTCATGCAGCGCAGCGCGAACATCGAGCGGCTGTGGCGGATGCTCGAAATCCGGTACAGCTTTTCGCGCAGGAAGCGCTCGTAGCCGGCCGTGCCGTCCACCGCGACCTTGATCCAGTAGTCGTACTCGCCGGACACCAGATACGCCTCGAGCACTTCCGGCAGCGCCGCCAGCTCCGAACCGAAACGCGCGAGCGCGTCGTCCTCGTGGCGATCGAGCGTGACTTCGAGGATCACGATGTCCGCGTAGCCGAGCATGCGCTGGTTGACCAGCGCGACGTACCCGTCGATGTAGCCGTCGAGTTCGAGTTGCCGCGTGCGGTTCCAGCAGGCGGTGGTCGACATGCCGATCTGTTCGGCGAGTTCGGCGTTCGACAGGCGCGCGTTTTTCTGCAATGCGCCCAGGATCTTGCGGTCCTGGTTGTCGAGCGTTCTCGGCGTGCGTTCGCGGGTAGCCATGATGAAAAGAATCTTCTACTTAAAATCAGCATTCTAGCTGAACAGGATTCCGGTTTCAGGCCCGTTTAGCCGGAAAACAGGAAGCCTTTTAACCGGGCCGCTTGATACATTTTCACCATGCCTGCTGCCCGGCACGCTCCCCGCGACCACCCCTTCGCAGCGGGACGCACGGCCGCAATCACGAGTTGCGGTGCCGGGCCGCAGGCATGCGATTCCCCGCCGCCCGCACGCCTATCCGACCGCGTGCGGGGCCGGTGCCCGCGGCCCTGTTCCTGCACTCCCGTCATGTCGTTCAAGCTTTATCTGTCGTTCCTCGCTGCTTCCGTCGTCCTGATCTACGCCCCCGGTCCCGTCAACCTGCTCACGATGAACCAGGCGCTGCGCGCCGGCTGGCGCCGCGCGCTGCCGTGCGTGTGGGGCGGCACGCTCGCGGTGCTGCTGCAACTCGCGCTGACCGCGCTGTGCCTGAATTCGCTGGTGCATGTCAGCGCGCATGCCTTGACCGCGCTGCGCTGGGCCGGCGCCGCGTATCTCGTGTGGCTCGGCGCCAGACAATGGCTCAGCCGGGCGCCGGCCAACGCATCCGCTCCGTCCACCGATGCCGCGGCCGGAGCCGCAATCGCCCGGCGGGACATCGACACCGACCGCGCGCTGTTCTGGCGCGGCGTCGCGACCTCCGGCCTGAATCCGAAAACGCTGCTGTTCTTTCCGTCGTTCTTTCCGCAGTTCATCAGCCCGAATGCCGACTGGAGCCTGAACCTTCAATTCCTGCTGCTCGCGACGACGTTCGCGTTGCTGTTCGCGGGCGGCGTCGCGTCGATGGCGCTGTTCTCGCACCGGCTGAGCCGCGCGCTGCAGCGGCCGGCGCGGATGCGCGCGATGAACCGCGTGACGGGCGGGCTGCTCGTCGGAATGGGCGCGATCATGGTCGGGTGGAACTGAACGGTCCGGTCTGCCGGCTTCGTCGCGGTCGCCGTCGAGCCCCGCGAAAAAGCAGCCGCTCGCCGAATGCTTTAGGGTAGCGGCTGGTTCGTTGGACATGCCCGGGCCGCCGGGCGACTGAATGAAGCACGTCACTACCCGCCTGCGGCGCCTGTTCGCGCCGATCGGCCTGCACTGGTATCTCGCCCTCCTTCTCGCGCTCGATGCGTTGATGGTGCTGCGCCCCGTCGTCGAGCATGCGCGGCTCGGCCTGCATCACGCATGGCTCGCCGATGCGCTGAACCTCGTCGACACCGCGGGGCTCGTCGTGCTGCCGCAAGTCGTCGTCGCGGCCGGCCTCGCGACGATGGCCATCGGCATCGTGCTGCGCGCCCGCGTCGCGTGGGTGCTGTCGATCGTGCTGCTGGTCGCGGCCGCCGCGATCAGCATGCTCGGCGGCTATCGCAGCCACGCGGTGTTCGTCTACACGGCCGTGCTGGTCGTCGCGCTGCTCTATTACTGGCGGCACTTCGACCGCGCGAGCATCGCCGCGAGCAGCCTGTTCGCGTTGCTGAGCATCGTGTCGCTGCTGATCTACGCGACCTTCGGCGTGCTGTACCTCGGCGACGAATTCACGCCGCCCGTCCACGATCTCGCCACCGCCGTCTATTTCTCGATCGTGTCGATGTCGACGGTCGGCTACGGCGACATCGTCCCGCACGCGCCGACCGCGCGGCTGTTCACCGCCTCGGTGATCGTGCTCGGCATCACCGTGTTCGCGACATCGATCAGCGCGGTCGTCGGCCCCGTGATCGGCGGCAATCTGAAACGGATCGTCAAGGGAGGCCTGTCGAACGTGATCCGCAAGCATCATTTCCTGATCGTCGGCGCGACGCCGGTTGCGCACGCGGTACACGACGGGCTGCGCAAGCGCGGCTACGCGGTGACCGTCGTCGTGCCGGCCGGCGTCGAGCACAACTACGCGGCCTCGACCGACCTGATCGTCGGCGACGCGGCCGATCATGCGGTGCTGGAAAGCGCCGGCGCGGCGACCGCGCGTGCCGTGCTCGCGCTGCGCTCCGACGACGCCGAAAACGCGTTCGTCATCCTCGCGATCCGCGAGATCGCGCCGACGGTGCGAACGGTCGCGCTCGTGAACCAGCAGCGCAACCTCGAACGGCTGCGCCTGCTGAAACCCGACATGGTGTTCTCGCCGCAGCAACTCGCGGGCGAACTGCTCGCCAGCACGCTCAACGACGAACCGGTCGACAAGTCGTTGATCTCGCACCTGCTGTTCGGCACGGCCGGCGCCACCTAGCACCGTGCGCCCGTGATCGCCTGATCCGGGCCGGCCGGCATTCGGCCGGTACAATCGCGCGATGTCCGAATTGCTCACTTACGGCGGCCTGTTCGCCGTGTCGATGGTCGCCGCGACCCTGTTCCCGCTCCAGTCCGAAGCCGTGCTCGCGGGCCTGCTGCTCGCCGGGCGCGAACCCGTGTGGGCGCTGGTGCTCGTCGCGAGCATCGGCAACGTCGCCGGCTCGGCGATCAACTGGGCGCTCGGGCGCGGCATCGAGCACTTCCGCGACCGCCGCTGGTTTCCGGTCAAGCCGTCCGCGCTCGCGCGCGCCGAGCGCTGGTACGGGCGCTACGGCCGCTGGTCGCTGCTGCTCAGCTGGGCGCCGGTCATCGGCGATCCGCTGACGATGATCGCCGGCGTGCTGCGCGAGCCGCTGCCGACCTTTCTCGTCATCGTGACGATCGCGAAAGTCGGCCGCTACCTGGCCGTCGCGTGGCTCGTGACGCACTGACCCGCTGACCGGCCGACGCGCGCCACCGACCTCCGGCAACGCCCGTTCGCGGCGCCGCCGGCTTCGTCCCGCTAAAGATTTCGCCGAATCTGCCGTTTTCCTTACGGACTGCGGTGACGCGTGCGTTCCGCCCCTCTCACTCTCCCCACTCAGGATGTTTCATGAGATCGACCCCATTGGGCCGGGTGAGCGTCGGCGCGCGTCTGGCCGCGCTGGCGTGCGTGCTCGTCGCCCTGCTGTTTACCGTGTTCGCGTGGACGCTCGCTCATTTCGCCGGCCAGCAGCTCGCTGAAGAAGCCCATCTGCGGATCGCCGACAAGGAGCAGTCGATCCGCGCGATGGTCGACCTGTTCGACAAGGCCCTGACCGCCGAAGCGAACCGCTCGATGACGCTGTTCGCGAGCTTCCTGCCGGCCGATTTCTCGCTCGACGCGGCCCGCACGGTCGACATCGGCGGCGTCGCCGCGCCGACCCTCCTCGCGGGCGGCCAGCCGCTCGACCTCGACTACGCGATTCCCGACCAGTTCCTGAAGAAAAGCGGCGCGATCGCGACGATCTTCGCGCGCGACGGCGACGATTTCGTGCGCATCACGACGTCGCTGAAGAAGCAGGACGGCGCGCGCGCCGTCGGCACCCGGCTCGACCGCGCCGGGCCCGCGTATGCGCCGCTGGTCGCCGGGCGCAGCTATACCGGCCTCGCGAGACTGTTCGGCCGGCCGTACATCACGCAGTACAAGCCGGTGACCGACGCGAGCGGCCGCGTGATCGGCGCGCTGTTCGTCGGCCTCGACATCGGCAACGAACTCAAGCTCGTCGAAGACGGCATCCGCTCGCTGAAGATCGGCGACAACGGCTACTACTTCGTGCTCGATGCGTCGCAGGGCCCGTCGCGCGGCACCTTCGTCGTGCATCCCGATGCGGCCGGCCAACCCGCCGACGACACGCGTGCGCCGTATGCGCGGATGCTCGCGGCCGGCCAGGGGCGGCTCGCGTACACGTCGACCGACCTGGCCGCGCACGACAGCGGCCCGACCGCGAAATTCGTGTCGTTCACGACGATTCCGCAGTGGCAGTGGCTCGTCGGCGGCATCGCGCTCGACGACGAACTGCTCGCCGCCATGCGCGCCACCCGCAACCGCTTCCTGATGATCGGCGCGGTGCTCGTCGCGGCGTTCGCGACGCTGTTCGTGATCGTCGTGCGGCGTGTCGTGAGCCGGCCGCTGGAAGCCGCCGCCCGCGCCTCCGAGCGCTACGCGGCGGGCGATCTCAGCGTGCGCATCCGCGACGGCGCGCACGCGCGCGGCAGCGCCGGCAACGACGAGATCGGCCGGCTCGTGCAGGCGGTCGACGGCATCGGCGACGGCCTCGCGCGGATCGTCGCGCAGGTACGCAACAGCTCGGCCGACATCGCGCACGGCACGGTCGGCATCGCAGCCGGCAGCGGCGACATCGCCGCGCGGATCGCGACGCAGGCGAGCAGCGTCGAACAGACGGCCGCCAGCATGGAACAAATCACCGCCGCCGTGCAGCAGAGCGCCGAGCATGCGGCGCAAGCCAACATGCTGGTCGCGGACGCGTCGGCCGCCGCGACGAACGGCGACGCCGCGGTGCAGCGCGTGGCCGCGACGATGGACGACATCGGCCGCGCGACGCGCCGGATCGCCGAGATCACCGGTACGATCGAAGGCATCGCGTTCCAGACCAACATCCTCGCGCTGAACGCGGCCGTCGAGGCCGCCCGTGCGGGCGAGCACGGCAAGGGGTTCGCGGTGGTCGCGGCCGAGGTGCGCGCGCTTGCGCAGCGCAGCGCGGCCGCCGTCAAGGAGATCGACGCGCTGAGCGCCGAATCGTCGACGACGGTCGAACAGGGTTACCGGATCGCGGACGCCGCGCGCGGCACGATGCGCGAGATCGTCGCGCGGGTCGACCAGGTCCGCACGCTGATCGGCGAGATCAGCGCCGCGTCGCGCGAGCAATCGACCGGCATCGAGCAGGTCAACCTCGCCGTCACGCAGATCGGCGACGCGACGCAGCAGAACGCGATGCTGATCTCGGACGCCGAGCGCGCGGCCGTCGCGCTGCGCGAACAGGCCGCGCAGCTGTCGGACGCGGTCAGCGTGTTCCGGCTCGAACGCGACGCGTGACGGACGCCGGATGATCGGCCGGGGCCCGGCGCCGCGCCTACTTCTTGTCGCCCGCCAGGTCGATCGCCTTGTCCGAGCCGACCGCGTTGCGCAGCTGGAACTTCTGGATCTTGCCGGTCGACGTCTTCGGCAGCTCGCCGAAGCGCACGGCCTTCGGCACCTTGAAGCCCGCCAGCAGTTGCCGGCAATGCGCGACGATCTCCGCCTCGGTGGCGCTCGCGCCTTCGCGCAGCTCGACGAACGCGCACGGCACCTCGCCCCATTTCGGGTCGGGCATCGCGACGACCGCCGCGACGGCGACGGCCGGATGGCGGTACAGCGCGTCCTCGACCTCGATGCTCGAGATGTTCTCGCCGCCCGAGATGATGATGTCCTTCTTGCGATCCTTGATCCGGATATAACCGTCCGGCATCAGCACCGCGAGATCGCCCGTATGGAACCAGCCGCCGTGGAACGCCTCGTCGGTCGCCTTCGGGTTCTTCAGGTAGCCCTTCATGCAGATGTTGCCGCGGAACATGATCTCGCCGAGCGTCTCGCCGTCGGCCGGCACCGGCGTCATCGTGTCGGGATCGAGCACCGTCGCGCCCGCCTCGAGGTGGTAGCGCACGCCCTGGCGCGCGTTGAGCCGGGCGCGGTCCTCGTCGGGCAGTTCGTCCCAGTGCGCCTGCTTCGCGCAGACGGTCGCCGGGCCGTAGACCTCGGTCAGCCCGTACACGTGCAGCAGGTCGAAGCCGATCTCCTTCATCTTCGCGATCACGGCCGGCGCGGGCGCCGCACCCGCGACCATCGCGTGCACCGTGTGGTCGATTCCGGCGCGGAATTCCGCCGGCGCGTTCGCGATCGCGCTCTGCACGATCGGCGCGCCGCAGTAATGCGTGACGCGCTCGCGGCGGATCAGGTCGAACACGGTCTTCGCGTCGAACCTGCGCAGGCACACGTTCACGCCCGCGCGCGCGGCGACCGCCCACGGGAAGCACCAGCCGTTGCAGTGGAACATCGGCAGCGTCCACAGATACACCGCGTGCTTCGGCATGTCCCATTCGAGGAGGTTGCTGACCGCCGCGAGATACGCGCCGCGGTGATGGTAGACGACGCCCTTCGGGTCGCCGGTCGTGCCGGACGTGTAGTTCAGCGCGATCGCGTCCCACTCGTCGGCGGGCGGCGTCCACGCGTAGTCGGCATCGCCGCCGGCCACGAACGCCTCGTAGTCGGTCGCGCCCGCGAACCGCTCGGGATCGGCCGGCATCGCGTCGGCCACGCTGACGATCTTCAGGCCCGGCACCTCGAGCGCCGCGCGATGCGCGAACTCCGCGTACTCGGTGTCGACGATCAGCACCTTCGCCTCGCCGTGACGAAGCATGAACAGCACCGACGGCACGTCGAGGCGCGTGTTGATCGTGTTGAGCACCGCGCCGGCCATCGGCACGCCGAAGTGCGCCTCGACCATCGCCGGGATGTTCGGCAGCATCGCCGCGACCGTGTCGCCGCGCTCGACGCCGGCCCGCGCAAGCGCGCTCGCGAGTTGCTTCGCACGCGTGTAGGTCTCGCCCCACGTGCGCCGCACGTCGCCGTGCACGATCGCCACGCGCTCGCCGTAGACTTCGGCCGTCCGGACCAGGAAGTCGATCGGGGTGAGCGGCACGTAATTGGCGTCGCGGCGGCCGAGTCCGGCCTCGAACATCTGCGTCATGATCCTGTCTCCCGTATTCTGCCGACCGGCGTGCATGCACCCCGGATCGTTTTGATGTGGTTCAATTGCCGACAGCCTAACGGGCGTTATTGTGAGCCGTCTGTCATCGAAACGACAGAGTGCCTTTCGAGCGCTGCGCGTTATCCCTATCCTCGCAAACCCGCACCCATGCACGATCACCCCGTAGCGCCGCCCGACGCGGCCGACCCGCTTCCCGAACCGGGCCCGCTGCCCGCCCTGGCGACGCTGTTCGGCCAGTGCGCGTGGTTCCGCACGCTCGCGCCCGAGCACCAGGCGCTCGTGCTCGCGCAGTCGCACGTCGAGCAATGCGAGGCCGGCGACGTGATCGCGCGCCGGCTCGCGCCGTCCGAATACTGGATCGGCGTGCACCAGGGGCTGCTGAAGCTCGCGATCTTCAACGTGTCGGGGCGCGGCTGCACGTTTTCCGGCGTGCCGTCGGGCGGCTGGTTCGGCGAAGGCAGCGTGATCAAGCGAGAGCTGCGCAAGTACGAGGTCGTCGCGATCCAGCGCTCGACCGTGCTGTTCGTGCCGGTCGACACCTTCCACGCGCTGCTCGATACCAGCCTGCCGTTCACGCGCTTCGTGATTCATCAGCTGAACAACCGGATGGGCGAATTCATCGCGTCGATCCAGAACAGCCGGCTGCTCGACGTCGACGCGCGCGTCGCGCAGGCGCTCGCGCAGCTGTTCAACCCCGACCTGTATCCGGACACCGGCCCGTCGCTGTCGATCTCGCAGGAGGAACTGGGGATGCTCGTCGGCGTGTCGCGGCAACGGATCAACCAGGCGCTGCAGCAGCTCGAGAAGCTCGGCGCGTTGCGGCTCGCGTACAACCAGATCGAGGTCGTCGATCTGCGCGCGCTCGCGCGCTTCGGGATGGAGCAGCTGTGAACGCGGCACGATCGGCGAAACCGCCGCCATCGCGACGCATGCCTTCCGTCTGCGGAATCGGCCGACCACCCGCCCGCCCCAACCTGACAGTTCCGCCAGTTTCGCGACAGTAACCCGTTCCACGCCGACGCCTATCATTCGGGTTCCCTTCACCGACGCCTGATCACCGCCTGTCCCGCCGCCTCCATGTGGATCGTCAATCTCGCGCTCAGGCGCCCCTACACGTTCATCGTCATGGCCATCATGATCGTGCTGGCCACCCCGCTGGCGCTGATGCGCACACCGGTCGACGTGCTGCCCGCGATCAACATCCCCGTGATCAGCGTCATCTGGAATTACAGCGGCTTCTCCGCGACGGAGATGACCAACCGGATCACGTCCGTCCATGAACGGATCCTGACGACGACCGTCAACAACATCCAGCACGTCGAATCGACGTCGCTGCCCGGCATCGCCGTCGTAAAGGTGTTCCTGCAGCCGGGCGCCAACGTGCAGACGGCGATCGCGCAGACGGTGTCCTCCGCGCAGGCGATCGTGCGACAGATGCCGCAGGGGGCGACGCCGCCGCTCGTGATCACCTATTCGGCGTCGAGCATCCCGGTGATCCAGCTCGGGCTGTCGAGCAAGACGCTCAGCGAACAGTCGCTCGCCGACATCGCGCTCAACTTCCTGCGCCCGCAGCTGATCACGGTGCCCGGCGTGCAGATCCCGTTCCCGTACGGCGGCCGCACGCGCGTGGTCGCGATCGACCTCGATCCGCAGGCGCTGCAGGCGAAAGGCCTGACGCCGGCCGACATCGTCAACGCGGTGAACGCGCAGAACCTCGTGCTGCCGACCGGCACCGCGAAGATGGGCCCGACCGAATACCGGATCGACACGAACGCGTCGGCCGACACCGTCGCCGACATCAGCAACCTGCCGATCCAGACCGTCAACGGCGCGACGACCTACCTGCGCGAGGTCGCGGCGGTGCGCGACGGCTTCGCGCCGCAGACCAACGTCGTGCGGCAGAACGGCCAGCGCGGCGTGCTCATCTCGATCCTGAAAAGCGGCGACGCGTCCACGCTGAAGGTCGTGTCGGACCTGAAGGCGCTGCTGCCGAAGGTGATCCCGACGCTGCCCGAAGGGCTCACGATCACGCCGTTGTTCGACCAGTCGGTGTTCGTCAACGCGGCCGTCCAGGGCGTGATCCACGAGGCGCTGATCGCCGCCGTGCTGACCGCGATGATGATCCTGCTGTTCCTCGGCAACTGGCGCAGCACGCTGATCATCGCGATCTCGATCCCGCTGTCGATCTTCACGTCGCTGATCGCGCTGTCCGCGCTCGGCGAGACCATCAACATCATGACGCTCGGCGGGCTCGCGCTCGCGGTCGGCATTCTCGTCGACGACGCGACCGTCACGATCGAGAACATCGAGCGGCACCTGCATCTCGGCACCAACCTGCACGACGCGATCCTCGAAGGCGCGGGCGAGATCGCGGTGCCCGCGTTCGTGTCGACGCTGTGCATCTGCATCGTGTTCGTGCCGATGTTCTTCCTGACGGGCGTCGCGCGCTTCCTGTTCGTGCCGCTCGCCGAAGCCGTCGTGTTCGCGATGCTCGCGTCGTACGTGCTGTCGCGCACGCTGGTGCCGACGCTCGCGATGCTGCTGTTCCGCCCGCAGCAGGCGGGCACCGGCCCCGACCATTCGACGTCGCGCTTCGCGCGCATCCATCACGCGTTCAATCGCGCGTTCGAGCGGCTGCGTGCGTGGTACATCGTGCTGCTGAGCATCCTGCTGGTGCGCCGCCGCTTCTACGTGATGTGCTTCCTCGGCTTCTGCGTGCTGTCGACGGGCCTGGTTTTCGTGCTCGGGCGCGACTTCTTCCCGAACGCCGATTCCGGCAACATCCGCCTGCACATGCGCGCGCCGACCGGCTACCGGATCGAGGAAACCGCGCGCCTCGCCGACCAGGTCGAGCGCGTGATCCGCGAAACCGTGCCGGCCGACGAGCTCGGCGCGATCGTCGACAACCTCGGCCTGCCGGTGAGCGGCATCAACCTGTCGTACAGCAACGCCGGCACGATCGGTACGCTCGACGGCGAGCTGCTGATCGCGCTGAAACCGGGCCACCGCGCGACCCAGCACTACGTGCAGACGCTGCGCACGCTGCTGCCCCAGCGCTTCCCGGGCGTCGAGTTCTTCTTCCAGCCGTCGGACATCATCACGCAGATCCTCAACTTCGGTCAGCCGGCCGCGATCGACGTGCAGGTGCTCGGCAACGATCTCGCGAGTAACATGACCATCGCGAGCAGCCTGATGAAAAAGTTCAGGCAAATCCCCGGCGCCGTCGACGTGCACGTGCTGCAACGCAACGACGAACCGACCCTGCTGGCCGACATGGATCGTACGCGCATGCAGCAGCTCAACCTCTCCGCGCAGAACGTCGCGCAGAACATGCTGATCTCGTTGTCCGGCAGTTCGCAGACGACGCCGTCGTTCTGGATCAACCCGCGCACCGGCGTGCAGTACCCGCTGCAGATCCAGACCCCGCAATACAGCATCTCGTCGGTCGACGACCTGCTCGGCACGCCGATCTCGGCGAGCGGCCGCACGGGCACGCCGCTGCAGTTGCTCGGCAACCTCGTGCAGGTGCGCAGCACCGCGAACCCGGCCGTGATCACGCACTACAACATCCGCCCCGCGATCGACGTGTACGTGAGCGTCGAGGGCCGCGACCTCGGCGCGGTCGCGGGCGAGATCGACCGCATCGTGGCGGATGCGCGCGCGACGCTGCCGCGCGGCACCGACCTGACGATGCGCGGCCAGATCGAGACGATGCGCACGTCGTATCTCGGCCTCGGCGCGGGCGTCGCGATGGCGATCGTGCTCGTCTACCTGCTGATCGTCGTCAACTTCCAGTCGTGGCTCGACCCGCTGATCATCATCAGCGCGATGCCGGCCGCGCTCGCCGGCATCGCGTGGATGCTGTTCATCACCGGCACGCACCTGAGCGTGCCCGCGCTGACCGGCGCGATCATGACGGTCGGCGTCGCGACCGCGAACAGCATCCTGGTCGTGTCGTTCGCGCGCCAGCGCCTCGCGGCCGGCGCGCCGCCGCTCACGGCCGCGCTGGAGGCCGGCGCGACGCGGATCCGGCCGGTGCTGATGACGGCGCTCGCGATGATCATCGGGATGGTGCCGATGGCGCTCGGTCTCGGCGAAGGCGCCGAGCAGAACGCGCCGCTCGGCCGCGCGGTGATCGGCGGACTGCTGTTCGCGACCGTTTCGACGTTGCTGTTCGTGCCGCTCGTGTTCGGCGGCGTGCATGCGCGGCTGGCCCGCCGCCGTGCGCGTCAGGCCGGACACTGACTTTCGTCCCCCCTACCCGGTTGAATTGGTTGAATTCATGGAAGAGAAACATCACAGCGCCGTCGGCATCCAGGTGGACGAACACGGCATGCATCTGCCGACGCGCACGTCGGTGTCGCGGCGCGGGCGCATCGTCCTGATCGTGATCGGCGTGCTGCTGGCCGCCGGCGCCGCGCGGACGATCGTCGTCAACGTGCTGAACGGCCACCGGCTCGACGCTGTCGCCGAGCAGAACACGCGCCAGTACGTGACCGTCGTGCACCCGGTCGACGCGGCCACCGGCGGCAAGCTGACGCTGCCCGGCACGCTGCGCGGCTTCGTCGAGGCGCCGATCTATGCGCGGGCGAGCGGCTACGTGCTGCGCTGGCAGGCCGACATCGGCACGCACGTGAAGCAGGGGCAAACGCTCGCCGAACTCGACACGCCCGAGTTGAACCAGGAACTCGCGCAGGCCACCGCGCAACGCCAGCAGGCGCAGGCCGCGCTCGCGCTCGCGAAGACGTCGTTCGACCGCGCGCAGCAGCTGCGCCAGCGCGATGCCGTGTCGCAGCAGGAACTCGACGACCGGCAAGGCGCGTTCAACCAGGGCACCGCGAACCTCGCCGCGGCCGATGCGAACATGCGCCGGCTCACCGAGCTGAAGGGTTTCCAGCGGATCGCCGCGCCGATCGACGGGATCGTCACGCAGCGCAACGTCGACGTCGGCGATCTCGTCAGTTCCGGCAACGCGGGCCGTGCGCTGTTCACGGTCGTGCAGGCCGACCGGCTGCGCCTGTACGTCCAGGTGCCGCAGGCCTACGCGCAGCAGGTGAAGGTCGGCCAGCACGTGAGCGTCGCGCAGGCCGAGCTGCCGGGCCGGACCTTCGACGGCACGATCACGCGCACGTCCGAGGCGATCGACGTCGCGACGCGCTCGCTGCAGATCGAGATCACGCTGCCGAACCCCGACGGGCGGCTGCTGCCCGGCGCGTACGTGCAGGCCACGCTGCCGATGACGCCGATCGGCCGCCTGCAGGTGCCGGCCAATACGCTGCTGTTCCGCGGCGAAGGCCCGACGGTCGCGACCGTCGATGCGAACGGCCAGGTCCACCTGAAGCAGGTGACGGTCGTGCGCACGATCGGCCAGACGCTCGAAGTCGACGGCCCGCTCACGCCGAACGACCGCCTCGTCGCGAACCCGAGCGACGCGCTCGCGAACGGCGACAAGGTCGTCGTGCAGGCACCGGCCGCGCAGCCCGCTTCTTCCGTCGCGGGAGCAAAGTCGTGATCGCGTTGCGCGCACGCATGCGGCCCGCGGCGCTCGCCGCCGTCGCGGCGGCAACCGTCCTCGCCGGCTGCACGGTCGGCCCCGACTACCAGCGCCCGGCCGTCGACACGCCGGCCGCATGGCGGCTCGACCCGGCCGACGCGTACTGGCACCCGGCCGCGCCGGCCCGCGCGCCGCTCGACCCCGCGTGGTGGACCGCGTTCGGCGATCCGCAACTCGACGCACTCGAAACCGACGCGCTGCGCAACAACCAGAACCTGAAGGCCGTGGCCGCGCGCTACGACCAGGCGAAAGCGACGCTCGCGTCGGTCGCGTCCGCGCAATATCCGGCCGTCGGCCTGACCGCGAGCGGCCAGCGCTTCAAGATCTCCGGCGACCGCCCGCAGACCAATTACGCGACGCAAAGCATGTCGACCGTGCAGAACGACGTCCAGGTCGGCGCGGCCGTCAGCTACGAACTCGACCTGTTCGGCCGCGTGCGGCGCAGCGTCGAATCGGCGCAGGCAACCACCGAGCAGGCGCGCGACGATTTCGCGAACGCGCGCCTCGTGCTGAGCGCCGATCTCGCGTCGAGCTATTTCGCGCTGCGCGAGCTCGATACCGAGATCGACGTCGTCAAGCGGTCGATCGACCTGCAGCAGAAGGCGCTCGACTACGTGAGCGCGCGCCACGACCTCGGCGCGGTGTCGGGTCTCGATCTGCTGCAGCAGCGCGCGCAGCTCGACGCGACGCGCACGCAGGCGCAGTTGCTGATCCAGCAGCGCGCGCAGGTCGAAACCGCGATCGCGACGCTGGTCGGCACGCCGGCCCCCGCCTTCTCGCTGCCCCCGCGCGTGGTGCCGATCAACGCGCCCGCGCTGCCGACCGGCATGCCGAGCGACCTGCTGCAGCGGCGGCCCGACGTCGCGTCGGCCGAGCGCGCGATGGCCGCCGCGAACGCGCAGATCGGCGTCGCGCGCGCCGCGTATTTCCCGCGCATCACGCTGTCGCCGGACATCGGCTGGGACGCGACGCGGTTCGCGGGCCTGTTCACCGTGCCGGCGCTGCTGTGGTCGGTCGGCGGGTCGCTCAGCCAGCCGCTGTTCGAAGGCGGCAGGCTGAAGGCCGGCGTCGATTTCGCGCAGGCCGGCTACGTCGCCGCGCAGGCCAGCTACCGGCAAACCGTGCTCACCGCGTTCCAGGAGGTGCAAAATGCGGTCACGGGCCTGTCGGTGCTCGCCGACGCCGCGCAGCAGGCATCGGCGGCCGTCGACGACGCGCGCAAGCTCGTGTCGCTCGCGCAGGACCGCTACGCGGGCGGCCTGACGCCGTTCATCGACGTGCTGACGGCCCAGCAGCAACTCCTGACGAGCGAGCGCCAGGCCGTGCAGATCCAGGGCCAGCGCGCGGCGCTCGTCGTGTTTCTCGCGAAGGCGCTCGGCGGCGGCTGGGACGGCGCCGCGCCGTCCGACGTCGCGGCCGCGGCCCCGCCGCGCGCCGCGAGCGTCGGCCCTCAACCCGATTAGGCGGACAACCCTATGAAAGTCCTGATCGTCGAAGACGAACCGAAAGTCGTCGAATACCTGAAGAGCGGCCTGACCGAGGAAGGCTGGGTCGTCGATACCGCGCTCGACGGCGAGGACGGCGCATGGAAAGCCGTCGAATTCGACTACGACGTGGTCGTGCTCGACGTGATGCTGCCGAAGCTCGACGGCTTCGGCGTGCTGCGCGCGCTGCGCACGCAGAAGCAGACGCCGGTCATCATGCTGACCGCGCGCGACCGCGTCGACGATCGCGTGCGCGGGCTGCGCGGCGGCGCCGACGACTACCTGACCAAGCCCTTCTCGTTTCTCGAGCTGATCGAACGGCTGCGCGCGCTGACGCGCCGCGCGCGTGTGCAGGAGTCGACGCTGATCTCGATCGGCGACCTGCGCGTCGACCTGATCGGCCGCCGCGCGACGCGCGACGGCACGCGGCTCGACCTGACCGCGCAGGAATTCCAGCTGCTCGGCGTGCTGGCCCGGCGCAGCGGCGAGGTGCTGTCGAAGACGACGATCGCCGAACTGGTGTGGGACGTGAACTTCGACAGCAACGCGAACGTCGTCGAGACGGCGATCAAGCGGCTGCGCGCGAAGCTCGACGGCCCGTTCGCGGACAAGCTGCTGCACACGATCCGCGGGATGGGCTACGTGCTCGAGGCGCGCGAGGACGGCGACACGGAGCGGCGGGCATGAAGCGCTCGATCATCCTGCGGCTCTCGGCGATGTTCGGCATCGTGTCGCTGCTCGTGTTCACGCTGGTCGGCTGCGGGTTGTTCGTGATGATGGAGCGCCAGCTGTTCGCCGAGTTGCGCGCGACGCTCGACACGCGCGCCAAGGTCGCCGCGATGATCGTGTCGCACGCGACCACGGCCGCGCGCGGCCGCCTGATGCAGGAAAAACTCGCCGATCTCGAACCGCCCGACGGTTCGACGCATTATCAGGTGGTCAGCGACAACCCCGCGTTCCGCTTCGGCAGCCCCGTCGACGGCGTGCCGCTCGACCCGCCGTTCGGCGCGTTCCAGCGCTACCAGCTCAACGACAGCAGCTACGCGGTGATGACCAAGACCGTCACGCTGCCCGGCGCCGACGAGCGGCCGACGCTGCAGCTGGTCGTCGCGACCTCGTGCGAACGCACGCAGCGGATGCTGCGCCGCTTCGGCTGGACGCTGGCCGCGCTGATCGCGACAGCGACCGTCATCACGCTGCTGCTGAGCCGCGCGGTCGCGCGCTTCGGGCTCGCGCCGCTCGACCGGCTGTCGCAGGACGCGGCGAGCGTGAGCGCGACGAACCGCCGCCAGCGGCTGCAGACCGACGCGCTGCCCACCGAGCTGCGCGATCTCGCGACATCGTTCAACGGCGCGCTCGAACGGATCCAGCAAACCTACGCGCGACTCGAGGCGTTCAACGCGGATGTCGCACACGAGCTGCGCACGCCGATCAGCATCCTGATCGGCCAGACCCAGGTCGCGCTGACGAGCCGTGACCGCTCGGTCGACCGGATGCGCCAGACGCTGCAGTCGAACCTCGAGGAATTCGAGCGGCTGCGCGTGATCATCAACGACATGCTGTTCCTGTCGCGCAGCGACCGCGGCGAACGCGCGGCCGATCTGAAGGACGTGTCGCTCGCCGACGAGGTGCGGCGCATGCTCGATTTCCTCGAGATCCCGCTCGACGAGGCGCAATTGCACGCCGAACTGCACGGCGATGCGCGCGCGGCCGTCGATCCGTCGCTGTTCCGCCGCGCGATGACGAACCTGCTGATCAACGCGATCCAGCATTCCGCGCCCGGCGCGACGTTACAAGTGACGATCACGCGGCGCGACACGCTCGTCGAGATGGCCGTGTCGAACCCCGGCGAGCCGATCGATCCGGTGCAGCGCTCGCACGTGTTCGAGCGCTTCTACCGGCTCGAGGAAGCACGCGCGAACAGCAAGGAGAACCACGGGCTCGGACTGTCGATCGTCAAGGCCGTGGCCGAGATGCACGGCGGCGGCGTGTTCGTCGCGTGCGCGGGCGGCGTCAATACGTTCGGCTTCTCGGTGTCGACGGAACCCTGCGCGGGCGGACCGCTGCGCGCGGGCGACGCAACCGGTGCAACCGGCGTGGTCGACTCCGCCGATTCGCGGCCGGCGCACGCGCCGCGGGCGCTGCACTGAAGTCGGCCGAGCCTGTCGACGTCCGGCCGCCGCGATCGGCGCTGGCCGGCCACGAACGCGGCCCGGGACGCATTACGCGCGCGGCTTGCCGCCCTGCTCGCGCCACGCCCGCGGCGACATCGCGAACCGCTCGCGAAACACGCGGCTGAAATGCGACATGTCGTTGAAGCCCCAGCGCAACGCGACGTCGGACACGCGCAGCGCCGCGCACTGCGGATTCGCGAGATCCTGCGCGCACCGTTCGAGCCGCAGGTTCCACACGTAACGCATCAGCGACGTCTCCTCGGCCTCGAACAGCTTGTTGATGTACCGCGACGAAATCCCGATCGACTGCTCGATCAGCATCGGGTTCAGCTCCGGGTCGTGCAGGTGCTCGAGCACATGCCGCTTCACGCGCGTCAGCGTCAACGCCTTCATCCTCGACTGCGCGAGGTCGTTGCGCTGCATGCCCCCCAGCGTCATCGCGATCAGCGAGATCGCGGTATCCGACAACTGCCGCATCTCGTCCTCGGTCACGCTGCGGATCTGCGACGACATCTGCTCGAGAAACGCACGCATGACGCTGCCGACGCCGTCCCCGGTTTGCGTCGGGCACGCCGTACGGTGCTCCATCCCGACGACGAGCTGGTTCAGGGTCGCGCGGGGAATGCTGACGACGATCTCGCGCCACGACTGGCCGAACTGCAGGTGGTGAGGCCGTGTCGCGTCGTAGATCGCGAAATCCCCGGGGTGCAGCGTGACGATCTTGCCGTCCTGCTCGACCGACTGGCTGCCCTCGAGCATCAAGACCCCGAAATACTTGTCCTCGTACTCGCTGCGCGCCTGGCGATAACGCCGGATCACGGCCTGCTCGCTCGCGTGGATTTCCGAAATTCGCATCTTTTCGCACTTGCGCTGCCGCACCCGGCCGAAGAAATCGGCTTTCTGCACGGCGGCGATCTGCACGTCCGCGAACAGGCGCAGAATCGTCTCGCGCCAGAATTCGATACGCTGGCTAACCGAGCCGTCGATCGGCACCTCGATGGCCGCGTTCGTCCGTTCGTCCAGCGGGCTGCCGGACGCCGGACCGGGCGCGTCGCCGCTTGCGGCGCGCGGGAGAGGACGCATCGTCATGATCGTGCCCTACAGGGGTTGGCAAACACGCAACCGATAGCGTGCCCGTTCAAAAGCGCCTTGTCTAATCGATGACCGCGCACGCCGCGCTGCCGGTCGAACCGGCACGCGGCGCGGCGGCCGCGCGCTACCGCGCCGGGCATGTCATGCGTACGTCGTCCGACGCCAGTCGGACGACTGTTCATACGCATACGCCACGCGGTAGAGCGTCGCTTCGTCGAAACGGCGCCCGACCAGTTGCAGCCCGATCGGCAGGTCGTCGGCGACCCCGCACGGCAGCGACATCGCCGGATGCCCGGACACGTCGAACGGCGCGGTATTCGCGAGCATCTCGAACGCCCGCGTCAGCGACTCGGACATCGCGCAACCGGGCGCCGGCAGCTTCGACGCGCGCATCGGCACGGTCGGCATCAGCAATACGTCATACGACTGCAGCGCCGCGTCGTAAGCCGATCGCAAGCGCCGCGCGAGGTTCTGGCTCTTCGCGTAGTAGCGCCCGCGATACCGGCTCGTGAAATATTCGCCGAGCAGCATCGTCACCTTCACGGTATCCGGCAACTCGTCGGCGCGCTCGCGCCAGCCCGCGTGGTGATCGATCATGCCGGTCACGTACAGGCCGCCCCAGTTGAAACCGTGGCTGTTGCCCTTCATCATCTGCTGCGTCGCCCCCTCGGCCGCGATCGGCAGCCAGATCGCGGTGCCGGCCGCATGCAGCGGCACCGACACTTCGTCGACGCGCGCGCCGAGCTTGTGCAACCGGTACGCGGCGGCCCGCACGGCCTCGTCGACCACGTTCTCCGAATTCGCGAGCCCGAACGCCTCGCGCAGGATGCCGATCCGCAGTCCCGCGATGCCGTCGCGGATCGCGCCGAGATAATCGGCGCGCGGCGGCAGCGCCCGCTGGCGCGGATCGAGCCCGTCGTCGCCCGCGATCACGTCGAGCAGCAGCGCGTTGTCGAGCACGTTGCCCGTCATCGGTCCCAGATGATCGACGGTCGCCTCGATCGGCATCGCGCCGGTATACGGCACGAGCCCGTGCGTCGGCTTCATCCCGTAGATGCCGCAATAGGCGGACGGGATCCGGACCGAGCCGCCCTGGTCGCCGCCGAGCGCCATGTCGACCTCGCCGCTCGCAACGAGCGCGCCGCTGCCCGACGACGAGCCGCCGGACGAGTGCCCTGCCTTGCGCGGATTGTGCACCGGCCCCGACGCGCTCGTGTGCGAGCCGCCGGAAAAGCAGTAGTACTCGCAGGTCGACTTGCCGGCGATCGTGCCGCCGGCGTCGAGCACCCGCGTGACGACGGTCGCATCGACGTCGGGCACGTAGCCCTCGAACGTGGTCGAGCCATTGCGCATCGGCACGCCGGCGACGCAGATGTTGTCTTTCACGACCACCGTCTTGCCGCGCAGCTTGCCGTCGGCGGCGCCGTGGATCGTGCTCTTGCGCGCCCACGCGCCGTAACGGTTCTCGTCGCCTTCCGGGCGGTAGCCGGGCGTGCGCGGATACGCGACGACGGGCAGATAGTCGGGCAGCGCGTCGATCGCATCGTAGGCGTCGAAGTTCGCCTGCAGCGCATCGTCGTAGTCGGCGAGTTGGCGGGAATCGAGATGAAAGCCGAAGCCGGCTGCAATATCGGACAGTTGTTCGCGAGTCGGGCGTTTGATGGCCATCGACGTTCTCCAGTTCGGTAAGCGGCACCGCCGGCCCCGGCGGTGCCGGCGGGATTCAGCGGGCGATGGCGACGGCGTCGCGCATCATCCCGGTGCGCGGATGGCAGTTCACGTATTCGTAGACCTGATGCTTCGCGTCGAAGACGGAAACCTCGTGATACAGCCGCAGTTTCGACAACCCGGTGACGACGCGGAAGAAGGTGACGAAGATCCGCAGGTGCGTCGGATGGGATTCGGCCCATCGTTCGAGGCGGTCGAGCGAGCGCCAGTGGCCGATGTTGTAGCTCTCGTCGAGCACGTTGCCGTCGAGATCGATCGAGCGCACGTAGCGGTTGCTGTAGCAGCCGACGTCCGTGCCGTTGTCGCGCAGGAAGTCCATTCCGCTGCGCAGCGTCGGCTCGATCTCCTCGAGATACAGCCGGCGCTCGTCGCGCTCGGCCGCGCGCCAGTCCTGGCCGGAGCGAATCAGCGCGATGTTGTCGTGCGCCAGCACGACCACGCGGCCGCCGCGGGCCGGATCGCCCTCGACGATGCGCAACTCGCCGTCCGCGCGCATCCAGTCCGTCTGCGAGATCGGGAACCGGTCGCGCATCGATCCCCAGTAACCGTGCTCCTCGATCTCGCCGCTGACGCCATCCATGATCGCGCCGACGCCGGGGAAATCGTTCGTGAATGCGTAGAGCGTCTCGAACTGCTCGGCGCGCGGCGCGACGATTTCCCGGAAGTAGCCGATGCCGTCCGCGAGGCGCGCGTCGGAGGTCCACCATTCGACGAGTGCCGGCGACGCGATCCAGCGCGCATACGCGGCCGGATCGCGCCAGTAGCCGACGGCGATCAGGTTCTCGTAACCCTGGTCGTCGGTGTGTTGCGTCAGATCGAAGTTGTTCGGGCCGTCCTGCACGCCGAAATCGGCGACGATCCGGCGCAACGCGGCCAGCGCCGCCGCGCGCTTGTCGGCGCCGCTGTATTGCACGCCGAAATAGCCCATCACGACCTGGCTCAGGTCTTCGGCGGCCCGGGCGACGTACATCGGGAACGGCGGCTGGTAGTCATCGGCGACGCGGCGCGACAGCGTCCGCGGGCAGACCAGGTGTTTGTCGATGGCGGATTCCATGCATGACCTCTCTGGAAAGGGAATCGGGTGTCGAGGTATCGACGTTGGGGACACGGAGCGACATGCACCGGGCGTATCCCGGCGCATGCGGCCGGTCAGAAGATGTGCGCGTAGCGCAGGCCCGCGAGCACACTGTTCTTCGGGCCGTTGCGCACGCTCAGGTCGGTGCCGAGCTGGATTTGCACCTGATCGGACTTCGTCACGAATTTCGCCGCGGTGAGCCGCAGGCGCGTCGTGCGAAGCGCGTCGTTGTTGTCCGCACCGTCGACGCTCGTTTCACCGCCCCAGAGCTGGGTGATGCCGACCGCGAGCGACGTGCCCGGATCGGGCATGTAACGCACCATCGCCTGTGCGCTGTAGCTCATTCGCTGATGCAGCGTCGCGCCGCTCGCGCCGTACGACGTGTTGTTGCCGTACCAGATCGCGTCGCCGACGAGATCGAGCGCCCACTGCGGCGAAAAGTGCTTGATGTAGGCCGCCTGGAAATCGAGCGACCAGCGGTTGGCGCCGAGATTGAGACCGCGGTTCTGGTCGTAGCTCCCGGTCGGCGCGTAGACGTAGACCGTCGCGGCGACGACGTCCTTCGCGTCGTTGAGGCGGAATTTCAACGGCGCGGTCAGGATCACGTCGCCGACACCGTTCGTACTGCCAAGCGCGCCGGCGTTGCCGAAGCTGCTGATGTGACCGAACGGCAGCAACACCTGCGGATCGATCGTGAGCCTGTCGGTGAGCTGGAACACGTGCAGCAGGCGGGCGATGCCGACATTCGACTGCAGGTCGAAATCCGACGTCCGGTGGCCGTTCGCGTAGTACGCGTTCGTCGCGGAATAGTTGTAGTACAGCACGCCGATCGTCGCGCCGGCCGGATACTGCTCGTAGTCGCCGGGATCGACCTCGACCGCGCCCGCGTAATGCGATGCGACGGCGATCAGCGACAAACCGATCCAGCGCGCGATTCGCTTCAGTTTCATTCTGTTGACGTTGTCCATCATGCTCCTCACCTGGTGGCGCAGACACCGCCACGCTCGACGCACGACGAACGGGAACCGTCGCCGGATGGTGGAATCGCGGGGTGCTGGCTGACTGTTGTTCCGCCGGTCCATCGGGGATGCCGGCGATTCGCGACATCGAACGGCCGTCGCTTGAGGATGAGAATAGGAAGGCAAAATCCGCAGTTCTGTTTTCCGGCGGAACAAGAAATTGGCTGTGGCGGACCTGCGCTTCCGATGTCATGCAGCGGTCGCAAAACGTGCGCTGGCTGCCACGGTTTTCGTGTCGGGTGCCCCGCCCATTGCCGCCCATTGCCGCCCATCGCCGTGCATCCGTGCGCGCCGGCCCCACGCCGCGCCACGGGGCCGTCTCAGCATAGTTTCCGATCCGTGCCGGCAAAGAACCGTGCTTTTTCTCTTCTTACCCTGCTCGTCGAGCGTGACCGACACCACGCGGCCCCCGCCAGGGCCGTCCCGACGCCGTGGCGGCGGTCAACCCGAACCACCACAAGGAGCCCCCACGATGAGTACGACCCCTTCCGCGGAAACGGTCTCGACGCCCGGCGAACGTGCCTGGGCGCTGTTTCGCGTGATGAAAGAGAAGAACCTGATTCCCGACGGCTATATCGAAGGCCTGACCGAGCTGATGTCCACAACCTGGGATCCGGCCAACGGCGCGCGCATCGTCGCGCGTGCGTGGGTCGACCCGGCGTTTCGCGAACTGCTGCTGAAGGACGGCACGGCCGCATGCGCGCAATTCGGCTACACCGGCCCGCAGGGCGAATACATCGTCGCGCTCGAAGACACGCCCACGCTGAAGAACGTGATCGTCTGCAGCCTGTGCTCATGCACGAACTGGCCGGTCCTCGGGCTGCCGCCCGAGTGGTACAAGGGCTTCGAATATCGTGCGCGACTCGTCCGCGAGGGCCGCACTGTGCTGCGCGAACTCGGCACCGACCTGCCCGACGACGTCGTCGTGAAGGTCTGGGATACGACCGCCGAGACCCGCTATCTCGTGCTGCCCGCGCGGCCGGCCGGCAGCGAGCAGATGAGCGAGGAACAACTGCGCACGCTCGTCACGAAGGACGTGCTGATCGGCGTGGCGCTGCCGCGCGCGCACTGACTCGCCCCCCGTTTCGCTTTCGTCCTTCATCTCGGAGATCACATATGGACGGCTTTCACGACCTCGGCGGCTTCCAGGGTTTCGGCCCGGTGCCGCATACGATCAACAGTCTGGGCTACAAGCCGGTCTTCAAGGAAGACTGGGAACATCTCGCGTACAGCCTGATGTTCGTCGGCGTGGACCAACTGAAAAAATTCAGCGTCGACGAGGTACGTCACGCGGTAGAACGCATCGATGTACGCCAGCATGTCGGCACGCGCTACTACGAGCGCTACGTGATCGCGACGGCGACATTGCTCGTCGAAACCGGCGTGCTCACGCAGGATGAACTCGACCGCGCGCTCGGTTCGCATTTCCGGCTCGCGAACCCGCCGACATCCGGCGGCCGCGCGGCTCCGCCCGACTCGACGCGGTTCGAGGTCGGCGAGCGTGTCGTCGTTCGCGACGAATACGTCAGCGGACACATCCGCGCGCCGGGCTACGTTCGCGGCAAGGAAGGCGTCGTGCTGCACCGGACGACCGAATCGTGGCCCTTCCCGGACGCGATCGGCCACGGCGACACCGGCGCCGCGCATCAGCCGACCTACCATGTCGAGTTCCGCGTGAAGGATCTGTGGGGCGACGCCGCCGACGACGGCTACGTCGTGGTCGACCTGTTCGAAGGCTACCTGGATCGCGCGTCCGGGCCGAGCGCATGACGACGCCGGGGACGCCAGGCGCGCCGGCCGCCCCCGGCCCGAGGATTCCGGTCACCGTGCTGTCCGGCTTCCTCGGCGCCGGGAAGACGACGTTGCTGAACCACATCCTGCGCAATCGCGCAGGACTGAAGGTCGCCGTGATCGTCAACGACATGAGCGAAGTGAACATCGACGCCGACGACGTGCGGCGCAACGTCGAGCTGCATCGAGGCGAGGACGAACTGGTCGAGATGAGCAACGGCTGCATCTGCTGCACGCTGCGCGCCGACCTGCTCGAGCAGATCAGCACGCTCGCGCGGCAGCGCCGCTTCGATTATCTGCTGATCGAATCGACCGGCATCTCGGAGCCGATGCCGGTCGCGGAGACGTTTGCGTTTCTCGATCGGGACGGTTTCAGCCTGAGCGAGCTGGCACGGCTGGACACGCTCGTCACGGTGGTCGACGGCGAGACGTTCGAGGACATGATCGCGTCGGCCGAACCGGTCGCGCACGACGCGGCGCTCGCGAACGACGGCCATTCCGGCCCGCCGCGCAAGCTGTCGGACCTGCTGCTCGAGCAAGTCGAATACGCGAACGTGATCCTCGTGAGCCGTCTCGACCGGATCGGCCATGCGGGTTTCGACCGGCTGCGCGCGATGCTTGCGTCGCTGAATCCGGCTGCGCGAATCCTGCCGATGCAGCACGGCAAGGTCGATCCGTCGGACGTGCTGGATACCCGGCGCTTCGATCTGCCGGCGCTGGTCGAATCGCCGGGATGGATGCAGCGCATGCAGATCGACGAACGCCCGTCGGAATCGGATGCGTACGGGATCGCGTCGTGGACCTATCGCGAACGTGCGCCGTTTCATCCGGCGCGCCTGCTCGCCTGGCTGCGTCGTCCGTGGGACAACGGCCGGCTGCTGCGCTGCAAGGGTTATGTCTGGGCTGCGCACCGGTATACCGACATCGCCATGCTCGTGCAGACGGGCGGCGCGTTCCAGTGGGGTTACGTCGGGCGATGGTGGCGATTCATCCCGCAGTCGGACTGGCCGCTCGACGACTATCGCCGCGACGGCGTGCTGAAGAAATGGGAGGAGCCGGCAGGGGATTGTCGGCAGGAAATCGTGTTCATCGGGCAGTCGGTCGATCACGACCGGTTGCGTCGCGAACTCGATGCGTGCCTGCTGACGGTCGAGGAAATCGACGCGGGCCCGGAATCGTGGCTGCGGCTTCCGGAAGCCGACGTGTTCGACGCGCTCGCGGCGGCCGCCCGTCCGTGACGTGAGACGCGATGCCTTCGGTTGCAACGCCTGCGTCCAACGACTTTCGAGCGCCGGTGAGCGCTGTGCCCGGTTCGGCGTTACCCGAATCCCGGCAGCCGCGCCGAGGGCAGTTTTCTTCAATACCGGCACGCGCGGCTTCTTTAGTCTCGATGCGACTTTGACATTCGCATGGAGGCAATCAATGAGCATGCTGGTTTCGATGGCCGCGTTCGCGCTGGCGTCCTCGATCACGCCCGGTCCCGTCAACATCGTCGCGCTCAGCGCGGGCGCGCGCCACGGTCTCGGCGCAAGCCTGCGGTATGCGGCCGGCGCGACGCTCGGCTTCGTCGCGCTGTTCCTGCTGATCGGCCTCGGGCTGCACGCCGCGCTCGCGCGCTGGCCGATGCTGACGACGGCCACGCAGTGGTCGGGAATCGCGTTCCTGCTCTACCTGGCGCTGCGGCTCGCGCTCGACGACGGCCGGCTGTCGGCCGACCCGGACGTGGCCGGCCCGTCGGCGGCGGCCGGCGCCGCGATGCAGTGGCTCAATCCGAAGGCATGGCTCGCGTGCGTGGCCGCGATGGGCGCGTACGCGGCCGATGGCGACCGTGCACAGGTCTGGCAATTCGCCGCGCTGTATCTGGTGATCTGCTTCGCGTCGATCGCCTGCTGGGCGTACGCGGGCGCGTCGCTGCGGCACCGGCTCGCGAACGCGCGGCGCATGCGCGTGTTCAACCGGTTGATGGCGCTGCTGCTCGCGGGCAGCGCGCTGTTCCTGCTCGACGTGTAGCCGCGCCGCCGGTCAGCGCATCGCGCTGCGGTACTGTCCGGGCGTCGCGGCCGCGATGCGCCGGAACGCGCGCTGGAAATGGGCCTGGTCGGCAAAACCGGCGTCGAGCGCGACTTCGGCGATCGGCCGGCCGCGGCGCAGCTCGGTACGGCCGTACTGGACACGGCGATCGATCAGGAACGCGTGCGGCGTCATCCCGTAGCGCGCGTTGAACGCGCGGATCAGGTACGACGGCGACAGGTCGGCGGCCGCGCAGATCGCATCGAGCGTCACGCCCTCGCGGCAATGTGCCGCGATGTAGTCGGCCGCGCGCGCGAGCTTGGCGTTGTCGTCGCCCGGCCGCGGGTCGGGCGGCTCGCGATCGAGCGCGCCGTGCAGTTGCGTGAAGAATTCGACCGCCGCGCTTTCCTTGCCGAGCGGATCGCCGGAAGGCGACACGAGCGTGCGATAGAAACCGCCAAATTGCGCGAACAGGTCACTCCGTTCCGTCAATTTCGGCGAAAACCCGCGAAAGTCGCCATTCGGATCACGGCCCAGCGCATGCTGCAGCCGCGTGAGCCACGGCACGTCGACATAGACCATCCGGTACGCCCACGCGTCGGGGCCGTACGGGTTGCACGCATGCACCTGTTCCGGATCGATGATGACGAGCACGCCGCGCCCGACGTGCGCGCGCGTCGCGCCGTTCACGTAGGTACTCGTGCCGCCGACGATCGCGCCCACCGAAAACGTGTCGTGCGTATGTTTCGCGTAACAGATCTCGCGGCCGTCGTCGACGGTGCGCGCTTCGATGAACGGCAGCGCCGCATCGCGCCAGAACGGCGACGGATCGATGGATCGGTTGGCGGTACGGCTCACGCGGCGGGCTCCCGGTTCGGACGGCGAACGCTCACCGTACAAGACTGTGCGGCGCCGCGCAACCTGTGCCCGCCTGCAGGATTCGCGGCGGCAAACAAAAACGAACGGGCTGCCGTCAAACGTGCATTGTGCCCACGGAAATTCCCGTGGGCACAACCCTGCCTCAGCCGACGCCTCGACACTGACGAAGACACGGCTCCCACATGCCCGCGCTTCGCCCGGTGTCGACACGCATTTCCCGTTGCTCCCGCGCTCGAGTCGAGCGGATGAGATCAGGCCGGAACGTAGATCTTCGGATCCCACCAGTAGTAGCCGAACAGTTCCTGCTTCTGCCCGCCGACGAGCTTGTAAAGCGCGAAGCAAACGCCGAAATACTCGGTGCCGCTGTTCCTGACCGACGAGTCGAAGGTCGCGAACGTGAGCTGCTTCTGCTTGGCCGGGAGGCCATTTCGGGTATGCGATTCCGGATCGGGTTCCACCGCACCGTTGCGGACGACCGTGTTGCAGTTGAACTGGTTGAACACCTGATCACCCTTGTAGTGCTTGATGTCGTAGATGATCACGGCGTCGTCGGAGTTGTCGTAGATCGACACGCCGGTGAACATGATGCGGTCACGCGGGTAGGCGGTGATTTCCAGGTCGGCCGTACCCTGCCCCTTGATGCCGCGCGCGCCGGTGCAAATCATGAACTGGCCATTGTGAGCGATGCCCGTCGGACTGCCCGGGTTCTGGCTCGGAGTCGGGTACGTTCTCTTGACCCATTCCGTGTCGATAACCACGATGATGTTGATGTCCTGCGCGCTTGATGCAAGGGTGACTTCGGAAGCCATGGTTAACCTCCAATCATTCAACGTTGGTAATTGAAATCCGACGACACGTCATTAGTGCGTCACGATCAATATCCTTATTTTGACCGGAACAATCAATTACAACCAATTACACGATAACGATCATTGCAACCCACATTCAATAATCCAATTTCCGGTAGCAGGAAAATCACAAAAATCAATTACAGCCAATTACACAAGTCGAAGCGCACCCGCGCCCTGCTCACAAACAATATCGCGCGAACACGTAATTGAAGGATCACACCATCCCCGCCAGCACGTTGATTCCACGACCTCGCCAGAACCACCTCCCGCCCCTAAATAAATAAAATACGCGCCACTAAAATAGATCCCCCATCAAACCTGACAGGTACAAATATGAATATAAATTGACGATACTGAAAGAGCGCATCGCCGATGCGCCATTCGCACCAAACGGGCAATTGACCTACCACGGAGGCATTCCAATGAAAGTCGACCTGGACAGCATCAACCTGGAAAAGACCGCTCAATTCATTCACGTTCTTGCGGTTATCGACACGCATTATGTCAAGGCACATTATCCCAACCCGAGCAGGAACGCATCCGCCCCGACGGCCATCACCAGCAATGCCGCGTTCATGCTCAGCAGCCGCCTGCCGGGCGTGAGCAGTTCGGAAGGAACGGGCACGCTGGGCCTGAAGCTGCAGGTTCACGACAGCGTATCCCTGATGGGGACTTCGCTATCCGACAACTCGGGCGATGCGGCGGTGATCTACGACGTGCGGCACTTCTCGGGGGATCGGGTCTTCAGCCGGTTTGCCGTGCACAACATCGTCGAGGCCGACGCACCGAGCGCCGCGGAGACGCCCGACGTCATCGCGATCTCGGCGCAATCCCAGGCGTTTCAAAGCCTCAATGCCGTAGCAGGTTCTTCCGGATCCGAGAACCTCGGTGCGTGTTTCGCACTTTATACGCGGGATCAAAACAAGAAGACGTTGTTCGGCTACTTCTTCTGGACCTGGCAAGCCACCGCCAGTTGAGGCAAGCGCCCCGGCCACTCGCTCCGAAGCCGGACGGAGGCGATCCAGCCGGCAAGTCTTGCACGGCGCCTGACCGGGCGCCGCCCCTTTCCGCGACAGAACCCGAATGGAGCACCACGTATGACAGCCGATCTTGGAAGCATCAATCTCGACCCGACCGCGCAGCAAATCGACATCCTGGCCGTAATCGACACGGAATACATCAAGACGAGGTACCCGAATCCGAGCAAGCAGCCCGGGGCACCGACCGCCATCGACCATCGCGCCGTACGCCTGCTTTACACCGGGGCACGCGGTGGGGCGATCGGAAATGGCGCCGCTGAATCACGTCTGACGCTGTTACCGGGCGACACCGTTTCACTCAGGGCGGTGTCCCTCTATGGGAACGCGGACGAGGCCGTGCTCGTTTATCAGGTTTCGCACCTCTTCGGCCAGCAGGTTTTCAACCAGTTCACGCAGGACTTCCTTGAAGTGACGGCCGTGCAGCTGAACCCTGAAACGTCCGACGGCCTGCCGCCGCTGAAGAAGTCGCACACTTTCGTCAGCATCGGTGCCAAGGCACGAACGAGCGGGATAGAAACGCTTGGCGCCTGCTTCGGACTCTATACGCTGGAACGAAGTACACAGGAGCTGGTGGGATACTACTGGTGGGACTGGTTCGTCATGTGCTCGTGATATTTGCCTGCCATTGGCGTGCTTCGCAAAGGCTGCGAGCAAGGGGCACGAGACGGACCGGCGGCATCCGCGACATCCGCCAGCGTCGGCTGTGGCGCCGATCCATCCGCACCGGATGCACACATGCCGCCATCGCAGCCCGCAAACGCGTCATTGGCGGGGTTCCCCGCGGGCGAAGCACGCGCGCGATCCCGGTCTCGCGCTCAGCCAACCTGAGCCGACCGGGATCGCGCGCACCCGCGACTCACGAACGGGCAGCGCTTCACGTCCGCATCCGGAGTGTATGCGTCAACGCCGCCGCCCCACGGGCGGGATGGCCTGTTGCTCGAAATTCTCCTAAGCTTTGAGTTTCGTCCGCCGCGGCACACGCGGCGGTTCCCGTTCACTCCTCTCCCGTCACGCTCATGCACATCGATCTGAAAGGCAAGACCGCGGTCGTCACCGCTTCCACCGCCGGCATCGGGCTCGCGATCGCCGAAGGGCTCGCGCGCGCCGGTGCGCGCGTCGTCGTCAACGGCCGCAGCGACGCGTCGGTGCAATCGGCGCTCGCGCAACTGCGCGCGGCAGTGCCCGGCGCAAGCTTCGAGGGCGTCGCCGCCGACCTGTCCGACGCAGCCGGCGTCGCGCGCATCACGCAGCACACGCCCGAGGCCGACATCCTCGTCAACAATGCGGGCATCTACGGCCTGAAGGCGTTCTTCGAGATCGACGACGCCGAGTGGGAACATTACTTCCAGATGAACGTGATGTCCGGCGTGCGGCTCGCACGGCATTACCTGAAGGGGATGATCGAACGCAATGCCGGGCGCGTCGTGTTCATTTCGTCGGAATCGGGCCTGAACATCCCGGTCGACATGATTCATTACGGGTTCACGAAAACCGCGCAACTGTCGATCGCGCGCGGCCTCGCGAAGCTCGCGGCCGGCACCAGCGTCACCGTCAATTCGGTCCTGCCGGGGCCGACGATGTCGGACGGCGTGCGCGCGATGCTGAAGGAAACGGCCGACGCATCCGGCCGCAGCGTCGACGACGTGGCCGTGGAGTTCGTGCGCAATCACCGCTCGAGCTCGATCATCCAGCGGCCCGCGACGCCCGAGGAAGTCGCGAACCTGGTGGTCTACGTGTGCTCGCCGCAGGCTTCGGCGACGACCGGCGCCGCGCTGCGTGTCGATGGCGGCGTGGTCGATACGATTGCGTAACGGCCGGCGCCCGCGGGCCGCCGCGCACTAGCGCGAAGCGGCCTTGCCCGGCTGGAGCGCGCCCTTGCGATCGGCGTCCATGCAGGTGTCGAAGCCGTACTGCGTGACGACGCCGGCCTTGTCGAACACGACGAAGTACGTCCGGTGATCGTTGCCGTGCTCGATGAAGTAGTTGTAGCAGACGCCGCTGCCGTTGCGGACCATCCAGACGCTGCGCGGGTTGCCGGCCGCGCGGACGACATCGGCGCGCGTCGCGCCGTGCCGCGACGCGGCCCGCGCGAGCGGCGTGCGCGAATACGAGAACGGCAGCCACGCGTCGAACCAGGCGCAACCGTGCAACATCAGGCAGCCTGCGGCCAGAGACAGCATCGCTGCGGGACGGGACATCGGAATCAATCGCATGCTTGGGAAAATCTGCTGCGCCATGCCGGCGTGATCGAAAGCCCCATGCTACTCGACCTTTGGGTCCGGATCGAAAAGAAATGTAGAGATCTTTATACGAACCCCTGCAGGTCATGCCCGCGCGCAAGCCCGGTCGTTGCGGCCCGCGCATGCTTGTACGCGCATCGAACCCGCCGCGCCGATGCGTCAAATCGGCACAACGTCGCGCATCGTCACGCGATCCACTCGGCCCACAGCATCGTCAGCACCGTCATCAGCGCGGGGCCGACGAACAGCCCGATCAGGCCGAACGTCTCGGCGCCGCCGAGGATGCCGAACAGCACCAGCAGGAACGGCAGCCGCGTCGAGCCGCCGATCAGCACCGGCCGCACGAAATGCTCGGCGACGAACACGACGACGAAACCGAGCACGGCCACCACGACGGCCCACACCGTCGCACCCTGCACGAACAACCAGAGCGCCGCGCCGCAGAACACGATCGGCGCGCAGAACGGCAGCATCGCGGCAATCGCCGTGACGAGGCCGAGCAGCGCCGCGTGCGGGACGCCGGCCAACGCATACGCGATGCCGAGCAGCGCACCCTCGCCGAGCCCGACGACGACGAGCCCCGTCACGGTGCCGTACACGGCCTTGACCATTCGGTCGATCAGTTCCGCGCCGTTGTGCCCGAACGCGCGCCGCGCGCCCTGCAGCAATGCGCCCGACAGCTTGTGGCCCGCGCGCAGGATCACGAACAGCGTGACGAGCATGAAGCCGAATTCGAGCAGCACATGCGCGACCTTCGTGCCGAACTGCCGCCCGTACGCGAGGAATTTCTCGCTGCTGACGCCGTGCATCGCGCTGGCCGCATGCAGCGGATGGCCGAGATTGGCCTGCCACCATTCGGTGATCTGCGCCGAGCCGTAAGGCAGCCGGCTGACGACGTCCGGCAACGGAATGCCGCTGTCCTGGACCGACTTCAACCACTCGCGCAGGTCGTGCGCCTGCCCGATCGCCTGGATGGTCGCGACAGCGACCGGCAGCACGACGAGCAACGAGATCGCGGCCGTGATGACGGTCGCGATCAGCGTAGGCCGGTCACGGAACAGCCGATGCGATTCGAAGCGTTTGAGCAGCGGCCACATCGCGATGGCGATCACGCAGGCCCATGCGATGGCGGGAATGAAGTCGCGGATGATCCACAGCGCGAGCACCAGCAGCGCCGCATACAGCAGGACGCGGGCAATCTGCTGCGCGCGCGGCCGTGCGGCGGAATCGGGAGACGACGGGACATGTGCGCCCATGGCACCTCTGTCGAAATGAAAAATGGCGGTTCGCGCAGGCAACCGGCCTGCATGAACCGCCATTCTATCCATCGGCGCCGGATCGGCGACGCGCAATATGCGCGCGCCGTGTCGTGAAGGCGGCTCAGGCCGCCTTGTCGGCGATCCGGTAACGCTCGAGCCAGTGCGCGTATGGCGCGGGCAGCGTCCACGACGGACGCTCGACGCCGAGCTGCTTGGCCGCGTAGTACGGCCAGTGCGGATCGGCCAGATGCGCGCGGCCGACCATCACGAGATCGAGCTGCGCGTCGGCCACCACGCGGTTCGCCAGTTGCGGCGTGTCGATCCCCCATGCGGACGACACCGGCAGCCCGACCTCGCGGCGCACGCGCTCGGCGATCGGCGCGAGGAACGCCGGGCCCCATGGAATCTGCGCGGCGGGTGTCGAGAAGCCGACCGACACGCTCAGCATGTCGAGCCCTTCCCGCTTCATCCGCTGCGTGAGCGCGATCGACTCGGCGAGCGTCTCTTCGTCACGGCCGTCGTATTCGATCACGCCAAGGCGCGCGGTCAACGGCAGGTGCTCGGGCCAGACCTTGCGCACGGCCGCGAGCGTGTCGACGAGGAAGCGGCCGCGATTCTCCGCCGAGCCGCCATATTCGTCGGTACGGTGGTTCGAATGCACCGAGAAGAAGCTCTGGCCCAGGTAACCGTGCGCGAAGTGCAGTTCGAGCCACTCGAAGCCGAGATCGCGCGCACGCTTCGCCGATGCGACGAAATCGGCCTGCACGCGGGCGATATCGTCGTGCGTCATTTCACGCGGCACTTTCGGCAGGTGCGCGCCGAACGGCACGGCCGACGGTGCGATGGTCTGCCAGCCGCGCGGATCGCCGTCGGCGATATGGTCGTCGCCTTCCCACGGACGGTTCGCGCTCGCCTTGCGGCCCGCATGCGCGATCTGGATGCCGGGTACCGAGCCAGCCGCCTTGATCGCCGCGACGGACGGCGCGAACGCTTCGGCCTGCGCATCGTTCCACAGCCCCGCGCAGCCCGGCGTGATGCGCCCTTCCGGCGACACGGCCGTCGCCTCCGCGATCACGAGACCCGCGCCGCCGCGCGCGATGCCGGCCAGATGCACGTGATGCCAGTCGTTGACGACGCCGTCTTCGGCGACGTACTGGCACATCGGCGGCACCGCGATACGGTTGCGCAGCGTGACATCCTTGAGTTTGAACGGTTCGAACAGGGCAGACATCCACGACTCCTTTGCTTGGTTCTGCAAAACGACAGGGAACGCGCCGCGCGATGCGCACGGCGGAACGATACGGGCCGTCGGCGGGCCGGCCGTGCCCGGCGACGAAACGGGAACGGCGCCGGGCCGGCCGGCGCCATGCGGTCAGCGGCGGCCGAGCTTGGCGAGCAATGCCTCGGCAGCGGGCGCCGACGACGCGGGGTTCTGCCCCGTGATCAGCAGCCCGTCGGTGACGACGTGCGGCGCCCAGTCGGCGCTGCGCTCGAATTCCGCGCCGTTGGTCTTCAGCATGTCCTCGACGAGGAACGGCACGACTTCCGTCAGCCCGACGGCCGCTTCCTCGCTGTTGGTGAAACCCGTCGCGCGCTTGCCGCGCACCACCGATTCGCCGGTCTGCGGGTTCTTCACGTGGCGCAGCACGCCCGGCGCGTGGCAGACGGCCGCGACCGGCTTGCCGGCGGCGAGCGCGTGCTCGATCAGGCCGATCGAATGCAGATCCTCGGCGAGATCCCACAGCGGGCCGTGGCCGCCCGGGTAGAACACGGCGTCGTAGTCGTCCACCGACACGTCGGTCAGCTTGTGCGTCGACGCGAGCTGCGCCTTGGCTGCCGCATCGGCGTCGAAGCGGCGCGTGGCGTCGGTCTGCGCGGACGGATCGCTGCTTTTCGGGTCGAGCGGCGGTTGGCCGCCCTTCGGCGATGCGAGCGTCAGTTCGACGCCCGCATCCTTGAACGCGTAGTACGGCGCGGCCAGTTCCTCGAGCCAGAAGCCGGTCTTCTTGCCGGTGTCGCCGAGCGTGTCGTGCGAGGTCAGGACAACCAGAATCTTCATGATCGGACACTCCTTCGAAAATGAACGGGGGAACAGGGCCGCGCAACCGGCGATGGCCGGTCGGCGCGGTACGCCTGTCGGTTAGTCAGCGCTGGCGCGTCATCGTGCGATCGATCGCGCCGAATACCACGCCTCTATTAGACCAGTCGTCTAGAAATGGGCCAAATAAAACGACGGCGTCTCGCCGCATGGACAGCATCGCAGCACGAAATGGCATTTTCGCGTCCGTGTCGTCCACGCCCGAATACGTCGTCGCATTCATGAGGACGGATGATAGGCCGGATTAGACCGGTCGTCTAGAAAAACGGGCATTCACCCCTGCCGCCGTCATGGCCTTTCCATCACGCCCGATGCCGGACCCGGCCCGGCAACGCGCGCGGGGCCGATCGCGCCCCGCACCGTTCCCGCGCCGGCTAGCCGCGCACCGGGCCGTCGGTGTCGCCGGCCTCGATGACCGGCGCCTCGAGCCGATGCTCGTGCACGCCGTCGCCCAGCAGCCGCAGCATGAGTTCCGCCAGCGCGCGCCCCGACGCATGCCCGGTCGGCTGCACGACGGCCGTCACGCGATACGGATGCGTGATGTCCGGCGGCACGCCGTCATAAACGATCAGCGACATGTCCGCGCCCAGGCGCAACCCGCTGTCCGCGAGCACACGGAACGCGCCGCCGCCCGCGATGTTGTTGTCGACGAGCAGCGCCGTCGGCCGCTCGTCTCGCGCGAGCAATGCCCGCATGGCCTGCCACCCGCCATCGTGCGTGAACGGGCACTCGACGAGCAGCGCCGGATCGGGTTCGATGCCCGCTTCGCGCAACGCCGACAGAAAACCGGCGCGCCGCTGTGCGGCGAAATTCAGCACCAGCGGCGCGCTGATCATCGCGATGCGCCGATGCCCGAAGGCGATCAGCCTGCGCACCGCATCGCGCGCGCCGGCCTCGTTGTCGAAATCGAACCACGCGTACGGTTCGGTCGCCTGCGTGCGGCCGTACGCGACGTACGGAAACGCGCTCGATTGCAGGTACGCGATGCGCGGATCGTCGACGAGCGTGCGCGCGACGATCAGCCCGTCGACCAGTTTGCCGTCGACGATCCGCCGATAGGTCTCCAGCTCCGCGTTCGGTCGCGCGGACGCGATGATGAAATCGAGATTGCGCTCGGCGAGCCGCTCGGTCATGCCCGCGACGACCTCGCCGAAACGCGGATCGCCAAGATCGCCCGCACCGAACGGATAAACGATTCCGATCATGTCCGCTCGACCGGTCGCCAGCCGGCGCGCGGTCGGATCGGCCACGTAGCCCATTTCCCGCGCCGCCCGCGCGACGCGTTCGCGGGTTGCCTCGCTGACGTCGTCGTAACCGTTCAACGCGCGGCTGACCGTCGTGCGCGACAGCCCGAGCGCATCCGATAGCGCCTTCAGATTCACCTTCACCGTCGTTCCTCGCCCTTCATGCGCCGCACGGCATGCCGATTGGCGGCAATTGTTTCCTGTCGGTAGTGATTACCGTCAAATAATTATCTTTTGACGTCCAAACCGGTTTGAAATAGCATCCAAACCGGTTTGGACATCGATGCCCACTCAGCCGTTCACTTTCACCTTCCCAGGAAACGACGACGAGATGACATACTTTCCCTTTTTCCGCCCGGCGACGACCCGGCGTTTGCTGCTCGCTGGCGGCGCACTCGCCGCCTTCGCGTCCGTCGCGCACGCGCAGTCCGGCGGCACGGGCGCGCCCATGCCCACGCCTCACTCCCAGCAAGCCTACGATCCCGAAGGCAACTTCACGATGCGCTGGACGCGCGCGGACATCCGCCAGATCGTCGCGCAATCGCACACCGCCGGCGCCGACCGGAACTCGCTGCCGCAAGCGCTGACGATGCCGGACATCCCGCAGGATTTCCCGCTGATCAACTCGAACGTGTGGGTGTGGGACACCTGGCCGCTGGCCGACCTGCGCGCCAACCAGCTCAGCTACAAGGGCTGGGAGGTGATCTTTTCGCTCACCGCCGATCCGCACGCGGGCTACACGTTCGACGACCGTCACGTCCATGCGCGCATCAGCTTCTTCTACCGCCGCGCGGGCATCCCCGCGTCGCAGCGCCCCGCGAACGGCGGCTGGACCTGGGGCGGCCACTTGTTCCCGGACGGCGCAAGCGCCAGGGTGTTCGGCACCGCGCCGATGACCAACAACGCCGAATGGTCGGGCTCGGCTCGCCTCACGCACGGCGACAACGTCAGCCTCTACTACACCGCGACGTCGTTCAACCGCTCGGCGCCCGGCGGCGCCGACATCACGCCGCCGCAGGCGATCATCACGCGCACCGACGGCCACATCCATGCCGACGACAAGCACGTGTGGTTCAGCGGCTTCGACGATCACAAGGCGCTGCTGGAGCCGGACGGCAAGTACTACCAGACCGGCCAGCAGAACACCTACTTCTCGTTCCGCGATCCGTTCGTGTTCACCGACCCCGCGCATCCGGGCAAGACCTACATGGTCTTCGAAGGCAACACGGGCGGCCCGCGCGGCGCACGCACCTGTACCGACGCCGACCTGGGCTACGCGGCGAACGATCCGTACAAGGAGGATCTCAACGCGGTGATGAATTCGGGCGCAGTGTATCAAAAGGCCAATGTCGGCCTCGCGATCGCCACGAACCCGCAACTGACCGAGTGGAAGTTCCTGCCGCCTATCCTGTCGGCGAACTGCGTCGACGACCAGACCGAGCGGCCGCAGATCTACCTGAAGGACGGCAAGTACTACCTGTTCACGATCAGTCACCGCACGACGATGGCGGCCGGCGTCGACGGCCCGGACGGCGTGTACGGCTTCGTCGGCAACGGGATCCGCAGCGACTTCCTGCCGCTGAACGGCGGCAGCGGGCTCGTGCTCGGCAACCCGACCGACTTCTCCGCGCCGGCCGGTGCGCCGTATTCGCAGGATCCGAACCAGAACCCGCGCGAATTCCAGTCGTATTCGCACTACGTGATGCCGGGCGGGCTCGTCGAGTCGTTCATCGATGCGATCGGCCCGCGCCGCGGCGGCACGCTCGCGCCGACGGTGAAAGTGCGCATCAACGGCACGTCGACGGCGGTCGACCGCGCCTACGGAAGCGGCGGGCTCGGCGGCTACGGCGACATCCCCGCGAACCTGCCGGCAACCGGGGCCGGCCACAACGACGGCAGCAGCCAGGTCAATTAGGATAACCAACCATAAAGAAAGCCGGTAAAGCCCGGGGTCGAGGAGGCGCATATCGCGCGTGTCGCGTGTGCGCCTCCCTTTTTTTTCGAACACACGCGCGTGCCGCCGTCGAACGCGGCATGCGCCCCTTGCCCGCTTCGCCCGACGAAGCACGGTACCGCGCATGAATTCGACGTCTTTCCGCCTTACCTTCCGGATCGCCCGGTTGCTGCTCGCCTGCCTGGCGTGCTCGCAGGTCGCCGCCGCCCCGTGCGACGCACCGGCCGGCCAGGGCACGCCGCAATGGCGGCCCGCGCTTCACTACACGCCGCAGCGCAACTGGATGAACGATCCGAACGGGCTCGTCTACGACAACGGTCGTTATCACCTGTTCTATCAATACAATCCGCTCGGCAACGACTGGGGCAACATGTCGTGGGGCCATGCGACGAGCACCGATCTCGTCCACTGGCGCGAAGAGCCGGTCGCGATGCGCGCGAACGCATCGGAGGAAATCTTCTCCGGCTCGATCGTCGCCGACACGCTGAACACGTCCGGTCTCGGCAAACCGGGCCGCACGCCGCTCGTCGCGCTGTATACGAGCGTCTACAAGCCCGGCTCGGGTCACGCACCGGGCGTCCAGGCCCAGTCGCTCGCGTACAGCCTCGACCAAGGCACGACCTGGCAGCCGTATGCGCACAACCCGGTGCTCACGCTCGATCCGGAATCGAAGGAATTTCGCGACCCGAAAGTGTCGTGGTATGCGCCGGGCGGCTACTGGCTGATGACGACGGTCGTCGCCGACGCGCACGTCGTGAAGCTCTATCGCTCCGACGACCTGATCCACTGGAATTTCCTGAGCGACTTCACGCGGCCGGGCGTGCCGCACGACGGCGCGCTGTGGGAAATGCCGGACCTCGTGCCGCTGCCGCTCGACGACGATCCGCAACGCATCAGGTGGGTCATGATCGTCAACGTCAACCCGTGGTCGATCGCGGGCGGTTCCGGGGCGATGTATTTCGTCGGCGATTTCGACGGCCGCACGTTCGTGCCCGACCACATTGCGCCCGCCGGCTCCGATCCCGCGCAATTCCGCTGGGTCGATCACGGCGCGGACTTCTACGCGGCCGGCACGTTCTCGGGCGCGCCCGGCGCGCGGCCCGTCGCGATCGCGTGGATGAGCAACTGGGATTACGCGGCGAAAGCGCCGACTGCGCCGTGGCGCGGCGCGACCACCCTGCCGCGCGAACTGTCGCTGAAGACGATCGACGGCGAACCGACGCTCTTCGTCACGCCGGCGGCCGCATTCGATGCGTGGGCGGACAGCCGGCCCGTCGTGCACGCAGGCGACCTCACGGTCGACTCTGCGACGCGCGTGCTGCCGGCCGCGACGCGCGGCGTGGTCCAGCGCATCACGGTGACGATGGCGCCGCGGCAAGCGGCGCGCGCCGGCCTGATCGTCCGGGGTTCCGCAGACGGGTCGACCGGCACCCGGATCGTCTACGACACGGCGAAACGCACGCTGACGCTCGACCGTTCCCGCTCGGGCGAAACGCATTTCGCCGACAAGTTCAGCCGCGAACACATCGTGGACCTGCCGCTCGAGCGCGGCCAAGTGCGGCTCGAGATCGTCGTCGATCGCGGCTCGGTCGAAGTGTTCGCGAACGGCGGCCGCGTGGCGCTGACCGACCTGGTCTTTCCGCCGCTCGATGCGGACCGCGTCGCCGTGTTCGCCGAGCACGGCCGCGCGACATTCTCCGGGCTCACGGTGACGCAGCTCGAAGCCGGCGCCTGCGCCGCCCGCTAGGCGCGGTTCGCCTGCTCCGTCCCGCGCGTGGCGGGGCCGTCCGCCCGGGCGCCGCGGCGCCCGGCGAACGGCCTTCGTCGGTGTCGCGGATCAGAGCAGGCCCATCCCGCCCGACGCGATGATTTCCGCGCCGACGATGAACGCCGATTCCGCCGCGCTCAGGTGCAGCACCGTCGACGCGATTTCTTCCGGCGTACCGAAACGACCGACCGGGACGAGGCCCTTGATCTTGTCGGCCGTCTCGTCGAGCGTCGCCGCATCGAGCCCGAGCTTGCCGTACAGCGGCGTCTGCACCGGTCCCGGGCTGACGACGTTCACGCGCACGCCGTGCGGCAACAGTTCCGTCGACAGCGTCTTCGCGAACGAATTGACGGCCGCCTTGCTCGCCGCGTACACCGACGAGCCGGGCATCCCGATGTGCGCGTTGATCGAACCGTTGATCACGATCGACGCGCCGCGGTTCAGCAGCGGCACCAGCGACTGGATCTGGAAATACGCGCCCTTCACGTTGGTGTTGAACACGAGGTCCCACATGGCCTCGTCGCTGTCGGCGAACGGCGCGAGCTTCGCGACGCCCGCGTTGATGAACACGGCGTCGAGCCGGGCGCCCGCCGTCGCGATCGCGTCGGCCAGCGCGCGCGCCGACGCGACGCTGCCGGCCTCGTTGCGGATCGCCAGCGCGCCTTCGCCGAGCGATTGCCGGGCGGCTTCCAGCGTCTGGGCGTCGCGCCCGGTGATGATGACCCGCGCGCCTTCGGCCGCGAATGCCTTGGCGGCCGCCAGGCCGATGCCGCTGTTGCCGCCCGTGACGAGGACCGTTTTTCCTTCGAAGCGTTGCATGATGTTCTCCTGTGAACCGGTGAGTTGACCGTGAACACAGGATGCGCCCGGCGTGCGGCCTTGCCGTACGACGGGCGCGACGAACATGTTCGAAAACATCGAACATGTTTGGGCGGCCGCTTCAGCCGACGACGTCGATCCCGTCGAGCAGCCGCTGCGCAAGGCGCGGCTCGCGCAGTTGCTCGAGCCACCATTGCAGCGCGCGGCCGTCGCGTTCGCCATGCCACGCCACGTACAGCAGGTTCGGCTCGCGCGGATCGGCCGTCTGTTTCTCGACCAGTTCGCCGCGCGCAAGCAGCGACGTGACACGCCGGCGCGGCACCCAGCCGACCCCGAGCGCGTCGCGCTGCGCGAGGATCTTCGCGCGCATCGACGGCACCGCGAGCACGGGCTGGCCGCCGAGCAGCCCGTACGCACGGCCGGCCGCGCGCCGCGACGAATCGGCGACGACGACCGCGCGATGTGCGCCGATCGCGTCGCGCGTCAGCACGCCGCCCGCGGCGGCCAGCGGATGGCGCGGCGACACCGCGAACACCCATTCCATCGCGCCGAGCTCGAACCATTTGAAGCCGGGAATCGCCGGCGGCTCGTTGGTCGCGCCGACCACCAGGTCCGCGCGGCCGTCGCGCAACGCTTCCCAGGTGCCGCCGAGCACTTCGTGCGTGAAGCGCAGCGACACGCCGGAATCGAGCGCGTCGAACGCGCGGACGACCGGCAGCAGCGTGTCGAACTCCAGCACCTCGTCGCTGACGATCCACAGCCGGTCCTCCCAGCCGCTCGCGATCTGCCGGACGCGCTGCGTGAGCCGCGCGACGTCCAGCGCCAGCCGTGCCGCCTCGTCGGCCAGCACCTGTCCGGCCGGCGTGAGCTGCAGCCGGTAGCCGCGCCGGTCGAACAGCAGCGCGTCGAACCGCGTTTCGAGCTGGCGCGCCGCGTGCGACACCGTCGACGGCGCCTTGCCGAGCCGCGCGGCCGCACGCGACAGGCTGCCGGTGGCACGGATCGCGTCGAGCAGCGCCAGTTCGTCTTCGGACAGCATGAGGTCGCTCCAGGGGTAAGGGTGTCGTGGATCGTAAGGCAGCGGCGGCCTGCGGTCCAATCGCGCGATGCGGGGGGCGCTCGCACCGGCACGCTGCCGATCCGTCCGCCGACTTCCGGTATCCTGATCGGCATTGAATCGTCACGATCGAGGTAACCACTGCGATGGACATCGCGATCCGCATCGAAGGCCGTCACGACCTGACGGGGCAGATCTTCCGGCAGCTGCGCACGGCGATCGTCGACGGGCGCCTCGAAGGCGGCGCGCGGCTGCCGTCGACGCGCGATCTCGCGAAACAGCTCGGCGTGTCGCGCAAGACGACGCTCGACGCGTTCGAGCGCCTCGTCGCCGAGGGCTACCTGACTACGCGCGCGGGCGACGGCACGTTCGTCGCGGACGGCCTCGCGCGCGTGCCGCACGCGGCGGCGATGCCGGCGCCGTCGATCGTCGACGCCACGCCGCGTGTCGATGCGGTCGACGCCCGCGCGCTGTGGAACGACCTGCCCGACGCGCTCGCGATGCCCGCGCCGCAGGATGCGCCGGGCTTCGACTTCCGCGGCGGCGTGACCGACAAGACGCTGTTCCCGTTCGACGCATGGCGGCGCTGCCTGCATCATGCGCTGCGCCAGCAGGCACGCGGCCGCGGCCAGTATCACGACCCGGCCGGAGACCCGCAGCTGCGCGGCGCGATCGCGCGCTACGTCGCGTTCAGCCGCGCGGTCGCGTGCGGCTGGGACGACGTGCTCGTCACGCACGGCGCGCAACAGGCGCTCGACCTGCTCGCGCGTGTCGTCGTGCGGCCTGGCGACGTGGTCGCGGTCGAGGATCCCGGTTATCCGCCCGCGCGCGCCGCGTTCGCATCGCTCGGCGCGACCGTGATCGGCGTACCGGTCGACGCGCACGGCCTCGTCACCGGCCGCCTGCCCGACGAAGCCCGGCTCGTCTACGTGACGCCGTCGCACCAGTTCCCGCTCGGGATGCCGATGACGCTGGAACGGCGCATCGCGCTGCTCGAATGGGCGCAGCGCCGCCGCGCGGTGATCATCGAGGACGACTACGACGGCGAATTCCGCTTCGAGGGCCGGCCGGTCGAATCGCTGAAGAGCCTCGACCGCACGGGCCTCGTCGCGTACGTCGGCACGTTCTCGAAGACGATCTTTCCCGAACTGCGGATCGGCTACGCGATTCCGCCGCGCGCGCTGCGCGGCGCGCTGGCCAAGGCGAAGCAGATCGTCGACTGGCACACCTGCACGCTGACGCAGGCGGCGCTCGCGCGCTTCATGCTCGAAGGCGATTTCGCCCGGCACCTGAAGCGCGTGCAGAAGCACTACGACGCGCGACGCAAGATGCTGATCGCGCATCTGCGCGGCGAACTCGCGCCGTGGTTCGACGCGATCGTGCCGACCGCCGGCATCCACCTCGCCGCGCACCTTAAGCCGGGCCTCGATGAAGCGGCACTGGTCCGCGCGGCGCGTGCGCAGGACATCGGCCTGTACGGAATCTCGGCGTTTCACGTCGGCGTGCCGGTGCGCGCGGGGCTGCTGTTCGGCTATGGCGGGATCGACGCGCTGCGCATCGACACGGCGCTCGCGAAACTGGCCGGGCTGCTCGGCGCGGGCGGGGCCGGCGGACCATCACTGGTTACCTGAATTTCCACGGAATTGGCTATTCAAGCAGGCCAGTCGGTTTCGTAAAGTGGGTCCTGTCGCGCCGCCCCGGCGCCACCCACCGAAAAGGACCTGCCATGCAACCGCGCCTGAACTTCTATACCGCCAGCCCGAACGCCATCAAGGTGATGCGCAACGCCGAGGACTTCATCGCGAAGAGCTCGATCGAGAAGCCGCTCGCCGAACTCGTCCGCCTGCGCGCGTCGCAGATCAACGGCTGTGCATTCTGTGTCGACATGCACACGACCGACGCGCGCAAGGGCGGCGAAACCGACCGCCGTCTCGCGACCGTCGTCGTGTGGCGCGAAACGCCGTTCTTCACCGAGCGCGAACGCGCGGCGCTGGAATGGACCGAGGCGCTGACGCTGGTGGCCGACAACCACGTGCCGGACGCCGTCTGGGAAGCCGTCAAGCCGCACTTCACCGACGAGGAACTGTTCGACCTGTCGATGCTGATCGCGACGATCAACACGTGGAACCGCTTCGCGATCGCGTTCCGCAAGATGCCCGAGTAAGGAACCGGCAATGACCCGCTCCCCGCTCCCTCGCACCGTTCTGGGCGCCGCGCTCGTGCTCGGCGCCGCGCTGCCGGCCGCCGCCTTCGCGCACGATGCCGGCGACAGCGTTCATGCGATCATGCAGCAGGCCGTGCCCGAAGCGCCCGGCAAGCGCGTCGTCGTCGCGACCGTCGACTATGCGCCCGGCCAGGCGTCCGCCCCACACCGGCACCTCGGCTCGGTGTTTGCCGTCGTGTCGAAAGGCGAAGTGCTGTCGCAGGTGAACGACGGCCCGCTGCGCCGCTACCGCGCCGGCGAGGGCTGGTACGAGGCACCCGGCTCGCGCCACCCGGTGTCGCGCAACGCAAGCGCGACCGAGCCCGCGCAGCTCGTCGTGTTCGGCCTGACCGGCGAGCACGAACCGCTGAAGTCGCCGATCGATCGGTAACCCCTTGGCGGGGCGCGTGCGCTACCGCTGGCGCGCGCCCGCTCGCCCTTTTCCCCGTTAACTGCTCCCTACATGCCACCGGCGGCGCACTGCGTGCCGCGACGTGGCACCCCGCGCGTCCGTGGCCGGATTCGACGCGCGCCTGATCGAGATCAAGGGCGGCGAAAACCCTTTCTTGAAATTAACTAACTCATCAATTAGCGTCGATTTCATGAACGCGAAAGCCACCGTCGCCAGGCCGCGCGGGCGCCGCCCGTCGGTGGACGATTTCGACCTGCGCGGCCATATGCTCGACGTCGCGATCGCGTTGTTCGCCGAGCGCGGCATCGCCGCGACGACGGTCGCGCAGATCGCGGCGGCCGCCGGCGTCACGTCGGCGATGGTCCACTACTACTTCACGAACCGCGAGCAGTTGCTCGACGCGATCGTCGAGGAGCGGCTCGCGCAGGTCATCGCGTTCGTGTGGCGGCCGACCGAACCGCGGATCGAGAACGATCCGTTCGCGCTCGTCGCCGAACTCGTCGACCGCTTCTTCGACGTCACGCACCGCATGCCGTGGCTGCCGTCGATCTGGCTGCGCGAGATCGTCCACGAAGGCGGGTTGCTGCGCGAGCGGATGGTCCGGCGCATCCCGCTCGACCATATCGGCGGCTTCGCCGAACGCATTCGCGCCGCGCAGCAGGCCGGCACGCTGAATCCCGCGCTCGAACCGGCGTTCCTGTTCCACTCGATCATCGCGCTCGTGATGCTGCCGCTCGCCACCGCGAAGCTGTGGCACAGCGCGCGCGGCCTGCCGCCGATCGACCGCGACACGTTGCACCGGCACGTGCGCGCGCTGCTCGGCTCGGGCATGCAGCCGCCCGCGGCCGCGCCGCGCGCACGCGGCCCGTCGCCGCGGAGGCCGTCGTGAACGCGACCCGCTCGCGCCTGCCGGCGCTGGCCGCCGCGATCGCGCTGCTCGCCGGCTGCGAACGCTCGACGGGTAGCGGCACGACCTACCAGGGTTATGTCGAAGGCGAATTCGTGTACCTGTCGTCGTCGCAGTCGGGCACGCTCACGCAACTGGCGGTCGAGCGGGGTCAGGCCGTCGCCGCCGGCACGCCGGCGTTCTCGCTCGAAGCCGTCAGCGAAACGGCCGCGCTGCGCCAGGCGCAGCATCAGCTCGAGGCCGCACGCGCGCAGCTGGCCGACCTGCAGACCGGCAAGCGTCCGCCGGAAATCGCCGTCACGCAGGCGCAGCTCGCGCAGGCCAGCGCACAAGCTGCGCGGGCCGCCGCGCAACTCGCGCGCGACGAACGCCAGTACGCGGCCGGCGGCCTGTCGAAGCAGCAACTCGACGATTCGCGCACGGCCGCGCAGACGACGGCCGCGCAGATGCGCGAGCTGCAAAAGCAGGTCGACGTCGCGCGCCTGCCGGGCCGCGCGCAACAGGTCGCCGCGCAAGCCGCACAGGTCGACGCCGCGCAGGCGGCCGTGGCCGAAGCGCAATGGAAGCTCGACCAGAAGCGCGTTGCCGCGCCGGGCGCCGGACGCGTGTACGACACGCTGTACCGCGTCGGCGAATGGGTGCAGGCCGGCAACCCGGTCGTGCAGATGTTGCCGCCGCAGAACCTGAAGGTGCGCTTCTTCGTGCCGGAAGCGGCCATCGCCTCGCTCGCGCCGGGGCACACGGTCGCGATCCATTGCGACGGCTGCGCGGCCGACGTGCCCGCGCGCATCACCTATGTGTCGAGCGAGGCCGAATACACGCCGCCCGTGATCTACAGCAACGAGAGCCGCACGAAACTCGTGTTCATGATCGAGGCGCGCCCCGCCGCCGCCGATGCGCCGAAGCTGCATCCGGGCCAGCCCGTCGCCGTGAGCGTGCGATGAACGCGCCGCCCGCCCCGTACGCGATCGACGTCGACCGGTTGAACAAGCGGTTCGGCGACAAGCACGTCGTGAGGGACGTGTCGCTGCGCGTCGCGCGCGGCGAGATCTTCGGTTTTCTCGGACCGAACGGCAGCGGCAAGACGACGTCGATCCGAATGATGTGCGGATTGCTCACGCCGGATGCGGGCAGCGGAACCTGCCTCGGCTACGACATCGTGCGCGACAGCGCGCAGATCAAGCGGCGCGTCGGCTACATGACGCAGCGCTTCTCGTACTGGGAAGACCTGTCGATCCGCGAGAACCTCGACTTCGTCGCCCGCGTGTACGGGATGCGCGACCGCAAGGCGGCCGTCGCGCGCGCGCTCGACGGGCTCGGCCTCGCGAGCCGCGCCGACCAGCTCACGGGCGCGCTGTCGGGCGGCTGGAAGCAGCGCCTCGCGCTGGCCGCGTGCATGCTGCACGAGCCCGAGCTGCTGCTGCTCGACGAGCCGACCGCCGGCGTCGACCCGGCCGCGCGCCGCGATTTCTGGGAGGAGCTGCACCGGCTCGCCGCGCGCGGGATCTCGGTGCTCGTCAGCACGCACTACATGGACGAGGCCGAGCGCTGCCACAAGCTCGCGTACATCGCGTACGGCGAACTGCTCGCGCAAGGCACGTCGGCCGAGATCGTCGCATCGCAAGGGCTTGCGACCCGCGCGATCGCCGGCGAGCACCTGACCGAATTGTCCGCGCGGCTGCGCACGATGCCGGGCGTCGACCAGACGGTCGTGTTCGGCTCGGCGCTGCACGTGAGCGGCCGCGACCGCGCGCGGCTCGACGCGACGCTCGAACAGGTCGCCCGCGATACGCCGCTGCAGGTCGTGCCGATCGACACCGGGCTCGAGGACGTGTTCATCTACATGATGGGCCGCGCGTCCGCGCCGCCCGGCCGGGTGTCGCCATGAACGCGTGGGCGGGCCTGCGTGAATCGTTCTCGGTCGCGCGCTGGTGGAGCATCGTGCTGAAGGAGTTCCTGCAGCTGCGCCGCGATCGCGTGACCTTCGCGATGATCGTCGGCGTGCCGATCATCCAGCTCGCGCTGTTCGGCTTCGCGATCAACACCGATCCGAAGCACCTGCCGACCGCCGTGATCGTCGCCGACGGCAGCCCGTTCGCGCGCAGCTTCATCGCCGCGATGCGCAATTCCGCGTACTTCGACATCGTCGACACCTTGCCCGACGAGGCGGCCGGCCGCCGTGCGCTCGCACGCGGCGACGTGCAGTTCGTGCTGAGCGTGCCGGCCGATTTCTCGCGGCGGCTGCTGCGCGGCGAGCGCCCGGCGCTGCTGGTCGAGGCGGACGCGACCGACCCCGTCGCCACGGCGTCGGCGATCGGCGCGCTGCCGGGCCTCGTGCAACCGGTCGCCAACAAGGACCTGACGGGGCCGCTCGCGCACCTGAACGGCCGCCCGGCCGCGTTCGACGTCGTGCTGCACCGGCTGTACAACCCGGAAGGCATCACGCAGTACAACGTCGTGCCGGGCCTGATGGGCGTGATCCTGACGATGACGATGGTGATGATGACGGGTCTCGCGATCACGCGCGAACGCGAGCGCGGCACGATGGAGAACCTGCTCGCGACGCCCGTGCGGCCGCTCGAGGTGATGACGGGCAAGATCGTCCCGTACGTGCTGATCGGGCTGATCCAGGTGTCGATCATCGTCGCCGCGTCGCGCTTCGTGTTCGACGTGCCGTTCGTCGGCGGCGTGTTCGCGCTGTACCTGTCGGCACTGCTGTTCATCGCCGCGAACCTGACGGTCGGCATCACGCTGTCGTCGCTCGCGCAGAACCAGTTGCAGGCGATGCAGCTCGCGGTGTTCTACTTCCTGCCGAACATCCTGCTGTCGGGTTTCATGTTCCCGTTCGCCGGCATGCCGAAGTGGGCGCAGGTCATCGGCAACCTGCTGCCGCTCACCTACTTCAACCGCCTCGTGCGCGGCATCCTGCTGAAAGGCAACGGCTGGGCCGACCTGTGGCCGTCCGTGTGGCCGGTCGCGCTGTTCACCGTCGTCGTGATGGGCGTCGCGCTGCGCTTCTACCGGCGCACGCTCGATTAGGCGGCATGCGATGACACCGGCCCCGCATCGCCCCTTCCGCACTGCCGCCGGCTGCGCATTGGCCGCCGCGGCGCTGCTCGTCGCCGGATGCGCGGTCGGGCCGGACTTCCGCCCGCCCGCCGCACCGGCCGCGCGGCAGTACACGCGCGGCGAGCTGCCCGCGACGACGGCCGCCGCCAGGGGCCCGGCCGGCGACGCGCAGATTTTCTCGTCGGCCGACCACACGCCGCGGCGCTGGTGGACACGGTTCGGCTCCGAACCGTTGAACCGGCTCGTCGACACCGCGTGGCAAAACAGTCCGACGCTCGCCGAAGCCCGCGCGCGGCTCGACGAAGCGCGGCAGAACCATGCGGCCGAAGCCGGCGCGACGATGCTGCCGCATGTCGACGCGAACCTGTCCGCCACGCGCGAGCAAGTCGATACCACCGCGTTCGGGCTGCCGGCCAACGTGCCGAACCCCGGGCCGTTTACGCTGTACGACGCGTCGGTCAGCGTGTCGTACGTGCTCGATGTGTTCGGCGGCAACCGGCGCGCGCTCGAAGCACTGCGTGCGCAGGTCGACTATCAGGCCTACACGCTCGACGCCGCACGGCTGACGCTTGCGGGCAACGTCGTCGCCACCGCGATCCTGCGCGCCTCGCTCGCGCAACAGGTCGCGCTCACGCGGCAGCTCGTCGACGCGCAGGCGCGGCAGTTGCGCATCGTCGAAGCGCGTTATGCGGCAGGCGGCGTGTCGCAAGCCGACGTGCACGCGCAACGCGCGCTGCTCGCGCAGACGCAGGCGTCGCTGCCGCCGCTCGCGGCCCGCCTCGGGCAGGCCGGCCACCGGCTCGCGATCCTGCTCGGCGCGGCGCCATCGGATGCCGTGCTGCCCGAACTCGCGCTCGATGCGCTGGCGCTGCCGCGCGCGCTGCCCGTCGCGCTGCCTTCGACGCTCGCCCGCGAACGGCCCGACATCCGCGCGGCGGAAGCCGTGCTGCATCAGGCGAGCGCGAACGTCGGCGTGGCCACCGCGAACCTGTATCCGCGTTTCTCGATTTCGGCGGGAATCGGTTCGGAGCGCACGCGCATCGCGGATATCGTCGGCGGGCTCAATGTATGGAATGTCGGCCTCGGTCTCACGCAGCCGCTTTTCCACGGCGGCGAACTGCGCGCGAGAAAGCGCGCGGCGGAGGCGGCCTACGACGCGGCATTCGCGAGTTATCGGGAAACCGTGTTGCTGGCGCTTCAACAGGTGGCCGACGCGATGCGCGCGGTCGAACACGATGCGGCCGCCTTGCAGGCGCGGGACACGGCCGCACGGGAAGCGGCCGCCACCCATGCGATTGCCGGCGACCGCTACGCGGCGGGCGGGATCGGCACGTTCGAGCTGCTCGATGCACAGCGGCAGGCGCTGCAGACGGCGCTCGACCGCACGCGCGCGCAGGCCGACCGGCTGGCCGATACGGCGGCGCTGTTCCAGGCGCTGGCGGGGAACTGGACGGACGAGACGGTGAAATGAACGAGACGGCAGCACCCATGAAAAAACCGGCCCGAAGGCCGGTTTTTTCGTACCGCATGCCGCAAGCGGCGCTCGCGCGCCGCGCGACATCAGAAGCGGTGGATCAGGCCGACGCCGACGCCGATCTGGTTCTGCTTCGAACCTGCGCCCACGCCGTCGCCGATCGACGTCGTGGCCACCTGGACGCCGCCAGTCTTGCTCAGCGTGTTGCCGCTGGCGTGCTGGTAAGCCTCAACCGCGTACAGGCCCGTGCGCTTCGACAGGCTGTAGTACTGCGACAGCGTGACCTGGTGGTACTTGGCCGAGCTCGTGATGCCGTTCGACTGCGTTGCCGCCGTGTACGAGTAGCCCGCCGCGAAATCCCACTGAGCCGCTGCCTTCCAGTGCAGCACGGCGCCAGCCGTGTTGAAGATCGCCGTGTTGCGGAACGACGAACCGACGCCCGGCGTGTACTGGACGTTCGAGTACGACGCCGAAATGTCCCATGCCGGCGTGAACTGGTAGCCCGCCGTCACGGCGACACGTTGCTGCGATTGCGCGGTCGCGTAGCCGTTGTTGATCGACGAGACTGCCGGCTGGTTGCCGTCGCCCGTTGCCGTCAGGCCGTTCTGGACCGTCGAGTTCGCGCCCCACGCGCCGCCACCCAGCGTCGCGTTGTTGACCTTCTGGTAGCCGACCGCGATGCCTGCCGGGCCGTTCAGGTACTGGATCGCCGCGCTCCACGTCGAGCCGCGGTTCGTCGCGCCTGCCACGCCGCCGAACGAGTACGAACCGCCGACCGTGAAGCCGTAGAACTTCGGCGACATGTAGACGAGCGAGTTGTTCGCGCGGTAGCTGGTATCCAGCGAATCGATATCGCCCGGGTGCGCGCCGTAATAGCCGGTCAGCCAGGTCGTCGGGCTGTACGGCGACAGCAGCGTGTAGTACGCGGTGTACTGGCGGCCGGCCGTCAGCGTACCGTACGTGGCGTTGGTCATCCCGACCCATGCCTGACGCGTGAAGATGCCGTTGGTCCACTGCGACGAGCCGTTAGCCGTGTTGACGCCGGCTTCCAACTGGAAAATCGCCTTCGTGCCGCCGCCGAGATCTTCGCTGCCCTTCAGGCCGAAGCGGCTGCCTGCCCACACGCCGGTGGACATTTGCACCTTCGAGTGACCACCCGAGACCGCGCCGGTGCTCGACGAGTTGTTCTGCCAAGCGATACCGTTGTCGACGATACCGTACAGGGTCACGCTGCTCTGGGCGTGGGCGGCGGTAGCGGCTGCAAGGCCCACTGCCGTCATGGCGAAAGCGACGCGCTTTTTCATTGATTCTCCGTCCTCAAAGAATGATTTCTTTTCTGGTGTGGTTTTATGACTGACACATGTGCGAGTACATGCCGACGCGATTCTGACGGATTACCAATCGTTTCCCAACATGTGCAGTCGGTCATCGTATGATCGACGCAACGCGCGGGTTCACCAAGCGGTTACATAACACCTGAAAACGCTTACGCGGTGGGCCTTTCCGGCATTTCCCGGTGAAAACCCTAGCTTTACATTTTTACTGGTGCAACACGACCGTCCGATGTTGTCAGACGCCTTCGGCAAAAAATCATCTTACAAATGCGCGATCGCAGCTGACGCCGCGATTCACGCCGCCGCGCAGGATCGCTGACGTTCATGACACCCATGTTTCGCGAAACGAAATCATGAAAACGTTTCAGTTCGTGTGGGGAAAATCGGACAGGACGGGCCCGGCGAACGCGGGCCGAAGGGGATGCCGGCGCGCCGCGCCGGCGCGTGTCAGCGTGATGCCGGGCCGGCGAGCCGCGCGGCCACCGCGTCCGCCAGCGCGGTCGTGCGCGCCCGGATCGCCGCGTTCGAGCCGACCAGCGCGAGCGACGACGCCATGATCCGGTAGATGCGCTTTCTCGGCACCTTGGCCGGCTTCGCCGGATCGAGCCAGGCATCGTGGCCGGCCAGCAGCTCGAGCGTTTCGAGGCCGATCATGATCGGCCACAGGCACGCGAGCCGCAGCCGCACGAAACGGCGCGGGATCGCGAGTGTGTACCGGCACGCGTCGCGATACTGGTCGAGCGTCACGCGCAACAGGTCGACCAGCACGCCGCGCGCGCGCGCCGACGCGTCCGGTTGCATCAGGTCGGCCACGCCGAGCCCGTGCGCGCCCAGCACGTCGTCCGGCAGATAGCAGCGGCCGATGCGCAGGTCCTTCGCGCAGTCGCGCAGGATGTTGGTCATCTGCAGCGCCTTGCCGAACCGGATGCCCTTTCCGCGCATGTCCGGCAGGTCCCAGCCGCGCGCGGCGCGCGTGTGCGCGCCCGTCATGTCGGTCCAGAACTCGCCGACGCAGCCGGCGACGAGGTACGTGTAGCGGTCGAGCGCGTCGCGCGTCGGCAGCGACGCGACCTGCCCCGACTGCTCGTCGGGGAACGTGCGCAGATCGAATTCCATCCCCGACGTGAGCGTCGCGACGACCTTGCGGATCGACGCGCGATCCGCATCCGGCTGCGCGCGCAACAGCGCGAGCATCGGCGCCATCGAGCCGAGCAGCACATGCTCGTGCGAATCGGTCTGCATCCGCGTCACGTCCTCGAGCGCGCGCGACAACGCCACGCCGTCGCCGAGGCGCTCGATCTCGTCGCGCAGGCCGGTCAGCAGCGCCGCACGACGATCGGGCGCAACGAGCGCGGTGTCGGCGATCGTGTCGGCCGCGCGCGCGAGCAGGTACGCGAGGCCGACCGGGTCGCGCATGCCGTCGGGCAGCACGCGCAGCGTCAGGTAGAAGGAGCGGGAAACGTTCTTCAGCAGGTCGCCGAGCAGGAAGGCGGAATCGGTTCGAGTCGTCATGGGTCGGGGAAAATCGGCCGGCGCGGGCCCCGGACGCCCACGGGCGCCGGGCGCCCGCGCCGGCCGCGAGTCGCCGCATCGTCGCGTCAGGCGGGCGTCCGCCCCGGCGCGGCGATGCAAAATTCCCGCAAGTTTAGTGCATCCGGCGCGCGGGCCGCCGGCGGCGGCCGGATCGCGGCGCCCGCCAGGCCATCGTCGACGCCCCCGCCACGCGCATCGCGACCTGAAAAAGCAGAATGGAAAGGTCGAAGTAATACATATGTAATTATTCGGTGCGACGATCGCGCACCGTTCGATCCCGTGCGGCACGGCCCCCTGCCGCGCCGACGGACCGACCGCCCCTTTTCCGACTCCCGTTTCGAAGGTTCATCGACATGCTCTTCAAGCGCCCGACCTCTCCGCGCTACGTCCCGTTCGCCTGTGCCGCCGCGTTCCTGCTCGCCGCGTGCGGCGGCGACGATCTGACGCGCGATCCCGCCCAGCCGATTTCCGCGAAGGTCCAGGTGGTCGGCCATCGCGGCGCGAGCGCGCTGCGCCCCGAACACACGCTGGCGTCGTACCGCAAGGCGATCGAGGACGGCGCGGACGTGATCGAGCCCGACCTCGTGTCGACGCGCGACGGCGTGCTCGTCGCGCGCCACGAGAACGAGATCTCGGGCACGACGAACGTGTCCGCGCTGCCGCAGTTCGCGAGCCGCAAGGCGACCAAGACGATCGACGGCGCGCAGCTGACCGGCTGGTTCACCGAGGATTTCACGCTCGCCGAACTGAAGACGCTGCGCGCACGCGAGCGCATTCCGCAGGTGCGCCCCGCGAACACCGCGTACAACGACCAGTTCGAAATCCCGACGTTCGACGAGATCGTCGCGCTCGCGAAGCAGATGTCCGCGCAGACCGGCCGCACGATCCACCTGTATCCGGAAACCAAGCATCCCACCTACTTCCAGTCGATCAACCTGTCGCTCGAGGACCGTCTCGTCGACGCGCTGCTGAAGGATACCTATACGTCGCGCACGGCGACCGTCTACATCCAGTCGTTCGAGGTCGCGAACCTGAAGACGATCCGCAACCGGATCAAGTCGACCCAGCCGAACTGGAAGCTCGTGCAGCTGATGGACGAAGCCGGCCAGCGCCCGTACGACTTCGTGAAGGCGAACGACAAGCGCACCTACGGCGACCTGTCGACGCGCGACGGCATGCGCGAGATCGCAACCTATGCGAACGGCGTGGGGCCGTACAAGACGTCGATCATCGCGGTCGCCGCGGACGGCACGCTGCAGCAGCCGACACCGTACGTGCGCGACGCGCACGAGGCCGGCCTCGTCGTGCATCCGTACACGTTCCGCCCGGAGAACAACTTCCTGCCCGCGTCGCTGAAGGATGGCGGCACGCCGGCCACGCGCAACACGGCGGGCTCGGTGCGCGAGATCCAGGCGTACCTGCGCGCGGGTATCGACGGCTTCTTCACCGACGATCCGGCCGTCGGCCGCACGGCCGTCGATACGTTCAAGCGCTGACACGCGCGAACCGGGCGCGGCGCGCCCGGTCGCACCGTATCGGTCAGATCACGTTGAAGTGGTGCGTGCCGTCCCGCTTCAACTGGTCGACCAGCCCGTATTCCCAGTCGAGATACGCCTGCATCGCGGCGGCCGCATTGTCGGTGCCTTCGTACGGGCGCCGGTAGCGGTCGACGCGCGGCGACGCGAGACGCGTCTCGCCGCTTTCGAGCGGCAGTCCGGCGTCGATCCACGCGGCCGTGCCGCCGGTCAGCACCGAGATGCCGGCCGACGCCGGCAGCAGCGCACGCGCATCGTCCGCCGCGAACCGCGCCAGCAGGCTCGATCCGCACGTGAACACATAGCGCTTCGCCGGCGGGATCGCGGCAAGCGCGTCACGCAACTGCGCACGCACGGCGAACCACGCGCCCGGAACATGGCGCTTCACGTAATTCGCGCTGGCCGTCACGTCGACGATCGCGAGTTCGCCGGGCGCCGCTTCCTTCAGCCAGCCCGCGAGCGTCGCGGGCGACACCTCGGTCGCGGGCGGCGTCGCCGGCACGTCGCGCGGCGGCTGGCCGCGCTCGCCGAACGCCGCCGCGCCGGCCGGTTCCACGACGCGCACGTCCCAGCCCATCTGCGCGAGCCACGACGCGGTCATGTCCGCGCGCACGCCGTCGTCGTCGGCGAGCACGATCCGCGCGCCGCGCACGGCCGCGTGATGATCGGTCTCCTGCACGAGCTGGCCGCCCGGCGTGCTCAGGAAGCCCGGCAGGTGGCCGGCCTCGTATTCCTCCGGCGTGCGCACGTCGAAGCGGTACAGCGTGCGGCCCGGCTCGTCGAGCGCCGCGACGTCGGCCAGCGCGATCCGCGGCACGCCGGCGCGTTCGGCCACCGCCCGGGCGGCCTGGCGCGCTTGCGCGCGCTGCGTCGCGTCGATCTCGTCCGGAAAGCGGCGCGCCGCGCCATGCTCGAGCGTCTGGCCGGCCAGCGTCCAGCCGATCGTGCCGTTGCGCAGTGCCGCGACCGGATTCGGCAGCCCCGCGTTGACGAGCGACTGCGTGCCGATGATGCTGCGCGTGCGGCCCGCGCAGTTGACGATCACCTGCGTCGCCGGATCCGGCGCGAGCGCGCGCACGCGCAGCACGAGCTCCGCGCCCGGCACGCTCGTCGACGTCGGGATGGTCATCGTCTGGTATTCGTCGAACCGGCGCGCGTCGACGATCACGACGTCGGCCTTCGCATCGATCAGCGCCTGCACCTCCTGCGCCGAAAGCGACGGCGTATGACGCTCGGCCTCGACCCATTCGCCGAACGACTTGCTCGGCACGTTCACGTCGATGAACTGTTCGCCGCCCGCGGCCAGCCAGCCGGCGAGACCGCCGTCGAGCAACCGCACGTCGGTGTAGCCGAGCTGCGCGAGCTTCTCGGCCGCGCGCGGCGCGAGATCCTCGCCGCCCGCTTCGCCGAACACGACGATCGGCGTGTCGCGGCGCGGAATCCGCGTCCACGCGTCGAGTTCGAGTTTCGACAGCGGAAAATTGGCGGCCCACAGCGGATGGCCCCGCGCGTACGGATCTTCCTCGCGTACGTCGATCAGCGCGAGCTCGTCGCGGGCCAGCAGCCGCGCGCGCACCTCCTGGTACGACGCGACGGGAAAACGGGAAAGGGAATCGGCGGATTGCGTCACGATGTCTCTGAAAACGTTAAAGTCGGTGAAAAAAGCGAAACGGGTCGATTCTGGTGCTGCCGGCGCATGCTCGCAACGGGCCGCGCCGACGGGCTCCGCGTCAGGCATTCGAATAGCCCGACACGAAAGGCTTCACGGTGCCGTCGTCCAGGAACACGGCACGCTCGACCTTGCCGATGTTCGCGCCGTACACGTGGATGCTGATCGACACGCGATCGGCGAACGCGTTGGTCACGCGATGCACGTCGCCGATGCGCGGCGACACGGCTTCGACCTCGCCCGGCGCCAGCCGCACGGCGTCGCCGGCCGGCACCGGCTTGCCTGCCGCGTCGAACCGGTAAGGCTGCGAGAACTCGCCGCCGCGCAGCATCCCGATCAGCCCCCACACCGTGTGGTTGTGGATCGGCGTCGTCTGGCCGGGCCCCCACACGAAGCTGACGACCGAGAACCGCTCGTCCGGGTCGAGATGCAGCAGGTATTGCCGATAGCGCTCGGGATCGGGCTGCGCGAACGCGTCGGGCAACCAGTCGTCGTGTTCGACGAGCGCGGCGAGCAGCGCGCCGCCCTCGTCGAGAATGCGCGCCTCGTTCGCGCCGGACGCGAGCAGCGTGCCCAGACCGTCGACGAACGGACGCAGCGGCGTCTGCTGCAACGAAAGCGTACTCATCGGACGTCTCCTCGAATATGATGCCGAATATGATGGATCGTCATGATGCACCCGAAAGACCATGCAGAACAAACATGAAAATTAGCGATATCGATGCTTTTGCAGCGGTCGTCCGCTGCCAGACCCTGAGCCAGGCCGCGGCCGAGCTCGGGATGACGCAGCCCGCGATCACGCGGCGCGTCCAGAATCTCGAGGAAGCGCTCGGCGTGACCCTGCTCGACCGCAATACGAAGCCGCCGCGCCCGACCGACATCGGCCAGCGGGTCTTCGAGCAGTGTCGCGCGATCCTGCGCGAGGTCGATGCGCTGCGCGAGCTGACGGCCGGCGAGCAGCCGCCCGCCGGCGAATTCCGGATCGGGCTCACGCAGGGACTCGGCGAACTGATGCTGCCCGTCCTGATCGCCGAACTCGCCGCGCAGTGGCCGGCGCTCGCGACCCAGGTCGCGACGGCCTGGGGCGGCGCGCTCGTCGAGCGCGTCGCGCGCCGCGAACTCGACGCGGCGCTCGTGTTCCTCGCACGCGAGATGGTGCTGCCGGCGCACGTCGAGGGTGAACGGCTGCTGGCCACGCGGCTCGTCGCGGTCGGCCGCAAGGGCGACTGGCCGCGCCGCAGCTACCGGCTCGCCGATTGCCACGCGCGCGGCTGGGTGCTCAATCCCGACGGCTGCGGCTTTCGCGCGGGGCTGCGGCGCGCGCTCGACGCGCAGGGCCTGCCGATGCCGGTCACGCTCGACGCCTACGGCCGCGACCTGCAACTGCAGAGCGTCGCGAACGGCTTCGGTATCGGGCTGATGCCGCTGCCGCTCGTCGAAGGCAGCCCGTTGCGCGACGCGCTCGACATCGTGCCGCTCGCCGATTTCAAGCCGCAGATCGATCTGTGGCTGCTGCGCCGGCACGATGCGGCCCGCTTCGACGCGCCGCTCGCGGCCGTTGCCGCGCATGCGCGCACGGCGTTCGCGGTACCCGAGCAGTCGCACGGCAAGGCCGCTTGACCGGACGGGGCGGCGCCTGCTGCGCGCCGCCCGGCTTCCCTGCGCGGCAACCCTGCCGCGCTCACGCATCGGGTCGACCGCGTTCGGCGTCGTCGCGTGGCGCTGCGCCCGCCCCGGCCGTCGTGTCGCTCGCGCTCGCCGCGTCGAGCGCTGCCCGCCCCGCCGCCACCGCGATCGCGTCGTCCTGCGGCGTATGCACGCGGCTGCACAGCACGTCGCGATAGTGGCGTTCGAGCGGATTGGCGCGGCTCAGCCCATGATTGCCCGACAGCTTCAACGCCTGCTCGACCGTGCGGATCGCGTGCTCGGTCACGGTTCGCTTGACGAGGCCGCTCGTCGTGACCGACGGCGCATTGCCCGCATCGGTGCGCGCGACGAGATCGTCGAGCAGCACGCGGTTCGTGTGCAGCCAGCCCTCGATTTCGCCGACCGCTTCCTGCACGCGCGGCAACGTCGCGAGCGGCGCACCGAGCCCGCTCGGCGCACGCGTCGTCGCGAATTCGACCAGCCAGTCGCGCGACGCCCGCGCGACCGCGTCGTACAGGCTGCCGAGCAGCACGACCATCCACGCCTGCTGGTCGGCCTGCGCGTCGGCATCCGCATGGGTCGCGGCCGACACGGCCCACTCTCCCGGTGCACGCACGTCGACCGCGTGATCGGCCGGCAGCCGCACGTCGTCGAAGACGACTTCGTGGCTGCCCGATGCGCGCAAGCCGAGGTGGTTCCAGCTTTCGATCACGCGGATGCGCTCGCCATCGGCGTCACGGTCGCGCGGCACGAGGAACACGCCGACGCGCGGCTCCCGTTCGTCGGTGCGCGCCCACACGGCCAGCCAGCGCAGTGCCGGAATGCCGGTGCTGTAGAGCTTGTGGCCGGACAGCCGCCAGCCGTCGCCGTCGCGGCGCGCGATCGTGGCCGGCAGCCCGCCGCGCGACGGCGATCCGAGCGCCGGCTCGACGCGCAGCGCGTTGATCAGCGCGCCGTGCGCAACCGCGCTGTCGAACACCGCGCGCCGCACCGGGGCCGGCCAGCGGTTGTCGGCGCGGCCGAGCGCGCGATGCTGCAGATAGGTCATCGTCAGCACCAGCGCGGTCGCCGGATCGGCCCGCGCGACGGCGGCCACGATCCGGCTCGCCTGCGCGAGCGTCGCACCGGCGCCGCCATGCTCGCGCGGCACGACCTGCGCGATCAGCCCCGCGCGATGCAGCCGCGCGAAGTTCTCGTGCGGAAAACGGCCGTCGGCGTCGTTGCGGGCCGCATCGGCGGCCAGGTCGGGCGCGAGGCGGTCGAGCAGCGCGGCGACGCGTGCGTCGTTCGCATCATCGGCCGGGTCGGCAGGCAGGAGACGCAGCGCAGGCTGCGGGGACGGCGAGGAAGCGGCAAGGCTGGCGGACATCGAGACGGATTCCCTGGGGAGTGCAAACACGGCGCCAACGCGCGCCCGATCATTCACGAGCCCACAGCGTATGCGTAACGCAATCCGGCCCAAACCATGCAAATCTGATATTCAAATCGGGATTGATTATTTCCGTTCCGCATGATCCCGGCGTTAACCTGCGCTCCATTCCTGCCCGGCCGTGCGCCGGGACATCCCCGCACCGGAGACCCAGATGAGCGTCGAATTCATCGGCATGATCCAGAGCCAGAAGCAATCGGAAATCCACCCGGCGTCCGGCCCCGTGGTCGATCCCGACTACGTGCGCGACTTCGCGCGCGCCCACGAAACGGCCGGCTTCGACCGGATCCTCGTGCCGCATCATTCGACCGGCCCGTCGGCGACGCTGACGATCGCGTTCGCCGCGGCCGCGACCGAGCGCATCCACTTCATGCTCGCGCATCGTCCGGGCTTCACCGCGCCGACGCTCGCCGCGCGGCAGATCGCGACGCTCGACCAGTTCAGCCGCGGCCGGCTCGCCGTGCACTTCATCTCCGGCGGCTCGGACAGCGAGCAGCAGCGCGACGGCGATTTCCTCGACCATGACGCGCGTTATGCACGCACCGACGAATACCTCGGCATCCTGCGGCGGATCTGGACCGAAGCGCAGCCGTTCGATCACGACGGCGCGCACTACCGGTTCACGCAGGGTTTTTCGGAAGTGAAGCCGTTCCAGCAGCCGCATGTGCCGATCTACTTCGGCGGCGCGTCGGAAGCCGCGCTCGCGGTGGCCGGCAAGCACGCGGACGTCTATGCGCTGTGGGGCGAGTCGCTCGACCAGGTGCGCGACCTGACCACCCGCGTGCGCGCCGAAGCCGCGAAGCACGGCCGGCAGGTGCGCTTCTCGGTGTCGTTCCGCCCGATCCTCGCCGCGACCGAAGACGAAGCGTGGGCGCGCGCGCACCGCATCCTCGACGAAACGCGCCGCCTGCGCGAAGCGGCCGGCCTCGGCGCCGGCGGCCCGCAGCAGAGTGAAGGCGCGCGCCGCCTGCTTGCCGCGGCCGATCGCGGCTCGCGCGTCGACAAGCGGCTGTGGACCGAGATCGCGAAGCTCACCGGCGCGCGCTCGAACTCGACGGCGCTCGTCGGCACACCCGAGCAGGTCGCCGATGCGCTGCTCGACTACTACGACCTCGGCGTGACGACCTTCCTGATCCGCGGCTTCGACCCGCTGGAAGACGCGATCGACTACGGCCGCGAACTGATTCCGCGCGTGCGCGGCGCCGTCGCCGCCCGCGACGCCGCACGTCGCGCCGCCTGAGCCCAACGGAGCGATACCTCATCATGTCCGCCGTCCTGTCCTCGCCCGTGCGCACCGCATCGGGCCTCGAACTCGCCGAAGCGCCGCGCCAGCATTTCTGGTTCGACCCGACCGCGCCGCGCATCGACGTCGCCGCCGAGCGCCGCCACCGGCAGGAGCGGCTCGCGGCCGCGTTCCGCCTGTTCGCGCGCTTCGGTTTCGCGTCGGGCCTCGCCGGCCACATCACCGCGCGCGATCCGGAGTTGCCCGATCACTTCTGGGTGAACCCGCTCGGCGTGCATTTCTCGCAGATCAAGGTGTCCGACCTGCTGCTCGTGAATGCCCGCGGCGAGACCGCGATCGGCACGCGGCCGCTGAACAAGGCCGCATTCGCGATCCATGCGGCGATCCACGAAGCCCATCCGCACGTCGTCGCCGCGGCGCACACGCACTCGACCTACGGCAAGGCGTGGTCGACACTCGGCCGTCCGCTCGATCCGCTCACGCAGGACGCATGCGTGTTCTACGAGGATCACGCGCTGTTCGACGATTTCACGGGGATGGTCGTCGATACCAGCGAAGGCGCACGGATCGCCGATGCGCTCGCGAAACCGGACGGCAGCACGCACAAGGGCGTGATCCTGAAGAACCACGGGATCCTGACGGCCGGCCCGACGGTCGAGGCCGCCGCATGGTGGTACATCGCGCTCGACAACGTCGCGCACACGCAGTTGCTGGCGGAAGCGGCCGGCACGCCGCAGCCGATCGATCACGCCACCGCGCGCCACACGCACGGCCAGATCGGCGGCCCCGACGGTGCGCTGCATGCGTTCGACAGCCTGTTCGCGCGCGTCCTCGCCGACGAACCCGACCTGCTCGACTGAGCGCCTTTCCGCAAGACCGGAGACCAGACGATGACCCACACCACCGCACCCGCGCCCGCCGGCGCGCACGACGACAAACGCCGCCGGCTGCTGCGCGCGGCCGGCGCCGCCGCGCTCGCCGCGCCGGCGATCACGCTCGGCCGCAAGGCATGGTCCGCGCCGCCGCTGAAGAAGCTCACGTTCGCGTGGAACCAGAACGCGTTCTGCCTGACGCCGATCGTCGTCGCGCAGGAGCGCGGCTTCTTCGAGAAAAACGGCCTGAAGGTCGAGCTGATCAACTACAGCGGCTCGACCGACCAGCTGCTCGAATCGATCGCGACCGGCAAGGCCGATGCGGCGGTCGGGATGATCCACCGCTGGCTCAAGCCGCTCGAAGCCGGCTTCGACGTGAAGATCATCGGCAGTTCGCACGGCGGTTGCGTGCGGCTGCTCGGCGCGAAGGCGGCCGGCGTCACGACGCTGCAGGCGCTGAAGGGCAAGACGGTCGGCGTCAGCGATCTGGCCGCGCCCGGCAAGCACTTCTTCTCGATCCTGCTCGCGAAGAACGGGATCGATCCCGAGCGCGACATCACGTGGCGGCAGTATCCGGCCGACCTGCTCGGCGTCGCGGTCGACAAGGGCGAGATTCACGCGATCGCCGACGGCGACCCGAACCTCTATCTGCTCGAGAAGCGCAGCAACGGCGCGTACACGGAACTCGCGACGAACCTGTCCGGCGAATACGCGCGCAAGGTGTGCTGCGTGATCGGCGCGCGCGGCGATCTCGTCCGCAACGACCGGCCGTCGGCCGCCGCACTCGCGCGCTCGATCGTGCAGGCCACCGAATACACGCACGACAACCCGAACGAAGCCGCGAAGGTGTTCGCGAAATACTCGCCGAAGATCGACCCCGAGGATCTGCGCAAGCTGTACGCGACGCTCACCTATACGCATCACCCGACCAACGTCGACCTGCAGCAGGAGATCGCGTTCTATGCGGACGACTTCCGCCGCATCAGCGTGCTGAAGAAGAGCACGGACCCGCAGCGCTTCGCGCAGCAGGTCTACGCCAACGTACTGGGGTAACGCGATGTCGACGATCGAACACGCTTCCGCCACCCGCACTGCGCCGGCACCTGCCGGCGGCAGTGCCGCCCCGTCCGCGCGCGTCGCCTGCACGGCCTGCGAAGCCACGCAGGCCGACGAAGCGCGCCGCGCTCGCCTCTGGCCGACCGGGATCGTCGCCGCATTCGCGTGGGCCGCGCTCGGCGCGCTCACGCAACTGTGGCCGAACCGCATCGTCGGCTTCAGCGACTGGGCGTACACCGACACGTTCGGCACGGCCGCGTGGACGATCGCCGCACTGCTGCTGGCCGCCGCGACGCTCGGCCATCTCGTCCCCGCCACGCGCACGCGGCTCGCCCGCGTACGCCCGGCCGGGCCGTGGCTCGTCGCGTTGCCGCTCGTGCTCGCCGCGTGGGAGATCGTCACCGCGAAAACCGGCTGGCTGCCGACGCCGTTCTTCGCGCCGCCGCAGGCGCTGATCGAGGTCTACGTCGACGACTGGCCGCGACTCGCGGGCAGCGCCGGCAATACGCTGAGGCTGCTCGCGCTCGGGTTTGCGTACGGCGTCGCGGTCGGCTTCGCGGTGGGCGTGTCGATCGGCTGGTCGCGCCGGATCGGCTACTGGGTGCATCCGGTGCTGCGCGTGCTCGGCCCCGTGCCGGCCACCGCGCTGCTGCCCCTCACGTTCTACTTCTTCCCGTCGAGCTATTCGGCCGCCGCGTTCCTGATCGCGCTCGCCACCGGCTTCCCGGTCGCGGTGCTCACGTGGTCGGGCGTCGCGAGCGTCAACAAGCAGTACTACGACGTCGCGCGCACGCTCGGCGCGAACGCGCGCTTCCTCGTGCTGCGCGTCGCGATTCCGGCCGCGCTGCCGCACGTGTTCGTCGGCATCTTCATGGGGCTGAGCGCGTCGTTCACGGTGCTGGTCGTCGCGGAAATGATGGGCGTGAAGTCGGGGCTCGGCTGGTACCTGAGCTGGGCGCAGGGCTGGGCGTCGTACGTGAACATGTATGCGGCGCTGATCGTGATGGCGCTGCTGTTTTCCGGGCTGATCGCGCTGCTGTTCGCGGTGCGCGACCGTGTGCTCGCGTGGCAGAAAGGAACCGTCAAATGGTAAGCGCCGCCGTGCTGGACTCCCCCGTTGCCGCCGCACCCGCCGTCACCGCGCCACGCGGCGCGCGCATCGACATTCGCCGCGTGAGCCATGCGTTCGACGGGCCCGGCGGTGCGCTGCCGGTGCTCGACGACGTCACGCTGTCGGTCGCGGCCGGCGAATTCGTCGCGCTGCTCGGCCCGAGCGGTTGCGGAAAATCGACGCTGCTGCGCCTCGTCGCGGGGCTCGACGCGGCACGGCAAGGCGGCATCGCGCAGGACGGCGTGCCGATCGAGCGCCCCGATCCGTCGCGCATCGTCGTGTTCCAGGACCCGACGCTGTACCCGTGGCGGCGCGTGCGCGCGAACGTCGCACTCGGCCTCGAAGCGCGCGGCGTGGCGCGCACCGCGCAGCATCGCGTCGACGATGCGCTCGCGCGCGTCGGGCTGCAGGACTTCGCGAACGTGTTCCCGCATCAGCTGTCCGGCGGGATGGCGCAGCGCGTCGCGCTCGCCCGCGCGCTCGTCAACGATCCGCGCCTGCTGATTCTCGACGAGCCGCTCGGCAAGCTCGATTCGCTGACGCGGCTCACGATGCAGGCCGAGCTGACCGCGCTGTGGCAACGCGACGGTTTCTCCGCGCTGCTCGTCACGCACGACGTCGAGGAAGCGCTGTTCCTCGCGCAGCGCGTGATCGTGTTCGGTCCCCGCCCGGCACGGATCGTCGCCGAATTGCATGTCGACCTGCCCTACCCGCGCCATCGCGGCGACCCGCACCTCGCCGAATTGCGCCACGACGCGCTGCGGCATCTCGGACTCGACGCGAGCTGGTAGATGCCGGGGGCCGTTCGACGTCCGGTCGCTGCCCGGCTCTGGCGCGTGCGATGAACGCACCGCTCTTCTCCGACTCGGCGATCGCGTTCCTGCAACTGCTGTATCGCGCGCAAATCGCGCTGGCACGTGTGCTGCACGCGCTCGGCCTGACGGCGGACGCGGACGGTCAGGCCGCGTGGCCATGGGCGCACCGTATCGCGCTCGAAACGCTGCGCATCGATGCCGGACTGACGCGGCAACTCGCGTTCGCGTGCGCAGCGACGGCACTGGCGGTCGTGCTCGCGTGCATCGCGCTCGTTTCGCGCAGGCGGCGTGTCGCCTCCGCGCTCGCCGCGCTGGCCGTCGCGTGGTTCGCGCCGTGGCCGCCTTCGTCGCTGTGGCTCGCGCCGGCCGTGCCGACGAGCTTCCAGCGCGATCCCGCGCCGTTTTCCGTATCGAGCGTGATGCGCGGCGCGCACCTGTATGCGCAACACTGCGCCGCGTGCCATGGCGCGGACGGCCGTGGCGAAGGGCCGCTCGCGGCCACGCTCGCGCACTGGCCGCCGACCTTTGCCGGCACGCTGCTCGCGCGGCGCCTCGACGGCGAACTGTTCTGGCGCGTGCGGCACGGCACACGCGACGAGCACGGCGCGTCGACGATGCCCGGGTTCGCCGCGACACTCGGCCCGCAGGACACGTGGGCCGTGCTCGACTACCTGAAGGCGCTGGCCGCGGGCAGCGGCGCGCAGGCGGAAGGCGCATGGCCAGTGCCCGTCCCGCTGCCGGCGCTCGACGTGCGCTGCGGCGACGCCGCGCCGCAACCGCTCGATCGCTGGCGCGAAGGCCAGCGCGTGCGGATCGTCGCGCTCGCGTCGGGCGCGCCGCCGCCGCCGGAAGACGCGCGCTGGCAAACCTTGCTCGTCACCGAACGCGGCGCGTCCGTCGCGGCGCCCTCGATCGGCACGCGCGCGAACTGCGTCGCGACGACGCCCGATACGTGGCGCGCGTTCGCCACGATTGCCGGCATCGCGCCCGATGCGCTCGGCGGCACGCAACTGCTCGCCGATCGCCGAGGCTGGCTGCGGGCGCGCGCGTTGCCGGGCAGCGCCGGCTGGTCGGATGCCGACCTGCTGTGCCGCTCGAGTGCGGCGGCACGACCGACCGTGCCGGCCGCCGGCGGCGACGCGCTGACCGCCCTGCTGCTGCGCGTCGACACCGAACCCGTGCGCGACGTGCAGGCCGGGCTCCCGCATTGAATCCCTGAACCCGTTCTTCCAACCGAACTCCACGATGAATCCGACCCGACGCCATTTCCTCGCACAGGCGAGCGCCCTCGCCACGATCGCCGCGGCGCCTGCCGCACTGCGCGCGCAATCGGGCGCACGGCCGCTGCTGCGCGCCGGCGACCAGAAAGGCGGGCTGCGCGCGCTGCTCGAAGCGGCCGGCGAACTGAACGGCCTCGCGTACGACATCGCGTGGACCGAATTCCCGGCCGCCGCGCCGCTCGCCGAAGCCCTGAACGCGGCGGCCGTCGACTGCGGCCCGATCGGCGACGCGCCGGTGATCTTCGCGCTCGCGTCGGGCGCCCGCATCAAGGTGATCGGCGCGAACCGTTCCGATCCGTACGGCACGGCCGTGCTCGTGCAACCCGACGCGGCGCTGAAAGGCGCGGCCGACCTGAAGGGCAAGCGCATCGGCACCACGCGCGGCTCGATCGGCCATTTCGTCACGCTGAAGGCGCTCGACGCGGCCGGCCTGCCGCCCGATGCGGTATCGTTCCGCTTCCTGCCGCCGGCCGACACGATGCTGGCGCTCGCCACCGGTTCGATCGACGCATGGGCGACCTGGGAGCCCTACACGGCGCTCGCCGAGACGAGCGGCCGCGCACGCGTGCTGGTCAACGGCCGCGGGCTGTGGTCGGGCCTCAGCTATCTCGCGGCGACCGACGCGGCGATCGCGTCGAAGCGCGACGTGCTGCACGATTTCCTGCGGCGCGTCGTGCGCGCGCAGACGTGGTCGTACCGGCACGTCGACGCGTATTCGGCGGCGCTCGCGCGCATCATCGGCATTCCGCCGGCCGCCGCGAAGCTGCAGTTCGAGCGCCGCAACACGCGCTGGCTGCCGATCGACGCGACGGTGATCGCCGAACAGCAGCGCACGGCCGACTTCTACCTGAAGGCCGGGCTGCTGCGCCAGCCGCTCGACGTGCGCACGACGTTCGATACGGGCTTTCCGCTCGCCTGAACGGCCGCGCGGCAGCGTGCAACGGCCCAAACGGCTTCGGCACGATCTGGCACAATCGCGATTCGACCATCCCGCGTTCAGCCAGCGTCATGCCAGCCATCACCGAACTCTTCGTCTATCCGATCAAATCCTGCGCCGGCATCGCGCTGACGCGTGCGCAACTGCTCGAAACGGGCCTCGCGTACGACCGCCACTGGCTGATCACCGATCCCGACGGACAGATGATCACGCAGCGCACGCACCCGCGCCTCGCGCTGATCCGCACGGCATTCGACAACGACGCGCTCGTGCTGAACGCGCCGGGCATGCCGGAAATCCGCACGCCGCTCGACGGCGACGCATCGCCCGCGACGCCCGGGATGGCGGCGACCGTCTGGCGCGACACCGTCGACGCGATCGACACGGGCGCCGACACGGCCGCGTGGCTCACCGAATACCTCGGTACGCCGACGAAGCTCGCGCGCTTCGGGCCCGACGCGCGCCGCGGCTGCAACCGCAAATGGACCGGCGAGATCGAAACGCACACGCAGTTCGCGGACGGCTATCCGCTGCTCGTGATCGGGCAGTCGTCGCTCGACGACCTGAACGCGCGGCTCGCCGCGAAAGGCGCGCCGGCGATTCCGATGAACCGCTTCCGCCCGAACATCGTCGTGTCGGATCTCGACGCGTACGAGGAGGATTTCGTCGAACACCTCGACGCCGACGGCGACACGCCGGTGCGGCTGCGCCTCGTAAAGCTGTGCACGCGCTGCCCGATGCCGACGATCGACCAGGCCACCGGCGCGCCCGACCCCGCCTGGCCGCACGAGCCGACCGACACGCTGCAGACCTATCGCGCGAACCCGAACCACGACGACGCGCTGACGTTCGGCATCAATGCGATCGTCGTCGAAGGCGCCGGTGCGTGGCTCGAAATCGGCCAGCCGGTCGAAGCGGAGATCGGGTTCGGCGACTGAGCCGGACCACCGCCCTTTCCCGTCCCGCGTTCTCACGCGCGATCACGCGGCGCGCGGCACCGCCTCGGTCGCCGCCGCCGGTAGCCGGATCGTCACGATCAGTCCGCCGCCGGCCGCATCGGCCAGCGTCACGCTGCCCTGATGCACGCGTGCGATCTCCCGCACGATCGACAACCCGAGCCCCGTTCCCTCGACCGTCTGCGTCTTGCTGCCGCGATGGAAACGCTCGAACACCGCGTCGCGCTCGTCCGCCGGGATGCCCGGCCCGTTGTCGATCACGTCGAGCCGCGCGTGCTCGCCGTCGCGCGACACGCGCACCGTGATCACCGCGTGGTCGCCCGCATAGCGGATCGCGTTGTCGATCAGGTTGCCGACCATCTCGCCGAGCAGATCGGGCTGCCCGAGCACGTCGACATCGGCCTCGTGCTCGAAGCCGAGATCGATGTCGCGCGCCCGGGCGACCGGCGACCAGTCGAGCGTCACGCTGCGCGCGAGCCGGTGCAGTTCGACCGGCTTGTGCGCGACCGCATGGCCGCTGTCCGAATCGAGCCGCGACAGCGACAGCAGTTGCTGGACGATCTTCGCGGCCTGCCGCACCGCGCCGTTCGCACGCCGCAGGTGCCCGTTCGCGCGCGGCTGCTCGTCCGGCCGCAGCGCGAGTTCGACGCCGGCCTGCACGGCCGCGAGCGGCGTCTTCAGCTGATGGGCCGCATCGGCGAAGAAGCGGCGCCGCGCGACCTGCATCCGCTGCGTGCGGCCGATGTACTGGTTGATCGAATCGACGAGCGGCGTGAGCTCGCTCGGCATCGCACCGGTATCGAGCGGCGTCGTGTCGTCCTCGCTGCGCGCGGCCACGGTGGCCGACAGCCGGTTCAGCGGCCGCAGCCCGCGCCCGACGCCGAGCCACACGATCCCGAGCGCGAGCACGACGAGCAGGCCCTCCTGCAGCAGCGACCCGACCAGGATCTCGCGCGCGAGCGCCTGGCGCGCCTCGATCGTCTCGCCGACCATCACCCACACGATGCGCGACTGCGCGGTCGGCACGTCGTGCACCGGGATGCGCAGCGCGGCCATCCGCAACTGCTCGCCGCGATACACGACGTCGTAGTAGCGCGTGACGAACAGTTCGCCGTCGCCCGCGTCACGTCCCTGCGGCAGCGGCAAGTCCGGGTAGCCGGTGATCGTGTGGCCGTTGTCCTCGCGGATCAGGTAGTAGATCTTGCCGCCGTCGCTCGATTCGAGCATTTCGAGCGCGAGATACGGCAGGTCGACCTCGATCTCGCCGTCGTTGAGCCGCACGCCTTCGCGGATCGACTTCAGCGACGACGACAGCGTACGGTCGAATGCGACGTGCGCGGCGTTCATCGCGCGCTGGTACGTGAGCCACGAGTCGAGCGCGAGCAGCCCGAGCAGCGGCAGCAGCAGCCACAGCGCGACCTGCGTGCGCAGGTTCGGGCGAATCATTCGTCGTTCTCCGCCTTCGCTTCGAGCAGATAACCGAGCCCGCGCAGCGTGACGATCGCGACCCCCGTGTTCTCCAGCTTCTTGCGCAACCGGTACACGTAGATTTCGATCGCATCGGCATTGACCGACTCGTCGAGCCCGAAGATCTTCTCCGACAGCGTGTCCTTGTTGATCGCGCGGCCGTTGCGCAGGATCAGCACCTCGAGCACCGAGCGCTCGCGCGGCGTGAGCGACAGCGGCTCGCCCGCGAGATGGAAGCTGCGATCGATGCTGTCGTACGAAAGCGGCCCGCATGCCACGAGCGAATGCTCGTGGCCGAGGCTGCGCCGGATCAGCGCGCGGGCGCGCGCCTCCAGCTCGGTCAGCTCGAACGGCTTCGCGAGATAATCGTCGGCGCCGAGATCGAGCCCCTTCACGCGGTCCTCGACCGACCCGTGCGCGGTGAGGATCAGCACCGGCACCGGGTTGCGGCGCGCGCGCAGCCGCCGCAGCACCTCCAGCCCGTCGAGCTTCGGCAGCCCGAGATCGAGGATCACCAGCGCGTAATCCTGCGTGCGCAGCACGTGGTCCGCCGCCTCGCCGTCCGCCATGTGATCGACCGCGAAGCGCGCGGCGCTCAGCGCATCGCTCAGCGACTGGGCCAGGTTCGGATTGTCTTCGACGAGCAGCACGCGCATGGGGATTCCGGTAAGGTCAGCGACAGGCCGCTACATTACATGATCCTTTCCATGTCGACGCCTCGCGGAAACACGGGTTGCGCGGGGGCCGCCAAGCCGCCGCGCGCGCCGCCGACGGCCGCCGCTCAGCGTTCCGCGGCGGGATGACCGGGCGCCGCGAAGCGTGCATCGCCGGCCGCATGCCGCTCGCGAAGGCCGACGACCACCGCGACGAACGCGACGCTCGCGCCGGCCGTCACGACGATCATCGGGTGCGCGGTGCCGTCCGACAGCCACGCCAGCACGCCGCCGCACGCGGCCGTGATCGCCATCTGGATAAAGAAGAACAGCCCCGACGCGGTGCCGGCGATCTGCGTATACGGCTGCATCACCGCGAACTGGCACGCCGGAATCGCGATCCCGACCGCGATCATCACGACGAACATCGGCACGACCAGCGCGGCCACCGACATCGGGGCGAGCGCGCCGCCGGCCCACAGCATGGCGGCGCCGGCCAGATTCACGGCGGCCGCCGTCGCGATGACCGAATCGGCTTGCCAGCGCCCGCCGGTCCGCGCGAACGCGCTCGAGCCGATCAGGTAGCCGAACACGGTCACGCCGAAGATCGCCGCATAGACCGGGCCGGACACGCCGATCTGCCGCTGGAACAGCGTCGACGATTCCGCGATGAACGGGTAGTACGTGCAGTAAACGAAGCTGATCGCGAGCGAGTAGCGCAGGAAACGTCGCTCGCGCAGCAGGCCGGCGTAGGTCCGCAGGAGCCCGCGGCCCGGCGCCGGCCGCGCGGCCTGTTCGCGCGTCTCGGGCAGCGCGCGCAGCACCATCGCGGTCGCGACCAGCCCGCCCGCCGCGAGCCATCCGAACACGCCGCGCCAGCCGAGCCACGCGGCGATCGCGCTGCCTGCCAGCGGCGCGACCACCGGCGACAGCGCCATGCCGGCCGAGATATGGCCGAGCATCGTGGCCTGCGTCGCGGCCGGAAAGCGCTCGCGCACGATGACGCGGCCGATCACCGTGCCGGTGCAGCCGCCCAGCGCCTGAAAGATGCGCGCGACGATGAGGGCCGCGACGCCGCTCGACAGCGCGCATGCCACGCTCGCGACGACGTACACGCACAGACCGCCGAGCAGCACGGGACGGCGCCCGTAACGGTCGGACAACGGCCCCGACACCAGCATCGACAGCGCATAGCCGACCATGTAGAGGGTAAGCGTGAGCTGCAATTGGGCGTCGGTGCCGTGCAGCGCGTCCGCCATCGCGGGCAGCGACGGCAGGTATGCATCGATCGTGACGCGCGGCAGGCACACGACGAGCATCAACAGGAACAACCAGCCCCGCTGGGGCAATGAGCGTGTCTTCATGCGGCAAGTCCGTTTCCGGTCCGAGGAGAAAGGGTCGACAGCAATCTAAGGGGAAAGTGATATAAGCTGAAGGACCATTAAATCGACCACCGACTGGACCACTATGCCGCGAGGCAAAGCCGCGATTCCGCTCGACCTGCCGCGCCCTTCCAGGCTGTCGGCCGGCAGCCCGTCGTCGAAGCAGGAATGCATTGCCGACACGATTCGCGACGCGATCCTGAAGCGCCTGCTGCCTGCCGACAGCCCGCTGCCGTCCAGCCGGACGCTGGCCGTGCGCTGGGACATCGCGCGCGGCACCGTCGAAGCGGCGTACGACATCCTGTGCGCCGAGGGCTACATCGCCCGCACGCGAGGGTCCGGCACGCGCGTCTGCGCGGTGGTGCCGGACAGCTATCTGTGCGCGGCCGCGCAGCCTCGTCCCGGCAACGCACACCGCGAGCCGGCAGGCGGCCCGGACGAGTCCGAATCCGAACATGGCGTGCGCCCGGGCGTCCCGTTCGTCGCGCGGCTCGCCGATCCCGGCCTGATGCCGATGCAGCAATGGAAGAAGGCGCTCGGCGCGAGCCTGCTTGCCGCGACGGCCAACGAGCTCGGCGCGACGCCCGCGCAAGGCGTCGACAGCCTCCGCGACGAAATCGCCGCGTACCTGCGCGAATATCGCGGCATTCCGTGCGACGCCGGCGACATCTTCATCACGACCGGCATCCGCCATTCGATCGATCTCGTCGCGCGCACGGTGCTCGCGCCGGGCTCGACGGTACTGATGGAAGATCCCGGCTACGTGTCGGCGTGGCAGATCTTCACGATCGCGGGCGCGACCGTGATCGACGTGCCGGTCGATCGGGAAGGCATCGACACGGCGTCGCTGCACCGGCATCCCGATGCGCGTGCCGTCTACGTGACGCCCGCGCATCAGGCACCGCTCGGCGTCACGATGTCGGTGTCGCGCCGGCTCGAACTGCTCGACTGGGCGCAGCGCGGCCGCGCGTGGATCGTCGAAGACGACTACGACGGCGAATTCAGCTACCAGACCGCCCCGCTGCCCGCGCTGAAATCGCTCGACGCGTGCGACCGCGTGATCTACTGCGGCTCGTTCAACAAGACGCTGTTCTCGGGGCTGCGCATCGGCTTCATGGTCGTACCGAAAGCGCTGCGGCCGGCGCTGTCGGCCGTGTGGCATGCGACCGCGCGCGCGGTCGGCGCGGCGCCGCAACTGGCGCTGGCCCGCTTCATCGCCAGCGGCGATTTCGCGAAGCACCTGCGCGCCGCGCGGCACACGTACCGCCAGCGGCGCGACATCGTGCTCGAGCAGCTGGCGAAGCACGCCGGCGGCCGGTTCGCGGTATCCGGCGAGCACGCGGGCTTTCATTTCGTGCTGTGGCTGCCGCCCGGGACGGACGACGCAACGGTTGTCGCCCGGGCCCGCGCGGCCGGCATCGCGTTGCAGCCGATCCGCGAATTCTGCCGAAGCGCCCGGCGTGAAGCGGGTGTCGTCGTCGGATATTCCGCGCTGACGGCCGCGCATGCACGGCATGGCGGCCGGATCCTCGGCCAGTTGCTGGCGGCCTCCGCCTAGCGGTCGTTGCGGGCGTTCCCGCGCCTGCCCGGCCCCGCTTCTGTTCCCGTCCGAACCATGCCGCACGCCGCGCAACCCGCGGCGGCGGCCGCCGCGACCTCGGGAAATCCATGACGCAAACGACGCGATTGTGAACGGGAATGAAAGCAGGCTGAAAGTGCCCCGCAATTAACATCCGCGTCACTCGAACAACACCACGCATAACTGGAGGAAGACATGTCGTTTGCACCGAAGCGCGTTGCCGCCGCACTGGCGATCGTCCTGGGCACTGCCGCCGGCGGCGCCGTCGCGCAGGTTCCGGCCGGGTATCCGGGTAATTACCAGGGCGTGATCGACGCCGCGAAGAAGGAAGGCAAGCTGATCGTCTACTCGACGACCGACACGGGCCTCGTGCGCCCGCTGATCAAGGACTTCGAAAGCCTGTACGGCGTGAAGGTCGAGTACAACGACATGAACAGCACCGAGCTGTACAACCGCTACATCAGCGAAAACGCGGCGAGCAGCACCAGCGCCGACGTGCTGTGGAGCTCCGCGATGGACCTGCAGGTCAAGCTCGTCAACGACGGCCTGATGGCGGCCTACGATTCGCCCGAAAGCCCGAACGTGCCGCAATGGGCGCAGTACCAGAAGCAGGCGTACGGCACGACCTTCGAGCCGCTCGCGATCGTCTACAACAAGCGCCTGATCCCCGAGAACGAAGTGCCGAAGACGCGCGCCGAGCTGATCAAGCTGCTCGCGTCGCAACCGGACAAGTTCAAGGGCAAGCTCACGACGTACGACGTCGAGAAATCCGGCGTCGGCTTCAACGCGCTGACGCAGGACGCGCACCTGAACGAGAAGGTCACGTGGGAACTCGTGAAGGCGATCGGCGCGACGGGCCCGAAGCTGCAGTCGAGCACCGGCGCGATGATGGAGCGCATCTCGTCGGGCGAGAACCTGATCGGCTACAACATCATCGGTTCGTATGCGTACGCGAAGGCGAAGAAGGACAAGTCCATCGGATACGTGTTTCCGAAGGACTACACGCAGATCGTGAGCCGCCTCGCCACCATCTCGAAGAAGGCGAAAAACCCGAACGCCGCCAAGCTGTGGGTGGACTACCTGCTGTCGAAACGCGGCCAGACCATGATCGCGAACCAGGCGAACCTGTACGCGATCCGCGCGGACGTGACCGGCGAGACGTCGGCCGCGAGCCTCACGAAGGAACTCGGCGATTCGCTGAAGCCGATCCAGATCGGCACCGGCCTGCTCGTCTATCTGGACCAGTCGAAGCGGCTCGCGTTCCTGAAGCAATGGCAGCAGGCGATCAAGAGCTGATCCGCTGACCGGCTCCGGCCGACCCACGGCCGCCCGCCGCACGTCGCGCGGGCGGCCCTTCCCCTTACCGACTTCCTTGAGGCGGCCATCCGGATGGCCGCAGGGGCGAACTCATGCTTTCAACCAGCACCCCCGGCACGGCACCGGCCGCGCCACCCGCCGCCGGCCCGCGCGACGCGATTCCCGCGCTGCCGGTCAACAGCCTGCAGCCACTCGCCGGCATGCTGCGCTGGATCGTCGTCGCGGTACTCACCATCGCGGTCGCACTGCCGCTCGGCTTCATCCTGTTCCAGAGCCTGCTGTCCGCGCCGTTCTTCGACGCGAACAAGACGCTCGGCATCGACGGCTTCCGTTTCGTCTTCAGCGATCCCGATTTCTGGTCGGCCGTGAAGAACTCGTTCATCATCGCCGGCGGGATGCTGTTCATCTCGATCCCGCTCGGCGGCATCCTCGCGTTCCTGATGGTGCGCACCGACCTGCCCGGCCGTCGCTGGCTCGAACCGCTGCTGCTCACGCCCGTGTTCGTGTCGCCGATGGTGCTCGCGTTCGGCTACGTGGTCGCGGCCGGACCGGTCGGCTTCTACTCGGTGTGGTTCAAGGAACTGTTCGGGGTACAGAACATCCCATGGAACGTGTACTCGGTCTTCGCGATCACGGTGATCGTCGGCCTCACGCACGTGCCGCACGTGTACCTGTATTCGTCGGCCGCGTTGCGCAACCTCGGCTCGGACGTCGAGGAAGCCGCGCGCGTGGCGGGCGCCCGCCCGTTCCGCGTCGCGCTCGACGTGAGCCTGCCGATGACGATGCCCGCGCTGCTGTTCGCCGGCGTGCTCGTGTTCTTCCTCGGCTTCGAAGTGTTCGGGCTGCCGCTCGTGCTCGGCGATCCGGAAGGCCACCTGGTGCTCGCGACCTACCTGTACAAGCTGACCAACAAGCTCGGCGTGCCGTCGTATCACCTGATGGCCGCGGTCGCCGTGTGCATCGTCGCGATCACGTTCCCGCTCGTGCTGCTGCAGCGCCGCCTGCTGAAGACCGCGAACCGCTTCGTCACCGTGAAGGGCAAGGCCGGCCGGACGACGGTGCTGCCGCTCGGCGTGTGGCGCTGGGTCGCGCTCGCGATCGTCGTGCTGTGGCTGATGCTGACCGTGATCGTGCCGATCTCGGGCATCGTGCTGCGCGCATTCGTGACCAACTGGGGCGAAGGCGTCGCGCTCGCCGAAGTGCTGACGCTGTCGAACTTCATCGAGCTGTTCGAGCAGGACAACCTGGTGCGCGCGATCGTCAACACGCTCGGCATCGGCGTGATCGGCGGCGCGCTCGCGATCGGCTTCTACTCGCTCGTCGCGTTCGCCGGCCACCGCCGCCCCGACTGGGCGACCAAGCTGCTCGACTACCTCGTGCTGCTGCCGCGCGCGGTGCCGGGCCTGCTCGCCGGTCTCGCGTTCCTGTGGATCTTCCTGTTCGTGCCGGGCCTGCGCGAACTGAAGAACTCGATGTGGAGCATCTGGATCGCGTACACGGTCGTGTGGCTCGCGTACGGGATGCGCCTCATCCAGAGCGCGCTGCTGCAGGTCGGCCCGGAACTCGAGGAAGCCGGCCGCAGCGTCGGCGCGACGCGCAGCCGCGTGTCGCTCGACGTGACGCTGCCGCTCGTGCGCTTCGGCCTGCTCGCCGCGTGGCTGCTGATCTTCATGATCTTCGAGCGCGAATACTCGACGGCCGTCTACCTGCTGTCGCCCGGCACCGAAGTGATCGGCGCGCTGCTCGTGTCGCTGTGGGCGACCGGCGCCGTCGACCAGGTCGCCGCGCTTTCTGTCATCAACATCGCGATGGTCGGCGCCGGTCTCGGCGTGGCCCTGCGCTTCGGAGTGAAACTTCATGGATAAGCTCATCGTCGACGACCTGCACCTCAGCTACGGCGCCAATCCGATCCTCAAGGGCGTGTCGTTCGAACTGAAGGCCGGCGAAGTCGTGTGCCTGCTCGGCGCGTCGGGCAGCGGCAAGACCACGCTGCTGCGCGCGGTGGCCGGCCTCGAACAGCCGTCCGACGGCCGCATCCAGCTCGACGACCGCGTGTTCTTCGACGGCGCGAAACGCGTCGACCTGCCCGTCGAGCAGCGCTCGCTCGGCCTCGTGTTCCAGTCGTACGCGCTGTGGCCGCACCGCACCGTCGCCGACAACGTCGGCTACGGACTGAAGCTGCGCCGCGTCGCCCCGGCCGAACAGAAGCGCCGCGTGCAGACCGCGCTCGACCAGCTCGGCCTCGGCCATCTCGCGGAACGTTTTCCGCACCAGCTGTCGGGTGGCCAGCAGCAGCGCGTCGCGATTGCACGCGCGCTCGTCTACAACCCGCCGGTGATCCTGCTCGACGAGCCGCTGTCGAACCTCGACGCGAAGCTGCGCGAGGAAGCGCGTGCGTGGCTGCGCGAGCTGATCGTGTCGCTCGGGCTGTCGGCCCTGTGCGTGACGCACGACCAGACCGAGGCGATGGCGATGTCCGACCGCATCCTGCTGCTGCGCAACGGCCGCATCGAACAGGAAGGCACGCCGGCCGAGCTGTACGGCGCGCCGCGCTCGCTGTACACGGCCGAATTCATGGGCAGCAACAACCGGATCGATGCGCGCGTCGCCGCGATCGACGGCGAATGCGTGACGCTCGCCGGCGACGGCTGGGAGCTGCGGGCGCTGGCCCGCGACACGCTCGCGCCGGGCCAGGACGCGCAGGCCGTGATCCGCCTCGAACGCGTGCAGGTCACCGACGGCCCGGGCGCGAACCGGCTGCAGGCCGACCTCGTCACGTCGATGTATCTCGGCGACCGCTGGGAATACCTGTTCCATTGCGGCGACATGCGCCTGCGCGCGTTCGGCCACGTGCCGCGCGCGGCCGGCAAGCACTGGATCGAATTCCCGACCAACGACTGCTGGGCGTTCGCGAAAGCGGGCTGACCCGGTCGCGGCGGCTCACGTGCCGCCGCGCATCCCGCCACGCATGGACTTCCCGTCCGGCGGACGCCTCCCGGTGTCCGCCGCGGGCGGATGCGCGCCTAACCGACTCACCCAACCCACAAGAACCAAGGAGACACCGCCAATGAAATCATGCGCAAAGCGTTCCCTTCGCGCCGCCGTCCTGACCGGATCGGCCGCCGTCGCCGGACTCGCGGCAGGCGCCGCGCACGCGCAGTCGTCGGTCACGATGTACGGGATCATGGATGCCGGCATCGAATACACGAACCATGCGGCGCCCGAAGGCGGCAGTTCGGTCAAGCTCAAGTCGGGCAACAAGAACACCTCGCGCTGGGGCTTGCGCGGCGTCGAGGATCTCGGCGGCGGGCTGAAGGCCGTGTTCCGACTCGAAAGCGGGATCGACCTCGCGAACGGCGCGCTCGACGACGGCCCCGACTCGATCTTCGCGCGCCGCGCGACGGTCGGCCTGAAGAGCAAATGGGGCGAACTGACGCTCGGCCGCAACTACACCGTCACCTACGACTACATGCTGCCGTTCGACCCGATGGGTTACGCGCAGAACTACTCGTGGGCCTCGGCGTCGACGGCGACGGGCGGCCGCAAGGACGGCATGTTCACGCGCTCGTCGAACGCGGTGCGCTACGACGGCGAATTCAGCGGCTTCAAGTTCGGCGCGTTGTACGGCTTCGGCAACGTGCCGGGCAGCGTGAAGACCAGCTCGAAATACGACTTCGCGGTCGGCTACGAGAAAGGCCCGTTCGCGGCGGTCGTCACGTTCGACCGGCAGAACGGCGCGGCCGACAGCGTCACGCCGGCCGATACGGTCAACTATATCCAGGGCGTCCATGCCGGCCTGAGCTACGACTTCGGCAACCTGAAGACGATGGCCGGCTACCGCAACTACAAACGCACGTTCCGCACCACGGCGGCGAACCAGCTGAGCGACACGTACTGGCTCGGCGGGTCGTATCAGTTCACGCCGGCGTTCTCGCTGATCGCGGCCGTCTATCACCAGAACATCAAGGGCGGCAGCGATGCCGATCCGACGCTGGTGTCGATGCGCGCGAACTACGCGCTGTCGAAGCGCACGGTGCTGTACGCGGCCGGCGCGTTCGCGATCGCGAAACACGACCAGAAGGTTGGCGTGTCGCGCGATTTCGCGGGATACGGCACGACCCAGGTCGGCGTCACGGCGGGGATCCAGCAGCGGTTCTGACACCCGGGCCGGCGGGCGGCGGCAGTCGGTCGACCGCCGTTCAGCCAGGCCACGCGCGGCGGCATCGCGGCGAACCGCCGGCCGCCGCCGCCCAGCGTGCCCCTCGCGTCACGTCCGGCGCGCTGCGTTTCGATGCGCCGCTCACTCGCCGCGCATCGTGAACACCGGGCGCACGAGACTGTTCGTATCGCCCCAGTGTTCGCCCACGGCCGACAGCGGCACCGTGCGCGTGTCGATCGCGAGGCCGGCCGGCCCGGCCGCGTCGAACACACCGCGCACCGACGCCAGCAAGCGGGGCAGCGATACGCTGCCGATGCCGCTGCCCATCAGTTCGATCGCGGTCGCCCGCAGCACCGCGCCCGGCAGCAGCACGTCCGCGCCGCCGATCGAGCCGATCTGCACGAATCGCAGCCGGCGGCCGTCGGGCGTCGCCTTCGCGGCGGCAAGCAACAGCGTCTGCGCGCTGGCGCCCCACAGATAGTCGAGCACGACGTCCACACCTTCGCGGAAATGCGGTTCGAGCGCGCGTGCCAGATGTGCGTCGTCCTGCTGCAGCGACACGACCGCATCCGCACCGGCGCTCGGCAATGCCTGCAGCGCGGCTGCGTTGCGGCCCGTCGCGATCACCTTCGCGGCGCCGAGATGCTTCGCGATCCGCACTGCCAGCCGCCCCGACGTACCCGTCGCACCGTTGACGAGTACCGTCTCGCCCGCGACGAGCCGCGCGCGCTCGGTCAGCGCCGCCCACGACGACATCCCGGGAATCGCGATCACCGCCGCCGTGACGTCGTCGAGCGAATCGGGCAGCGGCACGCACCGCGTATCGGGCGCGATCGTGCGCTCGGCCATCGCGCCGAACGGGGCGGGTGCGCCGAAGAAGTAGACGCGCTGCCCGTCGTCGAGACGGCGGCCCACCCCGTCGACGCCGACGACGAACGGATAACGCCCGTCCGACGAGTAATGCGTGCCGGCCGCGCGCGCCTGCGCGAGCCGGCTCAGCGCGGACGCCGTCACGTCGATCAGGCCGTGGCCCGGCATCGCGCGCGGCGCATCGAATTCCATCTGAACGGGACGCTCGCCGGCGCCCGTCACGACTGCTGCTTTCATGGTGACTCCTTGAATCGGGGATCTCGATCGACGGTTCAGCTGCGCATCAGCGTGCGTCGAGCCACGCGCGCAGCGCGGGATCGCGCACTTCCAGCACGTCGAACAGGCCGAGCGCGCGCAGCGCCGGCAATGCGTCGATCGCGTCGGCCTCCGCGCGCGCCCGGTCGGCGGGCTCTGCGTGCGGGTCGGTCAACACGCGCGCGTTGACCAGGAACGCGCCGACGGTCCCCTTGCGGATCGTCGTTCCGCCGGTTTCGATCCGGTCGGCATGGTCGGGAAGCATCTGTTCGGCTCGCATCGCGTCGTACTCCGGTTGTCATCGATGGATGCAGTGTAGGCGTGCGAAGCCGGCCAATCTCCGGTATAACAGCCATTCGATACCGATATCCGGCCATGTCCGATCCGCTTCTGCCCGCCCGATTCGTCACGTCCGACGACGGCCCGTTCGTGGTCGCCGCCGTGCTGTCGCAACGCGACCCGCGCGTGACCGCGCCGCATTCGCATGCGCGCGGCCAGCTCGTCGGCGCGCTGAGCGGGCTGCTGACGATCGGCCTCGATGACCAGGCCTGGGTCGTGCCGGCCATTCACGCGATCTGGATTCCGCCGCATTGCCGGCATTCGTTGCGTTCGTTCGGGCCGATTTCCGGCTGGTCGGCGTTCGTCGCCGAAGCACGCTGCGCGGCACTGCCGGCCGCGCCGCGCGCGATCCGCACGACACCGCTGCTGCGTGAAGCCGTGCAGCGCGCGGCAAGCTGGGGCGATTCGGAACTGGATGCCGCGCAAACGCGCATCGCCGACGTGATCCTCGACGAAATCGCGTCGTCGGAGGTCGAGGCATTGGGACTGGTACGGCCGCGAGACGCGCGGCTGATGAAGATCACCGATGCGCTGGCCACGAATCTCGCGGACAACCGGCGGCTGGAGGAATGGGCCGCATGGGCCGGCATCAGTGCGCGAACGATGAGCCGCCGCTTCGTCGCCGAGACGGGGCTGACGTTCGCGCAGTGGCGTCAGCAGGCCAGGTTGCTGCGGGCGCTGGAGAGAATCGCCGATGACGTACCGGTGACGACGATCGCGCTCGATCTCGGGTACGACAACGTGAGCGCGTTCATCGACATGTTCCGGCGGGCGTTGGGGACGACGCCTGGACGGTATTTGGAGAACGGGGGGACATCGACAATCGACGCACGGTAACAACACACGACCGGCTTGAAACGTCAAACGATTCGCGGAATCCGGTTCAATTCAGATGATCGTCCGGTAGGCGCGCTGCCCTTCGACAGCCGCCCGCATCTCGCGCTCGACGGGCAAGATCGTAGCGGACATCGTGGTGTGGGGCATCGCGCGCTCCAAACTGGGGTTCTGGATGTCATGATTTTTTCGCAATAAACGAAAAGTGATATCGCCCTCTATAAACGGTCTGTCCGTTTCGTTCAATACGTGCCGTCGCCCTTCTCCGCGGCCTTGCCCCCCTTCCCCTTGAACTGCGCCGCCAGCCGCTCCGCGCTCCTCGCGAGCAGCGTCGTATCGACCCCGACCGCGACGAATAGCGCGCCCGCATCCAGATAGCGTCGCGCGGCCGCCTCATCCACGCTCAGAATACCCGGCGACTTGCCGGCCGCCTTGATCATCCGGATCGCGCCGTCGATCGCGGCCTGCACGACCGGGTGGCCCGGATTGCCGAGATGCCCGAGATCGGCGGCCAGGTCAGCCGGCCCGATGAACACGCCGTCGACGCCTTCGACCCGCGCGATCGCATCGATCGCATCGAGCCCCGCGCGTGTCTCGACCTGCACGAGCACGGCCATCTCGTCGTTCGCGCGATGCAGGTAGTCGCCCACACGACTCCACCGCGACGCGCGTGCCAGCGCACTGCCGACGCCGCGCATCCCGTGCGGCGGGTAACGCGTCGCGGCCACGGCCGCGCGCGCTTCGTCGGCGCTCTGCACCATCGGGACCAGCAGCGTCTGCGCCCCGAGATCGAGCACCTGCTTGACGATCACCGGATCGTTCCACGGCACGCGCACGACCGGATGCGACGGATACGGCGCGATCGCCTGCAACTGCGCGAGGATCGTCGGCACCGTGTTCGGCGCATGCTCGCCGTCGATCAGCAACCAGTCGAATCCCGCGCCCGCGACGACCTCGGCGCTGTACGGATTCGCGAGCCCGAGCCACAGCCCGATCTGCGCGTCGCCGCGCGCGAGCGCGGCCTTGAAGACATTCGACGGAATCTGCATCGTTCGCTACCTCACGCGAAATGGCACTGGATCGTCCCGAGCGGGCCGTAGTCGACGCTGAACGTATCGCCCGGCCGCGCCGCACACGGCCGCGTGAACGACCCGCCAAGCACGATCTGCCCGGGTTCCAGCGCGACGCCGAAACGCGACAGCCGGTTCGCGAGCCACGCGACGCCGTTCGCCGGATGGTTCAGCACGCCGGCCGCGACGCCCGTTTCCTCGACCACGCCGTTGCGCGACATGATCGCCGCGACCCAGCGCAGGTCGACGTCCTGCGGCCGCACCGGCCGGCCGCCGATCACGACGCCCGCGTTCGCGGCGTTGTCGGCGATCGTGTCGAACACCTTGCGCGGCCGTTTCGTATCGGGGTCGATGGACTGGCTGCGCGCGTCGATGATCTCGAGCGCGGGCACGACGTAATCGACCGCGTCGTACACGTCGAAGATCGTGCAGTTCGGGCCCGAGAGCCGCTTGCCGAGCACGAACGCGAGTTCGACCTCGACGCGCGGCACGATGAAGCGGCCGGTCGGGATCGTGCCGCCGTCGTCGAAGAACATGTCGTCGAGCAGCGCGCCGTAGTCGGGCTCGTCGATCTGCGACGTGTTCTGCATCGCCTTCGACGTGAGGCCGATCTTGTGCCCCTTCAGCGTGCGGCCTTCCGCGAGCTTGAGGGTCACCCACGCGCGCTGGATCGCATACGCGTCGTCGATCGTGATGTCGGGATGGTCGAGCGAGATCTGGCGGATCTGCGTGCGCTCGCGCTCGGCGTCGTGCAGACGCCGCGCGAGCTGGTCGATGAGGGCGGGTTCGAGCATGGTCGGATCGGAAATGGGGTTCAGCCGGCCCGCTTGTAGCGGGCGTGGATGTTGTTGTGCTTGTACGAGCCGCTTTCGCTGAACTCGGTCAGTTCCATCGACAGCGCGAGGTAGCGTTTCGCGTACAGCTCGGCGAAATGCGCCTTGATCGCATCGAACAGCGCATCGCACGCGGCCTTCTTCTGCGCGTCGGTACGCCCCGAGCCGATCTTCAGCGTCACGTGGACGAAGGCGTCGTCCTCCGTGCCGTCGGCGACGCAGTAGTCCTGCAGTTCGAGCGCGCGCGAGCGGATGCCGCCGGTCGGGAACACGCCGCCCTGCGCGATCAGCGTCGCGTTGATCGTGCGCAGCAGCGCGGGAATGCGCGCGTCGTCGCGGATGTTCGCGGTGTATTCGACGACGATGTGTGGCATGGCAAATCTCCGTTCGGATTCGATTGCTTGGCAGGCGGCAGCGCTCAGGCGAGCGGAAAGATCGCGTTGATCTGCCCGGTGCCCGAACTCGCGAAATAGTCGGTGACGATCTCGACCGGCTTGTCGTAACGATCCCAGCCGAGCAGCCCGAGCAGCATCGCCGTGTCGTGCATCCCGCCTTCGCCGTGGCAATGGAGGTTGTACTCGGGCAGCATCGCGCAGAAGGTCTTGAAATCGCCCTGCTTCCACAGCTCGACCACGCGCAGGTCGACCTGGCGGAAGAATTCGCGGCTGATCTGGTGGATCGATTCCTCGGGGCTGCCGTTGTCGTTGAAGCGGTGCGACAACGAGCCGCTCGCGAGGAACGCGACGTTCGAATCGCTCTTCTCGATCGCCTCGAGCAGCGCCTCGCCGAAGCGGCGGCTTTCGTCGAGCTGATGCCACATGCACCAGCCGGCGATCGACACGACCTTGAAATGCTGGTCGCCGTTCATGTAGCGCATCGGCACGAGCGTGCCGTATTCGAGTTCCAGGCTGTCGATCTCGTGCGCGCGCGTCGCGATGCCGCGCCCGGTGGCCGTCTCGGCGATCAGCCGGCCGAGCGCCGGGTTGCCCGGATACGCGTACGTCATGTCGCGGATGAAATGCGGCAGCTCGTTGCTCGTGTACGTGCCCGAGAACCGCGCGTTGCAGTTCACGTGATAACCGGCATTGACGAGCCAGTGCACGTCCGACACGACGATCGTGTCGACGCCGAGCGCGCGGCAGCGCTCGCCGATCAGCTGGTGGCCGCGGATCGCCGCCTCGCGGCAACCGTGATGCCTGCCGGGCAGTTCCGACAGATACATCGACGGCACGTGCGTGATCTTCGCGGCGAGGGACAGTTTGCCCATCGTTCAGTCTCCATTTGGTTCGTTATCGCGGCGAAACGACCGTCACACGCCCCAGCGCGGGATGTGGTGCGAACCCATCGAGATGCACACGTTCTTGATCTCCGCGAACACCTCGAAACTGTACTCGCCGCCCTCGCGCCCGGTGCCCGACTCCTTCACGCCGCCGAACGGCTGGCGCAGGTCGCGCACGTTCTGACTGTTCACGAACACCATCCCGGCCTCGATCCCGCGTGCGAGACGATGCACCTTGCCGACGTCCTGCGTCCAGATATACGACGCAAGGCCATACGCGGTGTCGTTCGCGAGCCGCAGCCCTTCGTCTTCGTCCTCGAACGGAATGATGCAGGCGACCGGCCCGAAGATCTCTTCCTGCGCGATACGCATCCGGTTGTCGACGTCGGCGAACACGGTCGGGCGCACGAAGTTGCCGTTGCGCAGATGCGCGGGCAGCCCGGCCGGCTTGTCCGCGCCGCCCGCGACCACGCGCGCGCCTTCCTGCTCGCCGATGCGAATGTAGCCCGTCACCTTCTCCCAGTGCTGGCGCGTGATCATCGCGCCGAGATTCGTGCCCGGATCGGCCGGGTCGCCGACCACCAGGTTGTTCGCGCGGCGCGCGAATTCCTGCACGAAGCGGTCGTAGATCGTGCGCTGCACGAAGATCCGCGAACCGGCGGTGCACCGTTCGCCGTTGATCGAGAAGATCGTGAACAGCGACGCGTCGAGCGCACGGTCGAAATCGGCGTCGTCGAAGATCAGCACCGGCGACTTGCCGCCGAGCTCCATCGAATACTTCTTGAGGCCCGCGCGCTCCATGATCCGCTTGCCCGTCACGGTGCCGCCGGTGAACGACACCGCGCGCACGTCGGGATGGCGCACAAGCGCGTCGCCGGCCGTCGCGCCGTAGCCCTGCACGACGTTCAGCACGCCGGGCGGAATGCCGGCTTCGAGCGCGAGCCGGCCGAGCTGGTCGGCCGTCAGCGGCGACAGTTCCGACATCTTCAGCACGGCCGTATTGCCGAGCGCGAGGCACGGCGCCGTCTTCCACGTGGCCGTCATGAACGGCACGTTCCATGGCGACACCAGCGCGCACACGCCCACCGGCTGGTACAGCGTGTAGTTCAACATCTGGTCGTCGACCGGATACGTGCGGCCGTTCATCTGCACGCACACTTCCGCGAAGAAATTGAAGTTCTCCGAGGCGCGCGGAATCAGCTGCTTGCTCGTCTGCGCGATCGGCAGGCCGGTGTCCTGCGTCTCCAGCGCCGCGAGCATCGGCACGTTCTTCTCGATCAGCTCGCCGAGCTTGCGCATCAGCTTCGCGCGCGCCTTCGCGGGCGTGTTCGCCCATTTCGGGAACGCCGCCTTCGCCGCGCGCACGGCCGCGTCGACCTCGGCCTCGCCGCCCGACGCGACGTCGGTGATGACGTCGCCCGTCGCGGGGTTCAGCGTCGTGAAGGTCTCGCGGCTCTCGACTTCGCGGCCGTCGATCCAGTGCTTGATGGTCATGTGCTCTCCTTGAGCGACGGGCTCAGCCGGCGCGATAGTAGTCTGCTTCGCCGACGATCGTGTTCACGAGCCGGCCAATCCCTTCGATCTCGGTCACGACCTCGTCGCCCGGCTGCGTGTCCGCCAGCCCCTCGGGCGTGCCGGTCAGGATCAGGTCGCCCGGCGCGAGCGTCATGAAGCCGCTGATGTGCTCGATCAGCGCCGGCACGTCGAAGATCATGTCGCGCGTGCTGCCGCGCTGCGTCTCGTGGCCGTTCACGGTCGTGCGCAGCATCAGGTCGCCCGCGTCGCCGATCTCGTCGCGGCTGACGAACCACGGCCCGAGCGGCGTGCAGGTATCGCGGTTCTTCACGCGCAGGTTCGGGCGATAGTAGTTCTCGAGATAGTCGCGGATCGCGTAGTCGTTCGCGACCGTGTAGCCGGCCACGTAGTCGACGGCCTGCGCACGGCTCACGTTGCGCGCGGGCCGGCCGATCACGACGGCCAGTTCGCACTCGTAGTGCATGTGCGTCGCATCCGCCGGGCGCACGGTGCGCGACCGGTGGCCGATGAACGTGTTCGGTCCCTTCAGGAAGATCAGCGGCTCGCTCGGCGCCTTGAACGCGAGTTCCTTCGCGTGGTCGGCGTAGTTGAGGCCGAGCGCGAACGTCGTGCGCGGCGCGACGGGCGGCAGCCACGCCACCGCCTCCTCGGCGACCACGCGCCCCGTATCGAGGCGGATCGTGCCGTCGCCGGCCGGTTCGGCCGCATGCAGTGCGCCGTTGTAGATCACGCGCGCCGTCTTCATCGTGCTTCCTCCGCAATCAGCGTATGCCGCAGCGTGCCGATGCCGGCGGCCGAAATCTCGATCGTGCTGCCCGCGCGGGCGCGCGGTGCGCCGCCCGCGACGCCGAGCAACAGCACGTCGCCCGCGTCGAACGACATGAACGCGGTCACATCGGCGATCAGTTCGCGCACCGGGCGGATAAGCGTGGCGGTCGACGCGGACACGGCCAGTTCGCCGTCGATCCGCACCGTCAGGCCGATCGCGTCGACGTCGCCGAGCGCGGCGGCCGGCCCGATGGCCGGGCCCAGCGGGCAGAAGCCGTCACGGCACTTGAAGCGCACGGCCGGGCGGTAGTAATCGGGGTGCGGCACCGACACGTCGCTCGCGAGCGTGAAGCCGTGCACGTAGTCGAGCGCCTGCGCGGCCGGCACGCGCGTCGCGCGCCGGGCGAACACGACGGCCACCGACGCGCCGATTTCCAGCGCGTCGACGCCGGCCGGCACGACGACGGCGGCGCCGTCGCCCGCATGCGTGTTCGCGGGTTTGATGTACAGGATCGGCGCCTGCGGCGGGCGGCCGTAAGGCGGCGCGTTCACGGCGTCGCCGAGCGCGTCGAGCGCGACGCGCTCGTTGAGCAGTGCGCCATAGACGGTACCGATGGCGACCGGCAACGGCGGCGCCGCGGCGGTCGTGCAAGACAGCTCCATGCGTCATTCCCCTGCCGCGCGTCGCGGCGCATCGTCAATATTTAATATCTTAAGTAAACAATCGAACGCTGGCAACCTCGATTACCCTGATACGCGAAATCCATCTCCTTCGGCTGTTAAGATTGATACGTCCCCGTCCTTTACCCACCCCGATGAACCGTACGCTCGACCATCGCAACCTGGCCATGCTGCTGCTCGAGGCCCGCGAAACGCTGATGGGTCTGTTTCGCCCCATTCTCAAGGAATTCGCGTTGACCGAACAGCAATGGCGGATCATCCGCGTGCTCGACGGCGAACCGGCGCAGGCGCTCGAGGCGGGACAGATCGCCAGGCGCTGCTGCATCCTGAGCCCGAGCCTCACCGGCGTGCTGGAACGGATGGAGCGCGACGGCCTGATCACGCGCACGCGCGCGCAGGAAGATCAGCGCCGGCTGCTGGTCAGCCTGACGCCGCAAAGCAGGAAACTGGTGACGGAGATCGGTCCGCGCATCGACGAGCAGTACCGGCAACTCGAGTCGCGCTTCGGCGAGGACGGCCTCGAAGACATCTACCGCGCGCTCGACCGGCTCATCGAACTCGGCGGCAACGCATAAGGAAAGCGCCCGCTCCCGCCGCGCGCGGAAACGGGTGCGGTGCGGCGCGGGCAGTCAGTGCAACGCGCCGCGCATCAACTCGGTCACGGCCACGCCGCGCGACGTGCGCATGCACTCCTCGACGTAATCGATGAACGGCAACGGCTCGAAATCGATTTCGTCGCGCACGCGGCGGTTGTCGAACACGCGATCGACCGTCGCGAATTCCCCGCAGCGCTGCAATGCACGGCCGATCACGCGTTCGAGTGCCGGATCGGCCCGCCCGAGCACGTCTCGCACCACGAGCGGCAGTTCCGCCGGCGCACACGCGGCGTAGCGTGGCGCACCCGTCATCCCCGCCGCCTCGTCCATCGCCCGCACGATCTGCGCGACCTGCGGCGCCTCGTCGCCGGCCGACACGTGATAGACGTCGTGGGCGAGCGTCGGCTTCACGGCCAGCAGCATCGTCGCGCGCGCCACGTCGTCCACCGACACGATGTCGATGCGCGTCATCGGCCGCGCGGTGAAGCGACGCGCGGCATGCGCGAGGCGGAACATCCAGAACGAATTCGGCGCGGGCCGCGTGCCGAGCACCGTATGACCGACCACATGCGACGGCCGCACGACGACGAGCGGCAGCCCGAGCGCGCGCAGGCGCTGTTCGGTTTCGGCCTTCGCGTGCAGATAATCGGCCGCGAGCACCGCACCCGGCAGGCCTTCGTCGTCGTGCGCCGGGTCGTTCGCCACAGCGCCCGCCGCCTGTTCCTGCACGATCCCGCCGCGGCCCGCGTGCGCATAGGCCGTGCCGACGTACACGAAACGCTGCAGGCGCGGCGCGCGCGCGAAGCGTTCGGCGAAATGCACCGCATCGGCGATGTCGGCCTGCAGATGCGCGCCGTCGGCCGGCGAAGCATGGCCGGCGCAGTGAATCACGTGCGTCGCCCCGGCGAGGCGCGGCGCATCGGCGCCGTGCCACACGTCGCCGAGCGCGCCGACGATCACGTTCGCATCGGTCAGGCGCGACGCCCAGTACGGCGCAAGCCCCGCGCGCAGCGCCGCCTCGCGCAGCCGCGCGACGGCGTGGCCGCGATCCTGCGCGCGCACGACGCACACGATGCGTTCGAGCAGCCCCGCATTGACGAGCGCCGTCAGCACGGTACTGCCGATGAAGCCGGTTGCGCCGGTCAGCACCAGGCGCCCGACGTTCGCCGCCGCGACCGGTGCGCTGGCCGGCGACACGAGGCTCGTCCGCCAGTTGAGCGACAACGCGGTTTTCCAGATCAGCACGATAGTCTCCTTCGAAGAATCGGCCGGGCGGCGCGGTGCCCGCGGTTGCGGGCCGCGCACGGCTCACCGGCCGGGCCGGGGCTGACGCGGCCCCGGCAGTCCCGATCGGGCGTGCGGCCTGCGATCGCGTCGATCGCTCTCTGGCACGAGATGGCGGCAGCCGCCGCGGACGGGCGTCCGCGGCACAGGATCGGGACCTTCCCAGTGTGGGGCCCGACCGAATGCAAGTCTGTCCCGAAAGTTTCGTGAAAGTGTGCCGATTTGTACGCGATTGTCGGAGTGTGTCGTGCCGGACCCGCCGTCGGCACGACGAAACGTCCGCCCGGTCGGTGTCCCGACTGCGCCGTGTCGCATCCGTCGGCACCGTTTCGGTGGCCGGTCGCGCGCGACAGATCGACGCGCCCCGCGCGCGGGTCATCCCATCTCTCGACCGCCTTCGACGCGCCTCTCGACACCGCGATCCCCGCTAACGCCCGTGATGGCAAGTGCCTCCGAAACGACCATGAATCGTCAGACGTCGTTCCATCTGAAACCGGAATGAACTCAATAAGGATTGTTTGAGGATTATCACTTGCGTTTCACACCAGTCTATCTAGACTGATCAAGTCAAAACGGTCGAATGCGTCAATTTTTCAGGAGACGATCACAATGCGCCTCACCATTCGGATTAATGGCAGCGAATCGGCAACCCGGCACGCTTTCGCGGTTCTATGGGTCGATACCGACGAGGGACTGTGGTCGCGCGAGGCACATCAGGGCATCGATCTCCCTGCCTGGGGCAAGGTCCGCGACGTCGAGGGCGCGATGGCGCTCTGCGCGGCCGATGGCGGCAACGCCGTGTGCCAGTTGAAGGGGCTGTCGTTCGGCGCGACGCAGCGCGAACAGGGCCCTGCCGTCCTCGCCGGCGACCACGCCGGTGCATGGCGGCTGCAGGCGGTCGATCGCTGCACGACCCAGCCGGAATACCGGGAATTCATTTCCGTTGCCCGATAGCATTCATCGAGGTAAATCGTCTGCGGTTTTCGGGTTTATTCCGGTGCCAGTGATATTCATTTCGATATTCATGATTATCGACGCCCCCTTTCGGGGCGTTTCTCATTTTCGGGCATAAAGAAATAATCGAGGCCCGGGCAATTGATCGCGCTGCGTCGGCGGTCGCGCTCGACCGGCACCCGAATCCGCCTACCCGGATCGCCCCCCCTGCCGAGCATCCCCCCGTTGCCTGCCGTGACGTCGGCCGCCCGCTTTCGTCGTGCTTTTTTACTGCCTTCGTTTTTCATGTCCGGCCAAGTCGCCGTTTTGACGTTTTTTCACGGGGCCGGAACACACTTTCCCCACACGACGTTTACTCATTTATTACAATCGCATTATCCAGACTGATTTGCCGCCGACGGGCGGCCCGAACCGGCCATTGCATGAGCGTGAAAAAGAAGACCCACCCCGCCGATCCGTACGCGGCCGCGACCAAGAATCCGATGCTCGCGTCGCGCCTGCCGATGTGGCGCTCGAGGTTGATCGTGATCGTCGTGTTCCTCGCGTTCGCCGCGCTGATCGCGCGGGCCTTCTGGGTGCAGGTCGCGAACCAGGATTTCTATGTCGGACAGGGCCAGAAGCGCTACCAGCGCACGATCGAGCTCGACGCGATGCGCGGTCGCATCGTCGACCGCAACGGCGCGATGCTCGCGGTCAGCCTGTCGACCTATGAAATCTGGGCGAACCCGAAACAGGTCGCCGATACCGACTACCCGCAGATCGCCAAGCTGCTCGACATGCCGCTCGTCGAGGTGAAGCGGCGTCTGGGCAACGAGAAGACCTTCGTGCTGCTCAAGCGGCAAGTGGACGCCGATACCGCGGGCCGCCTCGACAAGCTCGCGATCGACGGCATCACGCAGATCGCCGATTCGAAGCGCTTCTATCCGGAAGGCGAATCGGCCGCGCACGTGGTCGGCTTCACGAACGTCGAGGACAAGGGCCAGGAAGGCGTCGAACTCGCGGCGAATGCACGCCTGCAAGGCACGTCGGGGCAACGCGAGGTGATCCGCGATCGGCTCGGCCGCATCGTGTCGGATACGCGCCCGCTCGTCCCCGCGCAGCACGGCGCGACGATCGAGCTGACGATCGATCGCCGCATCCAGCAGCTCGCGTACAGCCAGCTCAAGGCCGCCGTGATCGAGAACAACGCGGTGGCAGGCAGCGTCGTCGTGCTCGACGCGCAGAACGGCGAGATCCTCGCGCTCGCGAACTACCCGACCTTCGACCCGAACGATCGTGCCCGCCTGACCGGCCAGCAGTTGCGCAACCGCGCGGTGATCGACACGTTCGAACCGGGCTCGACGATCAAGCCGCTCGTCGTCGCGCTGTCGATCGACGAACGCAAGGTCACGCCGAACACGATCATCAACACGTCGCCCGGCACCTACAAGATCGGCCCGGCCGTGATTCACGACACGTCGAACCACGGGTCGCTGACGGTTTCGCAGGCGCTGCAGAAGTCGAGCAACGTCGCGCTCGCGAAGCTCGCGCTGAACCTGCCCGCCGAAACGATCTGGAACAAGTACCAGGAGTACGGGATCGGCCGCGCGCCGGAACTGACGTTCCCGGGCGTCGCGTCGGGCCGGCTGCGCGGCTACAAGCGCTGGCGGCCGATCGAGCAGGCGACGATGGCTTACGGCTACGGCCTGTCAATGTCGCTGCTGCAGATCGCGCAGACCTACACGGCTTATGCGGGCGACGGCACGCTGCACCCGGTGTCGCTGCTGAAGAACGGCACCGATCAGCAGACGATCGACGCGCATCGCGGCCACCGCGTGACGTCGCCGCAAACGGCCGCGTCGATCCGCTCGATGCTCGAGATGGCGGTCGGCGAAGGCGGTACGGGGCGCCGCGCGCGCGTCGACGGCTACCGGATCGGCGGCAAGACCGGTACCGCGCGCAAGCAGGTCGGCGCGACCTATGCAAAGGGCAAGTACCGCGCGCTGTTCGCGGGGATGGCGCCGATGAGCAACCCGCGCCTGATCGTCGCCGTGATGATCGACGAGCCGCGCGGCAAGGGCTACTACGGCGGCACGGTGGCCGGCCCGGTGTTCGCGTCGGTCACGAGCGGCTCGCTGCAATTGCTCGGCGTACCGCCCGATGCGCCGGTCGAGCCCGAGAAGAATGCGCCGGCAAAAGCGGCTGCGCCGCAGAAGACGGTAGCCGCGCCGAAGGCTTCGCCGGCCCGGACGGCTGCCGCGCGGAAACCATCCGCGCCGCTCGAGACGGCCGCACGATCCGGCACGGCCGCGCCGGCGAAGGCTGCCGCAGGCTGACGACGCCGTCCGGGCGATGCCGGATGCGCGTCACTCCTTCCCGCTTTCATCTCACGTTCCAGGAACGCCCCGCATCATTTGAGGGTTCCCGCCGCGTCCTCCTGCAATATTTGCGCGCCGCAGGTGGCCTTGCCTGTGCGCCCGACTACAACATCCGGCCTACAGCGCGGCCCAGGCCGGGCTGATCAGCGGCACGAAATCGCTGGCGATCGAATAGGGCCGCGACGGCGTGCGCGCGAACATCGTGCTGCCCGGCACGGTGAAGACACCCGCGTCGGAAGCGCGCGTGCGGCGCAATCCGCAGGTGTTCGAGCAATCGAGAAAGGGGTATCCGCCCGACGATTTCGCGACGCCCGACGACGTCGCGCAGGCCGCGCCGTTCCTGAGTTCGCCGGCCGCTCGGATCATCACCGGCGTCGCGCTGCCGGTGGGCGGCGGCCTGCTGGCCGGCAATCGCGTGGTGATGGCGCGGAAACCGACGCTCGAGACGTTCTACTGACACCGAAGCCCGCAGGGCCGGCGGCCGCCCGGGCCGCCGCGCGCTGCCCGGTGCGCGGCGCGATGCCGCGCGCCGTCAATGCGCGGCCGCGACCGGCTTCACCATCCGGCCGAGCACGTGCTCGGTCATCCCGCGCGCGAGTTCGGTCTCGCCCATGAACACGGTGCCGACACCCTCGCTGGACAGCAGCGCGGCCTCGTCGCCGCTGTTGGTGCACAGCACGACTTCGAGCGTCGGGTTGAGCGTGCGCGAGATCTCGACGATCTGCCGCACGTCGAACACGTCGGGCAGCGTGACGACCAGCATCCCGGCCCGCGCGATATGCGCCTGCACGAGCACGATCGGCTCGATCGCGTCGCCCGACACGGCCGCGATGCCGTCCGCGCGCAGCTTCTCGACGAGCTCGCGATTCTGCTCGACGACGACATAGGCGATCCCGCGCTCGTCCAGCGCATGCGCGATCCGCGTGCCGACCTTGCCGTAGCCGACGATCACGACCTGCCCGGTCAAGTGGGTCTGCGGCGTCGACATCGGCAGCGCGGCGAGCGGATCGTCGCGCGCCTCGAGCTTGCGCGCGAACGCCGAATGCTTGCGGATCCACACGAGCGCCGGGTCGATCATCGCGAACAGCAGCGTGTTCATCGCGATCGAAATCAGCGCGACCGCCAGGATCAGGCTCTGCCCCTCGGCCGACAAGAGCCCGAGCGCACGCCCGAGCCCCGCGAGAATGAACGAGAATTCGCCGATCTGCGCGAGGCCCGCGCCGACCGTCAGCGCGGTGTTCAGCGGATAGCGGAACGCGATCACGAGCGCGACGGCCGCGAGCGTCTTGCCGACCAGCACGATCGCCGCGACCTCGATCACGTGCAGCGGCTCCTCGAGCAGCACCTTCGGGTCGAACAGCATGCCGACCGAGATGAAGAACAGCACCGAGAACGCGTCGCGCAGCGGCAAGGTCTCATCGGCCGCGCGCCGACTGAATTCCGACTCGCGCATCATCATCCCGGCGAAGAACGCGCCAAGCGCGAACGACACGTCGAACAGCTTCGCCGCGCCGAACGCGATCCCGACCGCGGCCGCGATCATGCACAGCGTGAACAGCTCGCGCGAGCCGGTGCGCGCGACGAGCCACAGAATGCGCGGAAACACGCGCTTGCCGACCACCAGCATCAGCGCGATGAACGCCGCGACCTTCAGCATCGTGACGCCGAGCGTGCCCCACACGCTGCCGCCCGCCGCATGCGTATCGCCGGGCGGCGTGCCGCCGAGCAGCCCCGCGACGGGCGGCAGCAGCACCAGCACGAGCACCATGACGAGATCCTCGACGACCAGCCAGCCGACCGCGATGCGCCCGTTGACCGTCTCGACGAGCCCGCGTCCTTCCAGCGCGCGCAGCAGCACGACGGTACTCGCGACCGACAAGGCGAGCCCGAACACCAGCGCCGCGCCGAGGCTCCAGCCCCACGTGAGCGCGAGCCCGCCGCCGAGCAGCGTCGCGACGGTAATCTGGACGACCGCGCCCGGCAGCGCGATCTTGCGCACCGCGAGCAGATCGCCGAGCGAAAAATGCAGGCCGACGCCGAACATCAGCAGCATCACGCCCACTTCCGCGAGCTGCTGCGCGAGCGACAGGTCGCCGACGAAACCGGGCGTGCCGGGGCCGATCACGATCCCGGCAAGCAGATAGCCGACCAGCGGCGGCATTTTCAGCAGCGACGCGAGGTAACCGAAGATCATCGCGAGACCGAAACCGGCCGCGAGCAACGCAATCAGGCTGACGTCATGAGGCATCCCCCCTCCCAAGCTCTTGTAACTATTTAGTAAGGTTCAAGAGTGAAAGGATAAGGGATGAGGCGGAAGAATGGCGCGCGGCCGCGAAAAATTCACGCTGCCGCGCGCTTTTGCGGGGTGCAACCCCGGCGAAACGACGGGCGCCGCACGTCGCGGCCGGCGCCCTGAAACGGGTCGAACCGGCGGGGCCGGCGCCCCGCCGCCCGCGTCAGCGCGACGCTTGCGGGAACCGCGCGCCCGGCGGCGGCTCCGGCCGCGTCGACGGCACGCTCTTGCGCACCTTCGCGACTTGCGCGGCCGTCACCGGCGCACCCGTGTTGCCCCAGCTCGTGCGCACGAAGTTCGACACGTCGGCGACTTCCTGGTCCGACAGGCGCCAGCCGAACGGCGGCATCGTGAAGGTCGACGGCGCGGTGCGCGTCCCCTCCAGCGCGCTGCCTTCCAGCACGACGTGGATCAGCGAGGTCGGATCGTCCCCCTGCACGACCGGGTTGCCGGCCAGCGCCGGGAACACGCGCGTGTAGCCGTGGCCGTCGCTGCGGTGGCAGGCCATGCAGTTGTCGCGATAGACGGCCGCGCCCGGCTTGCTCGCGTCGCCCGTCTGCAGCGCCTTCGCGGCGGCCGCGTCGTATACGTGCGGCTGCTCGCCCTGCACGCGCGGCGGCAGCGTCTTCAGGTAGCGCGCGATCGCGTTCAGGTCGTCGTCGGTCATGTGCTGCATGCTGTGGCCGACCACGTCCGTCATCCCGCCGAACGCGGCCGTGCGCAGCGTGCGGCCCGTCTTCAGGAACTGCACGATCTCGGCTTCGTTCCACGTCCCCAGGCCCGTGCGCGGCTCGCCGCGCAGGCTCGTCGGCACCCAGCCGTCGATCGCCGCGCCGCCGGCCAGGAAGTCCGGGCCGTCCGCATCGGTCAGCCCGCGCTCCTGCATCGTCGGCGCGCGCGGCGTGTGGCACGCGCCGCAGTGGCCGAGGCCCTGTACGAGATACGCGCCGCGCGCGACCACCGGATCGGTGTACGGCGCCGCATCGAACGGCTTCGGCGCCGGCGCGAACAGCTTGCGCCAGATCCCGAGCGGCCAGCGCATCGACAGCGGCCACACGATGTCGACCGCGCGGTTCTCGTGCTCGACGGGCGCGACGCCGTGCATGAAGTACGCGTACAGCGCCTTCATGTCGTCGTCGGTCAGGCGCGAATACGACGGGAACGGCATGGCCGGATACATCGTGTCGCCGTTCTTGCGCACGCCCTCGCGCACCGCGCGCGTGAAGTCCTCGTAAGTCCAGCCGCCGAGACCCGTCTTCGGGTCCGGCGTGATGTTCGTCGAGTAGATGCCGCCGATCGGCGTGTCGAACTTCAGCCCGCCGGCGAACGGCTTGCCGCCGCTCGCGGTGTGGCATGCGATACAGTCGCCGGCGCGCGCGAGGTATTCGCCGCGCTTGACCAGGCTCGCGTCGGCCGACCGGGCCACCGGTGCAGCCGCCGGGCCGGAAGCCGCGGCGGGCGCCGCCGGTTGCGCGACGGCCGTCGTGCCGGCGAGGCCGAACACGGCCCAGCTCGCCGCGGCCGCCAGGGCACGCGACCACGAGGACATGCGGCGCGTGGCGAGGGAATTCATCGTCCTCTTCATACGGTCACCAGCGGGGCAGGATTTTTCAGGTATTGCTCGCGGATCGCGCGTGCCGACCAGTAGGCCAGCGCCGCGATGATCCCGGTCGGGTTGTAGCCGATGCCCTGCGGCAGCGCGGACGCGCCCATCACGAACACGTTGTGCACGTCCCAGCACTGCAGGTAGCGGTTCAGCACGCTCGTCTTCGGGTCGGTGCCCATGATCGCGCCGCCGACGAGGTGGGTCGTCTGGTAGGCGCGCGAATCGAAGTGCTTGCCGAACTCGCGCGTCGACACGCTGATCGCCTTCGGCCCCATCGCTTCCGCGATCTTCTTCATCTGCCCGGTCACGTATTGCGCCATCTTGATGTCGTTGTCCTTCCAGTCGAACGTCATCCGCAACAGCGGCTGACCGTACGAATCGCGATAGGTCGGGTCGAGGTCGAGATACACGTCGCGGTACGACATGTTGGTGCCGTGCGCGTCCATCGAGATCGTGTGCGCGTAGTTGTCCTTGACGGCCTTCTTCCACGCGGAACCCCACTGCGGCGTGCCGGGCGGCGTCGCGATGCCGCTGATCGGCTTCACGCCGGCCTGGTTCACCCACAGCGGCGAACCGCCGACGAAGCCGAGCGGGCCGTGGTCGAAGTTGTCCGCGTTGAAATCGTCCACCGCGACGCCGTTGCCGCCCGCGCCGATGAACGGATTCGTGTAGGTGTCCTTGTCGAAGAACGCCTTGATCGTCGACAGGTTCTGGTACGCGAAATTGCGGCCCACGACACCCTCGCCCGAGACCGGGTCGTACGGCTTGCCGATGCCCGACAGCAGCAGCAGGTGCACGTTGTGATACTGGAACGCGGCCACGATCACGAGATCGGCCGGCTGGTGCACTTCGCGCCCGGCCGGATCGACGTAGGTCACGCCGGTCGCGCGCTTCTTCGTGTCGTCGAGGTCGACGCGCAGCACGTGGCACTTCGAGCGCAGCTCGAAGTTCGGCGCCTGCTTCAGCGCGGGCAGGATGTTCAGGTTCGGCGACGCCTTCGAGTACATGTAGCACGCGTAACCGCTGCAGTAGCCGCAGAAGTTGCACGGGCCCATCTGCACGCCGTACGGGTTCGTGTACGGGCCCGACGTGTTCGCCGACGGCAGCCGGTACGGATGCAGGCCGAGCGACTTGGCGGCGTCGAAGAAGCGCTGCGCCGAATACGTATTGAGCTGCGCGGGCAGCGGGAAGTTGTCGCTGCGGTTCGCCTCGAACACGTTGCCGTCGCCGACCACCTTGCCGCCGACCTTGTACGCCTGCCCCGACGTGCCGAACACCTTTTCGGCGAAGTCGAAATGCGGTTCGAGCTCGTCGTAGGTCACGCCCGTATCCTGGATCGTCATCCCTTCGGGGATGAACTTCCGGCCGTAGCGCTCTTCATAGTGGCTGCGCAAGCGCAGCTCTTCCGGCGTGATCCGGAAATGCACGCCCGACCAGTGCAGCCCCGCGCCGCCGACGCCTTCGCCCGGCAGGAACGCGGCGAGCTGCCGGTACGGCAGCGCGGTGTCCTGCAGGCCGTGGCGGATCGACACGGTCGTCTTCGACAGGTCGAGGAACAGCTTCTTGCGGATGTTGTACGTCAGCTCGTCGATCGTGTTCGGATACGCGCCGTCCGGGTACGTATCGCGATATTCGCCGCGCTCGAGCGCGACGACCTTCAGGCCCGCTTCGGTCAGTTCCTTCGCGAGAATCGCACCGGTCCAGCCGAAGCCGACGATCACCGCATCGACATGCGGCTTTTTCTCTGCGGCCATCAGCTGCGCTCCCCGTTGATCGAGACGGGCCCGTACGGATAGGGCTTGCCGCTCTGGTTGACGAAATCCATGAAGTCCGCGCGTGCGCCCGGAAAGCCGATCATCTTCCACGCGGCCATGTCGTGATTGCCGCCGTGCACCGGATCGCAGAAATAACCTTCGCGCGTGTTCTGCAGCAACTGGCCGAAGAACACGCCGGGCGGGACGTCGTCGATCTGCGCGGCGCCCTTCTCCAGCGCGCCGAGCACGGTGTCGCGCGTCGGTGCGTCGAGATCCGCGAACGCCTTGCCGTGCGCCTTTTCGCAATAACGGTTGACGGCCGCGATGCCGAGCCGGTAGATGTCGCGGGGCACCAGCTTCAACTGGTAACCCAGCTCGGGCACGCCCTGCTGGAACGGCCCCTGCATGTACCACGTCGCGCCGTGCGCATACGGCGTCTCCATCTGGCGGTCGATGAATTCGGGCACGCCCGATTCGAGCGCGCCGGGGCCTTCGGCGTCGGCCGGGATGAGCCGGTCGACGGCGGCCTGGACGAACGCCCACTCCTTCGCATCGAAGAAGGTCGGCTTGTACGGGGCGCGCTCGGCGCTGGACGATGCGGCGGGCGCGCTGCCGGCCGTCGTCGCGGACGGCGACGACGAGCGCAGGTCGCAGCCGGCGACCGACGCGATCGGCACGAGCGCGACCGACGTGCGCAGGAAACGGCGGCGCGAGTTGGGTTTGTCAGGTGGCGTGGACATGGTCGGATGTTGATCGTTGGGGATCGGCGCCGGCCACGCGCATTCCGCATGCCGCGTGGCCGGCCGGAAGCCGTGCCGCATGCGGCTGGCCGTCCTGTTCTTCATATGTTGCGAACAACCTCGATGCGGGCAACGGCCGCGCGATGCACGGTGACGCCTTCATGCGGCCGCGCGTCGCGCCGGCGACGGCGGCGCGCTGCACGGATCGACCTCTTAACGGGCCCTATCGTCAGACAAATAGCGGCCTTTCGACCGGCATCTGCTGCCATCGCCATGACCCTTGTTCAACTTAGACGCCGCGTTTGCCGACGGCAAGCGCAACGTGCACGACCCTCTTTAGGGCCCGGCGACGAGTGCGGCGAATTATAGCTGGAACCGGTTCCATTGCTACAGGGTTCGATGCAATTCAATGCATCGAAAATCGCAACAATTGAAAAATCTGAAAACCGGAATGCGCAAGGATGCGCGCGATCGCAGGTGGATGAAGGGGGCAGGCAGGCGTTCGTTGCCTGGAGGACCTACCCGGAGAGCTGCCTCTTTCCAGTCACGCGGCACCACGCGACGGCGTCGGAGCGCGCCGTGCTCTGGTAGCCTCCTCCGCTCATGAACACCCGGAAAAACAAATCGCTGGCGCCCGATTCGACCAGCATCAGCAAATATCTGAGCTACCTGCTACGCCACGAGCCGCAGGCGATCGGCCTGCAACTCGATGCGCAAGGCTGGGCCGATATCGGTCGGTTGATTGCCGGCGCCGCCCGTCACGGACACCGGCTCGATCGCGCGACGATCGAAAGCGTCTGTGCAACCAGCGACAAGCAGCGCTTCGCGCTTTCCGACGACGGTCAGCGCATTCGCGCGGTGCAGGGCCATTCGACGCCCGTCGTGCAACGGCGTTATCCGGCCGCGCAGCCGCCCGAGCGCCTCTATCACGGCACGGCGACGCGCTTCCTCGATTCGATTCGTGCGCAAGGACTGAAACCCGGCGCCCGGCATCACGTGCACCTGTCGGCCGACATCGGGACGGCACGGGCGGTTGGCGCGCGCTACGGCGTGCCGGTGATTCTCGAGGTCGACGCGCAGCGCATGCACCGGCAGGGCCGCACGTTCTTCATTGCCGAAAACGGCGTCTGGCTGACCGACGCCGTGCCGGCCGAATGCCTTGCGCCGATCGATGCGCCCGCGGGTTGAACCGCCCGCCGCTCACCGCGTCCAGAACATCGACGCAATGGACAGCGCCAGCGCCGCGCACAGCGGCGAGTAATACAGCGAGTCCATCCGTGCGAAACGCGACCCGCGAATGCGCTTGAAGAAGCCGACGTAGCGGAAATCGCCGACGGCGCGCACCGCGAAGATCAGTGCGAGCGCAACGACCGCGAACGCGATCGTGCCGGGATACGCGTTACGCCCCAGCCAGCCGGCACGCGCGGCCACCACGCATGCGCCGCCCAGCAGCGCCGCCGCGACGGCAAGCGTGCCGATCGCGGTCGGCCGCAGCAGCGGCACGCCATCCAGTTCCGGAATCGCCGCACGCTTGCCGCGCCGCCCGCCCAACGCCCAGTAGACGTGTACGAGCGCGATCGCGCAAAGCGTCGGCACGCTGAAATACGCGCCGGTCATGTCGTTCGTGTCCTTGTCTCGTTGTTCTGCCGGAAGGGTTCCGGCGCGCGGCCCCGGCCCGCGCCACGCATGACGATACCGAAACCCGGCGACGCGTGCATTGCGACCTGCGGTCGCAACCCGTGGCAGCACGTGGTGCGATGCAGTGCGCGTGCCGGTCGCCCGGGCCGGCCGCTTGACTTCCCTTCGCGCGCTACTACCCTGTTATTCCAGTACCGCGGTCGGCACGCCGCAGCATCGTACCGACCGCACGACAACGATAATGAAGGCCATGGAGGCGACTCATGCTGATCGGTGTGCCGAAGGAGATCAAGAACCACGAATATCGCGTCGGCCTCACGCCGGCCGGCGCGCACGAACTCACGCGGCACGGCCATCGCGTGCTCGTGCAGCGCGGCGCGGGCACCGCGATCGGCCTGCTCGACGACGACTACACCGCCGCCGGCGCATCGCTCTGCGACGGCGCCGACGAAGTCTTCGCGCGCGCCGACATGATCATCAAGGTCAAGGAGCCGCAGCCGGCCGAATGCGCGATGCTGCGACGCGGCCAGATCCTCTACGCGTACCTGCATCTCGCGCCCGATCCCGACCAGGCGGCCGCGCTCGTGAAATCCGGCGCGGTCTGCATCGCGTACGAAACCGTGACGGGCCCCGGCGGCGGCCTGCCGCTGCTCGCGCCGATGAGCGAGGTGGCCGGACGCATGTCGATCCAGGTCGCGGCAACCCACCTCGAAAGCCCGCGCGGCGGCCGCGGCCTGCTGATGGCCGGCGTGCCCGGCGTGCCGGCCGCGCACGTCGTCGTGCTCGGCGCGGGTGTCGTGGGCACCGGCGCGCTGCAGATGGCGGTCGGCCTCGGCGCACGCGTCACCGTGCTCGACAACAACGTCAACCGGTTGCGCCAGCTCGACCTCGTGTTCGCCAACCGGATTTCGACCGTCTGCTCGAACGCGCATACGGTCGACGCAGCCGTGCGCGACGCCGACGTCGTGATCGGTGCGGTGCTCGTGCCGGGCGCATCGGCGCCGCGCCTCGTCACGCGCGACATGATCGCGACGATGCGCAAGGGTGCCGTCGTCGTCGACGTCGCGATCGACCAGGGCGGCTGCTTCGAGACCTCGCATGCGACGACGCATGCCGACCCGACCTTCGTCGTCGACGGCGTCGTGCACTACTGCGTCGCGAACATGCCCGGCGCGGTCGCGCGCACGTCGACCTTCGCGCTGAACAACGCGACGCTCGGGCATGCGCTCGCGCTCGCCGACAAGGGCTGGAAGCAGGCGATGACCGACGATCCGCATCTGCGCGCGGGCCTGAACGTCTGCGACGGGCACATCACGTACGAAGCGGTCGCGCTGGCGCTCGGCCTGCCCTATGTACCGGCGACCGGCATGCTCGCGTGACCGTGCCGGAATGACATGAACGCACGGCGGGCAGCATGCGTTGCCGCCCGCGTTCATCCCCCCTTCGACCGGCTCCGCTTCGTCCCGCCGCCCTCGCCCATCGTCCGTGCCAGCAGCGGCCGCAGTTGCGCGAGCGTGCACGTGTTCAGCACATCCCGCCGCGTGAGCCAGCCGCGTCGCGCCTGATCGATGCCGTACGCGAGATTGTCGAATTCGTCCGTGCCGTACGCATCGGAACCGATCGCGACCCGCACGCCGGCCCGCGCGGCCTCGCGGCACCAGATGTCGGGCAAATCGAGCCGCCGCGGCTGTGCATCGAGTTCGACGAAGCAGCCGCGCGCCGCGGCCTGGGCAATCACGCGCGGCACGTCGAGTTCGACTGCCTCGCGTTCGCCGAGCATGCGGCCGGTCGGGTGCGCGAGAATCGTGAAATGCGGGTGGTCCATCGCGCGCAGCAGGCGATCGGTCTGTGCCTGGCGCGGCAAGTCGAAGTGATCGCGGACGGCTCCGACCACGAGATCGAGCCGGCCGAGCATCGCGTCGGGCACATCGAGGCTGCCGTCCTCGCGAATACCGGCCTCCACGCCCCTGAGCAGCACGAAATCGTCGAACGACGCATTGATGCGATCGATCTCGTCCAGCTGTCGCGCAAGCCACTCGAAGTCGTGGCGGCCGCCGTCGGCAGGCGGGGCGCGATCGGTGATCGCCAGATAAGCGAGCCCGCGCGCACGGGCCGCGTCGGCCATCGCGCGCAGGCCGTCGCGGCCGCCCGACGCGTCGGTATGCGCATGCAGGTCGCCGTGGAGATGCCTGCGTTCGACCAGGGCCGGCAGCGTGCCGGCGCGCGACGCATCGATCTCGCCGCGATCCTCGCGCAGCTCGGGCGGCACCTCGTGCAACCCGATGGCGGCATAGACCGAGGCCTCCGTGTCGCCGGCAATCCGCTCGTCGCCGCGAAACACGCCGTATTCGTTGATCTTCAGCCCGCCGGCCTGCGCGATCCTGCGCAGCGCAATATTGTGCGCCTTCGATCCGGTGAAGTAGACGAGCGCCGCGCCGAACGCATCGGCATCGACCACGCGCAGGTCGACCTGCAAACCGTTGGCGAGTACGACGCTCGACTTCGTCTTGCCGTGCGCGAGCACACGCGCCACATCGCCGTGGCCGACGAACGCATCGGCGACGGCGGCCGAGTCGCGTGCGGTGACGAGGATGTCGAGATCGCCGACGGTTTCGCGGCGACGACGAAAACTGCCGGCCGGCACGGCCTTGCCGACGCCCGCGACCGCGCGCAGGCGGTCGAGCAACGGCATCAGCGACCGCGCGGCGTCGGGCAGCAGGAAGCGTTGCGGCTCGCGCTGCAGGCGATCGTCGATCGCTTCGAGCAGATGGGCTTCGGTTTTCGCGCCGAAGCCCGGCAGCTCGCGCACGTGACCGTTTTTCGCTTCGGCACGCAACTGTTCGAGCGAATCGACGTGCAGCGCATCATGCAGCGCCTTCACGCGTTTCGCGCCCAGCCCCGGCACGTCGAGCAACTCGACGATCGCACCCGGCAACGCATGGCGCAGCGTTTGCTGCAGCTCGCAGGTGCCGGTCGCGGCGATCTCGCGCAGCTTCGACGCAAGATCCGGACCGATCGACGGAATCTTGCCGAGATCGTCGCCGTTCGCGATCATCGTCGGAATATCGCGACCGTAGTCGGCAATCGTCCGTGCGGCGTTGCGGTAGGCCCGCACGCGAAACGGATTGGCGCCCTGGATCTCGAGCATGTCGGCGATCTCGGCGAATACGGCCGCGCACTCGGCATTGTGGATCGGCATGATCGGCGTGGCTCCCTTCCACGTGGATGGCGCCGCGTACTGGCGCCACGGCGCCTGCCCGCCCGTCGGCATCGCAGGTCGACGCCACCGGGCGCCCGTCCTTCATCGTACGCCCGCTGCGCATCGCGTGCAGCGCCGTTGCGGCCGCGACGTCAGAGGGAAGCGCGCGGGGTCGTCGCGTAGTGCCGCTCGTAGATCGACTGGCAATGCGTGCAGCGCTCGGCGGCCGGGCGCGCCAGCAGCCGCTCGTAGCCCACCGCGCCGTCGCAATCGATGCATTCGCCGTAGCTGCCGTCGCGCATCCGCTGCAGGGCGCGGCCGATCGCGCGCAGTTCGGTCAGTCTCATGCCGATCAATGCGTGATCGACGTCGACGAACAGGTCCGCGTTCGCCTCGTCGCCCTCGTCCGGCGCCGCGCCGGCAAGGTCCGCGTAGGATTCCGACGCGCGCTGGTCCTCGCTCGCGCGGATCTCCGCACGCAGCGCCTGCTCGCTCTCGTTCAGCCGCTGTTTCAGCGTCTGCCGTTGTTGTGGGTCGAGCGACATGGCCGTCTCTCCTGTTCCGGGTTCCGCGCGAAAGCGTACGGCGCGCGGTGTCGCGCCGGTGCGCGGCGAAACTGCGTGACCGCCGTCGCCGCGCGTCCGGATACGCGCCCGGCAGCACGAAGCGCCGGACGCATTCGACGCAGGATAAACCCATTGAACACGCGTGTGTTGACCGGAATCAGCAGGCCGTCCGCACGCCCGAAAATCGGGGACGGATATGAAACGCGGCCTCGCCGGATTCGTCCGACGCAGACGCCGCCGGGATCGACCCAGCCGTTGCGTCGGACCGCGTCACCGCCCGTCAGGTATCGGCACGGACGATATCGAGCAACGCGCGCGCCGAGCGCTGCCAGCTGTACCGCCGCGCATGCTCGCGGCCCGTCGTGCGCAGCCGCGCCCGCAGTTCGGGATCGTCCATCACGCGAGCGATTGCGGCGGCGATGTCCGGCGGCGAATAGGCATCGCAGAACAGCGCCGCGCCGCCGCAGACTTCCGGCAGCGAGCCCTCGTGAGACACGATGACGGGGCAACCGCACCGCATCGCCTCGAGCGGCGGCAAGCCAAATCCTTCGTACAACGATGGGAAAACGAAGCATCCGGCGTGCTCGTACAGCGCTTTCAGTTCGCCATCGGTCACGTAACCGGCCCACGTGACGTAGGGATCGTCCTCGCGCAGGCCTGCCTCCCGTACCCCGAATATCTTCGCATTGGCACCGCCCGCGATCACGAAGCGCAACGTCGGGTGCGACGCCCGCATCAACGCGATCGCGGCCAGTGCGCGCACGAGATTCTTTCCCGGCGCGAGCGACCCGACGAACAGCACATAGCCGTCCGTCTCGAGATTCAGGCGCGACAGCACGCCCGGATCGGCGTCGATCCGGTCGATGTGATCGACCGCGCCCGGTACGACGGACAGGCGCGCCGGCGGTACCCCGAGCCGGGCGGCCAGCCGTGCCCGCGAAAAATGCGACACCGTCACGATATGACGCGCGCGCCGCTTCAGGATCGAGAACGCGAAGCGGTACCACAGACGGAATGCGAGCGAATAACCGGCCGGCAGATCGAAGACCGCCGCATCGTGAATCATCAGCAGCTGATCGCGCTTCACCAGCGGGCCGATGTTGCACAGGCTCAACAGGGTTCGTCCGCGCGTCGTGCGCGGCAGCGTCCATTGCTCCCACAGCGCGCCGTGCCGGCGCCCGACGGTCTGCGGCCGTGCGCCGGCCGGCATGGCCGCCGGATCGTGATCGACCGGCACGACGAGCGACGGTTCGTCACCGGCATTCGCGAGGCGCGCGAGTTCGGCCGTCAGTTCGTAGGCCACGCGCTGAACGCCGGTCATGCGCTGCGCCGTGAATTTTCCGTTGATTGCGAGGCGCCGCAACCGCGCGGTTTGCGCGGCGGCGCCGACGCCCCGTTCCGCGCGCGCTTCCTGCAGTACCGGTGCGCTGCGCTCCCGAATCGACGTTGACATGATCGTGACTGTTCCGATGGCTGCGGCACGATGAGGCGCCGCCGGACACCCCGCTGAGCGGAATGCTGCTGTGCCGTCAGTGTGTCCGCCGCCGCCGATCCGGTCGGTACGTTCGACCGCACAACGCCCGGCTTTCCGGACGATTCGCCATCCTCAGAAAGCGTTGCGGCCGATGAAGCCGCGCACGACCGTCAACAGGATGATCTTCATGTCGAACCAGAAGCTCCAGTTCTGCATGTAGAAAAGATCGAATTTCACGCGCGCCGCCATCGCCTCGACCTTGCGCGTCTCGCCGCGATAGCCGTTCACCTGCGCCCATCCGGTGATGCCCGGACGCACGCGATAGCGGTACATGTAGCAGTCGATCAGTTGCCGATAGAGGTCGTCGTGTTCGATCGCGTGCGGGCGCGGCCCGACGACCGACATCTGCCCGAACAGCACGTTGAAGAACTGCGGCAGCTCGTCGAGCGACGTGCGCCGCAGGAATGCGCCGACGCGCGTGATGCGCGCGTCGTTGCGCGAGGCCTGCCGCAAGACGCCCGGCTGCGCGCGATGCACACGCATCGTCCGGAACTTCAGGATGTCGAACTCGCGGCCGTCCACGCCCTTGCGGCGCTGCCTGAACAGCACGGGCCCCGGCGACGACAGCTTGACCGCGATCGCCAGGATCGACAGCAGCGGCAGCAACGGAATCAGCACGCCGAATGCGAACAGCCGGTCGAACGCGAACTTCGCCCACAGCTCCGGCGCCGAGCTCGGCGTGGTCGCGAGATTGATCGCCGGCATGCCGAGCACGTCGGTCGCGGAGCGATCGACGACCGCCATCTGCCGCACATCGGGCAGCAGCCGCAGCTCGACGAACTCGTCGCGCAACTCGCGCACGATGCGCTGGATCCGCCATTCGTGCGACATCGGCAACGTGAGCCACACTTCGTCGATCTCGCCGTTGCGGATCATGTCGCGCAGCGTGGCCCAGTCGTCGATCACCGGCACGCCGCCGATGCCGTTCGCGGCGGCCGGTGCGTCGTCATCGAAGACGCATGCCGCCACGAACGGGCCGTTCGGCGCGAGCTGCATCCGCTCGACCGCCACGCGCCCGTATGCCGTTGCGCCGACCACGGCGACACGGCGTTGCCGCGCACGCGGGTCGTTGCGTGTCAGCACGACGGCCAGCAGCGCGGCGCGGCCGAGCAGCAACGCCGCGTCGCCGGCCAGCACCGTGTGCACGAGCCAGCGTGTCGTGACGGTGCCGCCTCGATTCATGATCCACATCGCGGCGGCCACCGTCAGCACGCTCGCGCAGACGACCGCCACCATCGTCTGGGTCAGCACGTGCGCGCCGCCCCGCACCGCCACGCCGCCACGCACGGCGCGCAGGTAGCGCGGCAGCAGCGCCACCGTCAGCACGCACAGCAGCGCGATCGCACCGCGCTGCGCATCGGACAACTCACGCCATGCGAGGCCGGACGCGGCCTGCGCCGCAAGCGCCCCCGCCAGCACGAGCACGACATCGAGCGCCGCGATCGCGGCACGCCGCATCGCATTCGTTCCACCGGACGTCGACTGCATCGTCATGCACCATGTGCCGGGAATCCGCGATGCACCTCCGGCAGGCGCGGGCGAACCGGCGCCGGCCTCGCATTCCCGCGCGCCCCGAGCAACCGGCGATAGTCGGCGCGAATCAGGTCGTAGCATTCGCACGCATGGTGTTCGAGACCGTCGCGGTCGAGCACCGTGATGCGGCCGCGGCGCTGCCGGATCAATCCGGCTTCCTGCAGGTTGCCGGCGGCCTCCGTCACGCCTTCGCGCCGCACGCCGAGCATGTTCGCGATCGTCTGCTGCGTGACGGCCAGCTCGTCGCCGTCGATGCGATCGTGCGCGAGCAGCAGCCAGCGGCTCAACTGCTCGCTGACCGAGTGATGACGGTTGCACAGCGCGCTGCGCGAGATCTGCGCCATCGTCGCCTGGCAGTAGTTGAGCAGCAGCCGGTACGTCTGCGGCGATCGCTCGAATTCGGCACGCATCACGCAACTCGGCACGCGATACGCCATCCCGCCGATGCGCACCTCGACCCGGTTCGACGCCGCGATGCCGCCCACCAGCGTCCCGAGGCCGACCACGCCTTCACGGCCGACCACCGCCACCTCGACCATCGCGCCGTCCTCCATCAGGTGCTGCACCGACATCATCGCCGTCGTCGGAAAATACAGATGACGCATCGGCTCGCCGACCCGGTCGAGCATGCCGGCCTTGATCCGGACCAGTTCGAGATGCGGTGCGATAGTGCGGATGCTGTCCTCCGGGAGTGCATCGAGGATGGCGTTCGCCGTGTAGCTCGAGTGAAGATGAAGCATGTCTGTATCCCTTTATTGTCCGCACCGCCTGCAGCCGCGTGCACGGAACTCGTTATCGCAATGCGCGTCCGGACGTTGACAACGGTTGCGGCCCACAACCCTGATTCCGACCGACCATCGACTTGTTACCGCCGAATTGAGTCGGCCGCCCCGTTTCGACACGCGAATTCGAATAAGCGATTTACGTGCCAATAGCCGCCCATCCTTAATATATGAATCACACTCGATTTGGATCGCCCGAATATTCGGCCTCGCACCATAAAAAGCGTCTCATTTCCGGACACTCTTCCGGCGACGGACACCGCAATTGATTTGACTGAACAATTCTTCTGCATCGAGCCGGGGCAAACGGATCGGGGCCGCGAAGCTTGTCGTTCAAACACTTACAGCCGATTTTCAATTGTTTCCGTGATGTTCAGGACCACGCTTCCCGATGTCGCCGTGCTTCACACGTTCGTTTGAAACTGTCTCAAATTTGAATCGGCATACGCATTCCCCGTTCTGTAACCTGTCGCACACATCGCATGCAAGCCATTGATCCTGATGGACATTCAGGCAGACCCCGTTTATTTGTCAAATAATGTTCAACGTGCGCCCGATGATTTTCACGTACGATGCACACCGTCATCCGATTGATTCCCGAACAAGATCGAATGACGGACCCGCTCGGCATTCCATTTCCGGATGATTAATTCGACGGAAATGAACCATTAAATCCGCATGACGTTTGCACTCGACCAAAATCGTCAAACTTTGCAAGATGACGTAATGTGCAATTGATCGATTTCAATCGCGTGCTAGCCTTTTCGCAGCATCGTCATTCGATTTTCGATGAACACAAATTCGCACGATCGTGCTGAATCCCGTTTTCACGGGACCGCCACGACGACGCGAGATCGCCACCCTACGAGGATGTGCCGTGACTCTCCAGGCCAACGACGCCGTCGCCTATGCGAACGGCATGATCGAGCTTTCCCACAGCTTCGATGCCAACCGGTTTCTCGCGGCCATCGACCGCGACGAACTCGCCACGCTGGCACCCCACCTGCAGCTCGTTCACCTGAAATCGGGGCAAGTGCTGTGCGAACCCGGTGAAACGCTCACCGCGGTGTACCTGCCGGTCACGACGGCGATCTCGCTGCAGTACGTGTCGTCCGGCGGCATGACGCTGGAGGTGGCGGAGATCGGCAGCGAGAGCGTGGTCTGCGACGACGTGATCGGCGGCAGCGGCCGGATGCCCTGCCGTGCGGTGGCCTGCCGCGACGGCTTCGTCTACCGGCTCGACCGGCGCGTATTCGCCGCCGCGTTCGACGCATCGCCGGTGATCCGCCATCTCGTGTTCGTCTGCGTGCGTCTGCTGATGGCGCAGGTGTCGCAGATCACGTTCTGCAGCCGGCATCACGTGCTGAAACATCAGCTATGCAGATGGTTCCTGCTCGCGTACGACCGCACGCGCAGCATCGAGATCCAGGTGACTCACAGCATGCTCGCGCAGATGCTCGGCGTGCGGCGCGAAACGGTCACGGATGCCGCCGGCGAAATCCAGAAGCTCGGCCTGATCCGGCAATACCGCAGCTCGATCGAGCTTGCCGACCTCGACGGCCTCGAAAGGATGTCGTGTGGCTGCCGCGCGATCGTGCGCGACGAAATGAAGCGCATTCTGTCGGCCGACTCGGGCGTGCCGGCCGCATCGCGCGCGTGATCGACGGACCGGCCCGGCACCGCGAGCACGCCGGGTCAGCCGATTGTAGGGTGGCGAACAGAACGCCGTGCCTGCCAATGGTCTACTGATGCCGGACTGCCGGGGGGACGTCAGCGCACATCGCGCGTCTGCCCGAGCGGACGACACCACGCACGCCGGAGCAGCACGTGAAAAACGAAATCAGAACCATCCTCAAGCACGTCGCCCACCTCGAAGCCGCGATCGATTCGATCGGCGACGGGGACGACCTCTACGAAGCGGGCCTCTCCTCGCTCGACACGATCCAGCTGATGCTCGCGATCGAGAAGCAGTTCAACATCGAGATTCCCGACGAGATGCTGAACCGCAACCTGTTCCGCAGCATCGACGCACTCGCGGACACGATCGCCACCCTGCAACGCACCGAGCATTCCGCATGAGCGCGCCGCTTCCCGAACTCGCGGCCGACAGCGAATCGCATCGGCTCGACGAGGCCGCGCACGCCGTCGCACAGATCGCCGCGCAGCACGCGGATGCGGTCGATCGCGACGCGCGCTGCCCCGTCGAGGCGATCGAGGCAATGCGCGCGCGCCGGCTGCTCGGCGCGATGGTGCCGACCCATCTCGGCGGTGCGGGCGCGTCGCTGGAAGATATCGCGTCGGCCTGCTCGATCCTCGGCCAGGCCTGCGCGTCGTCGGCGATGGTGTTCGCGATGCACCAGATCCAGGTCGCCTGCATCGTCGACCATGCTGCCGACCAGGGCTGGCACAAGCTGTTCCTGCAACAGCTCGTGCGCCACCAGTGGCTGCTCGCGTCGGCGACGTCGGAAGACGGCGTCGGCGGCAACCTGCGGGCGAGCCAGTGCGCGCTCGAAACCGACGGCGGCGGGTTCCGGCTGCACAAATCCGCGCCGACGATCTCGTACGGCGACTATGCGGACGGCATCCTCGCGACCGCACGCCGCGACGCCGACGCCCCGGCCTCCGAGCAGGTGCTCGTCACGCTGCTGCGCGACGGCTATACGCTCACGCGCCGCGGCGAATGGGACACGCTCGGGATGCGCGGCACCTGCAGCAACGGCTTCGTGCTCGATGCGCAAGGCGCCGCCGTCCAGTGCCTGCCGGTCCCGTTCACGAAGATCGCCGAAGAAACGATGGTGCCGGTGTCGCACATCCTGTGGGCCGCCGTCTGGATCGGCGTGGCCGGCGACGCGTTCCATCGCGCGCACCAGTTCTTCCGCGCACAGGCGCGCCAGACCGACGGCGCGCCGTCGCCCGCGGCGCGGCGCATCGCCGAATCGCTCGCGCTGATGCAGGCGATGCAGGCCCGTGTCGACGCCGTGCTGCGCCTCCACGCGAACGCGTCGACCAGCTCGTGGTCGGCCAGCATGGCCCGGGCCGCCGAGATCAACACGCTGAAGACCTACGTGTCGACGACCGCGCTCGAAGTCGCGCACCAGGCGATGATGATCTGCGGGATGGCCGGCTACAAGCAAGGCACGCCGTTCAGCATCGGCCGTCACATTCGCGACCTGCTCGCGGCGCCGCTGATGATCAGCAACGACCGCATTGCCGTCAACACTGCGAGCCTGCTGCTCGCGCTGCGTCCTGCGACGCTGGAGAAACATACGTGAACGATCGCCTCGCCGTGCCCTCCGCCGCCTCCACTCCCGCCGACGCGCCGCTCGACCGCGCGGGCGTCAACCCGCTGCGCGACGAACTGATCGACGCGGGCCTGCTGGTCTCGACCGGCATCCAGGGCCTGTTCGGCCGCAGCGAACGATTCGAGCGCGTCGTCGAAGCGCTCGACGCATTCGTCACGCGCGTCGGCGCCGACCAGCAAGCCGAAGTGCTGCGCTTCCCGCCGGCGATGAGCCGCATCGAGTTCGAGCGCAGCGAATACATGAAGAGCTTCCCGCAGCTGGCCGGCAGCGTGCACGCGTTCTGCGGCGACGAACACCAGCACCAGCGCGTGCTGCAGTGCCTCGATCGCGGCGACGACTGGACCGAAAGCCAGAAGCCGACCTACGTCGTGATGACGCCGGCCGCGTGCTACCCGGTCTATCCGGTCGTCGCGCGCGCGGGGGCGCTGCCCGCCGACGGCCGGATCGTCGACGTGTTCTCGTACTGCTTCCGGCACGAGCCGTCGCTCGACCCGACCCGCATGCAGCTGTTCCGGATGCGCGAGTACGTGCGCATCGGCACGCCCGAACAGATCGTCGCGTTCCGCGAAACGTGGATCGAGCGCGGCACGCGGATGATCGAGGCGCTGCGCCTGCCGAATGCGATCGATCTCGCCAACGATCCGTTCTTCGGCCGGGGCGGCAAGATCGTCGCGAACAGCCAGCGCGAGCAGAACCTGAAGTTCGAGCTGCTGATCCCGATCGAGCACGACGACCGTCAGACCGCGTGCCTGAGCTTCAACTACCACATGGACCATTTCGGCCTGCTGTGGAACATCCGCACCGCAACGGACGACGTCGCGCACACGGGCTGCGTCGGCTTCGGCCTCGAACGGCTCACGCTCGCGCTGTTCCGCCACCACGGCTTCGACATCGACGCATGGCCGGTCGAGGTGCGCGACGTACTGTGGGGCGCGCGATGAGGTTCGTCTCCCGCGACGGCGAAGACGCGTCGTTCGAGGACGTGCGCCACCGCGCACGCCACTACCGGCCGCACCCGCTGCACAGTCAGGAGATGGTCTGGAAGCAGACCAACTGCTACGTCGACATGTGGCTCGAGGTGCTCCGGTGGTGGGGCCTGAATCCGTACGCGGCGCTGCCGTTTACGATCGCGCTCGATTTCGAGGGCGACCAGTTCACGTTCTTCAAGTTTCCGCACGACGAACTGGAGCGGCTCTACGGGATCGTCGTGCAGGAACATTCGATCTACGAACCGCTCGACCAGCACATCGAGACCCAGGTCGCGCGCGGGCACCTGATGATCGTCGAGGTCGACGCGTGGTTCCTGCCCGACACGCGCGGCAGCAGCTATCGCACACAACACACGAAGACGACGATCGGCATCGACGCCATCGACCGCGTGAAGCACCAGATCGGCTATTTCCACAATAGCGGTTACTACGTGGCCGAGGATTTCGACTACAACGGGCTCGTCGGCGGCAGTTCGCCGATGACGCTGCCGCCGTACGTCGAATGCGCGAAACGGCGGTTTACGCCGCTCGACGAGCGCGCGCTCTGCGACGCATCGCTCGCCGCGCTGCAGCGTCACCTGCGGCGCCTGCCGGTCGTCAATCCGATCGCCGCCTTCCGGCGGCAGTTGCAGACCGATGCACGGACCCTCGCCGATGCACCGCTCGAGCACTTCCACGCATACTCGTTCAATTCGGTGCGGCAGCTCGGCGCAAACTTCGAACTGTTCGGCCACTACGCACGCTGGCTGCAGGCCAGCGGCTGCGTCGGGCCGTTCGCCGAGATCCGCGCCGCGTGCGATCGCATCGCGTCGGAAGCGATGGTGCTGGAATTCCGGCTTGCGCGCGCCTGCGCGCGCGGCAAGGAAGAACGCGGCGACTCGACGCTCGAGGCGATCGAGGCCGCGTATGCCGACCTCGTCGCCTGCGCGCGGCAGATCGGCGCGCCGCTGCGACATGTCGCGCCCGTGCGCAGCGACGCGGCGCCCGTGCCGGTCATGCGGTGACGCGCGCGCGAGCCCTGCCCGCGTGGTCGATGCTCGCGACGGCCGCGGGCGCCGTGCGGGAACCGTGCGACCTTCCGGCGGATGACGCCGGCTGGATCGCGGCGCCCGTGCCCGGCACGGTCGCGCAGGCGCTCACGCTGGCCGGCCGGGTCGACGATGCGCGCTCGCTCGACGAGCGCGACCACTGGTACCGGATCGAGCTGCGCGGGCACGGGCCGCGCGTGCTGCGCTTCCACGGCCTCGCGACGCTCGCGCAGGCCTGGCTCGACGACACGCCGATCCTCCGCTCCGACAGCATGTTCGTCACGCACGACGTACCCGTGTCGCTCGACGGCACGCACCGGCTGACGCTCTGCTTTCGCGCGCTCGCGCCGCGGCTGCGCGACGCGCGCGCGCCGCGCCGGGCGCGCTGGCGCACGCGGCTCGCCGAGCCGGCCGCGTTGCGCACGGTCCGCGCATCGTTGTTCGGGCACATGCCGGGCTGGTTTCCGCCGGTGGTACCGGCCGGCCCGTGGCGGCCCGTCGAGGTGCTCGATCCGGCCCACGGCCCCGTCCTGGTCGATGCGCGCCTGCAGGCGCGCATCGAAGGCGACACGGGCTGGCTCGACGCGGAACTGGCGTTCGCCGCGCCGCTGCCCGACAGCATCGCCGCGCGGCTGTCGTGCGGCGAGCATCATGCGACGCTGGAACGCACCGGCACCGACCGCCTGCGCGCCAGCGTCGCCGTGCCCAGCGTGCGTCGCTGGTGGCCGCATACGCACGGCGAACCGGCACTCTACGAGATCACGCTGCATATCGGCGACGAACGGCGGCCGCTCGGCTCGACCGGCTTCCGCACGATCGAGGTCGACGGCGGCGCCGACGGCAAGGGCTTCGGGTTGCGCATCAACGGCGTACCGGTGTTCGCGCGCGGCGCGTGCTGGAGCAGCGCCGCCCCGCTCGCGCTGCACGCGGACGACGCGGCCTACGGCCGCCTGCTCGGGCTCGCACGCGACGCCGGCTTCAACATGATCCGCGTCGGCGGCACGATGACCTATGAGGCCGACGCGTTCCACGCATGGTGCGACCGGCTCGGGCTGCTGGTCTGGCAGGACTTCATGTTCGCGAACTTCGACTACGCGCTCGACGATCCCGCGTTCGCGGACAACGTCGATCGCGAGGCGGATCAGTTTCTCGCGCGCCGCGGCGCTTCGCCGTCGCTGGCGGTGCTGTGCGGCGGCAGCGAGATCGCACAACAGGCCGCGATGTCGGGACTCGCGCCGAAGCAGCGCTTCCTCGAGCTGACGGCCGAGCGGCTGGCCGGCCATGCGGCCGCACGCCGCCCCGACGTCCCGTACGTGCCCGATTCGCCCGACGGCGGCGTGCTGCCGTTCACGCCGCGCGAACGCGTGTCGCACTACTACGGCGTCGGCGCGTACCTGCGCCCGCTCGACGACGCGCGCCGCGCCGACGTGCGCTTCGCGAGCGAATGCCTCGCGTTCGCGAACGTGCCGTGCGATGCGACGCTCGCGGAGCTCGGCTGGCCCGGCGTGCACGAGCCGCGCTGGAAGACGGCCGTGCCGCGCGACCCCGGCACGTCGTGGGATTTCGAGGATGTCCGCGACCACTATCTGCGGACGCTGTACGACGTCGCGCCCGACCGGCTGCGGCGCGAGGATCCGGCCCGCTACTTCGAGCTGTCGCGCGCGGTGATCGCCGACCTGATGCGCGAAACGTTCTCGGAGTGGCGGCGCACCGGCTCGCGCTGCGCCGGCGCGCTCGTGTGGCAGTTCCAGGACGTGATGCCCGGAGCAGGATGGGGGGTGATCGACGCCGCGCACCGGCCGAAATCGGCGTGGTATGCGCTGCGGCAGGTGCTGCAGCCAGTCCAGGTGCTGCTCGTCGACGAAGGCTTGAACGGGCTCGACGTGCATGTGGTCAACGAGCACCCGGCGCCGCTGTCGGCGGCGATCGAGCTGGTCGCGCTGCGCGACGGCCGCACGCCGGTCGCGCGGGCCGGCTGCCCGGTGCGGATCGCCGCGCACGACGCGATGCGGATCGGCTCGGCCGACCTGCTCGGCCGTTTCTTCGACTGGACCTATGCATACCGTTTCGGGCCCTGCGAACACGACACCGTTGTCGCGACGCTGCGCACCGACGACGGCACCCTGCTGTCGCAGGCGTTCCATTTCCCGTCCCGCACCCATCCGGCCGTACTGGCGCGCCGCGAACTCGGAATCGAGGCGTGCGTATCGCGCACCGGTGGCACGTGGCATGTCGACATCGACACGCGGCACGTCGCGCGCCACGTGCAGATCGACGCACCGGGCTTCATGCCGCGCGACGACTGGTTCCACCTCGCGCCGGGCACGCCGGCGCGCGTCGCGCTCGTTCCGCTGCAATCGGCCGGGCACAACCCGGCGAGCGACGACGTGCCGCCTGCGGTGGACATCCGTGCAGTGAATGCCGCGCGCGCGGTGCGCGCGACGCACGCCGGTTGATGCGGCGCTCGCGGCCGCCGTGTGCCGCGAGCGTGTTCCATCCCCGCCCGATCGAACCGCTCAGTCGGACGAGCCCGTCCCGCGCGGCCGCTCGATGCCGTACGCCTCCATCCAGCGATACAGCGTCGCGCGCGACACGCCGAGTTCGCGCGCGGAAGCCGCGACGCGGCCGCGCGTGCGCAGCAGCGCCGTTTCGATCGCCTCGCGCTCGATCGACTTGCGGATGTCGGCCACCGACGGCGACGCCGCATCGAGACAGTATTCGAGCTCGAGATCCCGCGCGGTGATCAGCCGCCCTTCCGTCATCACGACCGCACGGCGCACGCGGTTGATCAGTTCGCGGACATTGCCCGGCCAATCGTGCTTGTACAGCGCGGTGATCGCATCGGTCGAGAAACCGCGCACGCGATGGCGCGCGTCGCCGCGGAAACGTTCGAGCATGTGATGCGCGAGCAGTTCGATGTCCTTGCCGCGCGCGCGCAGCGGCGGCTGGTCGATACGCATCACGCACAGACGGTGGAACAGGTCGGCACGAAAACGGCCCTCCTCCATCGCATCGCGCAGGTCGACGTGCGTGGCCGACACGATCCGGACGTCGACCGGCACCGGATCGCTGCCGCCGAGCCGGTGAATCGAACGCTCCTGCAGAAACCGCAGCAGGCTCGCCTGGCTCTCGTGCGGCAGGTCGCCGATTTCGTCGAGCAGCAGCGTGCCGCCGTTCGCGGCTTCGACATAGCCGATCTTGCGCGCGTTCGCGCCGGTAAACGCGCCGCGCTCGTAGCCGAACAACTCGGACTGCAGCAGATGCGGCGGAATCGCGCCGCAGTTGACCGCGACGAACGGGCCGTTGCGCCGTTCCGAATGGCGATGGATCGCGACGGCCGTCAGTTCCTTGCCGGTGCCCGTTTCGCCGAACACGAATACCGGTGCGTCGGTGCGCGCGAAACGCCGCACCGTATCGAACAGCCGCAGCATCGCGCTGCAGGTGCCGACGATGCCCTTCTCCTCCGATTCGAGCTGTTCGCGGTCGCGGGCAAACAGGCACTCCATGCCGTACGCATGGCCGACCGTATCGGCGATCCGCTGATGCGACGCGGGCAACGTGACGTAGTCGAAGCAATAGTCGCGCAACAGTGCGCGCACGTTCGGCGACGCGGTCTGGCCGACGTCGACGAGCGCGACCCACACGACGTCGCGCATCGACGCGCAGGTCGACGCGATGCTGCCGATCGCATCGGCATGGCCGCCGCTGAGATCGAGGATGCCGCAGGTGATTTCGCCGGACGTGTCGCGCAACTCGTTCGCATGCGCGACGACCGACACTTTCCAGTCGCGGCGCGACAATTCCTTTCGCAGCATCACGGAAGGCGACTGCGTCCAGTAGATCAGCGGACGCTGCCCGTTACCGCTCCCCGCGCCGGCGCTCTTATCGCGCGTTATTGGCATATTCATAACGACCCATCACTTTCTTCACTCCGTGACCCGTTCGTGTGCGCCGCGGCCGGCGGCGCATGGCCGCCTTTTCGCGCTGCGTTGCCGCAGTCTTGGCGAAGATCGAATCTGCACACGGCGAGAACCCCCGGAGGTCGAGCCGGATGTGTCACCCGGCCTCGTTGTCATCGAACTCGAACGAAACGCGCGGCTGCGGGAGCCGCGACATTCCGGCTTTGAAGCGACCCGCCGTCAGGCGGGACACGTCGGCAAACGGAACATCCGTCCGCATGTGCGTCGCGTCGTACACGACAGTCGCGCCCGATGCTGAACCGGACGGCGGCCAACCCGCTTGCGGAATGACCGCCGCATGTGATCCGTTCGTGAATTTACACCCCGTTTCGCGATGGTCTTGTTACCAAAAGATAATCCTGAATCAGGCGGTTACGCAGCCGGGTCGCCCCGCGCGACACCCCTTTGGCCACTGAGATTTGATTATCTACGAGCATTCCCGTCAATCAGTGCCAAATACTACTTTTCCGCGAGATTGGCGCCGTCGATTGGATGTGATTTTCATCGAAATCCGAGAAAAAACCGGCACCGCATTCCATGTACCGCATAATCGTGCGTGCCGCCGGCCGGCCGGGCCGTCTCGGCGCCGCGCGCGGGTCGCCCGACCGTTACATACCGTAATCAACCGGCACGATCGCCGCCCGGGCTCACAGTGCCGTCTCGCCCTGCCGGACCGGCCGGTCGCGCATGCCGTCCACGGCGGATGCGTCGTCGCCCGGCGTGAAACCGGCGGGGCCGGCCATTTCCTCCTGTAACGCAGCATAGCCGTCCATCACGAAGCGCGTAAACTCGTCCCGAAAGCGCGCAGAGCCGAAGAATTCGGCATTCGCGCGACATGCATGCGGATCGATCGACCCGCGCGGCAGCGCTTCGAAACGGACCAGTGCGTCGAGCAGCGCGTCGACCGTCTGTGCGCGGTAGAACAGCCCCGTTGCGCCGGTGCCCGGCCATGCGCGCACCGATTCGCGCACGCCGCCCTTCCCGTACGCGATCACCGGCGTGCCGCAGGCCTGTGCCTCGACCGGCGAAATGCCGAAATCCTCTTCCGCCGCGAACACGAATGCGCGCGCGCGCTGCAGGTGGTCGTGCAGCACGTCGAACGGCTGGTAGCCGAGCAGGGTGACGTTCGGCCCGGCCAGCGCACGGATTTTCGCCATCTCCGGCCCGTCGCCGATCACGACGAGGCGGCGTTCGGGCGTACGCGAGAACGCCTCGACGATCAGGTCGATCCGCTTGTACGGCACGAGCCGCGACGCGGTCAGGTAGAACGCGTCCTTGTCCGGGCGCAGCGACAGGTGGTCGACGTCGACCGGCGGATAGATCACCGTCGCGTCGCGCCGGTAGGTCTTGCGAATGCGGCGTGCGATGAAGTGCGAATTCGCGGCCACGCGATCGACGCCGTTCGCCGAGCGCGCATCCCAGTTGCGGATGTAATGCAGGAGCGCCCGCGCGATCGCCGATTTCGGCCCGCGCGCGAGCCCGGCCTCGTTCAGGTACTGGTGCTGCAGGTCCCATGCGTAGCGCACGGGCGAATGCACGTAGCTGGCGTGAAACTGGTCCGGGCCGGTCAGCACGCCCTTCGCGACCGCATACGAGCTCGACAGCACGACGTCGTAGGCCGACAGGTCGAACTGCTCGATCGCCAGCGGAAACAACGGCAGGTAGCTGCGGTAGCGCGTGCGCGCGAACGGCAGCTTCTGGATGAAGGACGTGCGCACCGCGCGGCCGCGCAGGCAGTCACGATCCTCGAGGAAATCGACGAGGCTGTAGACGTCGGCCTGCGGAAAGCAGTCGATCATGTGCGCCAGCACGCGTTCGGCGCCGCCAGGCACGACCAGCCAGTCATGAACGATCGCAATCTTCAAGTACCGCTCCCGATTCTTCATTGACGTTCGATATGGGTCAGCCGCGCAACACGGCCCCATGTCGTGCCAATTATCGGAAAGCCCCGCCACGACCGATGTGTGCTATCGCACATTGCGCTGCTGTCGGCGCGCCGGAACCGTCGTGCCGTTCACGGTCCGGTTTGCCGGACTGCGAGCGGGACGACAAACCGGACCGTGAGTGCGCTTTCGAACAGACCGGCGCGCACGCCATCCGCATCATGGTCATCGCCACACCGCACGGAACGAACGCGTCCGTGCGGCACGGCGTGCTGAAGGTTTCACACGAGGACCGCATCATGGAATGGCATTGTTGTGAATTCGAACATCTGAGCGCCGTCGATCTCTATGCAATCCTGCGCGCACGCAACGCCGTGCTGGTCGTCGAGGATGCGCATACCCATCTCGACATCGACGGCAAGGACGCGGGCGCATTGCACGTCTATGCGACCGTGTGCAACGGCGACACGGCGGAAGTCGCGGCCTACGCACGGATCCTGCCCGGCGACGACATCGATCCGGACGTCGTGATCGACAAGGTACTGACGAGCGAAGCGTGCCGCGACGGCGATACGCTCGAGCACCTGCTCGAACGTGCCCTGACCGCCGCGCTGGCCGCGTGGCCGGACGCCGCGCTGCGCATGCATGTCCCCGAGCCGCGCCAGGCGTTCTACAAACGTTTCGGATTCCGCAAGGCATACGGACCGTATCTCGAACAGGGCGCGCCGTTCGTCGGCATGATCCGGCCGGCCGACCGCGCCGCCGGCGCGCTGCGCCAGCTGCTGTCCCGGGCCGTTTCGACCGCCCGGCCCCGAACCGAAGACGCGCGCGCCGACGGCCGCGTACACAACCGGCTGCCCGCCGATACCGGAGCCAACCGATGACCCGCACCCTACGCCCGGTTCCCGAGCCTGACCTGCCACGCATCCTGCCGGTCATCCTCGCCGGCGGTTCCGGCACGCGCCTCTGGCCGCTGTCGCGCGAACAGTATCCGAAGCAGCTGATCGAACTGACGTCGAACGAATCGCCGCTGTCGGCGACCGCACGCCGCCTGAACGGCATCGCGAACGCGGCGCTGGGCGACACGCTGTTGCTGGTATGCGGCGAACAGCATCGCATCATGAGCGCCGCTCAAGTGGTCGACCGTGCGGCGCCCGCGCGCATCCTGCTCGAACCGGCCGCGCGCAATACGGCACCGGCGCTCACGCTCGCCGCGCTCGACGCCAGCGCGCTGGCGGACGATCCCGTGCTCGCCGTGATGCCGGCCGATCACGTGATCGCCGATGTCGGCGCGTTCCAGGACGCGATCGCACGCGCGGCGCGTTACGCGCAGGAAGGCGCGATCGTCACGCTCGGCGTGCTGCCGCGCCGCGCGGAAACGGGCTACGGCTATATCCGGGTGGGCGAGCCGCGGACGAGCCGCCATGGCGGTCAAGGCGGCTATTCGATCGGACGCTTCGTCGAGAAACCCGACGCGGTGCTCGCCGAGCGCTACCTGCAATCGGGCGACTACTGGTGGAACAGCGGGATTTTCGTCACGCGCGCCTCGGTCTGGCTCAACGCGATTCGCGCGCTGGCGCCCGAGATCCACACGGCCTGCGAGTCGGCATGGCGAGCGGGCGTCGCCGAGGATCCGTTCTTCCGGATCGACGCGGCGGCCTTCGACGCCTGCCCGTCCGACTCGATCGACTACGCGGTCATGGAGCGTCTCGCCGACCACAGCGAACTCGGCATCGAGGGCATCGTGGTGCCGCTTTCGGCCGGCTGGTCGGACGTCGGCACGTGGGATGCGATCTGGGAAATCATGCCGAAGGACGATCACGGCAACGTCGCCCGCGGCCCGATCGTGTTCGAGGACACGCAGGACAGCCTCGTGCGCTCCGAGGGTCGTCTCGTCGCGTGCGTCGGGATGAAGGATGTCGTCGTGATCGAAACGCCCGACGCGGTGCTCGTCGCGAACAAGCACGACGTGCAGCGCGTGAAGAACATCGTCGCGCGCCTGAAGAGCGACCGGCGCCCGCAGGCGAGCGAGCACCGCAAGGTGCAGCGTCCGTGGGGGCACTACGATTCGATCGATCTCGGCGAGCGGTTCCAGGTGAAGCGGATCGTCGTCGAACCGGGCAAGCGGCTGTCGTTGCAGATGCACTATCACCGCGCCGAGCACTGGATCGTCGTGCGCGGCACCGCGAAGGTGACGCGCGGCAACGAGACCTTTCTGCTCAGCGAGAACGAGTCGACGTACATCGCCGTCGGCGAAGTCCATCGTCTCGAGAATCCCGGCCGGATTCCGCTGGAAATCATCGAGGTGCAGTCGGGCAACTATCTCGGCGAGGACGACATCGTGCGCTTCGACGACCAGTACGGGCGCCCCGTCGTCGACACGCTGCCGGAACGGCACGCGGTGTCGAACGTGCAAGTGGTGGAGGGAGACGTCGTCCGCTAATCGCGGGCCGCGCCTGCCGGCGCGTGCATCGAGTCGTCAATCGATGCCGCGCCGCGACGGGCGCGCCTGCCTGAGCGCTTCACGCACGCGCGGCAACGCCGAGGGGTCCGCCCCGACCTTGTCGGCCAATGCTTGCTGCACAACCTGCGCCCCGCACGACCCGGCCTGCGCGCTACCCGAGGGGCAGCCTCCGCCCCCGCCTACCTGCACGGGCATGCCGCCGATCGCGGAGAAGCGGTTGTCCGCGATCCGGTACTGCGATACGTTTCCCCACACGCGAATGCCGGCGAACCGTGCGCGCGACACGCGGTTGCCGATCACGGCCACGCGCGTCACCGAGCCCGACCACGTGCTGACGTCGATCGCGGCCTGCTGCGTGAGCGGGCGCGGATCGGTACGCACGGCCGCGGTCTGGATATCCGAAATCTCGTTGTTCTCGACCAGCACGCCGGATGCGCCGTAAGTCCGGAAGCTGTCCTCCTGCGCGACGAGAATGCCCGCGCTCACCTGCACGTTGCGCACGACGTTGTTCTCGATCGTCACGTCGGCACCGCCGACCACCGTGATGCCGCGCCCCCACGCGTTGCCTTCGAGCGAGTTGCCGGTGATCAGCACGTTGCGGCTGAGCACGCCGTCGCCCTGGTAGCTCACCACGGCGATCATGTCGTCGCCGGTGCCGCGCACGAGGTTGCCCTTGACCAGCACGTTGCGCGCGCCATGCGTGATGTGGATGCCGTCGGCCAGCGTCGACAGCACCTCGTTGCCGACGATCGCGACGTCCGTTCCGCCGAATACGAAGATGCCGCCACCACCACCGTCGATCGCGTTGTCGAGCACCTGCACGTCGTGCCCCGTCACTTCGATCTTGGTCGACCCGGGCGTGCCCATCCGCGTCGTACCCGTTCCCACCAGCCTGAATCCGGCGATCGTCGTGCCGGTGCCGCGCATCTCGATCGTCTGGTCGTCCGGCACGGTCGCGATCAGCGTCGCGCCGTAGCCCGACAGCACGACCTGCGCCTGCCGAACGACGAGCGAGCGGTCAACGATGTAGCGCCCCGGCGCGAACACGAGTCGCTGGCCCGGCTGCAGCGCATCCAGCGCGCGTTGCAGTGCGTCGGCCTGATCGGCGCCGTCGGGCGCCGGGGCGACACGGGCATCCGGCACGGCCGAGCCGATCGACGTCTGTTCGGTTTGAAATGCCGTCCCAGCGTGGACCGTGACGGTGGGACCGGTGATCATCCACATACCAAGCATCACACAGCAAAGACGGGAACGGCATCGGCGCCCGGTCTTGTGAGTCAAGCCCACGCGTGTCATGCCGGTTGCGGACGCGCCGCCGCGCCGCGCCCAGGCCACGCCGGAAAGCCGGCGATACGCGCGGTGCCAGTGCGCAGCGCAATCAGATAAGCCATCATCGGCACCGCCACGCCGGCGAGCGTACCGAGCACGAGGTGCGTCGCGAGACTGCCGACGCCGACGCGCATCAGCACGATGCGCACGCCGGCCATCACCAGGATATGCATCAGGTAGATCGGCATCGACGCGTAGCCGATCGCCGCGAGCCAGCCGGCACGCGCGGACGACGCTGCATGGCGGTATGCAAGCTGCAGCATCAGCGTGATGCCGGCGAACGCGGCGGGAACGGCCCAAATGCTCGTCGCGCTTCCGACGCCGTGCGCGAAGGCGACTGCCGCGACAAAGGCGACCGCCGTCAGCCCGCACATCGCAGGATGGCTGTTGCGTTCGAGCCAGCCCGGCAACGCACGCGACGCGACGACGCCGGCCACGAAGAACGGCCAGTTCATCAGCGCGGTCGACACGATGCCCCATTGCGTCACCGTTCCGATCGCGAACCCGAGCACCGCGCTTGCCAGGAGCGCACCACGGATGCGCGGCGCCATCGGCACCTGGGGGAACACCGGCACCCATCGTGCAAACAGCCACGCGGCGATCATGCATAGCATCAGCGCGTACAGGAACCAGAACTGCGCGAACGGCCGCCATCCGATCGAGAGCAGGTCTCCGAACGTGAACGGATGATTGGTGCCACGCGACGCCATCGCAATCTGCACGCCGCCTTGCAGGACCGACCACAACAGGTACGGATAGACGATCGTGCGCACTTTCGATCCGATGAACCGTTTCGGCGCGCCACGCAACGAGTGGCAGACGTGCAGCCCGGACAGGAAGAAGAACAGTGGCATGTGAAACGTGTAGATCACGTAGTCGATCCACGCAAACACGGTATCGGGCACGCCGGCCGGCACGAGCCCCGACGAAACGGCGCCGCGCAGGACGTGCCCGTATACGACAAGAATGATGCCGGCGCCGCGGGCGACATCCAGGCTGGTTTCGCGTGCAGTCGTATTCATGTAAAGGTCGATGCCGCGGCCCCGTCCGGGCCCGCTCGCGTGGCGAATGGTCGTGAGAAGCTCCACTCTATGCACGCTCGCCGCGGAATACTGTGGGCTGGACGACAGTTAACCGATGTCGGGCGTGTGCCGGATCGCTGCGCCGCGTACGGCCACGGACGATGTCCGTTCCGGCCGCTTTACGAAGTATCGGAACACGACGACCAGCAGCACGATCGGCACGAAGTCCCGGCCACTGAACAGGTTTGGAATCCGCAGTATTTCCATCAGAGACACGTACAGCACCGCGTGCGCGCAGCACCAGAATCCGCTCCCGCGACGCCACCCCGCGTAGCCGCGCCCGAACACCCAGCCGGCGAACGCCGCGTTCAACAGCCCGAACCAGCCCCACTCGTAGAAGTGGACGAAGATGCCGGATGGATTGTTGAACTCGGGATCGGCATAGCTGTTCAGGAACAGGTCGACACTGTCGCCCGAGTCGAGCCACGGCTGGAGCGTCGCGCCGATCAGCGGAAAGTGCAACAGCCAGTCGAACGTGAACATCGGATGCCCGCTGCCCCAGCCGAGCACGTTGAGGATCCCGGCACCGTTGTTCAGCGACGTCGAGTAGTACAGGCCCAGGCGTTCGAGTGCGAAATCGAGGATGTTGTCGTAGATGTTGATGTAGTAGGTTTCCCACGACCGGTTGTATTCGTTCACGATGAACAGGCCGAGCAGCAGCGGGATCGCCGCGTACGGCCCAAGCGCCAGCAGTCGCAGCCGCTTGCGGCCGAGCCGGAACCGCACGACCATCAGCGCGAACGGCAGCGCAACCTCGATGATCGCGAGCCGCTCCGCGAAGATGAAACTGCGCAACAGCGTCAGTACGACCAGCACGGCCAGGTACGCCTTGTAGCGGTTGAAGCCCTTGACCGGCGTCCTGAATACGTAGAAATAGAGCGCGACGAACGGTGCCGTAGCCTGCGTGAACGAACTCAGGCCCGTGACGCGCCCTTTCAGTTCGATCAGCTCGAACGTGTTCGCCGTGCCGGTGAGGAACGACAGCAGCACGGCCGGATGTGCAAGCACGCCGCTCATCATCACGAGATAGCCGAACAGCGCGAGCGCGAACACGAAATCGAGCACGTGCGGCGACAGCTCGGCCGCTCTGTCGCCTGGCCCCTTCCGGACCTGCGCATCGGTCGTCGCGAACCACGCGGCCGCTGTCAGCACCAGCAGGAACAGGCCGCCCGCAAACGCGGAATACCCGTCGAAATAGATGCGCGCGATCGACTTCTGATCGCCGAGCAGGCTCATCGAAAGCAGCCCGTACAACGGCAGGATGAAGAGCAGCACGAGCCGTGCCGGATCCTCCCACCAGTAACCTGCGTAACCGGCCGCGCGGCCGGTGTGCGCCGCTCCGCCGCGCCTCGCCGGCCGCTGCAGTCGCGCTCGCGAGCCGGCCGCCACTCGTTTGTTCATGATGTCCGTTCCATTGCTTCACGCACATGCGCCTCGCCGGGCGACGCCACGCATCCGCCGCTCAGCGGGCCGGGCCGCGCGCGCCCATTACGCCTGCGTAGCCGGATGCGGCCTGATGAGTGTTCTCATGCGTGTAACCGTAGTCGTACCGCCCCGGCGAGCCCTTGAAGTCGTTCAGGATCACGCCGCGTACGGCGATTTGCGCGTGCTCGAGCCGTCGCGCGCTTTCGTCGAGTTCCGTCAGCGTCGTCACACCGCTGCGCGCGACGAGAAACACGGTTCCGGCCAGACGCCCAAGTACCAGCGCGTCGGCCACCGGCAGCAGCGGCGGACCGTCGATCACGACCATGTCGTAATGTGACGCGGCGCGCTCGATCAGTTCGGTGAACGCGGGCTGGAGCAGCAATTCACCCGGGTCGGGCACGACGTTGCCCATCGGCATGAAATCGAGACCGGGCATCGCGTCGCGCTTGAGCGCATGGTCGAACCCGTGCGTGCCGGCCACGACATCCGACAGGCCCGGCGCACGACTGAAGCGGAACTGCTCGTGCAGTGAACCCTTCCGCAGATCCGCGTCGATCAACAGCACGCGCCGTTTCGCGGCGCCCGCCAGCGACGCGAGATTCGCCGCGACGAACGACTTGCCGACGCCCGTCGTCGGCCCTGAGATCAGCACGATGCGATTCGGCGCGTCGGGCATCGCCAGTTGCAGCGCCGTGCGGAAATTGCGCAGGCTTTCGAGCGCCGCGCCCTCCGGTGCCGTCGGCAGTGACGGCTGGCGCCCGTTGCGCCGCCGCGCGGCCTTCGACGGCGGCGGGTTCTGTCCAGACGGCGGGCTGTGTGGCACCGCCGCGAACACCGTCAGGCCCGTCGACCATTCGATTTCCTCGGCATCACCGATCGTGCCGGCAACGCGCTGTCGCACGATCACGATCGCGGCGCCCGCCAGCAGGCCGAGAAGCAACGACGCGATCACGGCCATCCCGCGATGCGGCCCGGTGGGCGTCTCGGCGATCCTTGCCGCATCGACGATGCGCACCGTTCCGGTCTTGCTAGCCCGCGCGAGGATCATCTGCTGACGCGTGTTGAGCAGGTTCGTATAGAGCGCGGTATCGACGGCCACGTCACGCTGCAGCTGCAGCACGCCCTGCTCGACGGTCGGCAGTTGCTGGATCTGCTTGCGCACCGTGTCGAGCGAGTGTTGCGCATCGGCGAGCTGCGCATCGACGGCCACGACGGCCGGATGCTTGGGCATGAACCGCGTCAGCAATTCCTCGCGGCGCTGCTGCAGCGTCTGCACGCGCGTCTCGATGTCGACCGACTGCTGACGCAACGCGAGCCCTTCATCGCTCGTATTGACTGTGCCGTGCGATGCGCGAAACGCGTTGAAGCGGCTTTCGGCCTTTTCGAGTTGCGCCTTCAGTTGCGGCAGCTGTGCATCCATGAAGCGGATCAGCTTGTCGGCCGCTTCGGACTTGCGCTGCGTGTTCTGCGCCAGATACGCGTCGCCGACCGCATTGAGCACGCGGCTGTCGTGCACGGGATCGGGGCCGTCGAGCGTCACGCCGATCATGTTCGACTGCTTGCCGCGCTCCGAGATCAGTGCGTTCTTCTGCAGCCACGCGGTCGCCTCTTCGTCGCCGTAGCGCGTCAAGTCGAAGCGTGCGCCCGGCTCGCCCGCGACTTCGCGCACGAACACGTCGAGCGGCCCCTGCGGTGTCTCGACGTGCAGTGGTTGGCCGATCCTGCCCTGCCAGACGGGCCCGCTCCTGCCGAGCCACCCCGTGCGCTGCAGCGTATAGGTGCCGCCGTTGCCGACGACGAGTGCGAAACGCTTACCGACGAAACGCTTCGGCACGTCGAAGGTCGGGACGTCGATGCGCTCCGTGCCATACACGTAACCGCCGGGCAGCGGCGACGACAGCCCGTCGGCCGCGTTCACCAGCCGCCAGCCGATGACCGGCAGGTAATGCGGCCGCGCATCGATGGCCAGATTGGTATCGTCGACCGCACGCGCCATCACCGCTCGCGATTTCAGCACCTCGATCTCGGTCGATGCATCGGTTTTCAGGTCGAACACCGAAGACGGATCGCCGGGCGGCGAGTTCGTTTTCGACTCGGTCGGGCTCTGCTCGACCTGAAACAGGATGTCGGTCCGGTAGACCGGGCGCGCGCAGAGCGCATAGAGGGTCCCGGCCAGCGCACCGGCGAGCGCCGTGCACAGAATCAGCCGCCGCCCACCATGGAGCATGGCCCAGTAGCGGCGGTACGGATAGGACGGCCGCAACGTGGGTCCGTCGTGCGGGTCGGGGAGAGTCTGAGCGTTCATACAGGATCGGTCCCGTAGACGCGACGCATCGCGATTATGCGATCCGTCACGAGGTTCACGGCGAAATGGCCTTGGCCGTCAGCGCACCCTGCGCGGACGACGGAATCAGCAAGTTGACGACGCGGCTCCAGCGCACCAGCGACGACGCGTCGACGAACACCACATCGCGGCGCTCGAGCGGGAACCGGTCGGCCAGCGCGAACGACGCCGGCGAGCGTCCGTCGAGGTGATAGACCTGCGGCCGGTTGCCGGGCCCGCGCCGCACCACGAACACCTGCCGCGCATCCGCGGTGTACTGGCTGACGCCGCCCGTGTCGCCGAGCGCTTCGCCAAGGCTCATCCGGCCATCGGTCAGCGTCAGCGTCGCCGGACGCGACACTTCGCCTAGCACGAACACCTTGCTGTCGCTCGCCGCGCGCACGCGCACGAGATCACCGTCCCGCAGCAGGATGTTCGTCGGGTTGATGCCTGCGGCCAGCATCGCCGGAAGGCTCACCATCACGGTCTTGTCGCCGCGCGTCACTGATACCTGCGAGCGGTCGGCCGTCGCGGTAAATCCGCCTGCGCGGTCGATTGCCTCGGGCAGCGTCATCGGCATGTCGTTGACGATCTGCAGCCCCGGAGTGCGTACTTCGCCGTCGAGATAGACGCGCTTGCTGCGATACGCCTGGACGCGCACCGCGATCTGCGGATTGCGCACGTACTCGCCGAGCCGCTTGGTCAGCACCGCGCGCGCTTGCGCCTCGGTCAGCCCCGCCACGTGCACGAGGCCGGCATACGCGAATTGCACGCTGCCGCTTGCGTCCACCGTGTAGCCGGTCGCGACCGAACTCGCGCCCACGCCATCGCCGCCGCCCGTCGTCTGGGTCGTCGGCAGGTTCAGTTCGGGGTGATCCCACACGACGATGTTCAGCACGTCGCCGGGGCCAATCACGTAGGGCTTCGGCGTACCGAACAACTGGCGGATTTCGGCGTCGACGTTCGCATGCTGTGCCGCATGCTGCTGCTCGACGAATGCCGGTGTGATCTCGATCAGGTCTTCGCTCGACACGTTCTGCACGCCGTCGAGGCCACCCGCGCCCGATGCGTCGGCGCTCACGCGCGCGTTCGCGTCGCGTTCGGCCGGCGGGTGATACGTCATGCCCGGTGAAAGCGCACACGCGCTCAGCGTGCACACGGTCGCCGCCAGCGCCACGTGCGACAGCCAGCGCGTGCGTGACTGCCGCATCGCGTATGTCGATTGCCTTTGCGTCGTCGTTGACATGGTGTCCTTCCGAAACTGTGCGGTAACCCGCCGAATGCGACAGGTTCCGGCATTACGCTTGCCTGCGCGGCTCGCATTGCGGTGCCGCGCGCCCCTCGTCACCGCACGTCTTCCGTACGATTCGTCATGAACTGCTCTTTATCGCTTTCGTCGCTCATCTGCATCCTGTCGGCCGGCATCGCCTGCGCCGCCGATGCCCAATCGTTGCACCCCGACCCGGCCGATACGTCGACCTTCATCTCGCCGAGGGCAGTCTTGCCGGCCCTGCCGATCCCCCGGCAACGTTCCGCCCAGACGGCGACGGTCAGCTCCGCGACGCCGAATTCCGATTCCGCTGCGCCCGGCCTTGCGCTTCCCGGCATCCACGCCGACGCGGAGCCGGAATCGCGTGCCCGCGGGGCGCTGCGCCGGCCGCTCGTGCCGAAGCGGCCGGGCCGCCCGAAAGAGGCCAGCGCACCCGGCGATGGCGCATGGGATACCGGCACGCTGTACGCATCGCCGTACACCGCTTCGCCCTATACGCAACGTGGTGACACGAACTGAAGCCGCCCCGTCGCGCGCCGACGCAATGGCTCGGGCGCCGATACGGGATTGGACACCAGCGCGACAGGCACGTCTGTGATCAAGCCCACCGAAAGCCGATCTTCATACGAACGAGGATCGCACCCCGCTAACCGCCCAGCGTCGCGCGATGCGCATCAGGAACTTCTGACCGACACGTTCGCATAAGGTCGATCGGCCGTGTCGGGTGCCGACGGATTGGCGTCGCGTACTACCATCCAGCCCCAGTCGCCGCTCAACGCCTGCGTGCAGAGATCGATCACGGCGGCGGTTCCCGCAATGCCATACAAGGCGTGGTCGACCTGCGGCATCAGGTGCAGGCGCACGTGGCGCGAGCGCCGAAACGCATGTTCGACCGCGCCGAAGTGACGTCGGACGTCGTCGATACCGGGATCGAGTGCACCGTAGACGAGCATCGTCCGGACGTTGCGTTGCGCAAGTTCGCGCATCACGCCGCGCGGCGTACCGGCGCGCGGCTTCCAGCCGACGCGCGCGGCCGCCGTCTTCACGGGCACGCTGACGCGCGCGATAACGTTGGCGGCCACCGCGCGCAGGATCGGGCGCACGTCGCGCCGTTCGAGGACGAGCCGCTTCCAGCGCCGCCAGTCACGCACCGACAGCCAGTAGCCGCGCACCGAGTTGATCCGCTGCTTCTGCGCCGCTTCGAGCGTGAGCCCGGCCGGCCACACGAAACGCGCGAGGTTGATCGCGATCACGCCGCCGAGCGATACCGTTTTCACTGCCGCATGCAACGCCGCATAGGCGCCCGAACAGATGCCGGCCGCGACGACGTCCGGATGACCGAGCGCGCGCAACCAGTCCGCCGCTGCCGCGACGTCGTCGATCGCCTGCGGCGAATACACGACGCCCGACTGGTCGTCCGGTGCATCGGGCCCGCTGTCGCCGACACCATTCACGTCGATCCGCAACGTCGTCACGCCGGCCCGCGCCAGCGTGCGGGCCAGTCGCACGCCAAAGCGCCCTTCGCCACTGCGTGGATTCGTCGACGTGTTCGCGATCACGAGCGCCGGACCGACCGGCGTGGCAGGCGGCATGTCGGCCGGGCGGCACAGCACGCCAACCAGCCGGCCCGGGCCGACCGCGACGACTTGCTCCGTCATGTCGCCCATGTCGAGCGCAACGGCCGACTCACCACTCCATGCGTGGGCGGCGCGTAGCGGAACGCCGGCAGCGACGCCCCGGCCCGGAGCACGCGCGACGACCCAGTTCACCACCGTGTCGATCGCCGCGTGTGGCAGGTGCGAGCGCGTGCCGTCCAGCATCGTCGTCGGCCATTCACGGAACGGTTCGCACGTCACGTTCACGCCGCGCGCCAGCAGTGCGTCGCGCAACGCCGGTCCGTCGCCCTGCTCCGGCTGGATCAGCAGCATCGCGCCGGGCAGCGCCAGCGCATCGCGCACGACGTCGCACAGATCGACGGCCTTCAGCGCATCGACAAATTCGGCCGGGAAGCGATGTCCGAGCACGTTCATGCACGGTTCGTCGCGATGCGCGGCGCGGGTCGCAGGCGGCATCGTATCGAGCCACTGACGATGCACGAACGACAGCTCGCGCAGGTACGCACGGCCGCGCACGACCGGCGACAGCGCGACCACCGCATCGACGCGCGGCAACGTGCACCGACCTGCAGCGGCCAGCATCGCGAACAGCGCGCCCGCCCGAATGCCGACGAGCGTCACGGTGGTCACGCCGGCTTCGTCCCGCAACAGGTCGATCGCACGATGAATGCTGTCGATGCTGGCGGCATGCCGCCCGGCATCGAGGTCGTCGCCGGGCGAATCGCCGGCGCATGGATAGTTGAACCGCAACACCGTCACGCCCGCACGGGCGAGACGCTCCGCGACGGCCCGCATGAGCTTGTGCGTCCATGCAGCTTCGTGGCCCAGCGATTCGCACAGGATCACGCCCTGCGCCGTCTGTCCTTCGTGCAGCCACCCAACGCAGCTGCCGAACGTTATCGGCTTCACTCGGTACTCCTCGGAGCAGTATTTGTTATTCCGTGCACAACCGTGCCAGCGGCGACACCGGAATACACGATGTCGCGACTCCGGCCGCTGGCCGGTGCTGGCAGGAACCGGCCGCAGTCATCCGCCGCGCCCCTGCGCGGCCCGCTTGCCGTGTTCCATGCGTGTGATTAGATCATTGGGCCCGATCGGGCTTCGGTGCGCCAGCTTACAAATGCATTCATCACCGACACGACGCAACGCCGTGCCCCTTTAGCGATTCGTTCCGTCATGCGAACGGAATCCGCGAACGGTAGGCTCGCGAACAATGCCGCGTTGCTCGCCCCGTATCATGGCCACCATCCGATGTGGCCGTGCCGGCATCGCCGGTCGAAACCGGCACCGGAACGGTTCGCGAATCCTCGCAGCCGGGTCAGCGCCGACCGGCCGCGCATCCGTACGGCTGCACGCAACCCGCCGCCATGCGATACCCAACGGCGCCGACCGAGCGAATGTCAAACCTCAAGAAGAACTTCCTGCTGCTGCTGACGCTGCAGATTTCGATGTATGCGGTGCCGCTGCTGATCGCGCCGCTGCTGACGCACGCACTGGGCCCGGAAGGCTATGGCCAGCTCGCGTTCTCGCTGGCGGTGATCGCGTATCTCACCAACTGCACGAGCTACAGCTTCGACCTGACCGCCACGCCGCGCATAGCACTCGCACGCGACGACCGCGCCGAGCGCTCACGCATCTTCTGGGCGACGCTGTATGCGCAGATCGGAATCGCGGCCATCTGCTTCGTCGTGCTGGTGCTGCTGACCCTGCTGATCGGGCGCTTCGGCGATGACCGCGACCTGCTGCTGATCGGCTTCGGCATGGTGGCCGGCGTCGCATTCACGCCCGGCTGGTATTTCCAGGGCATGGAGAAGCTGCGCGCACTCAGCGTGATCCTGTTCGTCGGCCGGGTGTTGAGCCTGCCCGCGATGTTCGCGCTCGTACACAGCCCGGCGGACATCGATCGCGCGATGATCGTCAACGCCGCTGTGCCGGTACTATCGGCGATCGCGCTGGCCGTCTACCTGTACTTTCATCGCGAAATCGACTTCGTCCGCGTCGGCGTGGCCGACATCGCCGAATCGCTGAAAGGCGGCTGGCAAGTGTTTCTCGCGTCGACGTCGATTGCGTTCTATGCGTCGACCAACACCGTGTTGCTCGGCTTCGTGTCGGGCAACGTCGCGGCCGGCTACTTCGCGGCCGGCGACAAGCTGATCCGCGCGGCGCTCAGCCTGCTCCAGCCGCTGAAGGCCGCCACCTATCCGCGCATCAACTACCTGATGCGGCATGCGCGCAACGACGCGTTCTCGTTCCTGCGCAAACTGTTCGTCGTACAGGTCGTGATGGTGCTCGGCATCTCGCTCGTGATTTTCTTCGGGGCGCCGCTGGCCGTGCGTATCCTGTATGGCCCGTCGTACGAGCCGACGGTTCACGTACTGCGCTGGATGGCATTCATCCCGTTCATGGCCGGCATGACCGACCTGTTCGGCGTGCAGACCATGCTGCCACTCGGCATGAAGACGGCATTCACGCGTATCCTGATGTCGTCCGGCATCCTGAACATCGTGCTGCTTCCCGTCCTCGCGAAGTACTTTGCGGAACTGGGTGCCGCGGCCGCCGTTCTGCTCGCGGAGGCCGCAGTCGCCGCCGCGCTCGCGGCCGTCGTCTATCGTGCCGGCATTCCGCTGCCCGGCAGTTCCATTGCGCGCCGCTAGCACGCGGCCGCACGATGGCGTGGCACCCGTTCCCCGCGCCGAAATGCCTGAACCGAATTCACGCGGGAGCCGCTCATGGCAGACCTGACCATTGCAATCTGCAACTACAACCACGGCGTCTATCTGCGTGCCGCGATCGACTCCGCGCTTGCCCAGACCGCCAACGACATCCGCGTCCTCGTGGTCGACGACGGTTCGACCGACGACTCCCGCGACATCATCCGCTCGTACGGGGATCGCATCGTGGCAGTCTTCCAGGAGAATTGCGGCCAGGTCGCCGCCTACAACCGCGCGCTGGAGCATGTCCTGACCCCTTACGTGCTGCTGCTCGACGCGGACGACCTGCTCTACCGCGACGCGGCCGCCCGCGTGCTGGCCGCGTTCGCCTCCGGCGACTTCGTGAAGGTGCATTTCCGGCTCGACGTGATGACGCGGGAAGGCATCGCGACGGGCGTCACGGTCCCACAGTCGGGCGTGGCCACCGATTGCGGCCGCCTGCTGCGCGCGGGCTGGCTTTATCCGTCGCCGCCTGCGTCGGGTAACGCATACCGGAGCGACGCGCTCAGGCGCATCTTCCCGGTACCCGTCACGCCCGACAACCTGCACGGCGCCGATTTCTATGCGATCTACGGGATCGCGCTGCTCGGTGCCATTCACATGATCGACGCGACGCTCGGCGGCTATCGTGTTCATCGGCCGGCTACCCCTGCCGATAGCGAAGTCAACCGCGACACGGCCGATCTTGCATTTGCCAATGCGGAAGATGCGGCCACGGGTGCGTTGAAGGCGGCGCGCCGATGGTCGACGCTGCGTGCCATTGCCGGCTCGCGGCTTCACGAAGCGCTGCCGGGCGAACCGTTCGACTTCTCGATCGAAAAGGCGCACTTCGCGAGCACGCTGTACCGCGCGCCGCTCGCGCGCCGCTGGCGCTGGTTCCTGTCCGATTCGGGACGCTACTGGCATACCGTGCTGCGCAATCCGTTCTGGCGGCCGTTCAAGAAACTGGCCGTCACCGGCCTGTCTCTCGCGTGCCTGCTGCCATCGTCGACGCTCAGCGACCGCGCGATTCGCTATATCGCGAATCCGCTCGCGCGCGTTCGCCCGACGACCGAACCGCGAACCGCGGCCCGCTAGCGACGGCTGGAGTCAATTCGATGCACGCGCAACGAGACGGGTCTCCTGCACCGCTGCATTGCCGCATGAAAACACCTGTATCCAGGTACTTCTTACCCCGCCATCCGATCCCCATCGGGAACGTTGACCGCCTTTTCCTCCCACCGCTCCACCGCGTCGAAAAAAGATCGTACGTATCGGTACAAACACCGATGCTGTAGTCAAACTACATTCGTACGATTGGTCGCTGCAGAGAATCGCTACATCCGATTCGGCAGTGTCGGACGGTCCGCGTCGCCGTCCTCGATGTTCGATCGGGCCCAACCGGCCGTAACGATTCCCCGCCCGGCCTGGCATGCCGACGCGCAACCACCCTGCATCGCCAGCCGAATACGTCCGGTGCGAATCCATCGGACGTACGCAGCTCCAGACATCATTCGAACAACCGGCAATACGATCATGGAGAGCAACATGCGGGACACCCTCTGGCCGGCCGTCGTGCTGGCAGCGACCCTCTGCACCACCGCCTACGCCGGCAACGCCGATTTCAATTCGCAGGGCGACGCGACCGACGCATTCGCGTCAGCCGCCGCGCAGCGGCGCGCCGACCTGCTCGTGCGCAAGATGACGCTCGACGAGAAGCTCCAGTTCATTCATTCGCAATACGAAATGTCCAAGGTGCCGGGCGGCGGTGCCGGCTACATTCAGGGTGTGCCTCGGCTCGGCATTCCCGATCTCAACATGGTGGATTCGGCGACGGGCTCCGGCAGCACCTCGCAGGCCAGCACCACGTTCCCGGCGACGATCGCCGTCGCCGCGAGCTGGGATCGCCGGCTGTCGTACGACTATGGCAAGCAGGTCGCGATCCAGTTGCGCGCGCAAGGATTCGGCATGGGCCTCGCGGGCGGCACCAATCTCGCGCGCGAGCCGCGCGGCGGCCGCCTGTTCGAGTATCTCGGCGAAGATCCGCTGCTTGCCGGCGACCTGCTCGCCGAACGCACGCTCGCCACGCAGCGGCAGAAGGTCATCGCGACGATCAAGCACTACGCCGGCAACGAACAGGAGCACGGCCGGATGGGCGGCAACACGCAGATCGACGAACGCACGCTGCGCGAGCTTTACCTGCTGCCGTTCGAGATCGCCGCGAAGCGCGGCCGCCCCGGCAGCGTGATGTGCAGCTACAACCGCCTGAACGGTGCGTATGCGTGCGAAAACCCTCACCTGCTGAACGACGTGCTGAAGAACGAATGGGGCTTCCAGGGCCAGGTGCAGTCCGACTGGGGCGCCGCGCACAGCACCGCGGCCGCGATCAACGCCGGGCTCGACGAGGAAGAAGACGTCGGGCCCACCGTCTACCTCACCCCGGCGACCGTCAAGCAGGCGATCGCGAACGGCTCGGTGTCGACCGCGCGCCTCGACGACATGGTGCGCCGCAAGCTCGCCGTGATGATCCGCGTCGGCGTGATGGACGATCCGGCCAAGGGCGGCGGCACGATCGATTTCGCGGCCGCGAACCGGTTCGCGCAGGCAGCCGCCGAGCAGTCGATCGTGCTGCTGAAGAACGACGGCAACCAGTTGCCGCTGGCCGCGGCGGCGCTGTCGCGTATCGCCGTGATCGGCGGCCACGCGGATGCGGCCGTGCTGTCCGGCGGCGGCTCCGGCAACACGCGCGATCCGGTTTCGGGTTCGTTCGCGGGCTGCGGCGGCCTGACGTTCGGGTCGTCGACGGGCTGCAGCTGGTGGCGCAATCCGTGGCTGAAGGTCGACGTGCCGATCGTCGCGGCCATTCGCGCGCTCGCGCCGGCCGCGCAGGTCACGTACGCGGGCAACAGCGATCAGCAGTCGCCGTTCCGCGCGTACACGCAGCAGGAGATCGACCAGGCCGCGGCGCTCGCGGGCCGCTCGGACGTCGCGATCGTCGTGGTCGCGCAACCGGCCGGCGAGGATTTCGGCGACCTGCAGAGCCTGAGCCTCGCGAATCCGTCGAACCAGGATGCGCTCGTCGAAGCCGTCGCGCGTGCGAATCCGCACACGATCGTCGTCGTCCAGAGCGGCAATCCGGTGCTGATGCCTTGGAAGGACAACGTATCGGCGATCGTCGAGGCGTGGTATCCGGGCGAAGCCGGCGGCAAGGCGATCGCGAACGTGCTGTTCGGCGCGGTGAATCCGTCCGGCAAGCTGCCCGTCACGTTCCCGGCGCGCGATCAGGACTCGCCGACCTGGGGGCAAAACGGCGCGTTCGACAACGATCCCGTCTACGCGGAAAAGCTGAACATGGGCTATCGCTGGTACGACGCGCGCAACATCAAGCCGATGTTCGAGTTCGGCTACGGGCTGTCCTATACGCACTTCGCGTACTCGGGACTGTCGGTGTCGAGACAATGGGACGGCTCGCTGAGCGTCGCATTCACGGTGCGCAACGACGGGCGTGTCGCCGGCGCGGAAACGCCGCAGGTCTATCTCGGCGTGCCGTACAAGGACGAGCCGCCGAAACGGCTGGTCGGCTGGGAGAAGATCCGGCTGAATCCGGGCGAAGCGCGGCGCGTGCGCGTGACCGTGTCGCCGCGGATGCAAAGCGTGTGGGACACGTCGCGTAACGGCTGGCGGGTCGTCTCGGGCGGGACGGTGTATGTCGGTGCGTCGTCGCGCGATATCCGGCTTCAAGGCAACTGATCGCCGGTGAACCCACGGGGAGCCGCGTGCCCGGCTCCCCGTCTTTGCCGATCATTCGAGCGGCGTTACCGGAGCAGCAGCGCCAGCACCGCCGCGAGCGCGGCCATCGCGACGATCGCCGCGGCCACGCCGGCCAGATGCGCAGCAACCACCAGGCCGGCCGGCAATCGCGACCCGATGCCGGCCATCACGCACCACCCGCTTCCAGCGTATCGAGCAACGGCCGCGCCAGGTGCAGGACCTGATACACCGTACCCGCGCCACCCTCGTCCGGTTCGTGCTCCGTGACGACGGCCCGCGTCAGTCGCCAGCGCAGCGGGTCGAGACTGACGACAGCGGCCACCACGCCCTGCCGTGCCGCCGTTTCGCGATTGCGCGCGATCTCTCCTGCAAGCGTCGCGTCGAGGTCGGCATCCGGCGGAATATCGAGGGTTTCCAGACGCGCGAAGCGTCCCGTCGACGCACGGCCCTTGCGCGCCTCGAGCACGACCTGGGTTTCGATCGGCGCGCGCCCGAAGCTGTCCGTCACGACCCGATAGCGGCCGGCCGTCACGAACCGCGCGAACGCCTGTTCGTGACGCCACAGATAAAAAGACGCATAGCCGTTTTCCGTCGCGCCGTAACGGCCGGCCTCGCGCAGCAGGAACCCCTTGAACAGCAGATCGGGCGTGTCGTCCCAGAGCGCGCCGCGTTCGCGCACGCGGTTGCGGATGATGTCGAGGTCGTAGTCCGCCGGCAGGCGGTGCACGTAGTACGCGGTCAGCATGGTCGACTCCTGGCGAAAGCAACGGGTGACATTCAGGAAAACGTGCGAACAGCGTAGAAGACCTTGAATCATTTGAAAAGACGATGGCATCATATTTCAATGATTCGATTCTTAAATGGATGAGTGCGCGATGAAAACGCTCGACATCGAAGCCGTGCAAGCGTTCGTGCTGACCGCCGACCTCAAGAGCTTCACGCGAGCCGCGGAAGCGATGGACACGACGCAATCGGCCGTGAGCCTGAAGATCAAGCGGCTCGAAGAGGGGCTCGGCCGCCGCCTGCTGGAGCGCACGCCGCGGCAGGTCCGCCTGTCGGCCGACGGCACCGCGTTCCTCGAGCCGGCGCGCGAGCTGGTGGCCGCGCACCACGGCGCAATCGGCGCGTTCGGCACGGGCCAGCGGCGGCTGGTGATCGGCGTCAGCCACCATGTCGTCGGCGCCGATCTGCCGATGCTGCTGCGACGCATGAGCGAAGCGGAGCCGACACTCGTGCTGGAGATCCGCGTCGCGGCGTCGCGCGACGTGCTCGATGCATTCGACCGCGGCCAGCTCGACGCGGCCGTCGCGCTGCAGCACGACAGCCGGCGGCTCGACGGCGAGACCATCCTGTCGGAGTCGTTCGGCTGGATGGCCGCAGCCGATTTCGAGTACCATCCGCCGCAACCGCTGCGGCTGGCCACGCAGGCCGAACCTTGCAGCGTGCGGCGCATGGCCGTTGGCGCACTGGACGAGGCCGGTGTTCCGTGGACCGAGGTGTTCGTCGGCGGCGGTATCGCGACGATCGGCGCGGCGGTATCCGCGGGGCTGGCCGTCGCGGCGCTCGGGCATCGCGTGGCGCCCGCCGGCACGGTCGACGTCGGAACGCGATACGGGCTGCCGCCGTTGCCGGCGCGCGACGTGGTGCTCCATTCCAGCCTGACCGACGCGCGCGCCCGGCAGGCACTGCGCACGCTCGGCGCGGCGCTGCGGTCGTCGATCGGGGTACGTTGACGTCGCACGCACGGGTGCGTTCCGAAGCCCTCACGGGGAAAACCATGCGCCCGCTGCGCGAACGGTTCAACGAGCGCGGGGCCGCCCTTCAGCTATCCACGCGATCGACCTCGGGAGCCCACGGTCGTTCGACGGGCGGCATGCTCGCGCACGGTGGCCATCTTCGTCTTCGTCTTCGTCTTCGTCTTCGTATCCGGCACATCGCCCGAGCCGGGTTTCGACCGCATCGAAATGCTTCGATGCGCACCACGGTAAAATCCCCGTTTCGTCCCGTCCGCGCGTGCAGGTGCCATCCACGTGCGGGCCGATATCCCACGCTAGGCCATCATCACCTTGACTTCCTTACCCGTTGCTCGCGGCGCATGAGTTACACGCTCGCCACCACCTATATCCGCGAACTCGAGATCCGCAAGATTCGCGAGTCAAGACACAAAAAATACATTTAAAAACAATACGTTAATAGAGTAACACCCTAAAAAGAAAATATGTTATCAAGCCTGTGTAGGCGTGATGTAGGCATCTTAGAGCACTGCCAAACCATGCCAATCAACATCGCCACCCGGCTCCACCGTCCTAGAAGCCCTATGGACAACGTCGGGCACGTTGCTGAAGCTCAGCGCTCCCACATGGGTTTGGTTACGGTAGCTTCCCGAACACGCGCGCTGACGATCCAGTACTGGCGTTGGCCATGCCCGCCGGGGACAACTACCCGGACGGGGAAGAGCGCCGACTGTTCTACGTGGCCCTGACTAGGGCGCGGCGCAGCGTGGGGCCATGTTCACGGCACGCGGTCAGCGTTCGAGCTTCTTGCGGGAACTCGAGCAGGACGGCGCGGTGTCGATCACCGACACCGACGACCAGGTCGTTCAGGAGGAGGAATGCCCCTCGTGCAAGCAAGGGGTTCGGGTGTTGCGCAACGGCCCCTATGGGGAGTTTCGTTCCTGTTCCAACTTCCCTGCCTGCAAGTACAAGAAGCGGGGAAACGCGCCACTGCTTGCGTCGGAGAAGGCGATAAGGGCTCGCTGAATAGTCAACCGAACTCGCACAGATAGGCGCTTGGTCGCGTTCCGTACCTGCGCCTTTTACTCGTTGGGTTGCCGCCGTTTTGCCTTCGGTCTTGCCAGGGTTCAGTGCTCGTTGCCCCGGAGAACGCTGGGCCACGGTCCACCCGCATGATTCGCCCCAGGCGGTCGGTAGTCGCCGGGTGATTCGACAAGATCATGTCCCATTGTCGATCACGGGCATTCTGCCCGGTACACGAGACGACGTCCTGACGGATCTCGCTTGACATGCGCTCGTCGATACCAATTGGCTTGTCGGCAACGAGCCAGCGCGCACGTTCGGCCGCCTCCTGCTGCCGCCTACGAGCCTCCGTTTGCTCCCGCTGCCGTGCAGCCTCCGCCTGCTCCGCGCGCTCCAACAATTGCCCCTCCTCGCGCCCCTTCTCAAGGCCACGATCGAAGCCCACTGAGTCACCGTCGTCTTTTCCTTCACCGTAGCCCTCTGCTTTAGCTACCTGAACTCGTTTGTTGACTTCGGCCGTGTGGAGCTCCGCATTGGTCTCTAGGATTTCTTGGTGGCGAGCAAGCCTCATCAACGACAGTTTGCCTAACCAGCGGTCGACCCTGGACTGCAACTCGTCTTCCTCTTGCATCTACGTCCTCGTAAATTCCTACCTGTTCCGACACCCCAAGCGGCAACGAGCCACCGAATTATCAGACGATTCTACGTCGAATGGGGCCGGGAATTGAAGGAGGCAACACAGCAAATAGCAACCGCAAGCCCCAAGGGGAAGGGCATGCTTGTTCATTTGGCGGCCACACCGCAGCCGACCGACGTGTCACGCCTAGCCTGTCTCGTGTCAATCACGGCCCTCCTCATCCTATCGTTCGTGTTCTCGCGTCAATGTAGATTTTCTCGGTCACATATGACCTATCTGAGTACGGTTGGCTACAGCCGCTCCACCGCTGCACTCCCGCATCGGCGCACTTCGCTCAGGAACTCCCCATGCATCCCATTCTTACCTTCGCCATTGGCAATGCCGTTGTCGCAATTCTTATCTCTACCGGCATCCTGCTGTTTCTCAGGCGGCGCGCAACTCCAACGCCCACCCCAACGTCGCCTACACCTATCACCGTTACCTCCCCGGTTCAGTACGAGCTACTCGATCCAACGATCGAAGAATGGGAAGCCCAAACCCCCTACCCTGATCACGCACTACATGCTTTTCGACATACGCCGCCGACATCCTCTCAGACATCAGACTACCCCACTCGCTGTTTACCCGATCCATTTCCCGACGACAGTGAATCGTTCGAAACCCAATCCTTTCGACGCCGTTTTGAATCGCCAGCACGCAACGAACCTCTCGACTCTCCATCGTCGTTCCCGGCTACGCCCCATTCGTCCAAAACAACAGCTACCGATTCCACTCACTTCTCGTACGCGCCTGCGTGGGCGACAGGGGCTCTGTCGCCTAGCGGAGAGACACGAGCCTGTCCTCAATGTGACTCCCCCCATGTCGACGTGCTCAACGTCGGCCGGAAAGCTGGCAGTACGCTTGGCAGCGTCGCCGGCGCGACGAGCGGTGTCGCCATGGCGCTGTCCGGGGCCGAGGCGGGCGCGGCCGTCGGTGCCATTGGTGGTCCGCTTGGCGCTGTGTTCGGTGGCCTGACGGGCGCCGTCATCGCCGGGTTGATTGGCAGCGCAGCCGGCTCGGTCGCTGGTTCCGCTGTCGGCGGCGTACTTGACGACAGTCTTCTCGACAATTACCGGTGCGTATCGTGCGGTCACACCTTCGGCGCGCAATACCGCTGATCACCGCCGTCGTGGCAGTCGTTCTCGCCATCCGCCTCTTCCGCTCCCCGCTCATTCAAACCAATCTGCCCGACATTAGTCGGGCGCTATGCCATTTCTATCGAAAAGGAGTATTCAATGCATCTCCTCCAAACCATGGCCTACGTCGGTCGAGAGCCCTGGCACGGTCTCGGCAACCGCCTCGCCGCCAACCAACCGATCGACGTCTGGGCCGATCGCGCCGGTATGAACTGGTCGATCGAATCGTCCGAAGTCCGGTACGTGTCCGGCTCCGCCGGCATCGGCTCGATCCACGCCTTTCCCGACCAGAAGGTGCTGTATCGGTCGGATACCAAGGCACCGTTGTCCGTTGTCTCCGCGCGCTATCAGGTCGTCCAACCCCGCGAGATCCTCGAGTTCTACCGAGACCTGACGGAAGTCGGCGGATTCGAACTCGAAACGGCTGGCGTGCTCAAGGAGGGTCGCAAATTCTGGGCACTCGCCAACACCGGTCAATCCGGCATATTGAAGGGTAAGGATAACGTCAAAGGCTATCTGCTGCTGGCGACCGCCTGTGATGGCACACTCGCCACGACGGCGCAATTCACCTCGGTCCGAGTTGTCTGCAACAACACGCTGGCGATCGCGCTCGGTGACGGCACGGGTGTCGTCAAGGTACCCCATCGTTCGCAGTTCGATGCCACCGCCGTCAAACGTCAGCTCGGAATCGCCGTGTCGTCGTGGGATGCATTCATGGTCCGCACGAAGGCGATGGCCGAGCGCAAGGTAACCGATTCGGCTGCCGATGCCTTCTTCCGGCGGGTGCTGACCTACACCGTCACGAATCCCGGCGAGCGTGACGGGACGACAGTCAACGAACGGGCACTCCGTGCGGTGAGCGAACTCTATGCCGGGCGCGGCAAAGGTGCGCAGCTGCCCTCCGCATCCGGTACGGCTTGGGGGCTGCTCAACAGCATCACCGAGTATGTCGACCACCATCGCCGCGCTCGCAGCGACGACCACCGGCGCGATGCCGCATGGTTCGGGCAAGGCGCGCTTATCAAGCAAAAAGCCTGGGACGAAGCGCTCAAGCTCGTCGTATAGCTCCCGTCTCGTATTCACTCACCCCGGCCCGGTCAGGTTCGCCTGCCGGGCCGTTCTGTTTCTGGAGGTTTCATGAGCATACCATCCAGTCGCGTTCGTTCGCGACGCCCTGCATTGAAGCTTGCCAGAACCGCCGAGCTATCGCGCGAGGACTGGCTCGCGGTTCGACGCACCGGCATTGGTGGATCGGACGCCGCGGCAGCAGTGGGCCTGAATCCCTATATGAGTCCGCTTGAGCTATGGCTCGACAAGACCGGCCGCGCGGACGGTTTGCCCGGGCCCGATCCGGACGACACAAGTTCGCCGACCTACTGGGGCACGTTACTCGAACCTATTGTCGCCGCGTCCTACACCAAGCAGACCGGCAATCGAGTTCGACGGATCAACGCCGTGCTGCGTCACCCGACGATCCCTTTCATGCTCGCCAACCTCGACCGGGAGATCGTTGGCGTGCCCGACGTCCAGATTCTCGAATGTAAGACAGCGGGAGAGTTCGGGGCCCGGCTCTGGCGGGAAGGCGTGCCCGAGTACGTACAAATTCAGGTTCAGCATCAGCTTGCAGTAACAGGCAAATCTGCTGCACACGTCGCCGTCCTGTTGTGCGGCCAGGCACTGGAAGTTCATCGGATCGAACGGGACGAGGCATTGATCGAGCGACTGGTCGAACTCGAAGCCCGTTTCTGGCGTTTCGTGGAGAGCGATACGCCACCGCCCGCAGACGGATCGGAGTCAGCCGATCGCGCCCTACGCCATCTGTATCCCGGCAACGGCGAAACGATCGATTTCAGCGGTGATCGTCACCTGTCTTCCGTGTTTGCCGATCTGGTCGTCGTACGGACCGAGATCGAGACGCGCCAGCAGCTCGAGGCGCAGTTCAAGCAGGCAATCCAGGAAGCCATGGGGGACGCCACGCGAGCCCTGTTCGAAACCGGCTCGGTCTCATTCAAGCGCAGCAAGGATTCGTCGTCGATCGATCTGGAGCGGCTACTGGCCGATCACCCCTCGCTCGAACAGCAATACGCCATCTCGAAGCCCGGTTCTCGGCGCTTCCTCATTTCTACCTAACCCCTACCGACCATGACAAATCTCGAATGTCTCACCGACATCATGACTTTTTCACGATATGGCGCGCTTGCCCAGGCGTTCGTCATGGACGCGCTCAGCAAGCATGCCGAGCGGGTTGCGACGGTGCCACTCGACCAGTTGCAAGCGCAATTTGGCGTTCACCCGATGATCAGCGTTCAAGCCTGGCAAGGCGTCGCGCGCGAGATCCACGACAAGCTCGAAGCACATTTCGCTCGGTAGCCAGTGCGGCAACTCGAAATCGCATCCCTCCACTTTACCTATTCAGCTTAGAGGCCATCATGCTCAAAGGTCTTGCTATCACTCCGCCCGTTGTCGGGCGCATCTCCATCGGTCGCATCGTCGAGAAAAACGGCAAGCGCATTCCCGAGAAGGACGACCAGTTCACGCTCACCACCCAGGTACAACAGCGTGGCGAGTGGATGTTGCATCCACTGAATGAAACGCTGCGCAAGGCGGCGTCCGGCAAGCTCCGCGCGATTCCGGTCCGCATGCTCTTCAACGATCCGGATCTCAACCTGCGTGCCGACTACAGCCTGTTCGACCGGGACACCGGGCGGCCGGTGTGCGTCGGCAACGGGGAAACGTGTCGTCGCGCGGGTGACGCCGGCATCGAAAACCTACCCTGCCCGTCGCCGGACGGCTGTGCCTTCGCGCGCCAGGGCGGTTGCAAGCCCTATGCGCGACTGAATGTGATCGTTGGCGACGAAGACGAGATGGGTTCGTTCATCTTCCGCACCACCTCGTACAACTCGATTCGCACCCTTGCCGCTCGGTTGCACTACTTCCGTGCCGTGTCCGGCAACCTGCTCGCCAGTCTGTCGCTGGAGCTTCGGCTGCGCGGAAAATCAACCACGCAGAGCTATCGGTCCGCAATCTATTACGTCGATCTAGGCGTGCGATCGGGCAGTACGCTCGAAGACACGCTGATGCAGGCGCGCGAACTCGATGCGCGGCGGCGAGCGGCAGGGTTCGATCAGGCCGCACTCGACGCGGCAGCACGGTCTGGCTTCGCGAATGGCGCGTTCGAAGACAGTCCTGACGAACGCGCCGCCGTGGCCGAGGAGTTCTATCCCGAGTCGGCGGGCCATCCGGATACCGGAAGCGGCGACGATACCGGTCAATCCGCGACGCTGCGCGGCAAGCTCGAGCGCAAAGCCGTGTTGCTGGGCGGCAAGGCAGCATGATGCGGTCATCTCGCTGGATTATTGCTCTGGCGATGTCGGCCACGGCCACTGCGCTCAGTCTGTCTGTATTGGCGGGTTGGCAACGCGGTGGCACGTGGCCGGAACGGCTCATCTGGATCGCGATTGGCGTGGTGCTCATCACGAGCGCGCATCTACTGCCGGCGCTCATCCGAGGTAAGCCGCTTGGCGTCAGAGTGATCGGCGGCCTGTTGTGGTTGGCATGCATGGCAACCGCCTGTTACGGCCACGTCACCTTCTTTCTGCTTGCCCAGCAGCATGCAGGTGCCCGGCGGATGGCCACTGCAGTTGCTTTCCCGCCCGCACCGCGCCGTAGCCTGACCGTCGTCATGGATGATCGGGCCACGATCATGCAGCAGCTCGCGACAATCGACGCACTACGGTGTCGTCGTGACTGCGTGATGCAAGAGGCACGCCACGTGACGCTGGTCGCGAAACTTGACGCGCTGAACGCAGAAGCCGACGAGGTGCGACACGTCGAAGCCGAACGCGATCGAGTCACCGATCAGCGCGACGCGTTACTCGTCGATCCGGTCACGTCGCGACTCGCGGCGTTACTCGGTGCGACGACTGCGCGTGTCGATCTGCTGTCGGGGTTGACGTTCGCGACCGTACTGGAAAGCGCCGCCTGTTTGCTGTGGGTCATCGTGCTCGGGCGCTCTTCTGCCGAAGCGACGTCCCGTGACGCGACTCCCATGGAAATCCCGGTCGTCGCAGCCATGACTACGGCGGTACCCACAGTCGCGGCGGCAAGTTCGATGATGGAAACGGGTGAGACCGTTAGTCGCAATTTAGACGATCCGAATGAAAGGCCGTCGATCGTGACACGGCCTGACGACGCGGTGACTCGACTCGCGCACGACGTTGCGGCCGGTCTGGTCCGCCCCACCGTCGCAGACATCCGTATCCACCTCGGCTGTTCACAAGCCAAAGCGTTGGCACTTCGCCGGCGACTCGCCGAACTCAACCTGCCGGCATAAACCGGGCTTTCGCCCGGTTCTCTTTTCTTAATTCCCCCGGACGTCCTCGCATCCAGCCAAGCCTGGAGGCCGTTGCTCGTCCACTCACTGGAGAACACCATGAATTCGACATCCAACCGTCTGCCCGGCCCGCGCTTCAAGCTCGGCCGAGTCCTTGCCACACCCGCCGCGCTGAGTGTCGTCGCCAATGCGAACGTCTCGATCATCAATCTGTTGATCCGACACGCCTGCGGGGACTGGGGAGATCTATCTGAATCCGATCGGGAACAAAACGAACTGGCCGTCGATGCTGGATCACGGATCCTGTCCAGTTATGTCCTCGCTGATGGACAGACCGTTTGGCTCATTACTGAATGGGATCGGTCCGTGACAACGCTTCTGCTACCTGGCGATTATTGAACGGCACTCCGCCTAGCGAATAGTCGCCGTCTAGGCAACTCGAGGCGGTGACCGTTAACGCAGACGCTGCCGCTTGATTTCCGGCGGCGTCGCCGCATTCGCTCGGCGCTCTCCCGTCGGTTTCAGCGACACGCCATCCAACGGCGCAAAGAGTTCGGCCAACGTCACATTGAGGACGTAGCAGATGTTCGCGAGCGTTTCGACAGATGGATTGGCGATACCACGCTCGATCGCGGAGATATACGTGCGGTCAACGTGCGCTTCGAAAGCCAATGTTTCCTGAGATTTCTCGGCCGCATGTCGACACTCCTTGACTCGCTTGCCAAGAGCAATCGAGATCGGGGCAGGTCTTGATGCAGCGGAAGTTGAGCGCCTAGTAGCCATGGCGTGCAGGATGCCCGCCCGTCGACTGATTAACGACGCTGTAAACACTTCAATTATAGACGTATATAATCTACATTACGACGTCCATTGGCTGCCTCGAGCGTCCTGCTGGTTCGAGCTCGTATCGATCCAGCTATATCCGTGCGCCTTGAATTGTCGAGTAAACACTACATCCAATGTGCCCATCCGTACGGGACGAGCACGTCAAACGGAGAAAGCAATGAAAGCCAAAAAACATACGGGGTTCAGCAAACACATCCTGGGCCTGTCTGTCGCGACCGCCCTTGCCGCCTGCGGCGGTGGCGGCAATTCTAGCCCCAGTCAGCCGTCACCCGGGGGCGGAGGCACGCCGACAACGCCGGCACCTGCGGTCACCGGTAAAGCCATCGACGGTTACCTGGTCGGTGCAACGGTCTGCTTGGACCTGAACAACAACGGGGTTTGTGATTCTGGAGAGCCCACGGCGGTCACGGACGGGACCGGCCAGTTCTCGATTCCGTATAGCGGCGACACAACCGGAAAAACGCTACTCGTCCAGGTCACACCGACGACCAAGGACCAGTCTCGCCCAGCGGGATTCCAGTTCCCCGCCACCTTCACGCTGTCGCAGGTCATCCAACCCACGACATCGCAGGTTATCAGTCCGCTCACGACACTGGTTGGCGCCCAAATGCAGACCGGTTTGAGCCACCCGCAGGCCATCGCTGCCGTGCAAAACCTGCTTGGCAAACAGGTCGATCCGAATGCCGACTACCTCGCGAACAGCGATGCGGCGACCCAAGCGCTCGCAGCGCAGATCGTGGACAAGCTCGGAACCTTCTCGGTCAAGGGCGCGGTCGATGCCGCGACGCTTCGCAATGCCCTGAACGCCATGGTCGCCAAGGGCAGCGTGACGGCGATCACTCAGGACGATCTAGCCACCCAAGCGGCAAAACCGGTCTACCAGATCGCGGACGCCTCGCAGGTCCTCGCCAAACCCACCTACAGCTTTGTCGATTACCTGATCTCGTTCTTCGGCGGATACAACCCGACGCCGGGCTCGACCAATCAAGCGCTGGTTCGCAATGTCCGCCAGATCGTCAATGGGGCCCTGCAGACCGATCGACAGGAAAACCTGCCGGCCGGAACCGACAACTGGACCAATGTCGGTCTCGGTGCGTACAACGGCGACAAATACGACGGGCTTGCCGGCGAGTACGCGCTGAAGAAAGACGGAACGTGGTCGAACCTCGTCTCGGAGACTCAGCGGCTCACCCCGCTGCCTCTTTCGCGTATCGGCGCGACGCTATCCGGCTCCGACCCGGTATCGGGTATGGGGTTCACGTATGAGGCACGTTCCGTTGACCTGTCCGGCCAACCCTTGTCGTTCGCCGCGCCTGCCGTACCGGGCTTCTATGACTTCGCTCATGCATCGCAATTGACCGGCACCATATTCCCGAGTGGCACGACTGCATACCTCGGCATCCAGACCTATTCGGCCGACCGCGTCGTACTGCCGGTATCCGTTCCGATGTGTGACAACGCTGTTGTGCAAGGCGGGTTGGTCTGCGGTGGAGTTCCCGCCTATATGGACGGCAACACGATCGTCATGACGTCCGGCAGTTCGACTACGACGTACAACTCGGTTCAACAGGCTGTCGGCATCGCTATGGCCGGACTGAATGTCGGACTGGGCACGATTCAGCTGTCGGCAGATCATCGCGCCGTCGTCGACAACACGCTTGGCACGTGGTCCGCATACGCCAGAAACGCCAATGTGCTGGTACTCGACTTCGCGACCGCCGATATTTCGGCACTGACTTCGGGGAACGCTCGACTCCAACCTCTCGCCCTCGGCGCCAAGCTTGTCGTTGCACTTCGCGCTGGACGACTGCAGGTCGGCTGGCTGTACCCGTCTACTTACACCGACAAATCCCTGCAGTTCGCATCCGATCTTCCTGGCACCTTGTTGACCGCACTTAACTCGGTCGTCGCCGCGCCGCATTGAACTAAACAGCTTGCAATGCTTGGCCTGGGTTCTGGCATGTACCCCCCTCGGATAGCCAGAACCATTTCAGCCGACCGGCTCGCCGGTCGGTTTTTTTGTACCCGCGGTCGCTCAAACCACCGCGTCACGATCGCGTCTTCAATCATATTTCCAGCCATGGCAACCACCCACTTTCGCCAACGTCTCGCAGTACCAATTGCGATCGCTTTCGCAGCCCTCATCCTCAGTGGCTGCAAGGGCGATGCCCTCGACTACCGTAACACTCAGATCGTCAACGGCAAGGTCTATGCTGGTGACGCGAACTCACCGTTCTCCGGAAAAGTCACAAACGTGCCAGTCCCCGACATTCTGAATAACCAGCCGGGCTACCAACGGATGATGCAAAGCAGCGCGTACGTCGTGCCCGAAGCTTATCGTGATGGCATCAGTCCGATGGCCATCCATCAGTTCCTCTGCGATGCAAAGGTGACCGAGGGCATACTCGATGGTGATGTCGTCTGCAAGGCGCCGCAATCGGATACCGTTCGCATGAAAATGTCGTTCAGCAGCGCTGCACTCACCGGCTCGATGCAGGTCTTTGATAACACCGGTGATCGTACCGTCCTAGATGTCAATTTTAGCAACGGCAAGCCGGACGGGGCAGAGAAGGTCTACTACGCACCGACCAGACAGCTCATCGGGGAATTTCCATGGAAGCACGGATGGCTCGACGGCACGGTCAAGACGTACGACGGCAAGACCGGAAACACGCTCCTGGAAGCACACTATGAAAACGGTGCGGCCAACGGGCAAATGATCCGCTATGCACCCGATGGCAAGCGCGTCATCTACCGCTCATCATTTTCCAACGACAAACTCGACGGTGCCGAGGATCGATTCGATCCCAACACTGGCGAACTCATCAGCCACGACGTATGGCAAATGGGCACGCGGGTACCAACGCCAGAAGAAGCACAGACTACAGCGAACACGCTCGCAACCCTTGAGCATAGCAAAAAGGTGAAAGCCTGTATCCGCGACCTTCGAAACGCTACGCCACCGGACCCGATGGACGTTAGTGGTCAGCAAGAAGCAAAGTGGTCAGAGGAATGTGAGCAACGCTTCCCGCCTGTCGGCAACAATGCAGCAGCATCCGCGTCGCCCTCTTCATCGGCCCCTACCGAGGATCGCAACGCGTGGCCGACCGAAGAAAACGCGTGTACACAAAAGTGGCAGAATAATTTCGTAGCCAAGAATGGTCCCGATGCGATCATCCCGTACGACATGGCATGGGAATGGGTCGACAACTGCCGAGCCGGGAAGCAGCCGTCGTAATCCACCGTTTCCGGCGGGTCTGCGGGATATCGTTCGAAGATTCGCCGTTTCATTTTTTTGACTATTCGCGCTGAATCTGGACGTAGATGGATTATTCGATTCAGAATAACGAACAATTAAGCGAGCGGTATTCTTGGCCAGTCGGTGCTGGTGATCCAGACTCGGATGCTCCGCGACTACTCGTTTCAGACGAGAGATTCCATTATGTCAAATTAAAATGATCCAAATGGAATCCGCGAGCCGCTGCCGCTCTTTTCCGTAAAGCTGTTCCCGTTTCTATTGCAATTTGTTCCTGGCTGTCGGCCACGCTCGGACTTCGCTCTCACCCGTGGTTTATGCGCCGCAGTCGGCGCCAGGCGTCAGCCTGTTCATACCGCTCCGGTTCCGGTAGGGTGCGGGATCGCGCGGGACTTTGTCCATTGGGTCGGATGGCAACGAAACCGGGAGAGGCCGCTGTTCGGGCCGTTTCGGTTTCGTTGCTTCGCGGTTGCCGAGCAACCAGCCTTTTGCAATGACCTGACTGCGGTTCTATTCTGTTCTGATTGTGCGACCGCGCGCGGAGAGCAACATGCGTAAACCTGCGGAGCTTGCCGAAAAATTCTTTGGCGTCCCCTATGAATCACTGGACGAGCGCACGAAGAATGTTGCACATCTCATCTCGGAGCGAAAGCACGTCGCGAGAGACCCCACGAAAGAACTGGATGCAGCGGCAACGCGCGGCCAGCGCGCAGCGGATGCCGTTGCCGCCTTCGGCGGGTCGTGGATATTCATCACGTGCTTTGTCGTCGTCATGGTCGCCTGGGTCAGTCTGAATTCGCTGATTCTGGCAACGTACAGCAAGGCCTTCGATCCTTACCCGTATATCCTGCTCAACCTGTTTCTCTCGATGCTGGCAGCTATCCAGGCACCCATTATCCTGATGGCGCAGAACCGGCAGTCATACAAGGACCGGGTCTCTGCCGAACACGATTACGAAATCAATCTGAAGGCCGAACTCGAGATCATGTTGCTCCATGAAAAATTGGACGGGTTGCGCGAGGAGCAATGTACTGAATTGCTGAACATGCAGAAGGAACAAATGGCGGCGCTGAAGAACCTGCTCGAGTCTGGCAGGACGTGAGCAATGGGGTATCCGGGGCGCCAGCTTCGCGAAACGACGCGATCGAATGGCGAACGACGCGGCCCGGCCATCCATGGCGACTGCCGGTCGTTTCTTCCGATCGATCTGTTTGGGAGAATCGCCGTACAACGGGATATGAAAGGAGAACTTCGACACGGCGACGTGTGCGTTGCCGAGCCGCGGCATCGGTCATGATGAAGCGCACCGGAAGGACGCTGTTTTCATGTGACGCCCGCAGCCCTGACCTACCATCCTTCCCGTTGCCCTGCCCCATGCGGCCCCTGGTCATCGGAACGCCCGGAATGATTCATGTGGTCGCGCGAAGTGTCGCCTCGATTCCATCCGCTTTCGTGATTGCCGCCATACGCACCGCCATACCCCCCGTTTCGATCGCCGCGATAGCCCTCACCGGGTACCCAAAAGCATCCGGCAAGCACGGTCGCAATAGCCGCAAGACAGACGTAGACAGACGCACGCATGTTGCTCTCCTTGCCGGTCGGATCCAGGCACGTTGCTTCGTTTGATCGACCGGAGACGAATGACGGAATCATTCACCGCTGACGTGAACCACGTCGATGTGCGTGTACAGGTCACGCACGAACGAACGGATGGTTGCAGAGGACATCGTCCCGACAACGAGATGGCGTGTCTGTACGGTGAAGGACGCTTGCGGAGACGGACCGGTTGCGCGGCATCGACCGACATTCACCCGCACACGCTGCACGTGCCGCGAAGCCGAACGCGACGCGGGACAACGCGGATGTTGCGCCTTTGTACGCTGTCGTACCGCATCCGTGGCCGTCCTGACGTAGCCTCGAAAGCTCGGGCAACAATCAGGAGACGATGATGCTACGACGAACATTTCTATGGGGTACGCCGGGATCGATCCTGGCTGTTTCCCCTCGCGGTTTCAGGTTGCACGATGACCGGAACATCCGACGCCAGCGGCCACCAGACCGACAAACGCCACACCATCGATGCGGGTGTCGACTCGACCCTCGCACGTCTTTACTCCAGCGCCAACGGCTTACATGAACTTGTCGGTAAGGCGCGTGGCGTGCTGGTGTTCCCATCGGTCATCGCGGCCGGCTTCTGGATCGGCGGTCAGTACGGTGAAGGCTCGCTGCGCGTGGCCGGCAGCACCGTCGGGTACTACAGCACCACGACCGGCTCGATCGGGCTGCAGATCGGCGCACAATCGAAAGCCATCATTTTCCTGTTCATGACCGAGGACGCGCTTAATCGGTTCCGTAGCAGCGAAGGCTGGTCGGCAGGCGGCGACGCATCAGTTGCAGTCCTGAAAGTTGGTGCGAACGGCAATGTCGACACCATCACCGCGACCGCGCCGATCGAAGCATTCGTGCTGACGAACAGCGGGTTGATGGCGGGTGTGACGCTTGAAGGAACGAAGATCTCGAAGCTGAAGACACTGTAGTGCTCAGCGTGAGCCGGCAGACGCGGCGCCCTGAGGACGCGGCGGCGGATCTGAATTCGACTCGCCTGAACGGCGCGTAACCGTGCTCGTGTGGCACCTGTCCGGCAACGGAGCGGACGCGCGCGCGCTTCATCGCGGCTCATCCTTCCGCGGTCGACACCGCTCAGGCCTGCCGACCGCGATCGATTTCCCGTCAACTGCTCCGTGAAATATCGGTTCCGTATCGAGTGCGCGTGATTGCGCCCACCTTGATGAGACATGTGCCGGCACTATAATTTTTGATGCAGGATTCCCGCTCGAACGGTCTCCCGAACTCATCGAGAAAAGGGACATATTGCTGCCGCCATCCCGTCCGGTCGTCGGATCGGTAAAGTGTGAGGATTGGCCTCTCCCGCCGATTCCCACTGCGCCCCTAATGGCTGGATTCTTCATCGTCGCCCGAGCGCGAGCGCAGGAGCCACGCATGCAGGACAACCCGCCCATCACCGAAAATCACCTGCTTGCCGCGCTGCCGGAAAACGAACGCGCTCACCTCGCCGCTTACCTGACGCTCGTCGACATGCCGTTGGGAAAGGTGCTGTACGAGTCGGGCGGCCAGCTTCATCACGTCTATTTTCCGACCACGTCGATCGTGTCGCTGCTGTACGTGATGGAGGACGGCTCGTCTGCGGAAATCGCGATCGTCGGGCATGAGGGCATGATCGGTGTGTCGCTGTTCATGGGCGGCGAAACGACGCCGAGTCGCGCCGTCGTGCAAAGCGCTGGGCAGGCCTACCGGCTCGACGCGAGCGTCCTGAAAGAAGAATTCAGGCGTGGCAATGCGATGCAACGCCTGTTGTTGCGCTATACGCAGGCGCTCATCACGCAGATGGCGCAGACCGCGGTGTGCAACCGCCATCATTCCATCGATCAGCAGCTGTGCCGCTGGCTGCTGCTCAGTCTCGACCGCCTGCCGTCGAACCAGTTGCGCATGACGCAGGAACTGATCGCCAACATGCTGGGCGTGCGGCGGTCGGGCGTGACGGAGGCTGCATTGAAGCTGCAGGACGCGGGCCTCATCCGCTACAACTACGGCCATATCGAAGTGCTGGACCGACCCGGGCTCGAAACGCGCGTGTGCGAATGCTATGCGGTGGTCAAACGCGAATTCGATCGCCTGCTTCCCGATCTGAAGAGACTCTAGCCGCCACTGAGCCGCATCGTGCCGGCCTTCCCCGCAACTGCACTCGATGCCCGAGAAGGCCCGGAAGCGGCCGATCGACACCTTGCCGCCAACCTCGCCTCATCCGACGACCCAGTACGGCGCCCGATTGTAGTACTGGTGAAGCGACAATCCCCACTGCGATTGCGTCATCACCGGCCAATGCTCGTCGTCGAAGCCAGGGGTGCTTTTGACATGCGCGGCGGTCACGTCCAGGTGGAAACATTTGTCACCGACATCGTATTTCATCGCACTCCACGGAATGGCACAAAGCATCTCGCCCATGCCGCCGCTGGACGCTACCGCGTAGGCAATTTTGCCGTGGTGCAAATCGAGCACGATGTCGAACACGTTGCCGATATCCTCACCGTCCGACGCGATGATCTTGCTGCCCCTCAGGACATCGGCGGTCGTCACCATATGACCGGGTTCATCGCCAGCATCGCGTTCGACGAGCTTGCCCCCGTTGCCGTCATCCCCGGATCGGTCGGGGGTGTGGAGCATCCTCATGATGTCCTCCTTGGACAAGTTCCGGGAATATCCGTCTCGTACACGGCCTCGACATCGAAAGCGGCACTCGACGCACGAGGAAACGCTGCGCGCACCGGCATTGGAAGTCGGTACGGTTCCGTACCCGAGCACCTCGGGAATATTGGCTCGCCGACGCTCCGACCGATTCCGCCACGCTTATCGATATCGCCGAATACCGGCGACGACTCGATCCTTCGTAGTCTCGCAGGGCGCTGCCCCTGCGCTAGCGGTGCTTGATGTGCAACGACTTCCGGTGATGCTTTCGATGGGCCGGGCGGGAGATCATCCTCGTGACACCACCGATCGACGGCGGATCGCTGGCGGGGAACGTCCCCTCCACCGCCTCGTCGACATTGCGCTCGCTCTTGCCACCGTTCGTATGCTGCTCTCGATACCTGCTGCGCATAACCGCCTCCGTGGAGTTGATGGTCGGATCGGGCCGGATTCATCTGGCCCACCAGCGTGAAACGCCTCCGGTCACGATGCCAGCATAGGCCCGATTGGAATATTCCGCCCGGTGCGAGCGTGATCCGCCGGACATCGCGAAACGGCCACGTACACCGGCAAACCGTCCGGCATCGGACAGACTGAGCCCGCGCATCCCGCGTATAGCTGGGCTACCGGGCCGAAATTCGCCGCCGACCGGATGCGTCGCGGTACGTCGACTTCTTCCCAATTTTTCACCAGGATCCGCCACGACACTCGTTCTTCTCGCTCTCCCCCGACAGATTGCCGGCGAGTTCTCCGTGGCGGCGACAGTCGCCCTCGGCGCGGCCGTCTTCCCCTCACTCTCGAATGCCCGCGGCTCCGCACCGGATCAAGCACCGCCCCACATCATGCCCGTGGCGGCGCAAAGGTCGATCGACGGGCGCATCAACAGCCTGCACCAGCGGCTTGGCATCACGCCTGGCCAGGAATCGCTGTGGCAGCCGGTGGCGCAGGTGATGCGCGACAACGCGAACGCGATGGAATCGCTCAGGAAGGCACGTAGCGATCACGCGAACGACATGAGCGCGATGGGCGATCTTCATTCCTATGGCGAAGTCACCAACGTGCACGCAGATGGCGTCAAAAAGCTGACCACGGCGTTTCAGCCGCTTTACGACAAGATGTCCGATACGTAAAAGCAGAACGCGAATGCGATTTTCCGTGGCAACGGTCGCCACCTGATCAAGGAGCAATAGTTCCGGACCTTCTGCCGATACCGACTGTCGATGACAGCCGCTGACCGGCAGATTGCGGATCGTACACGGGAGAACATGATGGACGTTTCTGCCGGACACGCACGTCGAAACACGGTGGCGCCGAGATCAGGCACGCGGCTCGTCGGCATGATCGTTGCGTTCGGCTGCCTTGTCGTTGCACCGCAGTTGCATGCGGAGAGAATGAATCACGGCTGGGACAAGGGCAATCACGCGCGCATGACACATCAGGGCGGTCGCTACTACGACCATCACCGGCATGGAGGCGACGGCTATTACGATGGCGAGGATGACGCTTATGCCGCGCCTCCGATGGTTTACGAGCCGGCACCGGCGCCCGGCGTCTCGCTGTTCATCCCGCTGCGGCTGCGTTGACGTACGAATCCAGTCCGGCGGACGGGTACACCTGGCGGCACGTGGATGTGGCGATCCTCACTGCTTCGTGATCCTGATGACGAAGCTGGCGAGGAGGTGTCGCGACATGCCGGGAGGGGCGGTTCGCGCCCGTGCGCGCATTGTACGGTTTCGTACCGCATCGGGCATTCGTCGCGTGTAGCGTCTCAATCATGCCGGCCACCCGAGGGGACGCGCTTGGCAGGCATCGCTCCGCATCGGCGGGCGAACGGCTGGATACCACTGCACGGCAGGCAGGTCAGCCGGATCACCGAAGTGCCGGGCATCGCTCTGACGAGGACATCATGTTGCGAAGCATCCGAAGGTTGCACGGAGACACGGTTCGAGCGAAGGACGGCGATATCGGGCACATTAACCAGGCCTACTTCGACGACGACAACTGGTGTATTCGCTACCTCGTCGTCGAGACGGGCGACTGGCTGCACGACAGACGGGTTCTAATCTCGCCATATTCCGTAACACATCCCGAATTCCGCACGCTATATGTCAGTCTGTCGCAAGAGCAGGTGAGAGACAGCCCGAATCTGGACACGCACAAGCCGGTATCGCGCCAGCACGAGATCGAGTACCTGCGTTACTACAACTACCCGACTTACTGGGGCGGCCCGAACCTTTGGGGGATGGGTGCTTACCCGGCTTTCGATCCGGCCGGACCGTCGCAGGATCTCGATGCCGGCGACCCGCTGTTCTCGCACGGCGCGCCGGCCAGTGCGCCGACGGATACGCATTTGCGCAGCACCGGCGAGGTCGACGGATATCGGCTCGAAGCCACGGACGGACATATCGGTCACGTGTCCGACTTCATTTACGACGATGAAGCCTGGGTGATCCGCTATCTGGCGATCGACACGTCGAGCTGGTGGTCGACCGGCAAGGAAGTCCTGATCGCGACGCACTGGCTTGACCAGGTGGAATGGCATACGGAAACGGTGTCGGCCACGCTCACGCGCGACGCGATCCGCCGCAGCCCTCCCTACGACGACTCGCAGCTCGTGCATCGAAGCTACGAAATCGAGTTGCACGAATTCTACGGCAAGCACGGCTACTGGCCCCGAGACCGATAACGCGGACGACGGGCCGTCAACGCAACCACCATCCCGTTTGGGATGTTGCGTGACCGAACGCCAAGGAGCAGTTGCATGACCTCAACCGATTTCCCGTCAATCCAAGGGGCGGCACTCGATGCGCTCTGCATCAATACGCTGCGCTTCCTGTCGATCGATGCCGTGCAGAAAGCGGCGAGCGGCCATCCAGGCCTGCCGCTCGGCGCCGCGCCGATGGCCTATGCGCTATGGATGCGTCATCTCAAGCATCACCCGGCCAATCCGGCATGGTTCGATCGCGATCGCTTCATCCTGTCGGCCGGACATGGATCGATGCTGTTGTACAGCCTGCTCCACCTCACCGGCTACGACCTGCCGCTAGATCAGATCGGCCGCTTCCGGCAATCGGGCAGCCTCACGCCCGGCCATCCGGAGCGCGGCCTCACTCCGGGTGTCGAGACGACGACCGGCCCGCTCGGCCAGGGTTTCGCCAACGCCGTCGGCATGGCGATGGCGGAAACGCAGCTCGCCGCGTGCTACAACCGTCCCGGCTTCGAGATCGTGGATCACCGCACCTACGCACTCGTCAGCGACGGCGACCTGATGGAAGGCGTCGCGGCGGAAGCGGCATCGCTTGCCGGCCATCTCCAGCTCGGCAAGCTGATCTGCCTGTACGACGATAATCGCGTCACGCTGTCCGCCGGCACCGCGATCACCTTCACCGAAGATCGCGCACAACGGTTCGACGCCTACGGCTGGCATACCGAAACGGTCGAAGACGGCAACGACCTGGCCGCCATCGATGCGGCGCTGGTCAACGCACGCGCCGAGCAGCGACGTCCGTCGTTGATCCTCGTGCGCACGCATCTCGGCTATGGCTCGCCCAACCGGCAAGACACGTACCAGGCTCACGGATCGCCACTCGGCGATGCCGAGGTGCGCCTGACCAAGCACAACCTCGGCTGGCCGCCCGATCCCGCGTTTCATATTCCCCCACCGGCGCTCGCGCATTTTCGCCGGGCGCTGGCGGAGGGGCGAGTACGGGAAGAGCAGTGGAACGCGCGGTTCGAGGCCTATACGCGCGCGTTCCCCGAGCTGGCTCGGATGCTGCTGAACACTGTGCACGGCAAGCTGCCCGACGGTTGGGACCGCGATATCCCGGTCTTTCCGGCCGATCCGAAAGGCATGGCGACGCGGGTCGCATCCGGCAAGGTGTTGAACGCCCTCGCCTCCCGCGTCCCGTCGCTGGTCGGCGGCTCCGCCGACCTAAACCCCTCCACCTTCACCGCGCTAATCGGGCTCGGCGATTTCGAGGCCGCCGGCGTGAACGCGCTCGACCGACAAGGGTCCGACGGCGGCGGCTGGAGCCGTAGCGGCCGCAATCTGCATTTCGGCGTGCGCGAGCATGCGATGGGCGCGATCCTGAACGGCTTGGCGGCCCACGGCGGCATCCGGCCATTCGGCGCGACCTTTCTGATCTTTTCCGACTACATGCGTCCGCCGATCCGGCTCGCCGCATTGATGCGTCTGCAGGTGATCTACGTGTTCACGCACGACAGTCTCGCCGTCGGCGAGGACGGTGCGACACATCAGCCGATGGAGCAGCTTGCCGGACTGCGTGCGGTCCCGGGCCTGCTGGTGATTCGACCGGCCGATGCCAATGAAACCGCCGTCGCGTGGCGTGTGGCGCTCGAAGCGCGGGAGCGACCGACTGCGCTGGTACTGACCCGCCAGGACGTGCCGACCATCGATCGCCTCCGGTTCGCGCCGGCCGAGGGCTTGCGGCGTGGCGGCTACGTCTTGGCCGATGCCCCCGATGGCCACCCCACGCTGATCCTGATCGCGACGGGCTCGGAAGTCACGCTCGCGCTGGCAGCACAAGTCGAATTGCTCGCGCGCGGCGTAGCGGTTCGGGTGGTGTCGCTGCCCTGTTGGAGATTATTCGACGCTCAGCCCCAGCCATATCAGGACGCCGTGCTGCCGAAGTCGGTCGGCGCGCGGCTGGCGATCGAAGCGGGTGTGTCACAAGGCTGGCACCGCTATGTCGGCGATCGTGGCGACGTACTCGGCATCGCGGGTTTCGGCGCGTCGGCGCCGGGCGCCCAGCTGATGCGAGATTTCGGCTTCACGGTCGAGAACGTCTGCGACCACGCACTGAAACTGCTCGCCTGATCCGTGGACGGCCCGTACGCGTATCAACCGTTCGGGCCGCAGCTGGCATGGCACATACCGGCTTCGAGTACCGCGTCGACCATCGACTGGGCATCGGGCACGATGCGCCACGTGATCCGCTCCGCTCTCCTGTATAAGGCACTGGCGCATTCTCGTTCGCGCACGGCCGTGACTGCCGGCATGCGCGTGGCGGACGGCGGGCGCCGGGACCTTCCACAACCAACCGAACGCGCGAAGCGCCGCCCATTCCGCCACCCGCCATGCTCAAGCGGTGGCGGGCTTGCCGGCTCGGCGCTCGAGCATGAGAATAAGGGCGATGATGCTGACGACATGCATGCGTTCAGATGGCGTCGGACTGCCGTGTTCGAGAATCGATTCCAGCCTAATTCGCCAGAGTGCCCATGGCGCAGGCTCACCGGGGGCGACGCGTGCAATGAGTCGTTCGAGTGAACGGAGGTCTTCCTCGATTGCTGTGTGGGCCATGGCAATGCTCCGGTTGTCGTGAGGAACGGCGGACAGTCTATGCCGAAGCACTGCGCCGCTCTGCCCGCTACCGTACATCGCATGCGCGCGGGGCACTTCCCGGCAGCGACGGCCGCAATGCAGGCGCCCGGCGCGATACTGTGCGACGGGCGCGGGGGGCATCGGCGCCCCGTCCGGCGCGAGCCGTCCCGTGCGTGCCGCGCACCACCCTCCACGACGTCGCATGGCGACCTGCGGCCGACACGCGGCGAGCACAACGTGATCCACGCGAGGTATGCAAAGTGACCGAAACGATCGGATGCCTCATCTTCGGAGCCCTGCTGATTTTCATGGGACTCATCGGATCGTCGCTTAAGCGCCTGCCGCTGAGTGCGGCCATGGTGTATCTCGGGATCGGCTTTCTGGTCGGACCGGCCGGCACCGGCTTCCTGTCGCTGAAATTGCCGGACGACGTCACGAACTTGCGCATTGCTGCCGAAATCGGCTTGCTGATCTCGCTGTTCGCGATCGGCCTGAGGCTGCGTGTCCCGCCCGCCGATCCCCGCTGGATGCTGCCGCTGCGGCTCGGCGTCGTCGCAATGATCTTCACCGTGGCGTCGATCGCCGCGCTCGGCGTGCTGGTGCTGAATTTGAATCTCGGTGTCGCGGTACTTCTCGGCGCGATGATCGCGCCGACCGACCCCGTGCTCGCTCATGACGTCGGCGTGCGCGACGCGGGTGACGTCGAGCTGGTACGTTTTTCGTTGTCCGCCGAAGGTGGGATCAACGACGGCACGGCCTACCCGTGCGCGGTACTCGGCATGCTTTTGTGCGGTTCCGGCACGACGTCGGCGCTTTACTGGAGCATGGTCGGCGGCATTGCATGGGGTATCGCGTCCGGTGCGGGCGCAGGCTGGCTGCTCGGCTTCGTCACGGCCCGGCTCGTCGCATTCCTGCGCAGCCGTCACAGCCAGGCGCTCGGCCTCGAAGGGTTCTTCGCGCTCGGCCTGATCATGCTGTCGTACGGTGTGGCGCTCGCCATTCATGGCTACGGGTTCCTGGCCGTGTTCGCGGCGGGCGTCGCGATGCGGCGCGTCGAACATCGAACGAGCGGCCAGAAGACGTCGAAGGAGACGGTCGGCGTCGTGAACAGCGAAGATGTCGAAGCCACCGCCACCGATCCCGACAAAGCCCATGCCTTCGTCGCGGAATCGGTCATGGGATTCACAATCGAGCTTGAACACATCGTCGAAGCCGTCCTGATCCTGCTGATCGGCGCGCTCGTCTCACGGTATTGGGCTGACATGCTCACCTGGGCGGGCGCGGCCGTGGTCGCGACACTGCTGTTCGTCATCCGGCCGGCCGCCACCCAGCTTGCGCTGATCGGCTCCCGGGCGTCGCACCACCAGCGCCGGCTGATCAGCTGGTTCGGCATTCGCGGCGTGGGTTCCCTGTATTACCTGATGCTGGCCATCGAGCAAGAGCCGCGCGCGCAACTGTTGCCGATGGTTCCGTGGGTACTGGCCATCATCGCCGTGTCGATCGTGCTGCACGGTATTTCAGCTGCGCCGCTGATGCGTCGTTATGCGTGAGACCCAGGACGGGCGTAGTGACGCGATGCGTGGGCTGGTCGAACGGTTTGGCGCGATGCCACACCCGACACTCAAGGTGCCGGGCGACAGTCCTTCCATGAACTTGCAGCGTCGATGATGTCCCGCGTCACAGCCTGCCCAGCCGCATCAGTATGAGTAACACGACCAATACCAAGCCCAGCAATCCGCTTGGACCATAACCCCAGCCGTTGCTGTAGCGCCGGGTCGGGATCATCCCGACCATCAGCAGCACGGCAACGATCAGTAGAAGTAGTCCCAGTGACATGCCGTCTCTCTTCAATCAATCCGGCCAGTCATGCCGCGATGCGTCCGCATCGTTGGCCTCGCCGAATGCAATCGAACCGATGTTTCCGTCGAAACGCTCCCGAGCGATTCCACGTCGACGCGCGCACGCGCCGTTCGTCGCCGGTCGCGTCGAAATTCGCGGGGTCGCCTCTCGAATGCCGGAGTTACCCGGACGGAAGTCGTCCTGCTTCTTCATGCAGGGCTCGTGCGCGATGCACCCGGTTCGGGACGTGCATCGACTCTTTCGATATCAAGGTAGGCGGACGCGGGCGTGGAGTATGTCCGGCGACGTACCGGACGCACGGCACCGCGCGACGGATCGACCTGTCGACACCGACGAGCCGACGATCGTGGGTACCACCTGCGAAGTTCGTCACCTGCTTTTTCGGGTGACGGGACCCGGTTCAGTGGAGATGCCCTCCGAACAAACCGAGCAACCCGATGACGATCAGGTAGATCGCAACGATGTAATTCAACAGCCGCGGCACGACGAGAATCAGAATGCCGGCGATCAGCGAAACCAGTGGGCCTGCGCTCGTGAGGATGTGCATATGCCCTCCGCAAGATTGAAAACGACAGATGGATACGAATCCGCGCTGCCTCCGATGCTCGTTACAGCGACTTGACCCAGGCGACACGCGGGCTCTTGGCGGTCGCGCAAGAGCGCGCAAGGAGCGAGCCGACGCCGGCGGCGGTGATGTGGCATTCGTCGATCTGGCGGCCGCTCGCGTCGGATGTGCCGGTCGTCGTGCATCCCTGCACCACGACGCAGATAGCAAGACGCGATCCCTGCGTACCTCATGTAAGTGTTTTTCGCTGCATGATTCGCCTCAGGCAGTTCGTGGATATCCCCGACGCTACACACTGGCGAACGTGAATGCGGTACGAAAGCGTACCAAGCATGTAAAAACAGACAACCACCCTTCGCAGCGATCGACCCGGGAGCCGCCCGCATACACCTGCTCGCGTGGCGGTGCCGGTTCACGTACGGCATCGTACCGACTTCCGTCACGAACGCGCTCAACCTGTATTCCGGCATCCTGATTGTCGCGCGCCGAAGCACCAGTACGACGCTTCGATGGTTCAGGATTTCGTACCGGTGAAACATGCGATCCATGTCAAGGAGCAAGATGATGAACAGGGATCAGATGAGAGGCCGCATCGCGGAAGCGAAGGGCAAACTGAAGGAAATGGTCGGCAGAATCATGGGAAATCGATCGACCAGGATGCAGGGCAAGGTCGAACAGGTCATCGGAAAGACGCAAGCGTCATTCGGTGACGCGAAGGAGCAACTCAGGAAGCGGCCGTAGGATGCTCACGCGAACGGTTCGGTTCTATCGCACCGCGCGATCGGGCAACGTGACGCGAATTCACCGGATGTTGACGGCGCGTGCAGGCAACATCCGGCGCTACCCGCTTCCCGACCGACCTTCAAGATATCGCAATGCGTCGAGGGTGGTCGCTGTGCACGTCGGCAAGCGGCTTGTGCTGCGCGTCTCCCACGCCGGGAAAGAACGTGTCCCACGCGTCCCGGACACCTTTCGCCGCGGTCGCATCTGCGGTCGCATCCACTGCAAGCGTCTCCTGGTCGCTCGACTTGGCCGGATCGGAACACAAGCCTCGCCAGCGCGTAAAGGTGAGCATCGGCTTTTCCGTCCATTCGCCGTCGCCGAACTTCGCAAACGCCGTGTCTCCGCTCACCAGTCGAACCTCATACCATCCGTCGCGCACAGGCGCATATTGGTCCAGCGTAAACCATCGTGTAGATTGGATTTTCATCGTTGCCTCATGGGTCCATGGATCGTTGTACAGGAAAAACCCGGTCGACGCGTGCGCGCTAATCGGCGCACCGATTCAGCCACAGCCGGCCTGCGGCGGTCATGTTGATCGAACCGCCGGTGCGCGACTCGTATGCAAGCCCGTGAGTCAACAGTTCATCGGCTATGACGCGTGGAATATCGGCTTGTGAATCGGGAATCCGATCAAGCGATTTGAGGGTCTCGACAACCTCGGGTGAAAGTGGGATGCACATGGCGGCCTCCTCGGTATTGACTTCATGTTGAACCGAGCGACACGCGCGGGTCTGTACGGTATCGACTATTTGGACGCAGGTTTTGCGGCACCTCGCTGACGCCAGATGATCAACCTGAATCGACAATATGATTCGGTATCCGATATTTTTATTGCGCAACCGGTTTTGAACGCGCACACTACAGAGACCTGCCGGTTCGTTGTCAAGGCATCGGCGCCCTCGAATCCTTCGGCGCCAACGGTCGCTCTGTCAGGAGCACATCATGACCATTCCCACTCTCGAATATCGCGGCCGTGAACTCCGCGTCTATTCACAAATGCTTTTCCCGCCGTTCGGCGATCCCCACGCCCCCGGTCCGAAACGTTTCGGTTCAATCGTACGCATCGACACGATTCCGTCGACCTCGGCAACGGCGCCGCGTTACTCGACCATTTTCGAGCATGGCGCTCCGCAAACGGCGGCGCTCGCCCTCGATCTGGCGATGCAATTCGGCAAGGACATCGTCGACGGCAGAATCGCCCCTACGGCGATCTGATCCATCCGCCGCATCGGACTCGATGCGGCGTCTCGCGACGCGAGCACATCTCACTCAGGAGCGATCCATGAAATATTACTCAAGCACCTCGATCGACCGGCGCGATGACGCGACCCGGAAAAAACAGCGGGACGATCTCGCGCGTGCCGATGTCGAACGCGCCGAAAAGCGCATCCGTCAGGATGCCGGCATCAACTCCAATGCGAGCAAGTGGCGTTATTTGCGCCCCGACAATCGGGCGAGATGAGCGACGGATGCGCCACGCGCCGTGGCACACCGGTCCCGCACCGCAGGTCGCGGGCGGGCCGGGATCACGCATACCGGCGCAGGTGTATCGAGAATTCGGCGATCGCGTCGATGCCGCTCTGCTCCGCGCAGCGGCACCAATCCTGTAACTGAGCCAGCAATTGCTCGTGCGACGCGTGTGGCCACGTCCATAGCTCGAGCAACGCGTCGTACATATCCACATACACGCGTATTCGCCGGTTGGCATTGGGGCTCGTCAGCACGCGCAGGTCGGGCTTGTTCCGATGGCCCCAGGCCTGGCGCAGCCAGTGTTTCATGCCGAGCGCGAACGCGCGCTTGTCGTCTCGACTCATGTCCTCGACGCGGCGCAGTTCCCGCCGGCAGGCGGACTCGAGCGTGCGCGCAAAGGCGGCCATCACCGCATGCCGGTTGCGGATGACCGCTTGCAGCGTCGCGTCGTCGGCGACTGCCTTGACCGGGAGCAGGCGCGGCTGCGTTGCGACTCGCCGAACGGTCGCCAGCCGCAATGCCGCCAGCAGGCGGATGTACGCCCAGCCGATATCGAACTCGAACCAGCGATTCGACAGCCTGGCGGACGTCACGTACGCGTGATGATTGTTGTGCAGCTCTTCGCCGCCGATCAGGATGCCCAGCGGGAAAAGGTTGGTACTCGCATCGGGTGTCGCGAAATTCCGATAGCCGCTGAAATGGCCTAAGCCATTGATCACGCCACCGGCCCAGAACGGAATCCATATCATCTGGATCGCCCACGCCGCCACGCCGGGCAACCCGAACAGCCCGACGTCGATCACGACCAGCAGCCCGACGCCGAGATTCGGATAGCGGGCATAGACGTGGCGTTCGAGCCAGTCGTCCGGCGTCCCCGATCCGTATCTGCGCGCCGTTTCCTCGTTCCGCACTTCCGCACGGTACAGTTCCGCGCCGCGCAGCAGCACGGTCGCGAGGCCGCGGGTTCGCGGGCTATGCGGATCGTCCGGGGTCTCGCTCCGCGCGTGATGCTTGCGATGCACCGCGACCCATTGCGAGGTCAGCATGCCGGTCGTCAACCACAGCCAGAACCGGAAGAAGTGACTGATGCACGGGTGCAGATCCAGCGCCCGGTGCGCCTGGCAGCGGTGCAGGTACACGGTCACGCTGATGATGGTGACATGCGTGAGCACGAACACGACCCACGCAAGCTGCAACCAGGACAGCCTCAGTTCGCCGTTCAGAAGAAATGCCGACATTCCGTTCGCACTCCGCGCCACACTGGTATCCGCGCACGCTTCGCCGTGACGACGCGTGCGCGTGCCGATTCCCTGCCCTTCGACGAGCCTCCTATTTCCCGACCTGATTGCCGACAACCCCTCCGACGGCGGCACCGCCAACGGTGCCCAACGCACTGCCGCCCGTCAGGACCGCACCGGCGACGCCGCCGACACCCGCCCCGATCACGGTATCCGTTCCGCGGTGGGACATGTCGCCGCAACCCGCCAGTACGATCATCGTTATGGTGACTATCGCCGTCCCGACCGGCACGGAATGTAGCTTTCTCATGATCATCTCCTCGGGTCGCCGCTACGCTGTCCGATCCCGCACGGCGCGCGGAACCCCCTGGGCTGACGTCCCGATGAAATTCGAGACGTCGAATCACGATGGGGGGTAAATCGCGCGAAGTCCGTCCGCTAACGTACCGGACTGGATGCCGGCCGACCGTCTCACGGAAGCGCCGCTTGCACCGCGCCCGGCGCCAAAGCCGGCGTTGACCTGACTTCCTTGTAGTCGACATCGCGCGGCGAACAGCTCCCTGAGCCTTGCCGATCACGGCCGTCCCTGGCTCGTCAGGAAATCGGGCTTATTTTCAGCTACCGTACCGTCAAGCTGCGAACGACGAGATACGATAGTGAATCCCGCTCACTCCCCGCTGCGCTCGAAGCGACCAGACAACGCCATCGCGCCAGATGCGAGCCTAGGAACCACGCATGCCAGACATCCCCCCCATCACTGAAAATCACCTGCTTGCCGCACTGCCGGAGAACGAGCTTGCACGCATCATCCCGAACCTGACGATCGTCGACATGCCGCTCGGGAAAGTGCTGTACGAATCGGGCGGCCAGCTTCATCACGTCTATTTTCCGACCACGACGATCGTGTCGCTGCTGTACGTGATGGAGGATGGCTCGTCTGCGGAAATCGCGATCGTCGGGCATGAGGGCATGATCGGCGTGTCGCTGTTCATGGGTGGTGAAACGACGCCGAGTCGCGCCGTCGTGCAAAGCGCTGGGCAGGCCTACCGGCTCGACGCGAGCGTCCTGAAAGAAGAATTCCGGCGCGGCAACTCGATGCAGCGTCTGTTGTTGCGCTATACGCAGGCGCTCATCACGCAGATGGCGCAGACCGCGGTATGCAACCGTCATCACTCGATCGATCAGCAGCTGTGTCGCTGGCTGCTGCTCAGCCTCGACCGTCTGCCATCGAACCAGTTGCGCATGACGCAGGAGCTGATCGCCAACATGCTGGGCGTGCGCAGGTCGGGCGTGACGGAAGCGGCATTGAAACTGCAGGACGCTGGCCTCATCCGCTACAACTACGGCCATATCGAGGTGCTGGACCGACCCGGGCTCGAAAAGCGTGTGTGCGAATGCTACAGCGTGGTCAAACGCGAATTCGATCGCCTGCTTCCTGACCTGAAGCGGCTCTAGGAATCCGTCAGCAACGGCGCTGGCCGACACTGCGCGGCATCGTACCGACTTCTTCGTCCGGCCCGGTCATCCTGTATTCGACACGCGTGCGTCGTCGATGCCGATACGCCCGCGCAAGGCGAATTCACGGGAGCAGGCAGATGAACGACCGCAAGCAGAAAGACGACGCTGTCGGGCAGCAACGCCGTAAATACGAGCAGGACAATGCAACGGACGACGGTATGCCCGCCGCGCCCGAAGTGCCGACGCATACGTGCCCGACCGAGCAAGAACGATTGCGGACCGCGAAGCAACGGATCGCCGATTCGAGAAAGCGCTGGGGTATGGCCTATCCGCCGAATTGAGCACGCACTGTGATCATGATACGGCGTTGCTCCCGACACAGGCGGAGCATGACATTCGCGCTCCGCGTTGTCGTGCGCGCGTCCCGCAGGCTACGTCGCCGACGTTCCGGCATCGGGCCTACTGGCACAGGCGGATCAAGAATTCGGCAATGGCCTTGATCCGCGCTGTTCCGTTCGGGTCACGATTCCATGCCAGTAGCCCTGCAAACGTCCGGCGAACTTTTGCAGGGCGGCCATCCCGCTTTCCCGAGCCTGTTCGAATCATTGCCTCCCAAGCCTTTTTCGCCCAGGCCGGCTTGCGGTAGAACTTTGCCGCGACGCGATACAGATCAAAGATGATTTCTGCTTGCGGGCACTGTGCCTTGATCCCCAGCTCATAGGCCGTAGTCATGTCGATGGTGACCGTTTCGATGCGCGCGGCGATGCCTTCAGGCAACTGTTCGATGCAGGTTCGAAACGTGTCGCGCGAGCCATCCATCCCCCCCAACCCACAGCACTCACCGGCCAATCGGATCGGCCATTCCCCACGCTTTAACCAATAACTCGCCCAGCAACCCGGCGCCTGAAGTGCCTAGGGTCGAGTAATTATCTTTCCCGCTCCCTTTAAGGTCAGGCGTCAGATTACGCAATCGCCCTCAAGCCCTCCACGATTTTCCGCGAAGCATCTTGATGAAGGGCGGTAAAGTGATCGAGAAAGATTGCCTTTTCAAGTTCGATTGAAGGCGGCATCGTATGGATGCCCTGCCCGCTAGACGCGCCGGTCACACTAACTTGCGGAAGATGGCGTCGAATTTGTTTCGGGAAAAGCAACGGCCGGAAAGTTCATCCGCGAACCGGTTATCCTGGAACCACTGGATCAAGCAGTGCCACTGGCGCATCGATTCGACGGCGATCATGCGATAGGGAACCCCGGAGTCATTCCGGACGGCGATCTGCATGCGGGGAAGCGACGCCCACAGGCGGACGGTCTCGATCGAAAGCCCCGCCACGATTTCCGCGTCGAACGTCGCGAGGCTCGCGCCGGCGAGGATGCGGCTTTTCGTGGCGACGAGCGGCAGCACGGCCTGGTCGGGGATCACGCCGGCGACATCCGATGGCGATGCGAGCAGACCCTCATCACAAGCCAGTGCCGTTCGTTTACAACGAAAGGCGTGCCCTCGGTCCAGCACACGATGACGTAACCGTTCGAATGCGCGAGGTATCGCAGGCGTCTGCCGCTACCGCCATCCACGCGATCCCTGCAATCGAATGCTGGCTTCCTGACGGTAGTGGGCAAATCGTCGGGATTGAGTCTGTCGTGCACAACGGCAAATGTGCCCTTTTCCAGAATGAGGGCCGCACGCTCGCCATTCGCCCGACAGCGCTTCAATTCGGCGAGCGCCAGTCCGGCCAGACTCTGCGGACCGAACGTCTGCGCCAGTCGGGCAGCCAGTGCTTCGATATTCATGTCGCCGCTCCCCCAGCAATCGCTTAGCCACCCTTCGATGGATGGCTTAATCATCATCAATCGGTATGCCGATCGATCCGTCTGAGTGCTTGAGCAGTCTAGTATCGTGCGAACAATTCTTCTGTCCGCTACCGTGCCCGGGATTTGCCGCCGAGCGCAGCACGCGGCCGCGCGGCGTGGAATAGCCGGTCAACAGATTGCGGGCGGTGAAGCCGGTTCAGGTGGGCTGCCGTCGGGCTCATCAACGAGCATCCGGAGAATTTGCTGCAGTTGCCGCGCGCATCGGCGAGCATCCTCGGGGGCATTTGCATCGATCGCCTCGAGCAGGCTAACGAATGCAATGAGGAAGGAATCGGAGACGGGCGTCTCACGCGCATGCTCGCGCAGATAAGCGCTATAACTGAAAACGCGCTGGATGAATTCGATCTGGTGAGCGGCAAATTCGTCATCGCCCACGGAAGGTGGCACAACGGCGAGAACACTGTCGGACAACGAAGGAGGAAGACGGATGTAAGACGGGCGATCACTCATGCGGATCTCGTGAAACGCACGAACGCGGCGTGAATGCCCGAAGCACGGACGCTGTTTCACGACGGAAGGCGCCTATGCTATAAGTGTCTCTAGGATTTGACATACCAACGCTCATCGTATTTTTTCATCGACCAGGCGTGGTGTCAAATCAATTTGACACCAAACTTAACTATCGATCGATGCGATTTGATTGGAGCAAGCTGTTCGACGAACTGAAGCGCGAGGGGCAGTTCGGCAGCGATGCGCAACTGGCCGACAGCCTTGGGCTTACGCGCGCGCAAATCTCGGCATGGCGCACCGGCAAAAGCGATCTCGGCATCCTGACCAAGATCAAGATCCTCGATGCACTGGGTCACGACACGTTGCGTACGTCGCTGTCGAGCTTGCTGCCCGAGAAAAACCGGGAAACACAGGCAGCACAGCATGCAAAGCTTCTTGCGCGCATCGACCGAATCCGATCGGGAGTAGGCGTCGTGCCCGCAGAGCGGGACGACGCGGCCGACTCGCCCGTAGTAGCGAACAATCTTCTCGGCGAATTGCCCATGGACGAGCGCAAGCGCATCGAGCCCCATCTGTCGTGGGTCGCGCTGCCGCTCGGGCATGTAGTGTATGAACCGGGCGATCACCTGAGCCACGTCTACCTGCCGACGACTGCGATCATTTCGATGCTGTACGTGATGGAAAACGGTTCGTCCGCGGAAATTGCCGTGGTCGGACGCGACGGGCTGCTTGGCGTCGCGCTGTTCATGGGCGGTGAAACGATGCCGAACCGGGCCATCGTCCAGAGCGCGGGCGAAGCGTTCCGCCTGAGCGGACAGATCGTGAAAGAGGAATTCGCGCGCGGCGGTGCATTGCAGCGCGTGTTTCTGCGCTACACGCAGGCGCTCATCACCCAGATGGCGCAGACGGCCGTGTGCAATCGCCATCACTCGATCGCGCAGCAATTCTGCCGTTGGCTGCTGCTGAGCCTTGACCGGCTGGATTCGCGCAACGTGCGGATGACGCAGGAACTGATTGCCGACATGCTCGGCGTGCGCAGAGCCAGTGTGACGGAAACCGCAAAACGGCTTCAGGAAGAAGGCATCATCCGTTATTCGCGCGGATTGATTGAAGTCGTCGATCGCAGCGCCCTCGAGCGGCGCGTGTGCGAATGCTACATGGTAGTCAAGAAGGAAAGCGACCGGCTGCTGTCGCAAAAGTAGGTACTGCCTGGGCTGCGTCCCGCCATCGACATAACACGGATGCCTGCCGAACACGTTTCTCAGCCAGTCGATGTCCATGCTGTCCCAATTGCCCATGTACCGGGTCTTCCGAAAACGCCCGATCTATTACCCGACCTGATTGCCGACCACCCCGCCGACGGCCGCGCCGCCCACCGTGCCCAATGCACTGCCGCCCGTCAGTACCGCGCCGGCGACGCCGCCGACACCCGCCCCGATCACGGTGTCCGTTCCACGGTGAGACATCCCACCGCAACCTGCCAGCACGACAATCGTCATGGTGACTATCGCCATCTCGAGTGCCACGGAATCTAGCTTTCTCATGATCATCTCCTTTGGGGTGCCGCGGCGCCGTCTGATCCGGCACGGCGTACGGAGGCCCATGCGCTGACATCTCGATGAAATTCGGGACATCGGTTCATGATGGCCGGTCGATCGCGCGCAGTCCGTCCGCTAACGTACCGGCGCGGATGCCGATCTGCCGCGTCACAGAAGCACCGCTTGCGCCGCCCCCAGCGTCACGACCACGCTGTGGCGGCGGCCGTCGTCCACGAGCCGCACCGCCGCTTCGCCGGCGGCGAGCCGCACGCCATCGACCACGAGGCGGGACACGCCGCCGCTGGCGCCGCCCGGATTCTCGACGACGATGTCGTAGTGCGACGCGCCGTGACGCAGCGTGGCCCTAAAGCCCGGCCAGGACAGCGGGATGCACGGTTGAATGGACAGCATGTCGCCATGCCTGCGCAGACCGAGCACGCCTTCGACGCCCGCGCGATAGAGCCAGCCGGCCGAGCCGGTGTACCACGTCCAGCCGCCGCGGCCGACATGCGGCGCGACGGAATATACGTCGGCCGCGACCACGTACGGCTCGACCCGATAGCGATTCGCCCCGCTGCGCGTGCGGCTGCGATTGACCGGATTGAGCAGCGCGAACAGATTCGCGGCGCGATCGCCGTCGCCCATTTGCGCGAACGCGAGCACCGACCACGTGGCCGCATGCGTGTACTGGCCGCCGTTCTCCCGGATGCCCGGCGGATAGCCCTTGATATAACCGGGATCGACCGACGAACGATCGAACGGCGGTGCGAACAGCAGGGCCAGGCCATCGTCGCGGCGGATCAACTGCGCTTCCAGCGCGTCCATTGCCTGAGCGGCGCGCATCGGGTCCGCCGCGCGCGACAGCACGCTCCACGACTGCGCGATCGCGTCGATCGAGCATTCGGCGTTGCCGGCCGAGCCGAGCGGCGTACCGTCGTCGAAGTAGCCGCGCCGATACCATGCGCCGTCCCATCCCGCATCGGCAAGCGCATCGCGCAACGCGGCGGCACGCGTCGACCAGCGCGCCGCCAGGTCGGCCGAGCCGCGCGCCGCCGCGAGCGGGGCGAACGCCGTGAGCGTCGCATGCAGAAACCACCCGAGCCAGACACTTTCACCCCGCCCGGCTTCGCCGACCCGGTTCATGCCGTCGTTCCAGTCGCCCGTGCCGATCAGCGGCAGGCCATGCTCGCCGACCTGCGCGAGACTGGCCTCCAGTCCGCGCACGCAATGCTCGAACAGCGACGCGCTCGTTTCCGAGATGCGCGGGATGAAGAACGCGTCCTGCTCGTCGGCGGCCAGCGGTCGTCCGTCGATGAACGGGATCGATACATCGAGAATCGCGCGGTCGCCGCTGACGTCGACGTAGTGCGCAACCGCATGCGCGAGCCAGACGCGGTCGTCGGAGATCCGTGTGCGTACGCCGCTGCCGCTTTCCGGCAGCCACCAGTGCTGCATGTCGCCTTCCGGAAACTGGCGCGCCGCCGCCCGCAGCAGATGCTCGCGCGCCAGGGCCGGGCGGGCGATGGCGAGCGCCATGCCGTCCTGCAACTGGTCGCGAAAGCCGTACGCGCCGCTCGCCTGATAGAAGCCCGCACGCGCCCAGATCCGGCAAGACAGCGTCTGGTACAGCAGCCAGCGGTTCAGCATCAGATCCATCGCGCGGTCCGGTGTCTCGACCTGGATCGCGCCGAGCGTCTCGTCCCAGAACGCCGTCACGGCGGCGAATATCGCGTCGAGATCCGCCTGACGGTAATGCGCGATCAACTGTCGCGCCGCTGCCGCGTCGGCGCCCTCGCCGAGCAGCAAGACGATTTCGATGCTGCCGCCGGGTTCGAGATCGACCGTGGTCTGCAACGCGGCACACGGGTCGAGCCCGGCGCCGACGCGGCCCGACAACGGCGACGCGCCGGCCCTGCCCGGAAAACCGGCGGGATCGCTCAGGACGCCATTGCGGCCGATGAACTCGCGCCGGTCCGCGCTCCACGAGGTTTGCAGGCCGCATAAATCGGCGAACGCCACCCTGCCGCGATACACCTGACTCCAGTCGTTGCGGGCAAACAGCGCTCCGGTCGGCTGATCGATCTCGCTCGCGGTGTGCGGCGCCGCGACGCTGCGCGACGAACCCAGCGCCCACTCCGCATAGGTTGCGACGGACAGCCGGCGAGTCCGGTCGGACAGGTTGCGCAAGGTCAGGCGGGAAATCTTGACAGGATCGGCCAGGGGCACGAACTGCAGCAACTCGACGGCGACGTCGGCGGCGGAATGCGCAAACCGGCTGTAGCCCTGGCCATGACTCGCCACGAAAGCGGTCGCGCCCGGCGCGTCGTCGCCGATCGAGGCCGCTTGCGGCCCCCAGCGCACGCCGGTCTCGTCGTCGCGGATGTAGAACACTTCGCTCGGCGGATCGGTGACCGGGTCGTTCGACCACGGCGTCAGCGGATGCTCGCGGCTGTTCGTCACCCAGGTATAGCCGCCCCCCTCCGCCGACGTCAGGAAGCCGCACGAGGGATTCGCGACGACGTTGACCCACGGCATCGGCGTGCATTGACCGGGCTGCAGGATCACGACGTATTCGCGGCCGCCACGCGCGAAACCGCCGATTCCGTTGAAGTACTCGAGACCGGCGCCGGCCTGCGCGCCCTTCGGCGGCGCAATCGTGGGCGGCGGCAGCGGCGCGCGCGCGGGATCCGGTCGCGTGGGCAGCGGTGAACCCGCGAGGCGCCGCAACTGGTCCACCAGCCGGCCGTTGCGCGCGGCGAGCACGGCGCGCGCGACCGCCGGAAACAGCGCGCGCGCCGCGGCCGCCATCAGATCCTCGCGCAGCACGAAAATACTGCCGCGCCCGGCTTCGTCCGGCTGCTGCCGGGTCCGCACCAGCCCCTCGAGCGCCGCCTGCAAATCCTGCACGTACGACGCCGCGCGCTCGTTGATGATGACCAGATCGACCTCGAGCCGCTTCATCCGCCAGTACTCGTGCGCGCGGATCAGCTGCCGCACCATCGCGATGTGCTCGATGTCGTCGATCCGCACCAGCAGGATCGGCAGATCGCCCGATACGCCATGGGTCCATAGCGGCGCCGCGCCCACGCCGCCCGCCGCGGACACCGCTGCCGCATGTCGTATCAGCGCGGCGGACCCCGGCCGCATCGACGCATCGCTGTAGAGCATGTATCCGGCCAGTTGCTGGAACAACGCGGCCTCGTCGAGGCTCACCGCGCTATGCCGCAGCTGCACCTGCGCCTGGGTCCACGCGAGCATCGCCGCCCGCGCGAACGATTCGCCGTCGCGATGCTTGTCGATCAGGTCGAGCAGCTGCGCGCGCGAATCCGCGACGATGGTCCAATAGACGATGCTCGCCTTCGCGCCCGGCTCGATGCGCAGCCGCTGCCGCAGCGTGAACGCCGCGTCCAGTACCGCGCCTTCGCAAGCGCCCAGCGCACGCTGTTCGGTCAGCGCAAGCGGCAGGCGAACGCTGCGCCCGCGTCCGATGACGCGCAATCGATCGGTGTCGAATTCTTCCGCGCCGACGGTTTCGCCGGAGGTCACGGCCAGATGCGCGGCCCAAACTTCCGCCTCGTTCGGCGCGCGCTTGCGCCGCGTCGCCAGAATCGCGCCAGACGCCGGCACGTACTCGGTTTCGATGAACAGTTTCGAGAATGCGGGATGGGCGTGATCGGCGGCGGGCGGAGCGAGCACGATTTCCGCGTAGGACGTGAATTCGATCACGCGTGGCCGGGAGCCGGTATTGGCCACCGACACCCGCCGCACTTCCGCATCGTCCTCGGCGGATACCACCACCTCAAGCGACGTCGTCAAGGTGCCGTCGCGACGCACGAACTCGGCGCGATCTTCGGTGAACGTCACTTCGTAGCTGTCCGGCACCACGCCGGTGGGCTGCCACGTGGCCGACCAGACCTCGCCGCTCTCGGCGTCGCGCAGATACAGATAGCTACCCCAATCGTCGCGCGTCGCGTCTTCCCGCCAGCGCGTGACGGCCAGATCGTCGCGGCGGCTGTAGCCGGAGCCCGCGGCCGTGAGCATCACGGCGTAGCGGCCGTTGGACAGCAGATGCGTGACGGGCGCGGGATCGTCCGCCGACAGCAGGCGCCGTGCAACGCCGGCGTCGACGCCATGCATCCTGCCGGCGGGTCTGGCGTCGACCCGCGGCCGCCCTGCCGCGACCCGGCCCGGCACCCGTTCCTGCAACAGCAACTCGGTGGCGCGCACGGCCGGCTCGCCATGGAAGAAGGCGCGAATGCGCCCGCCCAGCAGTGCATTGGCGATCGACACGATCGACATGCCCTGGTGATGCGCCATGAATGCCCGCACGATCGCAACTGGCATGCCTTCCGGCACGCGCGCGGGCGTGTAGTCGAGCGCTTCGTAGAAGCCGAAGCGCCCGCACGCGCCGGCTGCACGCAACCGCTCAAAGTTGCGCGCGGCGGCGTTCGGCGCGACCATCGCCGCGAGCGCGGTCGCATAGGGCGCGACCACCAGGTTCTGGTCGAGATCGCGCTTGAGCCCCAACTCCGGCACGCCGAAGCTCGAATACTGATAGGTTAGCTCGATGTCGCGTGTGTTGTACGCCGATTCGGACATGCCCCACGGCAGGCGCAGCCCGTCGCCGTAGGCGATCTGGCGACGCACCACCAGCTGATTGGTGCGCGCGAGCAGGCTGCTGTCCGGCGCGCGCATCACGAGCGACGGCATCAGGTATTCGAACATCGATCCCGACCACGAGATCAGCGCCGCGCCGTGCCCGATCGGCGTCGCCAGGCGGCCGAGCCGGAACCAGTGCCGCGCCGGGACATCACCCTTCGCGATCGCGACGAAACTCGCGAGGCGCGCCTCCGATGCCAGCAGATCGTAGTTGCCCGGATCGAGCCGCCCGTCGCCCACCGCGTAACCAATCGACAGCAGATTGCGCACCGGGTCGAGCAGAAAGCCGAACTCCATCGCATAGGCTATCTGCAACGCGGTATCGGCCAGCGTATGCAGGCGCTTGTTCAGCACGTCCGCTTCGTCCGGCGTGCGCGTCGCGTCGCGGCAATGCCCTTGCACCGCGTGCTCCAGCGCCTGCGCCCAAAACAGCACGTCGTCGACGTCGCCGCGCCGCACCCCGCCGACCTCGTCCGTCAGCGCGCGCGCGACATCGGCGACCGTCGCGGTGAGGATCGTGATCTCGGACCATTCCGGCGCTGCGGGGCCGTCCGGGGCGCCGACTTCCCGGGCCGGCGCGGCGAGCGTCTCATCCAGCTCGGTCGCGGCCTGCTCGAATTCGCCGTGCAAGGTCGTCCGGGCATCGCCATCGCGGCACACGGCCTTGCGCAACAGCGCGAGCGTGTCACCGATCCCTTCGTACGCGGCCTGCCACCCCACACCGGCGGGCTGATTCGCCCAGGCCCGGCAACCGTTGCCGAGGGCGATCAGGTGGCCGGCAAGATTGCCGCTGTCGACCGACGACACGTACTTCGGCTCGAGGGGCCGCAGGTCGCGCGTGTCGTACCAGTTATAAAAGTGGCCGCGATAGCGTGACATCAGTCGCATCGTCGCGACGGTCGCCTCCAGCCGCGATACCGCGTCCAGCGTACCGAGCCAGCCAAACTCGCGGGCGCTGACGGCAGACAGCAGGTATAGCCCGATGTTGGTGGGCGAAGTCCGGTGCGCGACGACGGGCTTCGGGTCCTCCTGGAAATTGTCCAGCGGCAGCATCTGATCGTCCGCCGTCACGAACGTCTCGAAATAACGCCAGGTCCGGCGCGCGTCGCGCCGCAGTTGACGCGCATCGTGCGGGGCCACCGGCAGCTCGCCCGCCGACCGTGGTGCGCGGCTCAGCCAATACGCGATCGCCGGCGCGGCAAGCCAGACGAGTACGAACGGCACGGCCAGCCAGCCCGTATGACGATCGAGGCGCCAGCCCGCCATCAGACTGGCAGCCGCGACAAGCAGCGCGAGCGTCACACCGCCGCGCATTTGCAGATAGGTGGGCGCGAGGGTCCGCCGGTCGCGCGCACCCGCTGCGGCCGCCGTGGTCCATTCGAGCAGATGGCGACGGCTGATCGCCACACGAAACAGCGTACGCGCGATCGCGTCGCCCATCGACCACGCCTGCTGCGGCAACATGACGATCGACAGGCCGAACCGCGTCAACGCGAACCGCAACTCCATCGACCATGCATGGAGCACGCTGCGCGTGGTCATCTTCACGTGCGTGCGCCGCCAGCGCGGCACCAGCCCGCTCAATACAGGCAACAGGAACGGCAGCGCGATCGTCACCAGCACGAAGGCGCTCCAGGCGAGCGATACGGGGAGCGGCAGCATCCATCCGGCCAGTAGCGCGACCAGCATGGCGGGCGCCGTGAGTGTGCGGCGCAGGTTGTCCAGCATCTTCCAGCGGCCGACCGCCGTCAACGGTTCGTGGCCGAACAGCAACCAGGGCAGGAGCTGCCAGTCGCCGCGCGCCCATCGGTGCAGGCGGCTCGCGGCGACGTCGTAGCGGGACGGCGACGCTTCGACAACCTCGATATCCGACGCCAGTCCGGCCCGCGCGAAAATACCTTCGAACAGATCGTGACTGAGCACCGCGTTCTCCGGCACGCGACCGGCGAGCACCGCCTCGAACGCGTCGACGTCGTAGATGCCCTTGCCCGCATAGGATCCTTCGTCGAACAGATCCTGATAGACATCCGATACGGCTGACACGTAAGGATCGATGCCGTGCGCGCTCGACGACACGCGCTGGAACAGCGAACCCTCGTCGCCGCTCGCGAGCGAGGACGTGACGCGCGGCTGAAGGACGCCGTAGCCGCCGACGATGCGCCGGCTCGCCGAATCGAATACCGGCCGGTTGAGCGGATGCGCCATCTTGCCGACCAGGCGGCGCACGGTATCGCGCAGCAACCGCGTATCGGCATCGAGCGTGATCACGTAGCGCACGTCCGGCGGCACGTGCGGCGTCCGGCCGGCCGCCGCGATGAACGTCGTGTCCGATGCGCCGCGCAGCAATCGATTCAGCTCGTGCAGCTTGCCGCGCTTGCGCTCCCAGCCCATCCAGCACCGTTCGCCGTCGTTCCATACGCGCTTGCGGTGCAGCAGCAGGAAGCGCTCGCCTTCGCCCGGCGCAGCCGGATAAAGGCGATTCAACCGGTCGATGCCCTCCGTCGCGGATGCCAGCAACCTGTCGTCGCTGTCGGCGTGCGGCGTGGACGCGTCCATCCAGTCGGAGAGCAAAGCGAAGTAAAGCGCGCCGTTGGGGCTCGCCAGATGATGAATTTCCAGTTGCTCGATCTGCTCGCCGAGCACAGCTTCCGTTGTCAGCAGCACCGGCACGGCGACCATCGTGCGCAGGTCCGGCGGAATGCCGTCGAGCAATGCGAGGCCGGGCAGGATCTTCGCGCCGACATCGCGCATCACGCCGCGATTGACGAGCGCGACCGCGGCATCCAGCGCGGGTAGCAGGCCGGCGACGCCGAGCCAGATCAGCCAGTGACCGGGCGGTTCGACACGCGTGAGCCACGCCAGCATGCCCGCCAGCAGCAGCGCGACGATCAGCCCGATCCGGCCGAGATAACCGCCGAGACCGGCGTGGCGTGTCAGGCGCCGCAGCCACAACGCGACGGGCGGCCGATAGCCGATCTCCGCTTCGAGCGCGGCGCGGCCGTTCGCCAGCAGGTAGTAACCTGGATCCGTCTCGGCGGCCGGCCCGCAGCCTGCACCCTGCGCCGCCGCATCGGCGACGACGCGGCGGGCAATCTCGAGCTCGCTGACGGGTGCGCCGCGGGCCAGCGCTTCAACCGCGTCGCGATACAGGTTGCGCGTGGGGAAATCCATCTCCGCGAAGCCTGGGTGGCTGCGCAGTACCTGATCGACCAGGCTGACGCGCTCGAACAGATCGGTCCAGTCCACCTCCGAAATCAGCCGCATGCTGGTGATCACGTTGCGCACGGTCAGGCTGGCGGCGCCCTGCTGATGGTTGACGGACGCGACAATTTGGTCCGGCGTCGCGCCGCGCGCCGCCAGGTGCCGATGCAGCCACGCCAGTGCCGGCGCGACGGCCGGATTGGGATCGTGCAGCCGCTGAATCAGCTGCACCGCGAACGCATCGTGCAATACGGCCTGCTCGTAATTGGCGACGAGCGGCTCCGCCGCGACCCGCGCCTGGCCGCCCTCGCCGAGCAGGCGATCCGCGAGCGCGTCGGCGTCGAGTCTCGCGCGCCGGTCGTCGATGATCTGATCCGCGAGCCGTCGCAGGTTCTCGATCAGCACGATCCGCAGCGTGATCGCCACCGCCCACAGTTCGCCGATCGTCAACGGTTCCACGGCCTGATAGGCAAGCATGAAACGACATAGCGCATCGGGATCGAAACGGCTGTCGGTGTGGGCGACGAAGGCCCAGTTGATCTCGAACACGCGCGGATAACCGGCGAACGGGCCGTTGCCGAGTTTGGGCAGTTGCCGGTAATAACGCGGGGAGAGATCATCCCGGATCTGCCGCACCTGTTCCGCGACAAGATAGTAGTTGTCGAGCAACCACTCTGCCGCAGGCGTGATTTCTTCGCCGCGTGCGTCTGCGGCCGCCGTGTTCCGGTAGGCCTTCAGCAGATGATCCGCGTTGTCCTTCAGCCGCGTGGCGAGCGACGGGCCCGCTGCCACACCGGGCAGCACCTTCTGCGCGCGAGCCAGGCTGCCCGCATGCTGCGCCAGTCGCTCCTCGCCGAAGAACTCCTCGCGAATCGGCCGGGCATTGCTCCATGGCGATGTCCGGCGTCGCGACACTCGCGCAACGTGAATCTTCAAGGCGCTTCCTCCCCCATCGCCGCACCATCCGCAGCGGCTTCATGCCCGGCACGCCCGGGCCGTCAGGCCGCTTCCGACAGCGATTTCGCGACGGGTTCGCACCGCAACGCCCCGTGCTGCGTGGATTGGACGGCTGCGTTCTCGCACGCCAGCGACACGAAGGCATCGCGAGTCGTATGCAGCGCGTTCGCCGTCCGATCGATGTCGTGCACGATGCGCTTCGGCAAGCACAGCTCGATGCGCACCGAACTCGACGTCATCCGGCTCAGGTCCAGATCGATGAACCGCCAGATCCCGTCCTCGGCATCGACTTCCGACGCCTGCAATACCGACATGTCCGTGGTCGGTGGCGGAACGAGACGCGCGGAGCGGTCGTAGCGGGCCATGACCCGTTGCTCGGCGGCCGCTTGCAGCTCGCCATACGAGTCGCCCTCCACGCCGACCTCGGGGAAATCCGGAAGCGCGCCGCGATAGCGGGGCTGCCCATGCTGCGTGATGTAGATCGGATATTTCATGAACCGCTCCCCGCTGAAGAACGTGACGAACGTCATCGTGCATCGCGCAGGCTCGTCGAGTCGGTACGCTGAAGAACAGTCTCCGGGAAGCGTCTCGTGGTGCGCTGCACGTCATTCACACACCGGATCACCCGATATTTCGCTATCCGGTCACGCAAGCGCAGCGCGCGCGATCGAGGTACGGCACCGTACCGATCGGCATGGCGTTAGGGCGCACGCTCGCATCAGGGCTTCTGCCCTTGTTGCCAGAACGCCCAAGACGACCCGAGATGCAGTGCGCCTCATCGCTCATGCGCCAGGTTGTCGTCACCGAAACGGAGCGTCACCATGAATCCCATCACACTCGTGTTATCTGCCGCGTTCGTCCTCGCGGCATTCGCCATCGGCGCGTGGGGCCACCTGTATCTTGCGGCCCTCCTTTTCATCGTCGCGGTCCTGATCGCACTGTCCGTGCGGGTCGCCAACGTCTGGGAGAAGTTCGTGATCCTGCGGATTGGCAAGCTGCAAAGCGTCAAGGGTGCCGGTTTTTTCATGATCATTCCAATCCTGGACAATGTTGTCGCGATCATCGACGAACGCATTCAAACCACCGCCTTCAACGCCGAACAAGCGCTGACCAAGGACACCGTGCCCGTCAACGTCGACGCCGTGATTTTCTGGCACGTCCATGACGCGCAGAAAGCCGCGCTCGCCATCACCGACTACCGGCAAGCAATCGACCGCGTTGCGCAAACCTCGCTGCGGGAAATGATCGGGGCATCGATGCTGGCTGCCTTGTTGTCGGATCGCAAGGCGGCCGACATGCACCTGCGCGACGAGATCGGCAGAAAGACCGTGGATTGGGGCGTGACCGTCCGCTCGGTCGAGACCCGCGATGTTGCGATCCCAGTCGCGCTGCAGGATTCGATGTCGCGCCAGGCGCAAGCCGAGCGCGAAAAGCAGGCACGGGTGATCCTCGGCTCGGCGGAGGCCGAGATCGCGACCAAGTTCGTCGAAGCGGCGCAGGTCTACGAAAATCATCCAGGTGCGCTTCAGTTGCGAGCGATGAACATCATCTACGAAACGACGAAGGAACGCGGCGCGACGATCCTGATCCCCAGTGCGATGGTTGACAGCCTGAATCCCGTGCTCGCGCTTGCGATTGCCGGGTATGACGCGGCGGGCGCCGCACCGGCGCCTGCGCTCAAGACAGCAGCGTGATCGCTAGCTCGTATTCACTCCCCCGCGACGCCTTGCGCAGATCGCCCGAACATTGCTAGAGCGGGGGGTACCCCACACGATTTGATGATGAGACTGTTGCGAATACTTCACCGAAGGCAGGAGGCGGAAATTGCTTCATCACGTTACAACGCGGGGTTGGTCGTGGCGGGGGCGAGTCCCCCTCTCATTCGAGGTCGGCCGTGGATCCTCACATAGCATCGATTGATGACCGCCATGAACATATCGTTGCAAGAAGATAGTGGCCGCGTTCACCTCACAAAGGCTGATCGTCGAATTGCAACTGGTTCGTCACCGAGACGATGCCGTCGACGCGCCAGGCGACTGTTGCTACGAAATTCGCCTCGTTCGCGTCGGCAACCGAGCCGACAAGCGTTGCGATGACGGTGCATCACCTTGCGGGCGACCCACGCGCCCTTTTCCGTGCCTTCATTTCTTGTTACTCGTTGGTTGGATGGTATGTCTGTAGCCCGCTGGCTTGAAAAACAGACAGCAACCATTTGATTTTAAAAAAATACTTAGAGGCGGCGGGGCGTAACCCCGCATGCAGTCCAGATCGCTCTAACCGGAAAATTGCACGGAGATCAAGGTTACCCCCTATCGGACGGCGCAACTACTTGTTCGCGGGGGCAGACTCAGGTGGCGAGCGCGCTGCCGCTATCTACAGCCTGATTGTCACCGCCAAGCTCAATGACGTCGATCCGGAAGCATATCTGCGCCATGTGCTGGCGCGCATTGCGGATCATCCGATCAACCGGATTGATGACCTGCTGCCCTGGCATCTGGCACAGGATCTGGCTTAGTCCTCGTACGAGATCGGCGCTTCGGCGCAATCCAGGACAATCGAGTGCATGCGGATCTCGCACCACTCCTTGAATAGCTTGAGCGTACGACCTTGCGGCCATAGACGCTCGTCGACATACCAGTCCTCGAGCATGCGTTCGAAAATGACCTGCCAGTGCTTCTGTAACCAACGCTTGGCAGCGGCATCGGGATCGCTACCGGATGCAGGAACCAGAAAAGCGTTTGCGTTCTCGCTGGCTTGTTCCAAGCCGCCATGCTAAAGCAATACGGTGTCGGTGCCACGCTTACGCTCAATGCAGGTCAGGCGGTACGTATTGGGCCCCGAATCGCTCTGCCAGTTGCGCGAGCCGCCGATCACGCGTCCAGAGCCGGGTGCTCGGGGTCAACAGCACCGATGCAAGCAGCGTGCAATCCACGGCACCGCATCCGCGCCCATACAGCCGTTCCCGCTCGATCCAGTCCGCTACTTCGCCTGGCGTCGCGAGGCGCGTTTGGCGCAATAACGCGAGATCTCCCAGCGTTCGTGCCCGCGGTTCGGGTGGTGTCCCGCACGTGAGCTCAAGTATCACCAGCGGATGTGTAAGGATGCTATCGACGCGCAGAAGTTGGATAAGTGCCGGGAGTGGCCGCCGGAAATGCTCGACCCACACGGACGTGTCGACCAAGACACTCATCGGGCGGTTGCCTCAGCGGCGCGGCGCGGGACATCTGCCATGTCGGGCGCGCGACCGCCCAGGGCGGCTAGGCGTTGACCGGCCTGAACACGCACGAAGGTTTCAAGTGCCGCCCGGAACAGGTCGGCCGGCGGCATGCCCGGTTCGGCGAGTTCGAGTGCGCGCGCATAGAGAGTGTCGTCGACGGTGACGGTGGTACGCATGATGCCTCCTTCGATGCATTTTCGCATCAATTATAGCATCAATTCAATAGCAGCTCAGTCGCTGATAAACGGATCGCCCGCCGGCCTGAACTGGGGCCGTGACACTTTCGTGGGCCAGAGCCGAATACGAAGACAGTCGCGGCTGGCGAAAATTCGTCACGACGTTGCTGGCGCACGTCTGGGCGGGTGTTATGGTCAACACGCTGCGCGGCCATCCGTGCTCGAATCCGCATACCAAGGCAGGTACGGGCTGTCGTCAGTCTTGTCGTGTCACCACGGTAATTGTGCAGCGCGCTACTGCACAAATCCCGGCCGCGAAAGGTTGTTGTGACTGGAGGCATATTATTTCGGTGCAGCCGGAAACCGAAATGAGCGCAAGGTCTGGAGCATTAATTATGACTCCGACCCCATATATGTGATAATGTTAATTATGTCAAATTGATCGAATATTCGTTCTCCTGGGTCGGATACCAGGCGACCCCGCACGCCATCCCGCCCGCCTGATGTCTCTATTATCATGCTCGCCGCGCAGGCGCACCTG
>NZ_JBVVNQ010000008.1:0-299748 GCF_055810675.1 Burkholderia sp. YHN3-13 | reverse complement strand
CGGTGCCTTTCTCGGCGGCCAGCTGCTTGAGCCGGATCGCCGCCGACAGCCCGGCGGGGCCGCCGCCGACGATCACGACGTCGTATTCCATCGATTCGCGCGGGCCGTATTGCTCGATGAGGCTTGCGGGGGTCATTGGCGTTCCTCTAACCGTTAGAATGCTTTTATTCGGGAGCGTATTGTCTGCGAAACGAAACGCTTGCCGCAACAACATGCGGCTAGATTAGCACGATCGTTCTATTTTTTGTGCTAGGGTAATGCCGTTCGGGCTGTGCCGCCCGGGCCGGCGAAACGACATCGAAAGGGGATGTGCAAATGGGTCGATCGATCAATCTGGAAGGCAAGGTTGCGCTGGTCACGGGCGCGTCGAGCGGCCTCGGGCAGCGCTTTGCACAGGTGCTGTCGCAGGCCGGCGCGAAGGTCGTGCTCGCGAGCCGCCGGGTCGAGCGCCTGAAGGAGCTGCGCGCGGAGATCGAGGCGGCGGGTGGCGCCGCGCACGTCGTGTCGCTCGACGTGACCGACGTCCAGAGCATCAAGGCCGCGATCGCGCATGCGGAGACGGAGGCCGGCACGATCGACATCCTCGTGAACAATTCGGGTGTCTCGACGATGCAGAAGCTCGTCGACGTCACGCCGGCCGATTTCGAGTTCGTGTTCGATACCAACACGCGCGGCGCATTTTTCGTCGCGCAGGAAGTCGCGAAGCGGATGATCATGCGCGCCAACGGCAGCGGCAACGGCAAGCCGCCGTGCCGGATCATCAACATCGCATCGGTGGCCGGGCTGCGCGTGTTCCCGCAGATCGGGCTCTACGCGATGAGCAAGGCCGCGGTCGTGCAGATGACGCGCGCGATGGCGCTCGAGTGGGGGCGCCACGGGATCAACGTCAACGCGATCTGTCCGGGCTATATCGATACCGAAATCAATCATTACCTGTGGGAAACCGAGCAGGGCCAGAAGCTGCAGTCGATGCTGCCGCGCCGGCGCGTCGGCAAGCCTCAGGATCTCGACGGGCTGTTGTTGCTGCTCGCGGCCGACGAGTCGCAGTTCATCAACGGCTCGATTATCTCCGCCGACGATGGCTTCGGCCTCGCCTGAGCGGATGACACCCGGCAACGAAGAAGACTGCAATGAGCGCAACAAGCGATTACTCCCCCGTATTTGAGATGTCGATGCCGATCCGCTGGGGCGACATGGACGCGTTCGGCCATGTGAACAACACGGTCTATTTCCGCTACATGGAGCAGGCGCGGATCTCGTGGTTCGAGGAACTCGGCATTGCCGGCGGCAACGGCGAAGGGCAGGGGCCCGTCATCGTCACGGCGTCGATGGAATTCCTCAAGCAGCTGCACTATCCGGGTGACGTGATCGCGAGGATGTCGGCCGCGAAACCCGGCCGGAGCAGCTTCGACACCGGCTTCGAGCTCACGCGCGCGGACGATCCGCAGCACGTCTATGCACGCGGCAAGGCGCGCTGCGTGTGGGTCGACTATGCGCTCGGCAAGTCGGTGGAACTGCCGCCACTGCTGCGCGACACGATCGAGCGCGCACTCGCGACGAAAATCGACTGAGAGGCGAGTCCGGCGCCGCGCGCCGGCGAGCCGCCATGCCCGTCGTTACCCGAATCGGCCGCCCTGCGCGGCCGATCGTCATTCGGGCGCCGCCACGCGACAAGCGTTCACTGCCCGAGCAGGCGCTGCACCAGCTCCGGCGTGTTGTTCGTGCCGTATTTGCGCATCAGCCGTGCGCGGTAGATGTCGACCGTGCGCGAACTGATGTCGAGCACGCGCCCGATCTGCTTGCTGGTCTTGCCGGTCGCGAGCTGCGCGGCGATCTCGCGCTCGCGCGGGGTCAGCTCGACGGCGACGCGGCGCGTCGCGCTCAGATCCTCGAAGGTCCAGACGCCGGCCGCGAGCGGCGCGGTGCGGTCGAGCGCGCGGCCCGTCACGTGGCACCAGAACAGCTCGCCGTCCGCGCGCTTCATGATTCTGTCATCCGAGTAGATGCCGTTCGCGGCCATCACGCGCGCGATTCGCTCGCCGATGCGCTGGAATTCGTCCGTCGACGGATAGAGCACCTCGTACGATTTTCCGATGAGATCGGCCCGCGCGCAGCGGAAGATCGACGCAAGCGCATCGTTGCAATCCTCGATCACGCGGTCGCGCGACAGCACGAGGCCGAGCGGCGCGAGGTGGAAGGCAGTCTGGTAATCGAGAGCGGGCATGGCGCAGGCAAGCGGAGGCAAACGCTTATGTATTTTTGCGTATTGTGCCGCATCCGCGCCGCATCGTACCCTTTCAGGCATCTCGCGGCGGCTTGCCGCGACATAAAAACAGCGCGCTTCGACGCAGGCAGGGCCGCGCATGCATAGAATGATGCGGCGGGCTTGCGGCCCAGGTGGGCGCGTGAACCGGTTTTGCTGGTTTCCATAGAGGAAGGGACAACTGATGAACAAAGTCTATCCAAGCGCGGCTGCCGCGCTGGAAGGGATCGTCCGCGACGGACAGACCTTCGCGGTGGGCGGCTTCGGCCTGTGCGGGATTCCGGAGGCGCTGATCGCGGCGTTGCGCGATTCGGCGGTCAAGGGCATCACCTGCATCAGCAACAACGCGGGCGTCGACGGTTTCGGCCTCGGCCTGCTGCTGGAAACGCGCCAGATCAAGAAGATGATCTCGTCGTACGTCGGCGAGAACAAGGAGTTCGAGCGTCAGTACCTGGCCGGCGAACTTGAACTCGAATTCACGCCGCAAGGCACGCTCGCCGAGAAGCTGCGCGCGGGCGGCGCGGGCATTCCCGCCTTCTTCACGAATACCGGCTACGGCACCGTGATCGCGGAAGGCAAGGAAACGCGCCAGTTCGGCGATCGCCACTACGTGCTCGAGCCGTCGCTGACGGCCGACGTCGCGCTCGTGAAGGCGTGGAAGGCCGACAAGTCCGGCAACCTGATCTACCGCCGCACGGCGCGCAACTTCAATCCGATGTGCGCGATGGCCGGCAAGATCACCGTGGCGGAGGTCGAAGAGATCGTCGAAAACGGCGAACTCGATCCGGACCATATCCACACGCCCGGGATTTTCGTGCAGCGCATCGTGCTGAACGCGACGCCGGAAAAACGCATCGAACAACGCGTCGTACGCGCGAAAGGAGACTGACATGGCCTGGAATCGTGACCAGATGGCCGCGCGCGCGGCGAAGGAACTGCAGGACGGCTTCTACGTGAACCTCGGCATCGGCCTGCCGACGCTCGTCGCGAACCACGTGCCGGAAGGCGTCGAGGTGTGGCTGCAGTCGGAAAACGGCCTGCTCGGCATCGGCCCGTCGCCGACCGAAGACGAAGTCGACGCCGATCTCATCAACGCCGGCAAGCAGACCGTCACGACGCTGCCGGGCTCGTCGATCTTCTCGTCGGCCGACTCGTTCGCGATGATCCGCGGCGGCCACATCAATCTCGCGATCCTCGGCGCGATGCAGGTCAGCAAGCAGGGCGACCTCGCGAACTGGATGATCCCCGGCAAGATGATCAAGGGGATGGGCGGCGCGATGGACCTCGTCGCGGGGGTGGGGCGTGTCGTCGTGCTGATGGAGCATGTCGCGAAGGGCGACCAGCACAAGATTCTCGAAGAATGCAACCTGCCGCTGACGGGTGTCGGCGTGGTCGACCTGATCGTCACCGATCTGGGTGTGATCGAGGTGACGCCGTCCGGCCTGAAGGTTCTCGAACTCGCCGACGGCGTGAGCGCGGACGAGATCCAGGCGAAGACGGGCGCACCGCTCGACGTCAGCGCGGTGGCCTGAGCGTCGCCTCGTTGCGTCGTCCCCGACGCCCCGCGTTCTCAACGGAACGCGGGGCGTTTTGTCGTGCGCGCTTGCGTCACGCGATGGTGCCGCCGCCGTCGATCAGCACCGTCGAGCCGGTCGCATAAGGCGTCGTCGCCAGATACAGGATGGCATTCGCGACATCCTCCGGCTGGCCGACCCGGCGGGCCGGAAGGCGCTGCGCGGCGCCGGCGTACAGGGCGTCGCGCGCATCGGATGCGAGCTTGTCCCACAGCGGCGTCGCGATCAGGCCGGGCGACACGGTATTCACGCGGACCGGCGCCAGCTCGAGGGCCAGGCCGCGCGCCAGCGCCTCCAGCGCCGCATTGATCGCCCCTTGCAGCACCGACGACGCGCTCGGCCGCGCACTGAGGAAACCCGACACGAGCGTCAGCGAACCGCCGGGCGCGATATCGATCGCCCGCGCGACGCGATATGCACCCCAGAACTTGCTGTCCATCGCTGCCTGCGCGTCGGCCAGCGGCAGTCCGCGGACCGGGCCCGTGGCCGTCCTTGCCGCTGAAATCACGACGTGGTCGAACTGGCCGGCGCGCGCGCAGAAGGCCTCCACGTCCGCGGTATCGGTGATGTCGAGCGTTTCGTATCGCACGTGTGCGCCGGCCCCGGCATCGATCGCGATCCTGTCCGGGTTGCGCGAGGCGATCGTCAGGATCGCGCCGTGTCGCGCGAATGCCGTCGCGGCAGCGGCGCCGATGCCGGAGCTTCCTCCGACGACGAGTACTTTCTTTCCGTGAAGCAGGTCAGTCATGACGATTTTTCCTGGTTGAAGGGGGGGGCGTCCGCTCAGATCGTTTCGGTTTCGCGCAGCGTCGACGGGCCGTGCAGCGCGAAGCGCGCAATGTCGTCCTTGCGCATGAATGCGACACCGGGGTGAGATCGAGCGTAGTGCAGGAAGGCGTCCCATGCGCGGACCATTTGCGGCGTGCCGCTGATCCGGTCATGCGCGCTGATCGACATCAGTCTGCGCCGCTGTCCGGCCTCCGCGTACAACTGGTCGAAATCGAGCTTGATCTGCTCGAGGAACATCGTCGGCGAGTAGTTGCGGCCTTCGATCAGCAGGATGTCGTTGTTGCGCAGCGTGTACGGGACCACCACGAAATCGCGACCGTCGACGCTTTCGATGAAAGGCTCGTCCCGGCTGACGTCGTCGATGTGATACGTGTAGCCGAGTTCCTGCAGCAACGACAGCGTATGGGGGCCGCGCCGCAGCCAGTTGCAGTTGTAGCCGATCGGGCGCTGACCGGTCACCGCTTCGACCATGTCGCGAGCTTCGGTCAGGAAGCGGCGCTCGTCGTCGCGGCTCATCGCGAATTGCGCACGCCAGGTCGGCCCGTGGGCGGCGGCTTCGTGGCCGCGCGCCACGATTTCGCGCGCCAGTTCGGGGTGCCGGCGCGCGGCCTCCCCGATCATGTGCGACGTGACTTTCACGCCATGCCGGTCCCACAGGTCGAGCAGGCGCGGAATGCCTTCCCGGTAGCCATAGGCGAACCAGGTGGCCGACGCGAGATCGACCGGCACGGACGGCGGAAACGCGACGGCGGGAAAGGGGCTGTCCGCCCCGCTGGGCGGCTGGCCGCCCGCCTCGAACTGCATCGAGATCGAGATGACCAGGCGCGCGCCGTCCGGCCAGAACGGCGCGGCGTCCGGCGTGGGGCGCGCCGGAATCGGGGCGGCCGTTGCTGGCCGGGACGCGCCGGCCATCACCGCGGCGCCGGCCGCGAGCCCGGCGCCGGTCTGGGCCAGAAATCTGCGGCGCGGCAGGTGCGTCGCACGAGGGGCGTGATCGTGAGTCATTGCGTTCCTCCGTCAGGCGACCAGTCCGAGCTGACGCATCAGCGTCAGGTTGTCCTCGATGTGCCAGTTTTCCGCGATCCGGCCGTGGTCGATCCGGTAGATATCGGTCGCGATGAAGTCGATTGCCTGTCCGCGCCCGGCCGTTCCGTTGAACGTGCCGGTGAAATGCCCGCGAAAGTGCAGGTGGACGACGACGCGGTCGCCCGCGACGATCATCTGTTCGATGTCGCAATGCAGATCCGGAATCGCGCCGCGCATCGTGCGCGAGGCCGCGAGCGGTCCCGGAATGCCCTGTTCCCGGCCGGGCGGCAGCGTCCGGTCGGTGAAGTCGGCGGCGAGCGCGGTACGGGCGAGATCGGCGTCGCCGGTATCCCAGAAGGTGCCGTAGCGGCGCGCGGCCAGTATCTGCGCCCGGGCCTGCGCAGCCGGCACGCCCTCGGCCACGGTCAGGCTGTGCGGCGCGACGAGGTCTGCCGCACGGGACGCGGCGGGCAACAGTGCCACGACGCAAGCGGCCGCGGCGAGTACCGGCGCGACGGGGCGGGTGATCGAACGAAGGCGGATCGACATGGTTTCGGAGGTCCTGTGAATAGCGTCGTGCGACGACGCGGAACAGGTATGGTAGGTTTCCGTTTTGGATGCAAATACGGGCGAACGGCGAATGGATTATTCGAAAAAAGGAAAGACTGGGATGCGGCGGGCGACCGGATGCTGATCGACGATCTTCCTGCGCTCGATACTTTCGCGAGGATCGTGTCGGCCGGCAGTCTGTCGGCGGCCGCGCGCGAACTCGATTTGTCGTTGTCCGTCGTCAGCAAGCGGCTTGCGCAGCTCGAGTCGCAGCTTGGCGTGCGCTTGCTGCACCGGACGACCCGGCAGCAAACGCTGACCGACGAAGGCGCGCAGTTTCACGCCCAGGTCCTGCGCATCCTGGCCGAAGTTGATCGCGCCGAAACGCTGATGCGCGATCGTCGCGGCACGGTCAGCGGCGTGCTGCGCGTGACGGCGCCCGGCGAGCTCGGCCGTCTGCGGATCGTGCCCGTCGTGGCGGCGTTTCAGCAGCGGCATCCGCAACTGACCGTGCAGTTGCTGCTGACCGACACGGTCGTCGACCTGCTCGCCCATGACATCGACGTCGCCGTGCGGATCGGCAATCTCGCCGATTCGACGATGATCGCGCGCGAGCTGGCGCCGAATCATCGCGTGCTGTGCGCGTCGCCGGGCTATCTCGCGGCACACGGGGCGCCGGCCCATCCGGCCGAGCTGCGCGAACATCGATGCATCGTGATGGGCGACCAGCCGCGTGCCGAATGGCGCTTCGACGGCGCCCAGGGCGGGGTGGCCGTCGAGGTGGCGGCCGCGCTGCTGACGAACGACGGCGGTGCGGCGCGTACGCTGGCGCTGGAAGGCGCGGGTATTGCGCTGAAGTCGATCTGGGACGTCGGCGCCGATCTCGATGCCGGCCGGCTCGTGCGCGTGCTGCCGGCTTTCGCGGCGTCCGCGGCGCCGCTGCATGCGGTCTATCCCGGCGGCCGCCACGTGCCGCTGCGCGTGCGCACCTTCGTCGAGTTCCTGCGCGAGCAGTTGCGCGCGGCGTGGCGCCGAGCCGATTGAGCCTCCGTCCCGTGCGGTGCGCCGCGGGCGCGGCGCCCGTTGTTCGGAAGCGGTTTACAATCGTCCGCATCGGGCGTCGCAAGCGTTGCCCTGCGCGTCGCCCCCGTTCGACAGGATGCCAACGATGCCAACGACCCCAGCGAATCCTCCGGTTCCCCGCCAGCGGCGCGTGCAGTGTGCGAGTGCCGCCGGCCTTCACCACGTCGCCTATACCGAGTGGGGCGATCCCGCCAATCCGCGCGTGCTCGTCTGCGTGCACGGCCTGACGCGCTCCGGGCGCGATTTCGACCGGCTCGCCGCCGCGCTGTCCGATACGTATCGCGTCGTCTGCCCCGACATCGTCGGGCGCGGCCGGTCGGACCGTCTGGCCGACCCGCGGCTCTATGCGATTCCGCAGTACGTGGCCGACATGGTGACGCTGATCGCGCGGCTCGACGTCGAATCGGTCGACTGGTTCGGCACGTCGATGGGCGGCCTGATCGGCATGGCGCTTGCGGGGCTGCCCGGTTCGCCGTTGCGCCGGATGATCGTCAACGACGTCGGGCCGCGCATCGAGCCCGATTCGCTGACACGCATCGGCGAATACCTCGGCGTGCAGCCGCGCTTCGACACCGAGCAGGAGGGGATCGACTACCTGACGTCGCTGTCGCTGCCGTTCGGCGCGCTGAGTGCCGACGAGTGGCGCGAGATCAACGGGCCGCTGCTGCGCGAGCTGCCCGAAGGCGGCTGGACGATGCGCTACGATCCGCGCATCGCCGAGCCGTTCAAGGCGACGACGCCCGAACTGGCCGCGCTCGGCGAGGCCGCGCTGTGGCGTGCGATCGAGACGACGGACGCATCGCTGCTCGTCGTGCGCGGCGAGACCTCCGACCTGCTGTCGCGCGAGACGGTGGCCGACATGGTGCGTCGCGGCCGACATGTGACGCACGTCGAGATTCCGGGGGCGGGCCACGCGCCGGCGTTCGTCAGTGCCGACCAGATTGCACTTGCGCGGCGGTTTTTCGTCGAAGGCCGCGCATAAACGCGTCATAATATGCGGTTCGGCGGCACGTGGGCCGTGCCGCCGTCCGATTCTCCCTTCACTCACGACCGGAACATTCCATGGCAGTCATTCGTCACCACGTCGGGGCCCGTCTCTCCGAAACCGCGATCCACAACGGTACCGTGTATCTGGCCGGCCAGATCGCCGAGGACACCACGCAGGACATCAGGGGCCAGACGCGCGAAGTGCTCGGCCACATCGACCGTCTGCTCGCCGAAGCGAACAGCGACAAGGCGCATCTGCTGTCGGTGCAGATCTACATCTCGGATCTGGCGAACTTCGACGGCATGAATGCGGAGTGGGACGCGTGGGTCGCGCAGGGCAACACGCCGCCGCGCGCCACCGTCGAGGCGAAGCTCGCGGATCCCGCGCTGCTCGTCGAGATCGTGGTCGTTGCCGCGCAGCGGAGCTGAGCTGGGCCACACCCGACGATGACCGCATTCCGCCAGGCCGTGCAATGACCGAATCCGTTTCCGCTTCCCCTGTCGCGGCACCGTCGTTCGACGACGTGCTGGCGTTCGTGCGCGAGCGGGCCGGCGACGCGCGCCTGTCGTCGGGCGAACTGCTCGCCGATCACTCGGCCGGCACGGCGGCGATCATGCGCACGCTGAACGTCGATCCGTCCGCGATGCAGGCCGCCGCGCTGTTCGTGCTGACGCCGCACTTGAGCGACCCCGAGCGCGAGCTCACCGAGCGTTTCGGCGAAGAGGTGGCGCGGCTCGTGTCCGACGTGCGCAAGCTGTTGCGGCTCGGCACCGTGAGCCTGCGCGCCGCGCAGAACGCGAAGCCCGACACGGGGCGCGACGCGGCGGAAGAGCGGCGCACGCAGATCGAGGCGCTGCGCAAGATGCTGCTCGCGTTCGCGCAGGACATCCGCGTCGTGCTGATCCGGCTCGCGTCGCGGTTGCAGTCGCTGCGCTATTACGCGGCCGCGAAGATCGAGCCGCCGCCCGACGTCGCGCGCGAGACGCTCGAGATCTATGCGCCGCTCGCGAATCGCCTCGGTATCTGGCAACTGAAGTGGGAGCTCGAGGATCTCGCGTTCCGCTTCGAGGATCCCGTCACCTACAAGCGGATCGCGAAGCTGCTCGACGAGAAGCGCATCGAACGCGAGGCATACGTCACGCAGGCGATCGGGCGGCTGCAGCATGAGCTCGCGGAAGCGAACATCCAGGCCGACGTGAGCGGCCGGCCGAAACATATCTACAGCATCTGGCGCAAGATGCGCGGCAAGGAACTCGATTTCTCCGAGCTGTACGACGTGCGCGCGTTTCGCGTGATCGTGCCGGACATCAAGGATTGCTACGCGGTGCTCGGCATCGTGCATCACCTGTGGCAGCCGGTGCCGAAGGAATTCGACGACTACATCTCGCGACCGAAGCCGAACGGCTACAAGTCGCTGCATACGGTCGTGATCGGCGACGACGGCCGCGCGTTCGAAGTGCAGATCCGCACGCAGGAGATGCACCGCTTCGCCGAGTACGGCGTGGCCGCGCACTGGCGCTACAAGGAGGCCGGCGCGCGCGGTTACGGCGGCCAGTTCTCGGCGAGCGACAAGTACGACGAGAAGATCGCATGGCTGCGCCAGTTGCTGGCGTGGAAGGACGACGTCGAGGACGGCGCCGAGGTGTCGGGCGACCAGGCGTGGGCGCAATTGCGCGAGACGTCGCTCGATGACGACCACATCTACGTGCTGACGCCGCAGGCGCGCGTGATCGCGTTGCCGCAGGGGGCGACGCCGGTCGATTTCGCGTACCACCTGCACAGCGAACTCGGCCATCGCTGCCGCGGCGCGCGCGTGGACGGCGTGATGGTCCCGCTGAACACGTCGCTCGCGAACGGCCAGACGGTCGAGATCGTCGCGGTGAAGGAGGGCGGGCCGTCGCGCGACTGGCTGAACGCGCAGCTCGGCTACCTGAAGAGCCCGCGTGCGCGGCAGAAGGTGCGTGCGTGGTTCAACTCGATCGAGCAGGAGGAAAACGTCGCGCATGGCCGGGCGCTCGTCGAAAAGACGCTGCAGCGCGAAGGCAAGACCTCGGTCAACCTGGACAACCTCGCGGCGAAGCTCGGCTTCAAGTCGCCCGAGGAGCTGTTCTCGGTCGTCGGCAAGGAAGAATTCAGCCTGCGCAATGTCGAGCACGCGCTGTCCGATGCGCCGCCGCCGGAGCCGGCGCCCGAGGCGCCCGCCGATTTCGAGAAGCGCAGCAGCGGCGCGAGCGTCGCGCACGGCGCGTCGACCGGCGTGCTGGTGGTGGGCGTCGATGCGCTGCTGACCCAGCTCGCGCGTTGCTGCCGTCCCGCGCCGCCCGATCCGATCAGCGGGTTCGTCACGCGCGGCAAGGGCATGTCGATCCATCGCACCGACTGCCCGACGTTCCGCCGGATGGTCGAGCGCGCGCCGGAGCGCGTGCTGCAGACGACCTGGTCGGCTGACGTGCTCGGCGGGCGCGGCGCGTCCGTTTATCCGGTCGACCTGATGATCGAGGCGAGCGACCGGCAAGGGTTGCTGCGCGACATCTCCGAAGTGTTCGCGCGCGAGAAGATCAACGTGGTGGGCGTGAAGACGCAGAGTCGCCGCAATGCGGCATTCATGCAGTTCACGGTCGAGGTGTCGAACTCGGCGCAGGTGCAGCGCGCGTGCACGCTGCTCGGCGAGGTGCAGGGCGTCGTGCGGGCGGGTCGCAAGGCGTGATGTGGGGTTGAAACACGGTTGTTTTGCTGCGACTGCATAAAACACTTGCCAAGCCGGTAGCCGCTCCATATAATCTTAGCTTCTCTAGGCTCGTAGCTCAGCTGGTTAGAGCACCACCTTGACATGGTGGGGGTCGTTGGTTCGAGTCCAATCGAGCCTACCAACGAATTGAGAATGCCTGGTCTCCGGGCGTTCGATGCAGTAAAGAACTCAACGCGAACAAGGCGAATACGGTTATGACACCGCGAACGTTGACCGAAACGACTTCGGAGCGACGCTAGTCGAGGAACGTTTTCGCCCTTTCAGTTTGAGTGAAGTATCGAATGCGGCCCCTCGAAAGCGGGGCCGCATTTTTTTTGTCGCGAAATTTTCACGCGTGATTTCTGATCTCGCGTTCCTGGTCTGCCGCCCACTGTCGGCATCACGGAGATTGCCATGGTTTCGATACGCTTGCCTGACGGCTCAGTTCGACAATACGAGCATCCGGTGACAGTTGCCGAGGTCGCGGCCTCGATCGGTCCCGGTCTTGCGAAGGCTGCGCTTGGCGGCAAGCTCGATGGCGAGCTCGTTGATACGTCCACGGTGATCGACCGCGACGCGTCGCTCGCGATCATCACGGACAAGGATGCCGACGGTCTCGACATCATCCGTCACTCGACCGCGCACTTGCTCGCGTATGCGGTGAAGGATCTGTATCCGGACGCGCAGGTGACGATCGGCCCGGTGATCGACAACGGCTTCTATTACGACTTCTCGTACAACCGGCCGTTCACGCCGGAAGATCTGGAAAAGATCGAAAAGCGCATGCAGGAGCTCGCGAAGAAGGACGAGCCGGTGACGCGCCGCGTCGTGTCGCGCGACGAGGCGGCCGGTTACTTCCGCAGCATCGGCGAGAAGTACAAGGCCGAGATCATCGAGTCGATTCCGCAAAGCGACGAAATCAAGCTGTACTCGCACGGCGGCTTCACCGATCTGTGCCGCGGCCCGCACGTGCCGTCCACCGGCAAGATGAAGGTCTTCAAGCTGATGAAGGTCGCGGGCGCGTACTGGCGCGGCGATTCGAAGAACGAGCAGCTGCAGCGCATCTACGGTACGGCCTGGACGAAGAAGGAAGATCAGGACCAGTACCTGCACATGCTCGAGGAAGCGGAAAAGCGCGATCACCGCAAGCTGGGCAAGCAGCTCGACCTGTTCCACATGCAGGAAGAGTCGCCGGGCATGGTGTTCTGGCATCCGAAGGGCTGGGCGCTGTGGCAGCAGGTCGAGCAGTACATGCGCCGCCGCGTGAACGACGCCGGCTATCTCGAGATCAAGACGCCGATGATCATGGACCGCTCGCTGTGGGAGGCGTCGGGCCACTGGCAGAACTACCGCGAGAACATGTTCACGACGGAGTCGGAGAAGCGCGACTACGCGATCAAGCCGATGAACTGCCCGGGCCACGTCCAGGTGTTCAAGCACGGCCTGCGCTCGTACCGCGACCTGCCGCTGCGTTACGCGGAATTCGGTTCGTGCCACCGCAACGAGGCATCGGGCGCGCTGCACGGCCTGATGCGCGTGCGCGGCTTCGTGCAGGACGATGCGCACATCTTCTGTACGGAAGACCAGTTCATTTCGGAATCGATCGCCTTCAACACGCTGGCCATGAGCGTGTACAAGGACTTCGGTTTCGAACACATCGACATCAAGCTGTCGCTGCGTCCCGAGCAGCGCGCGGGTACGGACGAGACGTGGGATCGCGCCGAGCAGGGCCTGCGCGACGCGCTGACGGCCTGCGGCCTCACGTGGGAAGAATTGCCGGGCGAAGGCGCGTTCTACGGCCCGAAGATCGAGTACCACATCAAGGACGCGCTTGGCCGTTCGTGGCAGTGCGGCACGCTGCAGCTCGACATGGTGCTGCCGGAGCGCCTCGGCGCCGAGTACGTGGCGGAAGACAACAGCCGCCGCCGGCCGGTGATGCTGCACCGCGCGATCGTCGGGTCGATGGAGCGTTTCCTGGGCATTTTGATCGAGCACCATGCTGGTGCAATGCCGGTTTGGCTCGCGCCGTCCCAGGCAATTGTGCTCAATATCGCCGAAAGTCAGGCCGAATATGCGCAGTCCCTGGCCCAAACGTTGCAAAAACAAGGGGTTAGAGTGGCGGCCGATTTGCGCAACGAGAAGATTAGCTATAAAATACGCGAGCACACGCTGGAAAAGGTGCCTTATCTCCTCGTCGTGGGCGATAAGGAGCGTGATGCGCAAACGGTAGCCGTGCGTGCCCGTGGCGGCGTCGATCTTGGCGTAATGCCGGTCGAAGCCTTCGTTGAGCGTCTGCAGGAAGACCTGCGCTCGTTCAAGTAACCGCCCTGGCAGCGCGGCTCGTTTTTTTAATTTTTAGAGGAAACGTAACATCGCTACTGATAAGTCGTCGCACCGCATCAACGGTGAAATCACTGCGCCGGAAGTGCGTCTGGTCGGGATCGAGAACGAACCGCTCGGTATCGTAAAACTCGCTGATGCTTTCCGTAAATCGGAAGAACTGGATGTTGACCTGGTGGAAATCGCGCCGCAAGCGGTTCCCCCGGTTTGCCGTCTGATGGATTACGGCAAGTTCAAGTACCAGGAATCGAAGAAGCAGCACGAGGCGAAGCTCAAGCAGAAGGTCATCCAGGTCAAGGAAGTCAAGTTCCGCCCGGGTACCGATGACGGTGACTACAACGTCAAGCTCCGCAATCTCGTGCGCTTCCTCGAAGAAGGCGACAAGACGAAGATCACGTTGCGTTTCCGCGGCCGTGAAATGGCTCACCAGGAAATCGGTATGCGGATGCTTGAGCGTCTGCGCACGGATCTCGAGGAAGTCGGTCAGGTCGAGCAGATGCCGAAGATGGAAGGGCGCCAGATGATCATGGTGCTCTCGCCGAAGAAAAAGAAGTAACGGGCCCGCGCGCGTTGCGCGCGAGTTCGGCAGTGGTTCGGCGCGTGGCCCGGTCAGGGCGGCGCGCCAACAATGACGGTGGCTGCGCAAGCGGTCCGCCGTACACAAGTGGACTGGGTTTCGAAGGGCGGGTCAAGGGCGCAAGCCAACCGCACACCCATCGCCATCTAATAAACTGGAGTTGTTCGTCATGCCTAAGATGAAGACCAAGAAGAGCGCTGCAAAGCGCTTCGTGGTGCGTCCGGGCGGTACCGTCAAGCGCGGTCAAGCCTTCAAGCGCCACATCCTGACCAAGAAAACCACGAAGAACAAGCGTCACCTGCGCGGCGCAACGGCAGTTCATGATTCCGATCTGAACTCCGTCCGCGCAATGCTGCCGTTCGCGTAACCCCTCAACTGATACTCTAAGGAGAGAAACATGCCTCGAGTCAAACGTGGGGTAACCGCACGGGCCCGCCACAAGAAGATCATCAACCTGGCCAAGGGTTATCGCGGCCGCCGCAATAACGTCTACCGCATCGCCAAGCAGGCGGTGATGCGCGCTGGTCAGTATGCGTACCGCGATCGCCGCAACAAGAAGCGTGTGTTCCGCGCACTGTGGATCACGCGTATCAACGCGGCAGTTCGTCAGCACGACATGACCTACAGCGTGTTCATCAACGGCCTGAAGAAGGCGTCGATCGAACTCGACCGTAAGGTGCTGGCTGACATGGCGGTGTTCGACAAGGCTGCTTTTGCTGCGATCGTCAAGCAGGTGAAAGCCGCCGTTGCAGCCTAATTGCGAAATTAGCACTGCGTGGTTAGTTGCAGCGATGTTCCGGTAGTTTCGGCCGCTGCAGCGAAAACGGGGCTCTTCCGAGCCCCTTTTTTGTTTGGTGGGGCAGTTTCGCTCGCCAAGACCGAATGACGTTGGAAATGATGGGATCTATGGATCTGGACCAGATTGTCGCCGACGCGCAGCAGTCCTTCGAACAGGCTGCCGACATCACCACGCTCGAAAACGAGAAAGCACGATTTCTCGGCAAGTCGGGTGCGCTGACCGAGTTGCTGAAGGGCCTCGGCAAGCTCGATCCCGAAGCACGCAAGACCGAAGGCGCACGCATCAACGTCGCGAAGCAGCAGGTTGAAGCCGCGCTGACCGCCCGTCGCCAGGCACTGGCCGACGCGCTGCTGAATCAGCGCCTCACTGCCGAAGCGATCGACGTGACGCTGCCCGGCCGCGGCGCCGGTGCCGGCAGCCTGCACCCCGTGATGCGCACGTGGGAGCGGGTCGAACGGATTTTCGGCTCGATCGGTTTCGATGTGGCCGATGGCCCCGAAATCGAGACCGACTGGTACAACTTCACGTCGCTGAACAGCCCGGAGAACCATCCGGCGCGTTCGATGCAGGACACCTTCTACGTCGAAGGCAAGGATGCCGACGGCCGCCAGTTGCTGCTGCGCACGCACACGAGCCCGATGCAGGTGCGTTATGCGCGCATGAACCGTCCGCCGATCAAGGTGATCGCGCCGGGCCGCACGTATCGCGTCGACAGCGATGCGACCCACTCGCCGATGTTCAATCAGGTCGAGGGGCTGTGGATCGACGAAAACATCAGCTTTGCCGACCTCAAGGGCGTCTATACCGACTTCCTGAAAAAATTCTTCGAGCGCGACGACATCCTCGTGCGCTTCCGTCCATCGTATTTCCCGTTCACGGAACCGTCGGCCGAGATCGACATGATGTTCGAGCAAGGCAAGAACGCCGGCAAGTGGCTCGAGATTTCCGGTTCGGGGCAAGTGCATCCGACCGTGATTCGCAACATGGGCCTCGATCCCGAGCGCTACATCGGCTTCGCGTTCGGCAGCGGCCTCGAGCGCCTGACGATGCTGCGCTACGGCGTCCAGGATCTGCGGCTGTTCTTCGAGAACGACCTGCGTTTCCTGCGCCAGTTCGCATAACGCCGCCCGCCGCGCCGACCTGTGCCCGCGCACGCCCCGACGGACGATCCGACGGGGCCCGGGCGTCGATCTAACCTGTTTCGAACGTAGACATCCATGCAATTCCCTGAATCCTGGTTGAGAACCTTTGTCGACCCGCAGCTGACGACCGACGAACTGTCGCACGCGCTGACGATGGCGGGGCTCGAAGTCGAATCGCTGAGCAAGGCTGCGCCGCCGACGTCGAAGATCGTCGTCGGCCGCGTGCTCGAAGTCGTCAAGCATCCGGATGCGGACAAGCTCAATGTCTGCCAGGTCGACGCCGGCACCGGCGCGACGCTGAACATCGTCTGCGGCGCGCCGAACGTCGCGCCCGGCATCAAGGTGCCGGTTGCATTGGTCGGCGCCGAACTGCCGCCGGCGGAAGAGGGCGGCAAGCCGTTCGCGATCAAGCTGTCGAAGCTGCGCGGCGTGGAGAGCCAGGGGATGCTGTGCTCGGCACGCGAGCTGAAGCTGTCCGAGGACCACAGCGGCCTGCTGATCCTGCCGGAAGATACGCCGGTCGGCCAGGATATCCGCGAGACGCTCAATCTCGACGACACGATCTTCGAAATCAAGCTGACGCCGAACAAGGCCGACTGCCTGTCCGTGTTCGGTATCGCGCGCGAGACGGCCGCGATCACCGGCGCGCCGCTGACGCCGGTCGACATCCGTCCGGTGCGCGTCGAGCTCGACGAAACGCTGCCGGTGCGCATCGCCGCGCCCGATCTGTGCGGCCGCTTCTCGGGTCGCGTGATCCGCGGCGTGAACGCGCGCGCGAAGACGCCGCAGTGGATGGTCGAGCGTCTCGAGCGCTCGGGCCAGCGCAGCGTGTCCGCGCTCGTCGACATCTCGAACTACGTGATGTTCGAACTCGGCCGCCCGTCGCACGTGTTCGATCTCGACAAGATCCACGGCGGCATCGAGGTGCGCTGGGGCAAGCGCGGCGAATCGCTGAAGCTGCTCAACGGCAATACCGTCGAACTCGACGAAACGGTCGGCGTGATTTCGGATGCCGCCCAGGTCGAAAGCCTGGCCGGCATCATGGGCGGCGACAGCACGGCCGTCACGCTCGACACGACCAACATCTATCTCGAAGCCGCGTTCTGGTGGCCGGACAGCATCCGCGGCCGTGCGCGCAAGTACAACTTCTCGACCGATGCGGCGCATCGCTTCGAGCGCGGCGTCGATTACGCGACGACCGTCGAGCACGTCGAGCGCATCACGCAGCTGATTCTCGAGATCTGCGGCGGCAAGGCGGGCCCGGTCGACGATCAGTCGGTGAACCTGCCGCAGCGCGCACCGGTGAAGATGCGCGTGTCGCGTGCGAACCGCATCATCGGCGTGAAGATCGGCGCCGACGAGATCGCCAGCATCTTCACGCGCCTCGGCCTGTCGTTCGAGCGTGAAGACGACGCGTTCCTCGTCACGCCGCCGTCGCACCGCTTCGACATCGAGATCGAGGAAGACCTGATCGAGGAAGTGGCGCGCATCTACGGTTTCGAAAAGATTCCGGCGCGCCCGCCGGTCGCGACGAGCGAAATGCGCGCGACCAACGAGACGCGGCGCTCGATCCACGACATCCGTCACGCGCTCGCTGCGCGCGACTACGCGGAAACCGTCAACTTCAGCTTCGTCGATGCGGAGTGTGAGCACGATTTCGCCGGCAACGACAACCCGATCAAGCTGCTGAACCCGATCGCGAGCCAGCTTTCGGTGATGCGCACGACGCTGTTCGGCAGCCTGGTCGCCGTGCTGCGCCACAACCTCAACCGTCGCGCCGATCGCGTGCGCGTGTTCGAGTCGGGCCGCGTGTTCCTCGCCGATCCGTCGGTGAAGGCCGGCGAACTGGCGGTCGAGGGCCATGCGCAGCCGAAGCGTGTCGGCGCGCTGGCATACGGTCCGGCTGTCGACGAGCAGTGGGGCGTCGCCACCCGCGCGGTCGATTTCTTCGACGTGAAGGGCGATCTCGAGGCGCTGCTGGCGCCGTCGGCCGGGCGCTTCGTGAAGGCCGAGCATCCGGCCCTCCACCCGGGCCGCAGCGCGCGCATCGAAGTCGATGGCCGTGCGGTCGGCTGGATCGGCGAGCTGCACCCGCGCCTGATGCAGAAGTACGAGTTGCCGCACGCGCCGGTGATGTTCGAGATCGACGCGGACGCGCTGATTGCGCGTGCGCTGCCGGCGCCGACCGAGGTGTCGAAATTCCCGCCGGTACGACGCGATATCGCCGTTGTCGTCGATCAGGCGGTCGAGGTTCAGGCACTTTTCGACGAAATGAAGAAGGCACTTGCCGAAGAGGCCTGCCGATTCGTTCAGAAGGTTGTACTCTTCGACGAATTTCGTGCAAAATCAAATACTTCCGGTGGCCTTGCCGCGCACGAGAAGAGCCTTGCCTTCCGCGTGACGCTGCAGGACGCGGCTGGCACGCTACAGGACGAGGTCGTCGACCAGGCGATCCAGACGCTGGTCGAGCGGATGGCTCGCGCCGGTGCGCGCCTGCGCGGCTAAGGAGAGGGCCCGCCCGTTCGCGGGCGGCTCTTTTCCATCGTAAGTTTTGATTCAACGCGCTGTATGGCAGATATGAACGACATGACCTCGAGTGAATTCGAAGCCCTCCTGACGGCGCAACGCAGCGCCATGAACCGCGACGCCTCGGCGCCGGCGTCCCCCGAGACGCCCACGCTGACGAAGGCGGAGCTGGCGGAGCTGCTGTTCGACAGCGTCGGGCTGAACAAGCGTGAAGCGAAGGACATGGTCGAGGCGTTTTTCGAGGTGATCCGCGACGCGCTCGAAAACGGCGAAAGCGTCAAGCTGTCGGGATTCGGCAATTTCCAGTTGCGCGACAAGCCGCAGCGTCCGGGCCGCAATCCGAAGACGGGCGAGGCGATTCCGATCGCGGCGCGCCGGGTGGTAACCTTCCACGCGAGCCAGAAGCTGAAGGCGCTGGTCGAAAACGGCGCGGAGTAAGCGCCGCACGCAGCAGTCTCCGCGCGGCCGCCGCGCACCCTTACCGACGGTTAACCGACGATGACCACCACGGTTGAGAAAGTCGTTTTGCCTCCGATTCCCGCGAAGCGCTACTTCACGATCGGTGAAGTCAGCGAACTGTGCGGGGTCAAGCCGCATGTGCTGCGTTATTGGGAACAGGAATTCACCCAGCTGCGGCCGGTGAAGCGGCGCGGCAATCGTCGGTATTACCAGCATCACGAAGTGCTGCTGATCCGGCGGATCCGCGAGTTGCTGTACGAGCAGGGATTCACGATCAACGGTGCGCGCAACCGGCTCGATTCGCCGGGTAGCCCGCGGGGCGCGGCGGAACCGGTCGAACCCGAGCTGCAGGCCGCCGATGCGCGCGCATCGGGCAAGCCGGGCGTAACGGTCGACGTCATCGCGCTGCGGCAGGCGCTGCTCGACGTGATCGACGGACTGAAGCACGACTGAGCGCGACGCGCGAACGAGATCGAGCGAAAAGCCCGGTTGGCGATACGCCAACCGGGCTTTTTTCATCGGTGCCGCATACGCGCATCAGCGCGACGCGAGCGGATTCTTCCGGCCCATGTCGACGACCAGCGTACCGTCCGGCAGCATCCGCACCGAGCCCTGCGCGACCTGGCTGCGATAACCGTACAGGTCGAAACGCATCGGGCCGGCCTCGGCCGAATTGCGGATCAACGCGCGTACGTTCAGTTCGAGCACGTTGAACATCTTCATGTCGCCGCCTTCCATCCACATGTAGCTCGGCGCATCGATCTGCGGCCGCTTCGGCGCCGGTGCGCCGGCCGCGCGCCGGAACGTGAGCCGCAGCCCGTCGCGCTCGACCGTGGCTTGCCCGAGCTTGCCGTTCAGCACCGGCGGCGGGAACACGGTGTACTGGTCGAGCACGAGTGTGTCGCCGCGCAGCGCCGCGCCGCGCCGCTGCAGCGGCGTCAGCGACGCAAGCTCGATGCCGAGCGAGCGCAGGAGCTTCGCCTGCGGAATGCCGAGCACCGACACCTGCGTCGGCCTGAACGCGAGGTGCCGGTCGTCGAGCACCGTCAGCGAGCCTTTCATGTCGGTCGGCAGCCAGACGCCCGGCACGTGATTCCACAGCTTGATGCCGCCCTGGACACGCAGGTCCTGGCCGTCCGCGCTCAATTGCAGGTCGTTCAGCGAACGCGGCGAGTAGTCGAGCAGGTAGTTGTTGAAGAGCGCCGACATCGCCTTCCACGACTCGACGACCGTGCCGCCGAGAATGCGGATGTCGTACTGGTTCGGATCGTCGAGATCGACGGGCTCGCCGGGGCGCTTCGACACGAGTTCGACGTCGAGATCCTCGACATGGAAGCCGATGTCGCCGGACAGGTTGAAGTCGACGTTGCGCAGATGGATCGTCGGGTTGCGGTTCGACACGTGCCGTTCGTTGAATGGCGTGGTCGACGTGCGCCGCATCGCGACCTTCTGCATGCCCGGGCGCGCCGCGTCCGCGGCGAGCGCATAGGCTTCCCAGTGCTGGCGCACGTCGCGCAGCGCAGTCTGCTGCGCGGCAAGGAAACTGTCGTTCAGGCGCGCGGTCGCGTTGCCGAGCAGCGCGCCGCTGGCCGGCCCCGTGTACGAAGGCATCCGGATCGCCATCGCACCGCTTTCGTCGAAATTGAAATAGCCGGCCGACACCTGGTCGCGATAGTGATACAGGTCGAACACGAACGTCTGGTCGCGCTTCGACGGATCGACCGGGCCGATCAGGATGTCCGCGTTCATCGGCATCGAGCGCATGAACTTCACGTCGCCGCCGCGGATGTACATCGCCTGTTGCGGCGCATTCGCGGGCATTGCGAAGCCGGCATGCGTGCCGTCGTCGAGCGTCAGGTCGAGGCCGGCCGGCGTCACGCGCAGTGCGGTGAGGGTGATCTTCAGGCGCGGCGGCGGCATCAGCTTGTCGACCGCCATCACGAGATCGTCGCCGGCAAGCTGCGCGATCGGTGTCTGGACCTTCAACAGGTCGGCCATTTTCACGTTGGCCGCGCGCATGACCGGTTGCGCGTTGATCCCCGACACGCGTACGCCGGTCGGGTGGAAGACGAGCTGGCTGCCGTCGCGGATCGCGAGCGTGCCGGTCAGCGAGAACGGCACCCAGCCGTCGCGCTGCATCTCGCCTTGCAGATGGATCACGCCGTCGCCGGCCGATACGGCCAGCTTGCGCAGCGGCGCGTTGCGGTAGCCGAAGATGTAGGTGTTGAAGAGGGCGGTCAGCTTGGCGTTGTCGAGCGTGACCGTGCCTTCGTGCACGTCGATCTCGAAGCTCGTCGGATCGTCGAACACGATCGGCGCGCCGGCCTGCGTCGGCACGAGCGTGGCTGACAACTGATGGATGAAGAAGCCGAGGTTGTTGACGATGCGGAAATCGACGTCGCGCAGGAACGTCATCGCGCCGTTCTGGCCCGAGTCGCGCAGCGTGAACGGGCGCGGCTGGGTGAGGCTGATCGATGCGAGCGACGGCACCGTGCGCGCGATCTGCTGCTCGTGCGCGAGGCGTTCGGCTTTGGTGCGTTCGATCTTCGTTGCCGCGATCGACGTGTTGCTGTCGCGCTGCGCGGCCGATTCCGCGCAGCCGGCGCACAGCAGGGCGAGCGCCAGCGCACCGCAACCGAACACACGGGCGGGCGTGCGCGACGCCGGGCCGGCCGCGCGTGGCAGGCCGGAAAACCAGTCGAAAATTGCCAAAGGCGAGCGATGGCCGCGCCGGACCGGATTCCGCATCGTCTGTCTCCATGTCTTGTCGTGATCGACGGCGGCGCGCGCCACTGGACGTCGCGAGCGTCGATGCCGTGCAGTGTGTCATAGCGCGCTAGAGCGGCGTTACCAAACAACGGGCGCGCGGGCGCGGGGCGCCGGCGCGCTGCGGGACAATGGATTCGCGGTGGTCGGGCGGCCGGATCAAACGGTCGTTTGGTTTTTGCCGGGCGCCCGTCGGCGTCTTTTTCGCGACCGGGCAAATCCGTCGCGAGCCTTGGCCGGCGCCGGTTTGCCCGGATGGGCGACACGGCCGCCGGTCAGACCGGCCGCTGCTGCCGGATCGTGCTCTGCGCGGCCGGGTCGAGTTGCAGGCCGTGCTCGATATACGACGCCATCGAGTCGTACGAAGCCGTGACCTGATCGAATGCCACCCCCTGTCTCGCGCAACGCGGCAAAGCCGGGCGGGCCGGATCGACCGGCGTGCAGTCGGACGGTTCGCCGGGCGCGTCGATCTCGAGCCGGCCAGCCGCACGGTGGCGATGGGCGACGCATCGGCCATCGTCCCTTTCGATGAGGGCCGCATGCGGGAAGGGGCGGCCCGGGCCGTGCATCAACGGATACGCTCGGTGTTGACGGCGGGGTAAGATCGGCATCAGTGGCGGGTTCGATCACAACACGTTGGTCATCACGGGGAAGCGCCATGGACCTGAAGGAAGTCGACGTACTGGGTGCGGGGGTAGGCGATCACTGGTACTACGCGTCGAAGGCGAGCGCGATCCGACGGTTCCTCGGCGGGGCGGGCGCGCACCGGATCCTCGACGTCGGGGCAGGGTCCGGCTTTTTCTCGAAGCACCTGCTGGAACGCACGCAGGCATCGGAAGCGTGGTGTGTCGATACGAGCTACGCCGACGATACCGACGAGGAGGCGGCCGGCAAGCCCATCCACTTTCGGCGGTCCGTCGAACGGTTCGATGCCGATCTCGTATTGCTGATGGACGTGCTCGAGCACGTCGACGACGATGTCGGCCTGCTGACGCAGTACGTGAGGGGCGCGCCTTCCGGCAGCCGGTTCCTGATCACGGTGCCGGCCTTCCAGTTCCTCTGGAGCGGCCATGACGATTTTCTCGAGCACAAGCGCCGGTATACGCTCGGCGGTCTCGAGGACGTGGTGCGTCGCGCGGGGCTCGACGTCGAGCACGGCGCCTATTACTTCGGCCTCACGTTTCCGCTGGCGGCGGCGTTGCGGCTCGGCGAGCGGGCACGTCGACAGCCGCGCGAGCCGGCATCGCAACTGCGCCGTCACCATCCGCTCGTCAACGGCCTGCTCAAGACGATCTGTCGTATCGAGTTGCCGATGTTCCGCTTCAACCGCGTCGCCGGATTGACGGTCATCTGTGTCGCGCGCAAGCGGTGAGTGCGATGCGAGGACCGCGTGGTCGGCGCGTGGCGCGCGCTGTCATGCGCGGGGGACGGACGCATGCATCAGGTGTCGTCAAGCTAGGAAATTTCACAAGAACATTCACAAAATGCATGCGACCCGATTCTAAATCGGAGAAGTGTCTGTTATACTTTTCTTCTTTCGGGGCGTAGCGCAGCCTGGTAGCGTACCTGCATGGGGTGCAGGTGGTCGGAGGTTCAAATCCTCTCGCCCCGACCAGACAAAGAACCCGCGTCAGTTCAGGCTGACGCGGGTTTTTTCTTGCCGGTCGCTTTTTTGCACATCGCGGCGCGGCCCCGGTAAAATGCAAGGTTGATCCACGGAAAGCGCCGTGATTTAGCGGAAGAGGATTCCCCGAACATGACTGATCTTCGTCTTACCATGCGGTTCGCTGCAGTGCTTGCCACCGGCGCGCTCGTTGCCGGTTGCGGTACGTCGTCGCCCACGAAAGTGGACTACAAGAGCGATTCGAAATCGAAGGAAGCGTCGCTCGCAGTGCCGCCCAACATGCTCGACGAGACGGCCGATCAGCGTTCGCTGCCGCCCCAGGGCGGCGCGACTTCCCTGTCTGCGCTTCAGCAGGTCCAGCAGGCGGCGCCTGCGCTGGACACCGTCGCGCCGGCCGTGGCCGGCATGCATATCCAGCGCGACGGCACCGAGAGCTGGCTCGTGATCGACGGCAAGCAGCCGGCCGACATCTGGCCGCAGGTCCGCCGGTTCTGGCAGGAGCAGGGCTTCCTGCTCGTGGTCGACCAGCGCGACAAGGGCGTGATGGAAACCGACTGGAACGAAACCCATCCGCAGATCAACGACGGGCTGATCCGCAGCGTGATCTCGAAGGCGATGGGCAACTCGTACGTGACGGCCGAGCGCAACAAGTACCGTACGCGTCTCGACTCGGCGCCGAACGGCGGCACCTACGTGTTCATCAGCCAGAAGGGCATGCGTGAGGCGATCACCGGTGCGAACAACGATTCGAGCAAGTGGGAACCAAAGCCGAACGATCCGGCGCTCGAGACCGAATACCTGAAGCGGCTGATGGCCGTGCTCGCGCAGAATGCGCAGCGTGCGAAGAACGGCGAGCCGCCGATCGCGAACATCAAGGACAACACGGTACCGATCGAGAAGAAGGCCGACGCAGACGCATCGTCGAAGGCCGCGGCAGCGATCGCCGCGCAGAACGTCTCGCGCACGTCGGCACAGGGCAATGACGCGGCCGATGCGGCCGTGCCGTCGGAAGTCACGCTCGGCGAACCGTACGACCGGTCGTGGCTGCACGTCGGCCTCGCGCTCGATCGCGCGAACTTCACGGTCGACGATCGCGATCGCACGAAGGGTCTGTATTTCGTGCGCTACGTCGATCCGAAGGATCTGACCTCGGCCGAGCAAGGCTTCTGGAGCCAGCTGTTCCACGGCAAGAAGGAAAAGCAGGCGAAGCAGTACCGCGTCAACGTGAAGGCGCTCACGGCCGACCAGACGCGCGTTGCAATCGTTGACGATACGGGCGCGATCGACACGTCGTCGCCGGCACGCCAGATCATGGGGCTGCTCGTGAATCAGCTTCGCTGATCCCGGCGCGTCCCTGCATCACTGAAAAGCCCGCCGTTCGGCGGGCTTTTTTTATAGCCGCTCGCGCTTGCGTATGCATGTGCGAGCGGTTCGGTCCCTCCCTCGTGACGTTACGTAACATCCGCGCGTTACGGCGGCAGAACACGTGTCACATTGTCGCCATCGTCAAAAAATGTTCTTTTAAATCAATGAAGTGATCGGTTTTCAATGGCTGGCATGCAACCTGCTTTATATGTTGGAATTGTTGAAACAGGGAGGATGACGTCAGATGCCGGGCGGGCGCCGCGAGCGCCGGATCAACGGTATCGGCGTCTTCGAATGTCGGCGCGGCATGCGCCGGTGCAACCGATGACGATCCGCGCACGCGTGCGGATCTCGATGGCCCCGTCGCCTATCCTCGTAGGGCGACGGTTTCGCCCGCGCTTCTCTGAAGCGCGGGCTATTTTTTTGGGGCCGTCGGGCCATGTCGCATCGGCGTGGCCGAGGCGCGACACGTGATTCGCGTATTCTCGGACTTTTGTCGATGAAGGAGTCGGGAATGGCGGAAATTGCAGTCGTGGCGCTGATCGTGGCGAAGCCGGGTGCCGAGGAAAAACTGCGCACCGTGCTCGAAGGGATCGTCGAGCCGACCCGTAACGAAGCCGGTGCCTTGCAGTACGACCTGCACCGGGATCTGAAGGAACCCTTGCGATTCGTATTCGTCGAGCGTTGGGAGAGCGAGGCGGCGCTGGCTGCGCATGCGCGCTCCGCGCACATTCTCGCTTATCGCGAAGCGGCCGCGGACTGGATCGAAAGTTCCGAAATCCGCGTGCTGTCGAAGCTCGTCTGAGCCGGGCGGGGCGACCGGACGTGTCCGGTCGCGGCGGCGCGTCAGTGCGACGCGCTGGGGACGTCGAGGATCAGGATGATCGTCCAGTCGGCGTCGCCGTCATGGTGATACTGGCGCTCGGCCACGATGAACGGCTGCTGCTTGCCTTGCGGGCCGAGGAACAGCACGTCGCCCTCCATCGGCAGGCACTCGATCGGCGGCAACGCGAGGAACGCGTCGGCCGAGCCGCGGGGCATCAGTTGCTTGATCTGGCGAGTGGCGGCTTCGGTCCACTCGATGTCGAGTTGAATGTTGCTCATGCTGTCCTCCGCACCGGGGTGCGCACGGGTGGAAAATTTCGGTGCGCGACTTTAGCACAGCGCGCAGGCGCCGCAACCAAAAAAGCCGAACCCGGTTGCCCGGATTCGGCTTTTTACTTGTGCGATGCCGCCGAACTTACTGGCTGGCAGCGTCTGCAGCCTTGGCTGCCTTCTTGCCGGCCTTCTTCGCTGCTGCCTTGTGATGAGCAGCCTTCTTGCCGTGGTGATGCTCTTCCTGCATCGCCGGCTGAGCGGCTTCGGCCGCTTGCTGCTGTTGCAGCGCCTGTGCGCGTTGCTCGATCTCGGAGATCTTGGCCGGATCGGTAATCGTCTTGATTTCCGTGCTCTCTTGCGCATACGCTGCGCCAGTCAGCGCCGACATCGCTACCAGGATAGCCAGGGACGTCTTCTTCATTGCTTTACCTCCGCTAAGTGGTGATGAACCCGAGTGTTGCCGTTTTGTCTGGCGACTGCAATCGAGTGCGTGTCGAGTGTAACAAAAGTGACGGATCAATGTGCACCGGATCGCGGCGCGACGCAAGGCCCCGTTGAAGTCGCGCAACACTTCGTGTACTTCGTCATGCGCATGCCATTCTGGGCGGATTCACTCCGTCCGTGCCCGTTTCCCCGCAAACTTTCAAAACCAGCCGAGCCACCGGTACACGTGGAATTGCGCAATGCCGACCAGTTCGTGCAGCGCCTGCTCGGCATTGGCCAGGTTGCGCCAGCGTGGCAGCCAGCCTGTTTGCGCAAGCCGGCGGTTCGCATAGACGGGCTGCGGATCGATGCCGAACCGGCGGAAATCGAGCAATGCACGGCGCATCTGGTACGACGACGTGACGAGAATGCGTGCGTCGTCATACTGTGAGCGTAGTATAGATGCAGTGAATTTCGCGTTTTCGTAGGTCGTGCGGCTGTCCGGTTCGAGAACGAGGTCGGTGGGAGCAACGCCTTCCGCGACGAGCTGGCGCCCGTATACGGCTGCTTCGGCTTCGCCGTGATGCTGCGGGTCGCCGCCCGACATCACGACGGTGCAACGCTCGGCCTGCTGTCGACACGTGCGATAGAGCGCCGTGACCTTGTGGATGCGCGCGGCGCCGTCGGGCGGTGCGCGCAGCCCGTTGTCGGTGCGGCGTGTGCCGGAGCCGAGGAGAATCAGTGTGGTCCGCCCGTGCATGACCGGGTGCTCGACCGGTGTGACGCCGGCCTCGGTCCACGCGATCAGCGGCGCGGCGAGCCAACCCGTTGCGAGCAGCCAGAACAGCGCAATCGCGGCGATCGAGATGATTCTCCGCCGCTTGCGGCAGAGCATGAAACCGATGAAGAGAAGTACAAATGAATCGAACAGAATCAATTTGATTGGGGTATGGTGTCTTTTTATGGACGGCTGACGATCCGGCCCTGAAGCGACGCCGAACGTCGGCCTCCAGAATCGGTGGCGGTGTCGGCGGGCGGAGACCCCGCCCGGCGCGCCGCTTCGCATTGTCGCTGCACTTTAAGAAAGAATCGAGATGGCCACGTATTCCAACGAAGCGGTGCTCGACGCATTGAGACGAGTGCAGTACCGCCAGGTACCGTGGGCACGCCGCCCGGGCGTGTTCGAGTATCTCCGTTCGCTCGGGCTGATGGACACGGTCAGGCAGAAGACCGTCGCGCCCGCGCCGGGCTTTCATGCCCCGGTCGACATCGCCGTACTGACCGAAACCGGTCGAGCCGAATTCTCGCGCCTCGAGCGCGACGAGAAATTACTTTCCTGGACCGATCGCCGCATGGACGACTACGCATTGAGCGAAGCGAGCGCCGTGGCGATTCTCGAAAGCCGCTTGTAGCGGCGGAGCCTCCCGGCGCGTGCGTCGCCGCGCGAGCGGTCATGTCAAAAAAAAGCCCGTATCGCGAGGATACGGGCGTACCGGATACTTTTGCTGTTGCCACGCTGTGCTCATGGCAACGATGTGACTCGTCGCTTGCGGCGCAGTTCCCGAAAGCGGGTACTTTCTTTGGCGAATGCCTGAAATCGGCAGGACTACGGATGACGCGGCACGTCGGACGGCTGCGAGCCGATGCGCGCCCGCGCGTTGCTGGCGATATCGCCGCGCAGGTCGCCGCGCGGCACGGTTTGCCGGCCGGGCGCGTTGGCGGACGGCGGTTGGCGCGGCGTATTCCGGTGATCCTGCTGGCGGTGAGGCGGCTTCGTGCGATCGTCGGCATGGGCTGGAGCGGTCAGCGCCATGGACATGACAATGCCGCATGCAACGAGCAGTGACATTGGTCTCATGGCGGGGGCTCCCTTCAAGCCGTCGATGCGGCCTGTTGATATGTCGCTAAGGTAAGCGCGGGAGTGCAGGCTTGCTGTAAATATTGGTAAATAGTTGTATCGCGGCACGACAACGGTAATCGACGGCAAGGCAGGCGTCGCGAAAAGATCGCGCCGCAGAAAGAAACCGGGCGGCCGAAGCCGCCCGATCGAGCATGCGTTACGCTACGCCATCTTGACGGGCGCGCGCCAGGATTCCGGGTTGGTCCAGAAGGCGCCGCGCAGCCGGTCGCGGCTCGGCGGTGCAGGCGGCTTCGCGGCGCTCGCGCCGATGCGCCCGCGCAGCGAGATCTGCCGGCCGCTCGTGCCGAGTCGCTTCACGATTTCGGCGAGCGTACCGTCCGCCTGCCATTCGTCGAAGCGGCGACGGCAGGTCGGCGGCGACGGGTAGCGGCCCGGCAGCTTCGACCAGCCTTCACCCGTCGACAGCACCCACAGCACGGCGTTGACCACCGAGCGGGCTTCCACGCGGGGACGGCCGCGCCGTTCACTCCGTGCGGGTTCCGAGCAAAACAGACCCTCGACCAGCGCCCACTCGTTATCTCTCAAATCGTCGAACAGCATCATGTCCTCACCTCAGCGAAGCTAACTCCGGTGCGCTGCCCTGCGCCGCGCACTCTTCAAGCACTCGATCGTCGAGTGCCGGGTGGGGGCGTCCGGTTGGCCGGCAGCGGCGTTTCTACTCTTCCGTCCGACGAAACCTGCGCCCTGTGCGCAAGGTAATGCACGAAGCGTGCCATGTCAGAGGTGATTCCCTTGAGAGCCGCTTGGCAGCGAGCTAACGGCTAAGTCAGCTAGGGGCGTATAAGACGCCAAAATAACCCGCCAGCAAATCGGGACAATCACCAATCTTGTGCAGTTCGCCCGTACCACGTGCGTTTGCGAATGTATTGCACCGCAGCGAAACATGCGCGATGAGGGTCGGATTCGCCCATCGAGCCCGGATTCGTGCATTAAAATCGTGCATCGATATCGACGATTGATGAGGGCGGGAAATGAACGTCACGCTGCGCCAGCTTCGCGTATTCATCGAGGTCGCGCGGCTCAAGAGCTTCAGCCGTGCGGGCGACGAGATCGGGCTCACGCAATCCGCGGTCAGCCGCTGCGTGCGCGAGCTCGAGGCCGAACTCGGGCTGAAGCTGATCGACCGCACGACGCGCGACGTGCAATTGACCGATGTCGGTGCGAACCTGATCGCGAGCGTGTCGCGCCTGCTCGACGATCTCGACGACACGCTGCGCGAGATTCGCGAGATTGGCGAGCAGCGTCGCGGGCGCGTGATCGTCGCGGCGAGCCCGACGATCGCCTGCCGTCTGATGCCGCGGGTGGTCGCATCGTGCGAGCGCCAGTTCCCGTTCGTGACGCTGGGCCTGCGCGACGACGTGCAAAGCGACGTCCTGCGCAAGGTGAAGTCGAGCGAAGTCGACTTCGGCGTCGTGATCGGTCCGCTGACGGTCGCCGATCTCGTGTGCGAACCGTTGATGACCGATTCGTTCTGCCTCGTCGCGCGGGCCGATCATCCGCTCGCGGCACGGGCCGAGGTGCCGTGGACGGCGCTGGACGGCGAGCGCCTCGTGCTGCTCGACCATGCGTCGGGCAGCCGGCCGCTGATCGACGCCGCGCTGGCCGCCCATCACGTCAATGCGACGGTCATGCAGGAGCTCGGGCATTCGGCGACGGTGTTCGGGCTGGTCGAGGCGGGCGTCGGCGTGAGCGTGCAGCCGTGGCTGTCGCTGCCGCTGCCGGCCGGCTCCACACTGGTCGCGCGGCCGCTCACGCCGCGCACCGAGCGGACGGTCGAGCTGGTGCGCCGCCGCGACCGGTCGCTGTCGCCCGCGGCCCAGGCGATCTGGGAACTCGTGCGGCAGATGCCGGCGCGGGCAGAGGATCTCGACTGACGCGCGCCGACTTGCACCGGCCGGGTGTGCGGGCCGGTACACTACGCGGATCGTGTTCCTCGGCGGTGGTTCTCGATGGTGCATTCCGATGATTTCCTTGCGGTGACCGGCGAGCCGGCGGCACGCGCCGCGGTGCAGGCGCTGCGTCCGTCGCTGATCCGGGAAGTGGCGAACGCCGGCTTCGGCGTGCCGGACATGCTGCCGTTCTGGTTCGGCGAATCCGATCGCGTGACGCCGGATTTCATCCGCGACGCCGCGGCGGCCGCGTTGCGCGACGGTGCGACCTTCTACACGCACAACCTCGGTACCGCGCCGTTGCGCGCGGCGATCGCGGCCTACGTCGGCGCGCGCCACGGCGCGACGGCGGCCGACACGGTGGCCGTGACGAGTTCCGGCGTGAGCGCGCTGATGCTGGCCGCGCAGATGCTGGTCGGTCCCGGGGACCGTGTCGTCGCGGTCACGCCGCTATGGCCGAACCTCGTCGAAATTCCGAAGATTCTCGGCGCGCAGGTCGAATGCGTGCCGCTCGGGTATGGCGACGCGGGCTGGCGGCTGGATGTCGGGCGGCTGCTGGCCGCGCTGACGCCCGAGACGCGAATGTTGCTGATCAATTCGCCGAACAACCCGACCGGCTGGACGATGTCGCGTGACGACCAGCAGGCCGTGCTCGCCCATTGTCGCCGGCACGGCATCTGGCTGGTCGCCGATGAAGTGTACGAACGGCTCGCGTTCGATGCGGGCGGCGCGCCGTCGTTTCTCGATATCGCCACGCGCAACGAACGGGTCGTCGTCGTGAATTCGTTCTCGAAGGCGTGGGCGATGACGGGCTGGCGGCTCGGATGGCTTGTCGCGCCGGCGTCGGTGATGGGCGACCTGTCGAAGCTCGTCGAATACAACACGTCGTGCGCGCCGGGCTTCGTCCAGGCCGCGGGCGAGGTTGCGCTGCGCGACGGCGAGCCGTTCGTGCGGTCGTTCGTCGCGTCACTGCGCGACGCGCGCGATCACCTGGTCGCCGCGCTGCGGACGTTGCCGGACGTCGAGGTGCCGCCGCCGCCGGGTGCGATGTACCTGTTCCTGCGGCTGCCCGGCGCGGCCGACAGTCTCGCGTTCTGCAAGACGCTGGTGCGCGAGGCGGGCATCGGCCTGGCGCCCGGGCGGGCGTTCGGCCCGGAAGGCGAGGGCTTCGTACGGTGGTGCTATGCATGCGATCCTGCCCGGCTCGACGCGGGCGTCGAGCGGCTGCGCCGGTTCCTCGCGCACGGTTCGGCGGCCCGCTGAAGCAGGGCCGGAGCGCGCGCGCCGTACTGGCGGCGGCCCGCTCGGCTCATCTTTACGCACCGGGCAATTTTGCGTAATATGGCGCTCAGTCACGCGGTTCCGTCGTTGAGCCGTGCTGTTCCGTCCGGTTTGGGCCTGGCCTGAAGTTGGTTCGCCGCCCCCGGTTCGTGCTCCCATCAATATGACCGATCAGAATCGGGCGAGCGCGTCTTCCGTTCCTTTCGTCTGTTTGTTGATCCGGTTCGTTTGACCACAGGGTCTGGCCTAGCTGCATGAATACCCAAGAGGCGAAGATCGTCCTCGAGACTGCTTTGATCTGCGCGCAGGAACCGCTGAAGCTCGGCGATTTGCGCAAGCTCTTTGCCGACGGCGTGTCGGCTGACACGGTCCGCACGTTGCTCGAAGATCTGAAACAGGATTGGTCCGGCCGCGGCGTCGAGCTGGTGGCGCTGGCGACCGGATGGCGCTTTCAGAGCAAGCCGGCGATGCGTCATTATCTGGATCGCCTGCATCCCGAGAAGCCGCCGAAGTATTCGCGCGCGGTGCTCGAAACGCTCGCGATCATCGCGTACCGGCAACCCGTCACGCGCGGCGACATCGAAGAGATTCGCGGCGTGACGGTCAACACGCAGGTGGTCAAGCAACTCGAGGATCGCGGCTGGATCGAGGTGATCGGTCATCGTGACGTGCCGGGACGCCCGGCGCTGTACGCGACGACCAAGCAGTTTCTCGACGATCTCGGCCTGAAGGCGCTCGACGATCTGCCGGCGCTCGAAGAGCCGGCCGCGAACATCGAGGCCGCGCTGCTCGCGCAGCAGGCGATGGATTTCGACGGGGATGTGCCGGTCGCCGACGACGCGGCGGGCGATCCGTCGCAGGCGCTGGCGGATGAAACATCGGTCGAATTGCCGGACGATGCCGCGACTGCGGCCGACGGCGCGTCGACGCAGGAAATTCCGGGTCGCGATACGCTCGAGGCTGATCGCGGGCACACGGAACAAACGGAACAGGTGGGCGCCCAAGCAGTGCCGACCGGTGTGCAGTCCGAGCCGCCGCGTGCGGATCGGGGTGAGGAAGATCGCAAGCCGGCCGCCGAAGCGGCTGCCGGAGACGGAGCGGAAGCGGCCGGCGTCACGCCCGGCGAGGCTGACCAGGCCAACGCGTCCCGTTCCCGTTCCGCGGACGACGAGATGCTGGACGACACGTCCGACAGTCTCGCGGATGCCGTACGAAGCGCCAGCGCGCCCATCGGCGCCGACGCGTTGCCGGACGACGAAGCAGAACCCGAACAGCGTCGCGCCTGATCGCGGCCAACATCTTGCCGCGCCCGCGCCGGGCGCGAGACCTGACATTTTGAGGTTGTTTTGACTGATATCCACGATATTGAATCGTCCGCGCCTGCCGTGCAGGCGGCGCGCGCCGACGATGCGCCGGAGCAGGATGCTTCGGCCGGTGGCGACGAGCGTCCCCGCCGCGGTTTGCGGCGCGGCCCGCGCAGCCTGATCGCGCGGCGTCGCGCGGCAGCCAAGTCGAAGGGCGCCGAAGGCGAGCAGCCGGGCGGCGAAGGCGCGGATGCGCAGCCGGCCGAGACGGCCGAAGCGCAGCCGGCGCGTGCGCCGCGCAACAAGGACGGTGCGGCCAAGGGGGGGCGCAAGCCGGCCGGCAAACGCGAAGGCGCGGCCAAGGCTGGCCAGGGCGGTCAGGGCCGGCGCGGTGCGCCGAAGGCTGAGGGCGGCCCGGTGAAGGCGGAGGGCGATGCGTCCCAGGACGAGCTGTTCGCCTACGTGACGTCGCCTGCATTCGACGCGGACAACTCCGCGGGCGGCAGCGGCGTGCGTGCGCCGATGCTGCGCCGCGGCCGGAACCAGCCGGCGAACAAGCGCGTGCTGTCGCCGGACGACGACGCGCCGAAGCTTCACAAGGTGCTGGCGGAGGCGGGCATGGGCTCGCGCCGCGAAATGGAAGAATTGATCGTCGCCGGCCGCGTGTCGGTGAACGGCGAGCCCGCGCACATCGGGCAGCGCATCATGCCGACCGACCAGGTGCGGATCAACGGCAAGCCGGTCAAGCGCAAGCTGCCGAACAAGCCGCCGCGCGTGCTGCTGTACCACAAGCCGACGGGCGAGATCGTCAGCCACGCGGATCCGGAAGGCCGTCCGTCGGTGTTCGATCGCCTGCCGCCGATGAAGACGGCGAAGTGGCTTGCGGTGGGTCGCCTCGACTTCAATACCGAAGGTCTGCTGATGCTGACGACTTCGGGCGATCTCGCGAACCGCTTCATGCACCCGCGCTACAGCGTCGAGCGCGAGTATGCGGTGCGCGTCGTCGGCGAGCTGGCCGAAGGGATGCGGCAGAAGCTGCTGCACGGCGTCGAGCTCGATGACGGTCCGGCGAATTTCCTGCGTATCCGCGACGGCGGCGGCGAAGGGACGAACCACTGGTATCACGTCGCGCTGGCCGAAGGCCGCAACCGCGAAGTGCGCCGGATGTTCGAGGCCGTCGGCCTGATGGTGAGCCGCCTGATCCGTACGCGTCACGGCCCGATCCCGCTGCCGCGCGGCCTGAAGCGCGGTCGTTGGGAAGAGCTCGACGACGCGCAGGTGCGCAAGCTGATGGCGACGGTCGGCCTGAAGGCGCCGACCGAGGAGAAGGGCAAGCGCGGCGGGGCTGGCCAGGCCGAACGCCGTCAGCCCGATCCGATGGAGACGTCGATGGGTTTCATCAGCCGTGAGCCGGTGCTGACGACGCATGGGCAACTCGACCAGCCGCGCCGCGGTGGCGGCAGGCGCGGCGTGCCGGGGCTGCCCGGCCTGAGCGGCTACGGCAGTCTGCCGGTTGCGCCGTCGGGCTACGGTAATCGTACCGGCGGTGGCCGTGACGGCAACCGTGGTGGCATGGGCGGTCGCGATGGCAACCGTGCCGGCGGCCGCGATGTCGACGGCAATCGCGCGTCGTACGGTGCGGGCCCCAAGCGCGAAGGCGCGGGCGGCAAGCGCGGCGGCGGCAAGGGCGGCGGTAATCGCAATCCGAACGGCAATCGGGCGGATGGCGCCGGCAACGGCGGCGGTCAGGGCGGCGGCCAGCGTCCGCAGCGCAGCCGTACGCGCAGCCGCTGAACGCATGTCGGCGCGCGGCGGCGCACAGCCGCCGGCGTGCCGGCCCGATCGGCATTCCGCCGATTTTGCCGGCACCGCGCATTGCGCCGATCGCTTTCGACCATAGATATGTCGCGTGCCGCTGCCTCGCAGTCGGCAACCGGTCGCCGGTCTGACAGGATCGTGCCGGCGGATCGGGTAACCCGATTTCGCATTTTTGGTCCGTAAAAGCGCGCGACGCGCTGCTTTTACCGGCTGGCTTGGCGTTTGCGCCAAAAATCGCTATAATCGCGGAGTCGCTGGGCGTACGGATTCAATGTGCGGCTCAGGTGCGACCACCAGTAAGAAAGATGGGCGTTCCGCCCATTTTTTTTTGCTGAAACGGTTAGGCATCTCGGGTAGCGCTTCCTGCGCCGGCTAAGGCGCGCGCCCGCGGGTGAATCGCGAGCGGCGGGCGCGAACACCTGAGAGGACACTGTGCAACTGACGGAACTGATAGAAACCACGGTCACCGGGCTCGGCTACGAGCTGGTGGATCTCGAGCGCACCGGGCGCGGCATGCTTTGCATCTATATCGATCAGCCTGCCGGCATCTCGCTCGAAGATTGCGAAAAGGTCACGCGTCAGCTCCAGCACGTCTTGACGGTCGAAAACATCGATTACGAACGGCTCGAAGTCTCGTCCCCGGGGCTCGACCGCCCGTTGAAGAAGCTGGCCGACTTCGAGCGCTTCGCCGGCAGCGAAGTTTCCGTGACCTTGAAAAAGCCGCTGGACGGGCGCAAGACGTACCGGGGCATTCTGCACGCGCCGAATGGCGAAACGATCGGTTTGGAATTTGAGGGGAAGAAGGGCGAGGCAGCCATGCTGGATTTCACGCTGGCCGATATCGACAAAGCCCGCCTGATTCCGCAAGTTGACTTTAGGAGCCGCAAATAATGAGTCGCGAAGTGTTGATGCTGGTGGATGCGCTGGCGCGCGAGAAAAACGTCGACAAGGATGTGGTGCTGGGCGCCCTCGAGGCCGCGCTCGCTTCCGCTTCCAAGAAGCTGTTCGACGAAGGCGCCGAAATCCGCGTCCATATCGATCGCGAAAGCGGCGAGCACGAAACCTTCCGTCGCTGGCTCGTCGTGCCCGACGAGGCAGGCTTGCAGGAGCCGGATCGCGAGATCCTGCTGTTCGAGGCACGTGAGCAGAATCCCGACGTCGAAGTCGGCGAATATGTCGAGGAACCCGTTCCGTCGATCGAGTTCGGTCGTATCGGCGCGCAGGCCGCGAAGCAGGTGATCCTGCAGAAGGTGCGCGACGCGGAGCGCGAGCAGATCCTGAACGACTACCTCGAGCGGGGCGAAAAGATCATGACGGGTACGGTGAAGCGCCTCGACAAGGGCAACTTCATCGTCGAATCGGGCCGTGTCGAGGCGCTGCTGCGCCGCGATCAGCTGATCCCGAAGGAAAACCTGCGCGTGGGCGACCGCGTGCGCGCGTACATCGCGAAGGTCGACCGCACCGCGCGCGGCCCGCAGATCGAGCTGTCGCGTACGGCGCCCGAGTTCCTGATGAAGCTGTTCGAGATGGAAGTGCCGGAAATCGAGCAGGGCCTGCTCGAGATCAAGGCGGCTGCCCGCGACCCGGGCGTGCGCGCGAAGATCGGCGTGATCGCCTACGACAAGCGGATCGATCCGATCGGCACCTGCGTCGGCATCCGCGGCTCGCGCGTGCAGGCCGTGCGCAACGAGCTCGGTGGCGAAAACATCGACATCGTGCTATGGTCGGAGGATCCCGCCCAGTTCGTGATCGGCGCGCTCGCGCCGGCAGCTGTCCAGTCGATCGTCGTCGATGAAGAAAAGCATTCGATGGACGTCGTCGTCGACGAGAACGAACTGGCTGTCGCGATCGGCCGCAGCGGTCAGAACGTTCGCCTCGCCGGTGAACTGACCGGCTGGCAGATCAACATCATGACGCCGGACGAATCCGCCCTGAAGCAGGGTGAAGAGCGCGACCGGCTGCGTGCACTGTTCATGGCGCGTCTCGATGTCGACGAGGAAGTTGCCGACATCCTGATCGACGAAGGCTTCACGAGCCTCGAAGAGATCGCCTACGTGCCGCTCAACGAAATGCTCGAGATCGAAGCGTTCGACGAGGACACCGTGCACGAGCTGCGCAACCGCGCACGCGATGCGCTGCTGACGATGGCCATCGCGAACGAAGAAAAGGTCGAGAACGCAGCGCTGGATCTCAAGAGCCTCGACGGCATCACGCCGGAGTTGCTCGCGAAGCTGGCCGAACACGGTGTGCAGACGCGGGACGATCTCGCCGAGCTTGCAGTGGATGAACTGGTCGACCTGACCGGAATGGAAGAGGATGCCGCTAAGGCGTTGATCATGAAAGCACGTGAACATTGGTTCCAGTGAGAAATGACCATGGCGCACTGATTTGATGGCGGCCGTATGGCCTGACCCGATGCTAACCGCAAGGAATCGGTCCTTGCACTAAGAGGAATGAATGGCGAGTAACAACGTAGCCCAATTTGCCGCGGAACTGAAAATGCCTGCTGGTGTGCTGCTCGAACAGCTGCAGGCAGCGGGCGTCCAGAAAGCGAGTGAAGACGATGCGCTGTCCGAAGCGGACAAGGCGCGTCTGCTCGATCATTTGCGCAAGTCGCACGGCGCAACCGACGGCGACAAGCGCAAGATCACGCTGACCCGCAAGCATACGTCGGAGATCAAGCAATCTGACGCGACGGGCAAGGCTCGCACCATTCAGGTCGAGGTCCGCAAGAAGCGCACGTTCGTCAAGCGCGACGACGTGAACGAGGGTGCGGAACAGGGTCAGGCGCAGGTCGCCGAAGCGGACGACGATGCGGAACTGAAGCGTCGCGAGGAAGAAGCGCGCCGCGAGGCCGAGCTGCTCGAGAAGCAGGCGCAGGAACTGCGCGAGCGCCAGGAACGCCTGGAGCGTGAAGAGGCGGAACGCCGCGCCCGCGAGGAAGCGGCTGAAGCCGAGCGCCGTCGCGCCGAGGAAGAAGCTGCGGCGAAGCGTGCCGCGGCCGAAGCCGCTGCGGCGCAGCAGCAGGTGGCAGCGCAGCAGGCCGCCGCGGCCGAGCAGAAAACGGCCAGCGTGGAGTCCGCGCAATCCGAGCAGTCCGCGCAGGACGAAGCGCGCGCGGCCGCCGAACGTGCGGCCCAGCGCGAAGCGGCCAAGAAGGCCGAGGACGCAGCCCGCGAGGCGGCGGACAAGGCGCGCGCCGAGCAGGAAGAGATCAGCAAGCGTCGCGCGGCGGCAGAAGCCGAGGCACGCGCGATCCGCGAAATGATGAACACGCCGCGCAAGGCCGTGGTCAAGGCAGTCGAGCCGCCGAAGCCGGTCGAGCCGCCGAAGCCGGCCGAAGCGAAGGGCACGCTGCACAAGCCGGCGAAGCCGGAAGGTGCGCAGGCACGTCCGGCCGTGAAGAAGCCGGCCGGTGCCGCGGCCCCGGCCACGACGCAGGCGCCGGCAGGCGCGGGCGACCGCAACAAGAAGCCGGGCGCAGGCAAGGGCGGCTGGCAGGACGACGCGGCGAAGCGTCGCGGCATCAAGACGCGCGGCGATTCGAGCGGCGGCGTCGACCGCGGCTGGCGCGGCGGCCCGAAGGGGCGCGGCCGTCACCAGGACAGCGCATCGTCGTTCCAGGCGCCGACCGAACCGATCGTTCGCGAAGTGCACGTGCCGGAGACCGTGTCGGTTGCCGATCTCGCGCACAAGATGTCGATCAAGGCCTCCGAAGTCATCAAGGTGATGATGAAGATGGGCCAGATGGTCACGATCAACCAGGTGCTGGACCAGGAAACGGCGATGATCATCGTCGAGGAACTGGGCCACCGCGCGGTTGCCGCGAAGCTGGACGATCCGGAAGCGCTGCTGGTCGAAGGCGAAACCGGTACCGATGCGGAGCAACTGCCGCGTCCGCCGGTCGTCACGGTCATGGGTCACGTCGACCACGGCAAGACCTCGCTGCTCGACCACATTCGCCGCGCGAAGGTTGCCGCTGGCGAAGCGGGCGGCATTACGCAGCACATCGGCGCGTATCACGTCGATACGCCGCGTGGCGTCATCACGTTCCTCGATACGCCGGGTCACGAAGCGTTCACGGCAATGCGTGCACGCGGCGCGAAGGCGACCGACATCGTGGTGCTGGTGGTGGCGGCCGACGACGGCGTGATGCCGCAGACGAAGGAAGCAATCGCCCACGCGAAGGCGGGTGGCGTGCCGATCGTCGTCGCGATCAACAAGATCGACAAGCCGGAAGCGAACCCCGATCGCGTCAAGCAGGAACTGGTCGCGGAAGGCGTCGTGCCGGAAGAGTACGGTGGCGATTCGCCGTTCGTGCCGGTGTCGGCCAAGACGGGCGCGGGCATCGACGATCTGCTCGAGAACGTGCTGCTGCAGGCCGAAGTGCTGGAACTGAAGGCACCGGTCGAAGCACCGGCCAAGGGCATCGTGATCGAAGCGAAGCTCGACAAGGGTAAAGGCCCGGTCGCGACGATCCTGGTGCAGTCCGGTACGCTGAACCGCGGCGACATCGTGCTGGCCGGTACGGCTTACGGCCGGGTTCGCGCGATGCTCGACGAGAACGGCAAGCCGACGAAGGAAGCCGGTCCGTCGATCCCGGTCGAAATCCAGGGTCTGTCGGAAGTGCCGGGCGCGGGCGAAGAAGTGATCGTGCTGCCGGACGAGCGCAAGGCGCGTGAAATCGCGCTGTTCCGTCAGGGCAAGTTCCGCGACGTGAAGCTTGCGAAGCAGCAGGCCGCGAAGCTGGAAAGCATGCTCGAGCAGATGGGCGAAGGCGAAGTGCAGAACCTGCCGCTCATCATCAAGGCAGACGTGCAGGGTTCGCAGGAAGCGCTCGTGCAGTCGCTGCTCAAGCTGTCGACCGACGAAGTGCGCGTGCAGATCGTGCACAGCGCGGTGGGCGGCATCAGCGAAAACGACGTCAACCTCGCGACGGCATCGAAGGCGGTCATCATCGGCTTCAACACGCGTGCGGATGCACAAGCGCGCAAGCTGGCCGAGGCGAACGGCATCGACATCCGCTACTACAACATCATCTACGACGCAGTGGATGAGGTGAAGGCGGCGATGTCGGGCATGCTGGCACCGGAGAAGCGCGAAGTCATCACCGGCATGGTCGAGGTCCGTCAGGTCTTCAAGGTGCCGAAGGTCGGTACGGTTGCTGGCTGTATGGTCACGGACGGTATCGTCAAGCGCTCGTCGTCGGTACGTGTGCTGCGCAACAACGTCGTGATCTTCACGGGCGAACTCGAATCGCTGAAGCGCTTCAAGGACGACGTGAAGGAAGTGAAGCAAGGCTTCGAGTGCGGTATGTCGGTGAAGAACTTCAACGACGTCATCGAAGGCGACCAGTTCGAAGTCTTCGAAGTGACCGAAGTCGCGCGTACGCTGTAATCGTCGCGCATCGGCTCATGGGCGGGGCAGGCTTGGGCCTGTCCCGCCCATTTTCATGGTGGCGTGCCGACAAGGGCCGCCACTTCATCCTGAAAAACGGATCACGGATCGATCATGTCCAGGAAACGCACTTCCCCCAATCGCAACGTTCAGATCGCCGACCAGATTCAGCGCGACCTGTCCGAACTCATCATGCGCGAGGTCAAAGACCCGCGTATCGGCATCGTGACCATCCAGAGCGTGGAGCTCACGCCGGACTACGCGCACGCGAAGGTCTACTTCACCGCGCTTACCGGTGACCCGGAAAAGACGCAGGAGGCGCTGAATCACGCGTCGGGTCACCTGCACAACCTGCTGTTCAAGCGCCTGCACATTCATACGGTGCCGACGCTGCATTTCCATTACGACCAGACGATCGAGAAGGCCGTCGAAATGTCGCGCCTGATCAAGGAAGCGAACTCGACGCGCGCGAAGGACGACGACGAGGCCGACGCACCCGCGAAGGACGATTGAGCTCGACCGGCCTATGACGAATGCAGCACCCCAACGTCCGCGCGTGCCCCGGCGCGTGCTGGATGGCGTCCTCCTGCTCGACAAGCCGGTCGGCCTGTCGAGCAACGATGCGCTGATTCGCGCGAAGCGCCTGCTCCTCGCGAAGAAAGCCGGCCACACCGGCACGCTCGATCCGCTGGCTTCGGGCCTGCTGCCGCTGTGTTTCGGCGAGGCGACCAAGTTTTCGCAGGACTTGCTCGAGGCCGACAAGACCTACGAAGCGACGATGCGTCTTGGCCAGCGCACGGCTACCGGCGATGCGGAAGGCGACGTGATCGACACGCGGCCGGTCGAATGCGACCGGGCGGCGGTGGAAGCCGCGCTCGTGCGCTTCACCGGCGAGATCGTGCAGGTGCCGCCGATGTATTCGGCGCTCAAGCGCGACGGCAAGCCGCTGTACGAATACGCGCGTGCGGGCCAGACCGTCGAGCGGGAAGGCCGTAACGTGACGATTCATGCGCTCGAACTGCTCGCTTGCGAGCTGCCCGACGTGACGTTTCGCGTGACCTGCAGCAAGGGCACGTATGTGCGTACGCTCGCGGAAGACATCGGCGAGGCGCTCGGTTGCGGGGCGCATCTGACGATGCTGCGTCGTACGGGCGTCGGTGCGTTGACGCTCGAACATGCGGTGACGCTCGATGCGCTGTCGGATGCAGCCGAAGCGGCACGCGATGCCTGGCTCCAGCCGGTCGATGCGTTGCTGTCGACGTTTCCGGCGGTTCGTCTCGACGATGCGTCCGCGAAGCGGTTCCTGCACGGCCAGCGCCTGCCGTTGTCGGAGCTCGGGCCGATCGAGGCGGCCGACGGCGAGCGCGTGCGTGTATACGACGCCACGCGGCTGCTCGGCGTGGCGCGCAAGGCGAATGGTGTACTGGCACCGGAACGGCTCGTCGTGACGGCTGCATGACGCTACGGCGCGCGTGCGCCCCAGTCGGCGTCCGAACAAGAAAAAGCCCGGTCGAAACGACCGGGCTTTTTGGTTTGGTGCGTCGGTATTCCGGCTTGGGCGCTCAGTGCGCCGCCGATGCGGCCGCCCCGGCATCGCCGCCGCCCGCGCGTTCGGGCTTCGTGATCCAGATCAGTCCGATCAGCAGCACGAAGATCGCCGCCGAAATGTAGAACAGATCGTTCACGCCGAGCTGCGCAGCCTGCTGCGTGGCCATGTTGTTGATCAGGCCGTGTGCCTGCTCGGGCGTGAGCCCGAGATTGCCCATCTGAGTGACGGCCTGGTTGAACGTCGGGTTGTACGGGTTCGCCTGCTCGACCAGTTGCGCGTGGTGGAAGTTGTTCCGATGATCCCACGCGGTCTGGAAGATCGACGTACCGATGCCGCCGCACATGATCCGCACGAAGTTCGACAGGCCGGACGCCGCGGGAATGCGGTGGCCCGGCAGGCCGGACAGCGTGATCGACACGAGCGGGATGAAGAAGCCGGCCATCGCGATCCCCTGCACGAGCGTCGGCAGTGTCAGCGACCACTCGTCGACGCCCGTCGTGTAGCGCGAACGCATCCAGAAGCACAGCGCGAACGTGAGGAATGACGCCGTCGAGATGAAGCGCGGATCGGTGCGCGGCAGATACTTCCCGGTGAGTGGCGACAACAGGATGGCGAACAACCCGACCGGCGCCATCACGAGGCCGGCGTCGGTCGCGGTGTAGCCGATTTGCGTCTGCAGCCACAGCGGCAGCAGCACGAGATTGCCGAAGTACAGGCCGTACCCGATCGACAGCGCGACCGTGCCGCCGGTGAAGTTTCTTATACGGAACAGCGACAGGTCGACGACCGGGTGCTCGGCGGTCAGCTCCCAGATCACGAAGAACGCGAAAGCAATGACAGCCGTCAGCGCGAGCACGACGATCGTCGTCGACGCGAACCAGTCCAGATCCTTGCCCTTGTCGAGCATGATCTGCAGCGAGCCGACCCACACGACCAGCAGCGCCAGGCCCACGCCGTCGATCGGCGCACGGCGCACGGCCGACTCCCGACTCCGGTAGATCACCCACGTCGCGGCGGCGGCGGCGATGCCAACCGGGATGTTGACGTAGAAGATCCACGGCCACGAATAGTTGTCCGAGATCCAGCCGCCGAGAATGGGGCCCGCGACGGGCGCGATCAGCGTCGTCATCGCCCATAGTGCGAGCGCCATTGGCGCCTTCGCGCGCGGATAGCTCGATAGCAGGAGCGCTTGCGACAGCGGAATCATCGGGCCCGCGACGGCACCCTGGAGCACGCGCGACGCGAGCAGGAATGGCAGGCTCGGCGCCAGCCCGCACATCCACGACGAGATGACGAACAGGATGATCGACACGAGGAACAGGCGGACTTGCCCGAAACGGTCGGTCAGCCAGCCGGTCAGCGGCACCGAGATTGCGTTCGCGACCGCGAACGACGTGATGACCCACGTGCCCTGGTCGGACGACACGCCGAGGTCGCCCGAGATGGTCGGGATCGCGACGTTCGCGATGGACGTGTCGAGCACGTTCATGAACACCGCGAGCGATACCGCGATCGTCCCGAGCAGGAGTTGTCCGCCTTGCAGGGGCGGATGGGAGACAGGAGCCTGTGCCATGTGGGTTGTCTTTCCGGAGTCGGAACGGTTACATCATTTTCGCGGCGCTGCCTGACTTCGCCGCGACGGGCGCCGACGCGCTGCCGCCTGCGTTCTCGGCGATGATGCGTGCGATTTCGGCATCGGCTTCGTCGCCGTACTTCGCGAACACGTTGGTCTCGTAGACGGTGTTCGGCGCGTTGACGAGCTGGTCGCCGCGTTCGTCCTTGATGTCCACGTCGACCTGCATCGACAGGCCGATGCGCAGCGGATGCTTGTCGAGATCCTTCGGGTCGAGTTCGATCCGCACCGGCAGGCGCTGGACGACCTTGATCCAGTTGCCGGTCGCGTTCTGCGCCGGCAGCAGCGAGAACGCCGAGCCCGTACCGGCCGAGAAGCCGACGACCTTGCCGTGGTAGGTGACCGACGAGCCGTAGATGTCGGCCGTCATCTCGACCGGCTGGCCGATCCGCATGTGCTTCAGCTGGACTTCCTTGAAGTTCGCGTCGACCCACACGGCGTTCAGCGGCACCACCGACATCAGCGGCGTGCCCGGCGACACGCGCTGGCCGACCTGCACCGAGCGCTTCGCGACGTAGCCGGTGACCGGCGCCGGCAGCACGTTACGCGCGTTCGCGAGGTAGGCGTCGCGAACCTTCGCGGCGGCGGCCATCACGTTCGGGTGCGAGGCGATCGTCGTGTTCGCGGTCAGCGCGCGATTCGATGCGAGCTGCTGCTGCGCGGCGTCGACCGACGCCTGCGCGGCCTTCACCGCGTCGCGTGCGTGCGAGATTTCTTCCTGCGACACGGCGCCCGTCTGCGCGACGGCCAGGCGGCGACGCAGGTCGTCCTGGGCCTTCGACAGGTCGGACTGGCGCAGCGCGACTTGCGCGCGGTACTGGTCGTCGTTGACGAACAGGCCGCGCACCTGGCGCACCGTCTGCGCGAGGTTCGCTTCCGCCTGCTGCAGCGCGACCTGCGAATCGGCCGGGTCGAGCACGACCAGCGGGTCGCCGGACTTGACCGTCTGCGTATCGTCCGCCTTCACGGCGATCACGGTGCCGGTGACCTGCGGCGTGATCTGCACGACGTTGCCGTTCACGTACGCATCGTCGGTGCCTTCATGGAAGCGGGCGACGAGGAAGTAGTACAGGCCGTATGCGATGGCCGCGATCACGATGACCGCGACGAGCAGCGTCATCATTCGTTTGCGCTTGCCGTTGTTCTGTGGCTGCGCGCTGGCGGCGTTTTGTTGGTCGCTCATGGCGATTTTCTCCGTCCGTTATTTCGAGTGTCTGCGTAGTGGTGGCGCCGGCTCAGTTGGCGGCCTGTTTGTTCGGCGTGGCGGCGTCGGGCGCGGCGAGCGGTGTGCCGGTTGCGTCGAACCCGCCGCCCAGTGCCTTGATCAGCGCGAGCTGCATGTCGCGGCGACGCATCTTCAGGTTGGTCACCGTCTGCTCCGATGCGAGGCGGTTGCTGTCCGCCGTCAGCACCTGCAGTTGCGGCGACAGGCCGGCCTTGTAGCGGATGACCGCGAGATCGTACGCGCGCGTCGATGCGTCGAGCGCGCGTTGGGCGTCGCCCATCTGGCGATCGACCGCGCGGATCGACGCGACCTGCGTCGCGACGTCGTTCAGCGCGCTGATCAGCGTCTGGTTGTAGTTCGCGACCGACAGGTCGAAGTCGGCGTAGCGGCCCTTGAGCTGGGCGCGCAGCGCGCCGGCATCGAAGATCGGCAGGTGGATCGCCGGGCCGAACTGCGCCTGGCGGCTCGCGAAGTTCAGGAATTTGCCCCAGCCGAACGCATCGAAGCCGAAACCGGCCGCGAGGTTCACGTCGGGGTAGAACTCGGCCTTTGCTTCCTTCACGTCGTGCATCGCGGCTTCGACCTGCCAGCGCGCGGCGACGATGTCGGGGCGGCGCGACACGAGATCGGCCGGCAGGTTGCCGGGCAGCGTGACGTCGCCGGTCGGGTTCATCACCGGCGCGGCGATCTGCAGCCCGCGATCCGGACCCTTGCCGAGCAGCGCGGCGAGCTGGTAGCGCACCGTCGTGATCTGGCCGTCGAGGTCCGACAGCGAAGCCTGCGTGGTCGCGATGTTGCCGCGCGCCGTCTGGCGTTCGACGTTGGTGTCGAGGCCGGCCGAGACGCGGCCGTCGGTGATCTTGCCCACCGTCTCGCGGTTGGTGATCTCGCGCTGCGCGATGTCGCGCAGCGCATAGAGCTGCGCGAGCGAGTTGTAGGTGCGCGCGACCGACGACGCGAGCGTGATGCGCGCCTGCTGCATGTCGGCTTCGGCGGCCTTTTCCTGCGACACGGCCGTGTGCAGGCGTTCGCGGTTCTTGCCCCACAGGTCGAGTTCCCAGGACGCGCTCGCGAGCGCATTGTTCTCGCTGTACCACTGGCCGCCGTACGGGGGCGGGAACAGCGCGTTCGACGAGTACAGCTCGCGCGTCCACGAATAGCTGGCTTCGGCCTTCGGCATCAGGTTCGATCGCGACGATTCGATGTACGACGATGCCTTCGCGATGCGCGCCTGCGCCTGGGCGATCGACGGATTGCCTTGCAGCGCTTCGTCGATCAGCTTCGGCAGTTGCGGATCGCCGAACTGGCTGGCCCAGTCGAGCGCCGGCCACTGGCCGCCCTGGGCCGGGAGGCTCTGCGCGGACTCGAATTGCGATGCGGGGGCGATCTGCTTGTCGCTCTTGATGCCGATGTAGTTTGCGCAGCCCGCCAGTGCGAATGCGGCGACCGCGGCGGCGACGGCGGCGCGGCACGACCCGCCGCGCACGGACAACGGGGAGGACTTCATCGCGCTGACCCCTGACTCGGAATGAATGATGGACACTGCAAGGATTTCCTTACAATAAACTGTCAAAAGTAATTGTTATGGCAACTATTACGTGATGCTGCCGCCGGCCGTCTCGCAATAGTTGCTGAGAATGCGGCGCAGCATGCTCTTCAGGAACCCGACTTCTTCCGGTGTAAATCCGTCCAGCACCTGATCGAGCACGCTGCGGAAAATGGGCGGCAGCTGTTCGGCGAGCGCGCGGCCTTCATCGGTCAGTTCGAGGCGAACGACGCGCCGGTCCTCGATGCTGCGCACGCGGGACAGCAGGCCGCGTTTCTCGACCCGGTCGAGCAGGCGCGTGACCGCGCTCGCATCGATCCCGTATTCGCGCGCGAGCTCGGCGGCCGTCGAGCACCTGCCGACCGCGATCATGAACAGCATGCTCGCCTGCGTGCCCGTGATGCCGAGCTCTTCCTGCGTGCGTTGCGTGACGAGGTTGGTCATCACCGACTTCACGCGCGACATCAGATAACCGACGCTGTCGTTCATCTGATACGAGGACAGCGACGAGACGGGTGGTTGGGTAGAGGAATCCGGCATAAAACCCTGAAGCTGCAATAGTTGACTAGGCAGCAGTATAGGCACAATTGCTTGCCGCGGCAAATGTTAATCGAATGGCAAAGGGCGCGCTGCGCGGTGCGAAAATCCCTCTCGGGGACAAGGTTTTGCGGTGTGTCGGGCCACGGCACATTCGATCGCTTCGCTGGTTCACGGGCAGGGCGGCCGGGCCCGGTTTTGTCGCGTCGCGACGTGTCCGTCAGCTCTCGACATTCTCGCGTGCTATAATGTTAGGCTTTCCAAGCTGCAACAGCGCGCGCCCGTGAAAACGAGCGGGCGCGTTTGCGCGTTCAAACGATTTCCAGGTTTCTATGACCCGCGCCCTTCGCAATATCGCCATCATCGCTCACGTCGACCACGGCAAGACGACGCTCGTCGACCAACTGCTTCGCCAGTCCGGCACCTTCCGCGACAACCAGCAAGTCGCCGAGCGTGTGATGGACTCGAACGACATCGAAAAGGAGCGCGGGATCACGATTCTCGCGAAGAACTGCGCGGTCGAATACGAAGGCACGCACGTCAACATCGTCGACACCCCGGGCCACGCGGACTTCGGCGGTGAAGTCGAGCGCGTGCTGTCGATGGTCGACTCGGTGCTGCTGCTGGTCGACGCGGTCGAAGGCCCGATGCCGCAGACCCGCTTCGTCACGAAGAAGGCGCTGGCGCTTGGCCTGAAGCCGATCGTCGTCGTCAACAAGATCGACCGCCCGGGCGCGCGCATCGACTGGGTGATCAACCAGACCTTCGACCTGTTCGACAAGCTCGGCGCGACCGAGGAGCAGCTCGACTTCCCGATCGTCTACGCGTCGGGCCTGAACGGCTACGCGTCGCTCGACCCGGCCGCGCGCGAAGGCGACATGCGCCCGCTGTTCGAGGCGATCCTCGAGCACGTGCCGGTTCGCCCGGCCGATCCGGAAGCGCCGCTGCAGCTCCAGATCACGTCGCTCGACTATTCGACGTACGTCGGCCGGATCGGCGTCGGCCGCATCACGCGCGGCCGCATCAAGCCGGGTCAGCCGGTCGTGATGCGCTTCGGCCCGGAAGGCGACGTGCTGAACCGCAAGATCAACCAGGTGCTGTCGTTCAAGGGCCTTGAGCGCGTGCAGGTCGAATCGGCCGAAGCGGGCGACATCGTGCTGATCAACGGTATTGAAGACGTCGGCATCGGCGCGACGATCTGCGCGGTCGACACGCCGGAAGCGTTGCCGATGATCACCGTCGACGAACCGACGCTGACGATGAACTTCCTCGTCAACTCGTCGCCGCTCGCGGGCCGCGAAGGCAAGTTCGTGACGAGCCGCCAGATCCGCGACCGCCTGATGAAGGAGCTGAACCACAACGTCGCGCTGCGCGTGAAGGACACGGGCGACGAAACGGTGTTCGAAGTGTCGGGCCGCGGCGAGCTGCACCTGACCATTCTCGTCGAGAACATGCGCCGCGAAGGCTACGAGCTGGCCGTGTCGCGTCCGCGCGTCGTGATGCAGGAAATCGACGGCGTGCGTCACGAGCCGTACGAGCTGCTGACGGTCGACGTCGAGGACGAACACCAGGGCGGCGTGATGGAAGAACTCGGCCGCCGCAAGGGCGAAATGCTCGACATGGCGTCGGACGGCCGCGGCCGCACGCGTCTGGAATACAAGATCTCGGCACGTGGCCTGATCGGCTTTCAGAGCGAATTCCTGACGCTCACGCGCGGCACGGGCCTGATGAGCCACATCTTCGATTCGTACGCACCGGTCAAGGACGGCTCGGTCTTCGAGCGCCGCAACGGCGTGCTGATCTCGCAGGACGACGGCGCGGCCGTGGCCTACGCACTGTGGAAGCTGCAGGATCGCGGCCGCATGTTCGTGAAGCCGGGCGACGCGCTGTATGAGGGCATGATCATCGGCATCCACAGCCGCGACAACGACCTCGTCGTGAACCCGATCAAGGGCAAGCAGCTGACCAACGTGCGTGCGTCGGGTACCGACGAAGCCGTGCGTCTCGTGCCGCCGGTCCAGATGTCGCTCGAGTACGCGGTCGAATTCATCGACGACGACGAACTCGTGGAAGTGACGCCGCAGTCGATCCGCCTGCGCAAGCGCTTCCTGAAGGAGCACGAGCGTCGCCGCGCGAGCCGCGAAGGCGCGGTCGACTAAGCGTTCGACCGTTCGCTGCATCACGAAAAAGGCTGCCCGCGGGCAGCCTTTTTCGCATCTGCGCGACGCGCAACCGGATTGCCTGCAAAACACTGTTCCCCCGGGTCGTGGCAATCCGGCAAAACCCCGTCGCGCGGTGCTTTCGGGCACATTTCGCCGTGAACTCCGGTATCGGTTCTGTGATATGCTGCGCGCACGCAAGTTTTAGGTCCTTCCAAGCAAGACTTGATTCGCAATCCGCTAAACGGTCAGGCCGTGTCGCGGAAGGTTGAGTAACCCGCTATTTCTCGAGAAGCTCGAAGAAAGGTGAGCGTAAAATGTCAGATGTAATGAAGCAGTTTCAGCTGAACTCCTATCTGTTCGGCGGCAATGCTTCGTACGTTGAAGAACTGTACGATGCATATCTCAACAATCCGGCGTCGGTGCCGGAGAACTGGCGAGAGTATTTCGACGCGCTGCAGAACGTGCCTGCAACGGACGGCTCGAATGCCAATGACGTCGCTCACTTCCCGATCGTCGAATCGTTCGCCGAGCGCGCGAAGGCCAATACCTTCATCCCGCGCGAAAGCAGCACCAACCTGGCTGCCGCACGCAAGCAGGTTCACGTCCAGTCCCTCATCAGCGCGTATCGCTTCCTTGGCTCGCAATGGGCCAATCTGGATCCCCTGAAGCGCCGCGAACGTCCCGCCATTCCCGAGCTCGAACCCGCGTTCTACGACTTCTCCGAAGGCGATCTCGACCAGACGTACAGCGCAAGCAACCTGTATTTCGGTTTCGACCAGGCTTCGCTGCGCGATATCGTCAAGGGCCTGCGCGACACGTACTGCGGCACGATCGGCGCCGAATACATGTACATCAGCGATCCGGAACAGAAGCGCTGGTGGCAGGAGCGCCTGGAGTCGACCCGCGCGACGCCGAACTTCTCGATCGACGAGAAGAAGCACATCCTGAATCGCCTGACGGCCGCCGAAGGCCTCGAGCGTTACCTGCACACCAAGTACGTCGGCCAGAAGCGCTTCTCGCTCGAAGGCGGCGAAAGCTTCATCGCGGCGATGGACGAAGTCGTCCAGCACGCGGGCAAGCGCGGCGTGCAGGAAATCATCATCGGCATGGCCCACCGCGGCCGCCTGAACGTGCTGGTCAACACGCTGGGCAAGATGCCGGCCGACCTGTTCGCCGAATTCGAAGGCAAGCACGTCGACGACCTGCCTGCCGGTGACGTGAAGTACCACAAGGGCTTCTCGTCGGACGTGTCGACGGAAGGCGGCCCGGTCCACCTGTCGCTCGCGTTCAACCCGTCGCACCTCGAAATCGTGAACCCGGTGGTCGAAGGTTCCGCGAAGGCGCGGATGGACCGCCGCGGCGACGAAGACGGCCTGCAGGTGCTGCCGGTGCAGATCCACGGCGACGCGGCCTTCGCGGGCCAGGGCGTCGTGATGGAAACGCTGAACCTCGCGCAGACGCGCGGCTACGGCACGCACGGCACGCTGCACATCGTCATCAACAACCAGATCGGCTTCACGACGTCCGACCCGCGCGATGCGCGCTCGACGCTGTACTGTACCGACGTCGTCAAGATGATCGAGGCGCCGGTGCTGCACGTGAACGGCGACGATCCGGAAGCCGTGATCCTCGCGACGCAGATCGCGATCGACTACCGGATGCAGTTCCACAAGGATGTCGTGATCGACATCGTCTGCTTCCGCAAGCTGGGTCACAACGAGCAGGACACGCCGGCGGTCACGCAGCCGCTGATGTACAAGAAGATCGCGCAGCACCCGGGCACCCGTGCGCTGTACGCCGAGAAGCTCGTGCAGCAGGGCGTGATCACCGCGGAAGACGCCGACAACTACGTGAAGGCGTACCGCAAGGCGATGGACGACGGTCACCACACGGTCGACCCGGTCCTGTCGAACTACAAGAGCAAGTACGCGGTCGACTGGGTGCCGTTCCTGAACCGCAAGTGGACCGATGCTGCCGATACGGCCGTGCCGCTCGCCGAACTGAAGCGCCTCGGCGAACGCATCACGACGGTCCCGGAAAACTTCAAGGTCCACCCGCTCGTCGAGCGCGTGATCAACGACCGCCGCAACATGGCGCGTGGCGACCAGCCGCTCGACTGGGGCATGGGCGAACACCTCGCATTCGCGTCGCTCGTCGCATCGGGCTACTCGGTGCGCCTGACGGGCCAGGACTCGGGCCGCGGCACGTTCACGCACCGTCACGCGGTGCTGCACGACCAGAATCGCGAGCGCTGGAACGACGGTACGTACGTGCCGCTGCAGAACATCGCCGAAGGTCAGGCGAAGTTCACGGTGATCGACTCGGTGCTGTCGGAAGAAGCGGTGCTGGGCTTCGAATACGGTTACTCGACCGCCGAGCCGAACACGCTCGTGCTGTGGGAAGCGCAGTTCGGCGACTTCGTCAACGGCGCGCAGGTCGTGATCGACCAGTTCATCTCGTCGGGCGAAGTGAAGTGGGGCCGCGTGTCGGGCCTCACGATGCTGCTGCCGCACGGCTATGAAGGGCAAGGTCCGGAACACTCGTCGACGCGTATCGAGCGTTTCCTGCAGCTGTGTGCCGATCACAACATGCAGGTCGTTCAGCCGACGACGCCGGCGCAGATTTTCCACCTGCTGCGCCGCCAGATGATCCGCCTGTTCCGCAAGCCGCTGATCGTCGCAACGCCGAAGTCGCTGCTGCGTCACAAGGAAGCCGTGTCGGACCTGTCGGAACTGGCGAAGGGTTCGTTCCAGCCGGTGCTGGGCGAAACCGACGGCGGCATCGACGCGAAGAAGGTCAAGCGCGTGCTGGTGTGCTCGGGCCGCGTGTATTACGACCTCGTCGCACATCGCCGCGAAGCGAAGGCGAACGACGTCGCGATCATCCGTATCGAGCAGCTGTATCCGTTCGCGCACAAGCAGTTCGAAGCCGAAATGAAGAAGTACGAGAACGCGACTGAAGTGGTCTGGGTGCAGGACGAGCCGCAGAACCAGGGCCCCTGGTTCTACGTCGAGCACCATCTGAAGGAAGGCATGAAGGAAGGGCAGAAGCTGGCATACAGCGGCCGTCCGGCTTCGGCCTCGCCGGCGGTTGGCTACTACGCGAAGCACTACGAGCAGCAGAAGGCCCTGATCGAAGGTGCTTTCGGCCGCCTGAAGAGCGCATCGATCGCGAAATAACCGACGGAAGCGAAACGGGAAGGCGCGCGGCGCTTTCCCGTCTCTTCCGGCCTGCCGGGCGCGTGGCGCGCCGAATCGGCCGAAGGAATCGCACGAACCTCGTCATACCCCAGATTAAGCATCCAGGAAAATCACATGGCTATCGTAGAAGTCAAAGTCCCCCAGCTTTCGGAGTCGGTTTCGGAAGCGACCATGCTGCAGTGGAAGAAGAAGCCGGGCGAAGCAGTCGCGCAGGACGAAATCCTGATCGAACTCGAGACCGACAAGGTCGTGCTCGAAGTGCCGGCACCGGCAGCGGGCGTGCTCGCGCAAGTGCTGCAGAACGACGGTGACACGGTGGTTGCCGATCAAGTGATCGCGACGATCGACACCGAAGCGAAGGCAGGTGCCGCCGAAGCAGCGGCGGGCGCCGCCGAAGTCAAGCCGGCCGCCGCGCCTGCTGCGGCTGCACCGGCAGCCCAGCCGGCCGCCGCGACGGCATCGAGCTCGGCCGCCGCATCGCCGGCTGCATCGAAGCTGCTGGCCGAGAAGGGCCTGTCGGCGGGCGACGTCGCAGGTTCGGGCCGCGACGGCCGCGTCACGAAGGGCGACGCGCTGGCCGCAGGCAGCGCACCGAAGGCCGCTCCGGCCGCCGCACCGGCCAAGGCCGCTGCCGCGAAGCCGTCGCTGCCGGAAGTGAAGGTGCCGGCGTCGGCAACGACCTGGCTGAACGACCGTCCGGAGCAACGCGTGCCGATGTCGCGCCTGCGTGCGCGTATCGCCGAGCGCCTGCTCGAATCGCAGCAGACCAACGCGATCCTGACGACGTTCAACGAAGTCAACATGGCTCCGGTCATGGAGCTGCGCAACAAGTACAAGGACAAGTTCGAGAAGGAACATGGCGTGAAGCTCGGCTTCATGTCGTTCTTCGTGAAGGCGGCTGTTCACGCGCTGAAGAAGTTCCCGCTCGTGAACGCGTCGATCGACGGTAACGACATCGTCTACCACGGCTACTTCGACATCGGTATCGCCGTCGGCTCGCCGCGTGGCCTCGTGGTGCCGATCCTGCGCAACGCGGACCAGATGAGCCTCGCCGACATCGAAAAGAAGATCGCCGAATTCGGCCAGAAGGCGAAGGACGGCAAGCTGTCGATCGAGGAGATGACGGGCGGTACGTTCTCGATCTCGAACGGCGGCGTGTTCGGCTCGATGCTGTCGACGCCGATCATCAACCCGCCGCAGTCGGCCATCCTCGGCGTGCACGCGACGAAGGAGCGTCCGGTCGTCGAGAACGGCCAGATCGTGATCCGTCCGATCAACTACCTGGCGCTGTCGTACGACCACCGCATCATCGACGGTCGCGAAGCCGTGCTGTCGCTCGTCGCGATGAAGGATGCGCTGGAAGATCCGGCACGCCTGCTGCTCGACCTGTAAGCCGAGTCTCACTGCATCGACCCGCTCCGCGGGTTCGCGCACACGCGTGAACCCGCGGGCGTACAAGTAGAAAGGATTGTCATGTCCAAGGAATTTGACGTCGTCGTGATCGGCGCCGGCCCCGGCGGCTACATCGCCGCGATTCGCGCCGCGCAGCTCGGCAAGACTGTTGCCTGTATCGAGAAGTGGAAGAACCCGGCCGGCGCGCTGAAGCTCGGCGGCACCTGCCTGAACGTCGGCTGCATTCCGTCGAAGGCGCTGCTCGCCTCGTCGGAAGAGTTCGAGAACGCGTCGCATCACCTGATCGACCACGGCATCACGGTCGACGGCGTGAAGATCGACGTCGCGAAGATGCTCGGCCGCAAGGATGCGATCGTCGAGAAAATGACGAGCGGGATCGAGTTCCTGTTCAAGAAGAACAAGATCACCTGGCTGAAGGGCCATGGCAAGTTCACCGGCAAGACCGACGCCGGCGTGCAGATCGAAGTGAGCGGCGAGGGTGAAACCGAAGTCGTCACCGCGAAGAACGTGATCATCGCGACGGGCTCGAAGGCGCGTCACCTGCCGGGCATCCCGGTCGACAACAAGATCGTGTCGGACAACGAAGGTGCGCTGACGTTCGACTCGGTGCCGAAGAAGCTCGCCGTGATCGGCGCAGGCGTGATCGGCCTCGAGCTCGGCTCGGTGTGGCGTCGCCTCGGTGCCGAAGTGACGGTGCTCGAAGCGCTGCCGGCATTCCTCGGCGCCGCCGACGAAGCGCTCGCGAAGGAAGCGGCCAAGCTGTTCAAGAAGCAAGGTCTCGACATCCATCTCGGCGTGAAGATCGGCGAAGTGAAGACAACCGCGAACGGCGTGTCGATCGCCTACACCGACAAGGACGGCAACGCGCAGACGCTCGACGCCGACCGCCTGATCGTGTCGGTCGGCCGTGTGCCGAACACCGACAACCTCGGCCTCGAGGCGATCGGCCTGAAGGCGAACGAGCGCGGCTTCATCGACGTGGACGACCACTGCCGTACGGCGGTGCCGAACGTGTACGCGATCGGCGACGTGGTGCGCGGCCCGATGCTCGCGCACAAGGCGGAAGACGAAGGCGTGCTGGTCGCGGAAGTGATCGACGGCCAGAAGCCGCACATCGACTACAACTGCATTCCGTGGGTGATCTACACGTACCCGGAAATCGCGTGGGTCGGCAAGACGGAGCAGCAGCTGAAGGCGGAAGGCCGCGAGATCAAGTCGGGCAAGTTCCCGTTCTCGATCAACGGCCGCGCACTCGGCATGAACGCGCCGGACGGTTTCGTGAAGATGATCGCGGATGCGAAGACCGACGAGCTGCTCGGCGTGCACGTGATCGGCGCGAACGCGTCGGACCTGATCGCGGAAGCGGTGGTGGCGATGGAATTCAAGGCGGCGTCGGAAGACATCGCCCGCATCTGCCATCCGCACCCGTCGATGTCGGAAGTGATGCGCGAAGCGGCGCTCGCCGTCGACAAGCGCTCGCTGAACAGCTGAGCATGGTGTAGCGCCTGTCGGCCATCGACCGGCGCAGCCGTCTCTTGACGAAGGCGGGCGGGGTTTCCCGCTCGCCTTCGTTCTTTTCGGTTTGCCCGATGAACGTCACCGAATACTACACGCGCGAACTGACCACGCGCGGCTATCAGTCCGATCCCGCCCAGCGCGCGGCCGTCGATCGCCTGCAGCGTTGCTTCGACGAGTGGGTCGAATACAAGGCGCGCCGCTCGAACGCGTTCAAGAAGCTGATCAATCACCCGGATCTCCCGCGCGGCGTCTACATGTGGGGCGGGGTGGGCCGCGGCAAGAGCTTCCTGATGGACAGCTTCTACGCCGTCGTGCCCGTGCAGCGCAAGACGCGCCTGCATTTCCACGAGTTCATGCGCGAAGTGCACCGCGAGCTCGAGGAACTGAAAGGGCAGGCCGATCCGCTCGACGAACTCGCGCGGCGCATCGCGAAGCGCTACCGGCTGATCTGCTTCGACGAATTCCACGTGTCGGACATCGCGGACGCGATGATCCTGTACCGTCTGCTCGACCGCCTGTTCAACAACGGCGTGCAGTTCGTGATGACGTCCAACTACGATCCCGACGACCTGTATCCGGACGGCCTGCATCGCGACCGCATGCTGCCGGCGATCGCGCTGATCAAGGACAAGCTCGACGTGCTGAACGTCGACGCGGGCGTCGACTACCGTCAGCGCACGCTCGCACAGGTGAAGATGTATCACACGCCGCTCGGTGCGGACGCCGATCGCGAACTGCGTCATGCGTTCGGCAAGCTCGCGGCGGTACCCGACGAAAGCCCGATCCTGCATATCGAGAAGCGCGAGCTGAAGGCGCTGCGCAAGGCGGACGGCGTCGTCTGGTTCGACTTCGCGACGCTGTGCGGCGGCCCGCGATCGCAGAACGACTATCTCGAGCTGGCGAGCCGCTTCCATGCGATCGTGTTGTCCGAGGTGCCGCAGATGTCGCCGCGGATGGCGTCCGAGGCGCGACGCTTCACGTGGCTCATCGACGTGCTGTACGACCACAAGGTCAAGCTGCTGATGTCGGCGGCGGTGCCGGCGGAGGCGTTGTACGTCGAAGGCCCGATGGCCAACGAATTCGCGCGCACGGTGTCGCGAATCGTCGAGATGCAGTCGAAGGAGTATCTCGAAACGCCGCGTCGCATCGTCGATACGTCGCTGACCTGATTGCGTCGTCCGGGTAATCGACGGGATTCAAACGTCAATTCCGGTCAAATTCGCGCAATCTCGGGGTATTTTCGGATTTGTCTTATATTCATCGTTGAGGTGAGCCGATATCGTTGTGTCATGGTTACCAAGGCTGGAGATGTCCATGACACCGTATCGCGATCTGACCGACCACGAGTGGCGCTGCGTTGCGCCGCTTCTGCCCGAAATGCAGCCGCGCACCGAGTTGCGCGGTCGTCCGTTAGCCAATACGCGCGCCGTCCTGAACGGCGTGCTTTGGGTGATCTACAGCGGCGCAACGTGGTCTGCCATACCGCGCCGTTACCCGTCGTATCAAACTTGCCATCGCCGCTTCAAGGTCTGGCACGAGACGGGCACGCTGTTGAACGTGATGCGTGAACTCTACGGCGATTCGGGCGTGAATCTGTGCAATGAATTGTCCGCACGGATGCGCAAGCACACGCAATCGAAGGCGGCGGAGGCGCGTAGCAATGCGGTACCCGCGTATCGCACACCGGGCGCCTACGCGCCCGACTCGCTGAAGCACGCGGCGTGATGCGGATCGGTTTCCGTCACGCCCGCACCCAAAGAAAATCGGCCTGACGACTTCGTCGCAGGCCGATTTTTCATTGCGCCGCGCGAGTCGGCAGCGTGCTGCGTTATTGCTGGCGAACCCAGGTCTGCGACCGGCCGAGCAGCGATACGCCGATGTAACCGCGCACCACGAGTTTCTGGCCGCCGTCTTCAAGCGTCATCTTGCACTTGTAGACCTTGCCGTTTTCCGGGTCGAGGATGTTGCCGCCGTCCCAGTGGTCGCCTTCCTTCTTCATCGCCTTGATGATCGTCATGCCCTTGATGAGCTGATCCTTGCGCTCGTCCGTGCAGGCGGTGCAGCGGCGATCGGGCGTATCGTTCGCGCCGAGGCCCTTGACGACCTTGCCCGTCAGCGCACCGTCGCCGTCTTCGGCGATCTGCACGAGTGCCTTCGGCTGATGGGTGTTGTCGTCGATCGTCTGCCACATGCCGATGGGGCTGTCGGCCTGTGCGAACGTGGGGGCTGCGCAGGCGAGCAGTGCACCGGCAACGGCGATTGCACGCAACGGGCGGGTCAGTTGAATCATTGTCATCCTCCTTGTTTTGCATGTCGTGTTCATTCGCCCGCACGACCGTCTGCATGGGGCGGGCATGTTGCGAGCTTCGCCAGAATACGTGAAACCGCGTGCCACGTTTGATAGAGGGGACTCTAATCGAAACAGCCCGCATGACGCGGGCTGTTTGGTGTCCGATCAGTTGAGCTGATACGAGAAGGCCGCGTTGATGCGAGGGCTGCGCGATGCGCTTTCGACGGGTGCGTCGCCGATCGGCTTCGCGATGTTCAGGTCGAGACTGTAGAAGCGGCTGTCCGTGAATCGCACGCCGATGCCGACCGACGACATGCGGTTCGGTGACGGCGTGCCCGAGTGCAGGTATACGCGCGCCATGTCGTAGGCGACGTACGGCGTGATCGATTTCAGATACGTCCAGCCCGGCGTGAAGCCGCGATTGACCTCCAGCGACATCCCCCAGCCCGAGTCGCCCGACGTTTCGCCGGGCTGGTAGCCGAGCGCGTAGCGCGTCGAGCCGAACGAGATCTGTTCGGAGGTCGGTAGCGAGTCGGGACTGTATTGACCGGTCAGCGAAACCGACGTCCCGATTCGGAACGGCCATTCGTTGGTTTGCGTGAAAGTCGCCCCCGTGCGAACGAAGGTCAGCGAAATCGGGCTGTCCACCGAGGTCGTCGTCGTGCCGACGGTGATGTCCTGCGACTTCGACGCGCCGAGAATGTTGAAACCCTTCGCGACGTTGACGCTCAGCTTCTGGACCTGCTTCGGCTGGACGCTCGTGTAGTCGAGCTGCATCTGCAGCACGCGGACCTGCGAGCGCGTGTCGAGGCTCGCACCGTTGATCTGGTTCTGGTAGCGATCCTCGTTGTGCGATGCGTAGCCCGACACGGTGCCGAGCAGGCTGCGCTGATTATTCAACAAGATCGGATAGGATGCCGAAAGACCAAGCTTCTCGTTCTTGACCGTACGCTGCACGTACGACGGCAACCCCGGATTGTCGGTCGGCTTGCCGCGATACGTACTTGCATCGAGGCGCGTGATCAGGCCGCTGCTGCCGACGGGCACCGCGCCGCTGAACGCGAAGTAGGTCTGCTTGTCGCGTCCCGGCGGCGCGAGCGCCGAGATGCTCAGCTGCTCGCCGAATCGCGTGAGGCCGTTTTCGGTCGCGGTGATCAGGCCCTGGACGCCCGGGTGGTTGAAGTCGATGCCGGTGCTGACGTTGAACGGCTTGCGGTCGACCGCGAGTTCGAGCGTCGTGGCGCCGTCGGTGGTTTGCGGCGGCGGGACGTTCGCCTTCACCGTGAGGCCGGGCAGCAGGCCGAACGTGTTGACGTAGCGCTCGAACGTCGCGCGGCGCAGCGGGCGATCGTCGGTGATGTGCGCGGCGATCGCGCGGATCTTCGGTTCCATCGCACCGGGCTTGCCGGTGACCTTGACGTCCGACACGTAGCCTTCGACCACCGTGATGCGCACGACGCCGTTCTCGAACGTCTGCGCGGGAACGAACGCGAACGACAGCGCGTAGCCGCGCTCCTGGTACAGCTTCGTCACGCCGTTCGCGGTTTCGATCAGGTCGCCGATCGTGATGTCCTTGCCGACGAGGGGCGTGAAGCGACGCGAGATTTCCTCGAACGGCACCGACTTCACGCCTTCGACCTGAAACGTCGACGGCGTCAGGTGGCGTGACAGCAGCTCCTGCAGTTGCGGCGCTTGCGGCGCGACCTGCACGGTAACGTTCGGGCCGGTCTTCGGTGCGTTGATCTGCGGAAGGGAGTCGAGCGGGTTACCGCCGACGCGCGATTGTGCATGTGCCGTGCTTGCCGCCGCGACGGCGAGCAGCATCATCCATCTGTCGAGTCTGGATTTCATTGTTCTTCCTCGTAGGCCTTGCTTTTCGTCTTCTTTGTAATGCCGGCGCGCGACACCAGGGTGTCGCGCGCCGCGTGCCGCCATGCCGGTTGTGTATGTACGGCCGCGCCATTCGCTCCGGCTGCGATGGTGCGACCGTCGTCCTTACTTGCCAACGCTACCCAGCGTGCCCAGCAACCCCGTTACCGGTGCCAGCAGGCCCGTCGAACCGCTGCCCGACGATGCCGTACCCGTGACACTGCCGACCAGCGACGTGACCGGCCCGAGCGGGCTCGCACCACCCGATCCTGCTGCACCGCCCACTGCTCCGGTGACAGTATTCAGCAAACCGGTGACGGGCGCGAGAGGGTTTGCACTGCCTGCGCCGCCCGTTGCGCCACCGAGCGTGCCCGTGACCGTCGACACGAGATTCGTGACGGGGGCGAGCGGGCCGCCGCTGCCGCCTGTCGCGCCGCCCAGTGCGCCGGTGACCGTCGACACGAGGCCCGTGACAGGCGCGAGCGGGCCGCTGCCCGAGCCGCCGGTTGCGCCGCCGAGTGCGCCCGTGAGCGAGCCCAGCGGCGTCGAGCCGAGACCGGACAGCAGGCCGCCGAGCGGGTTCGTCGAGCCGGAACCCGACGACGTGCCGTTCTGGACGGTCGCCGTCGAGCCGCCGACGAGGCTCGTGATCAGGCCGGGGATCGGTGCGGCGCCGTTCGGGCCGTTCGGGTTGACGAGGCCGCCCGTGTTGGTCACCGTGTTGCCGACCGCGGTCACGAGCTGACCGACATCGCCGACGAGCGGCTGGCTCGACGTGCCGCCGACTTGCTTGCCCGCCGAGCTGATCGCGCCGCCGATCTGGCCGAGCAGGCCGGAGACGGGTTGGCCGAGGCCGGTCGTCGTGCCGACCTGTTGCGTGACCTGGCCGGCCGTGATCACGAGCGGCGTGATCGCCGAGCTGATCGGTTGCGTGACCTGCTGGACGGCGCCTGACGACAGCGTCGAGCCGATCGTCGTGCCGGCGGCCGTCAGGCCGTTGGCGACCGTGTCGAGCACGGTGCCGACCGGCGTCGTGACGGGGGCGAGCGGCGCGAGCGGACCCGTGCCGAGCGCCTTGACCGTCGAGCTCAGGCCGGACACCGTGTTGCTCGTCGCGCCGACGACATTGCCGAGGCCGGCAACCGTCGTGCCGACCGGATCCTTCGTCGAGCCGATCTGTCCCAGCCCGTTGCTCACGGCATCGGCGGCCGCACCGATGATCGTGCCGGTGCTGGACAGCGTGCTGCCGACACCCTTCGTCACGCCGTCGCCGAGGCCCGGCAGGCTGATGTTGCCGACCGTGCTGCCGAGGTCGCTGGCCGTCTGGCCGACCGTGCTGACGACACCCTTGGTGCCGGTGGACGAGCCACTGGTGCCGCTGGTGCCGGACGTGCCGCTCGTGCTCGGATTGTTGTTGTTATTGCTGCTGCTCGGCGGCGAGCTGACGCCGCCGCCGCCGCACGCGGCCAGCAGGCAGGCCGCGGCGAAGGCGGTGAGGGGCGCACGCCACTGGCGCAGGGCGGCCGTCGTGATGGAACGTTGCTGGGACATGATGGACTCCTCGCTGTCTTTTCGATGAATGGATGTCGGATTACTTGCCGTGCGTGCCGCCGAGCAGGCCGCCGATCAGCGACGTGACAGGCGCGAGCGGGTTCGACGACGAGCCCGAGTTCGTGACCGCACCCGTGCCGCCGCTCAGTGCCGGTACGCCGACAGAGCTGGTGACCGTCGAGACGGCATTCGTCACCGGGGCGAGCGGGCTGCTGCCGCCTGCGCTGCCCGCCACGCCGCCAAGCGCACCCGTGACTGCACCGAGGAGACCCGTGACCGGGGCGAGCGGACCGCCGCTCGTTCCGCCCGTTGCACCGCCGAGCGCACCCGTGACCGTCGAGACGAGACCGGTAACCGGTGCGAGCGGGCCGCTGCCGCCGCCTGCTGCGCCACCGAGTGCGCCGGTGACCGTCGAGACGAGGCCGGTGACCGGTGCAAGCGGGCCGCTGCCGCCGCCTGCTGCGCCACCGAGTGCGCCGGTGACCGTCGAGACGAGACCGGTAACCGGTGCGAGCGGGCCGCTGCCGCCGCCTGCTACGCCGCCGAGTGCGCCGGTGACCGTGGAGACGAGGCCGGTGACCGGTGCGAGCGGGCCGCTGCCGCCACCCGTTGCGCCGCCGAGTGCGCCGGTGACCGTGGAGACGAGGCCGGTGACCGGTGCGAGCGGGCCGCTGCCGCCACCCGTTGCGCCGCCGAGTGCGCCGGTAACCGTGGAGACGAGGCCCGTGAGCGGGGCGAGCGGGTTGGTCACGCCGCCGGTGCCGCCCGTGAGCAGGCCGCCGACGGCCTTCACGGTATTGCCCGTCGCCGAGACGGTGTTGCCGAGGCCCGTCGTGACCGGGTTGCCGCCCGTCGACGCGAGCAGTGCGCCGGCCTGGTTCAGCCCGTTGCCGATCGTGCCGAGCAGCGTGTTGACCGGTGCGCCGAGGCCGGTGGCCGTGCCGATCGTCTGGGTCGTCTGGCCGACCATCGTCGTGATCGGCGTGATGGCCGAGCTGACCGTCTGCGTGACTTGCTGGATCGGGCCGGTCGACAGCGCATTGGTGAGGGTCGTGCCGCCGTTCGATACGGCGCCGCCGAGCGTCGACACGAGGCCGCCGACGGCACCCGTGACCGGTGCGAGCGGCGACAGCGGGCCGCTGCCGAGGCTCGTGACCAGTTTGCCGGTGTCCGTGACTGCGCCGCCGAGCTGGTTGACCACGCCCCCCGTGCTGGCGAGCGTGGTGCCGAGCGGATCCTTCGTTGCGCCGAGCTGGCCGAGACCGTTGCCGAGGCCGTTACCGAGTGCGGTCACCGCGCCGCCGACGCTTTGCACGATGCCGCCTGCGGCTTGCGTGGTGGCCGGGTTGACGCCCGGCAGCGACTGGCTGCCGATGACCGAGCCGAGACCGGAGACGGTGCCGCCGACACCCGTGACGATATTGCTGCTGCTTGCGAGGACCTGTCCCACCGCGTTCGACGACACACCCGACGTGCCCGACGTACCGCTCGTGCCCGAGGTTCCGCTGGTACCGGAGGTGCCGCTCGTGCCCGAGGTGCCGCTGGTGCCGGAGGTACCGCTCGTGCCCGAGGTGCCGCTGGTGCCGGAGCTACCGCTCGTGCCCGAGGTGCCGCTCGTGCCGGAGCTGCCGCCACCCGACGTCGAGATCGTGTCACCGCCGCCCGAGCTCGAGCCGCCGCCGAGCCCCTGGCTGATCGAACCGGAACCGCCGCACGCGGAGAGGGAAAGCATGGCTGCAACGGTGGCCGCGATCAGAGTCGTCCGGAACACGCCATGAGGGATAACCTTGATGTCCATTTCTTCCTCGCATTAAAAATGTGTTGTGAACTGCGTTGTGTTGAGTGGTGCGAGGACTACTCTGCAACTGTCGTGCCATTTCGATGCCCGGCAGGTCGACAACCGGTTTTAAACGACGCAATTCCTTGTCGGGAAAGGAAGTCGCGGAGATTGAAAGATTGTTGAATCTGTTTAAGTACAGATGAATGAGAACGGTTTCGGCCGTTTCGTAACGTAACGTCACAACATTGGCGTTACGCGTGCGGCGTAACGTGGGTGGCGAGCGGGCTTGATGGACGAGGCAATTGTTTTACTGGTGGATTAGGCGTGCACATCTAACCTATCGTAAATCCTATGTGTAAGTCGTACCGAAACGCCGTACAAATACGCTGTGCTCCTGAAGATTTTTTCCGACAGAGTCGTTAAAAGAGGTTGGAACTTAAATAGGATCGGATATAGAATCCGGAGCAGATGTAAGCAAATGTACGGTTCGGTACACAACGTTCGAGGAGGGTCACTATCGCGAATGTTAACTTGCATCAAATTGTGAGCAATGCCCTTCGGGGCGACCTATAAAGAAAGCGCACCCGGTTGTCGTTGCAGCAGATGTGGCGAACGAGCGGGGCAAAGCGGCCAGATATGCGGGGACGTATACGTATAAAAGGCCAGAAAACGTAAATACAGGCACGAGGAATAAAATGAAAGCAATCATCAAGCGTTTCCTTTCGGAAGAAAACGGGGTTACCGCAGTCGAGTATGGACTCATTGCCGGACTTATCGCAGTCGCTCTCGTCAGTGCCATGTCCACGCTGACGGGTGGCATCTCGGGGGCGTTCAGCTACATCGCGAGCAAGTTGCCGGCGGCATAACGAACGAGCTTTCGCTCAATTCCCTGCTGATAGGGGCGCGGGTTGCTTCGGCAATCCGCGTAGGTAAGTTTTGCCGCTCGGGGCGTAAATGATCCTGCTAACTGGCGTCGGGGTTTTCCTCGCGTGGGCGGTACTCGTCGCGCTCGAGGATATTCGTCACAGGCGTATACCGAATTCACTGGTGATCGGTGGGTTCGTGGCTGCATTTGTGCTCTCCGGACACAACCCGTTCGGCATATCGGTAAATCAGGCGCTCGTCGGCGTACTGATTGGCCTCATCAGTCTTTTCCCATTTTTCGTGCTGCGCGTAATGGGTGCTGCGGATGTCAAGGTATTCGCGGTACTGGGCGCGTGGTGTGGTGCCCATGCGCTGTTGTGGCTTTGGATCGTGGCGAGCCTGCTCGCGTTTGCCCATGCCGGCACGCTGATCGTTGCCACCCGTACGCCGGTGTCTGCGCTGTGGCAGCGACGTGCTCCGACGATGGAGATTGCCGGTTTCCGCGCGTCGCCGTATGCCGCCTTTCTCGTGATTCCGGCGGCGTTGTGGTGCGTGTACCGGATCGCGACCGGGGGAATTCAATGACGTTCTCTCGTCTCGCATCAGGAATCCGGCGTCGCGAGCGTGGCGCGACGGCTATTGAATTTGCGTTGATGCTGCCGGTGTTCTTTCTGATCCTGTACGCGATCATCACGTACGGAATGATCTTCGCCGCGCAGCAAAACCTGACGCTTGCGGCAACCGAGGGCGCTCGCGCCGCGCTGAATTATCAGCAGGTTGGGGCGGCTGCGTCGGTGCCGGCGGCGCAGCAAGCCGCGCTTGCGGCGCGGGCGCAGGCCGCCTGCACGGCCGCAACGAACCTCACTACGTGGCTGAAAGGGGCGACATGCACGCCGACGCAGCAAGGTAGCTGTTCATACGACACGACGATGCTGTGCGTGCAGATTACGCTGACCTATCCGTATTCGCAAAACCCGCTGGTCCCGCCGTTTCCGCTGCTCGGCTCGCTGTTGCCGGTGCCGTCGGCGCTCGTCGGAACCGCGATGGTGCAGATCAGCCCGGTCAACATCTTATAGATGGAAGCGATGGTGCCGGGTCGAGAACGCCTGCCGGCAACGTCGCACGAAGAATTCAATCGTGAGTAGCGGGGAAGCATAACAACACCATGGCCAACAACCTGACGAAGATCATTGCGGGCTTGCTGATCGCGATCGCGGTCCTGCTCGGCGTCTATGCGTGGATGCTCGGCCGCAAGCCGGCCGACGTCGCGCCGGTTGCCGCGACGGTGGCGACGCAAAGCGTGCCCGTCGTTGTGGCGACCCGGCCATTGCAGGCCGGCCAGCCGATTCCGGCCGATGCGTTGAAGATTCAACAGTCGACGGCCGCGCCAAAGGGGGCGTTTGCCGATCCGCTGCAACTGGTTGGCCGCATTCCCGCTGCCGACATTCCTGCGCAGGCGGCCGTCGTTGCAAGCGCACTGTCCTCCGGCCTTGCCGAGCAGATCGCGCCGGGAGAACGCGCCGTCGCGATCAAGGTCGACGAGACCAACGCGGTTGGCAACCGAGTGCGGCCCGGCAACTATGTCGACGTGTTCCTGAACCTGAAACGCGATGGGACTGGCGTGGCGATTGGCGGGACGTCGACGGCCGAGATCGTGAATACCCAGGCTCGATTGCTGATGTCGAAGGTCCGCGTGCTGTCGTTTGGCGATGCCACAACCGAGCGAGACAGCTCAAACGGTTCCGTGGTCGGGATACGGACCGCGGTGCTGGCAGTGCCGACCGCGCAGGTGGATGCGCTGACGCTTGCCGAACAGAGCGGCCGGATCGTCCTCGCGCTTCGCAGCCCGCGCGACGACGATGTCGCGACGCAGACCGTCGCGGTCCGTGTGGGTGACGACAAGAGTCCGTCAGCGCTCGCCGCAGCCGGCGTGATGCTGGGTGAGTTGTCGAAGAGCGCGACGGCGCCGGCCCCGCGTGCGGTGGTGCGGGCAGCCACGCGGCATGCGGGCGGTGGCAGCATCGAAGTGATTCGGGGTGGGCGGGCCGAGACGGTCGCCTATTGAGCGGGACGAAGACGACAACCAGAGAAGGGGGGCGGATCGATGCCTCCAAAACAATGAAAAAGAAACTGATTGGATTGGCTATTGCATTGAGCGCGCTGGCAATGCCGCCGCTGTCGGACGCGGCCGACACGAGCGGGACGATCAGCCTTGCGGTCGGCGCACAACGGCAGCTTGCAATGGGGCACACGCTGCAGCGGGTTGCGATTGGTGATCCGTCGGTCGCCGATGTGCTTGTCGTGAAGGGTGGGCGCGGCGGCGTGTTGCTCGTCGCGAAGAATGCCGGGTCGACGAATGTGATGATCTGGGAGCGTGGCCGTGACGAACCGACCGTCTACAACGTGAATGTCACGAGTGGTGCCGCGCGTGCACTGCTTGACGGTGCATCGCCGAGCGTGAATACGTATGGCGGCACGACGGTGATCGGCGGCGCGTCCGGGACCCTCGACGGGCATCAGCGGGCGGTTCATGCAGCGAAGACAGTCAGCGGCAAGGACGGGACGACGCTTGATGCGTCGACGATTTCCGGCAAGAACGTCGTGCAGGTTGACGTGCGTGTCGTTGAATTCAGCCGTTCGGTGCTGAAGCAGGCGGGTCTCAACTTCTTCAAGCAGAGCAACGGTTTTTCGTTCGGTGCATTCGCGCCGACGGGGCTGACGTCGATTACCGGTACGCCGGGCGGCTCGCTTACATACAATACGAACGTGCCGATTTCTTCTGCGTTCAACCTCGTCGTCAACTCGGTGTCGCATGGGCTGTTCGCGGATCTGTCGATTCTTGAGGCGAACAATCTTGCCCGCGTGCTTGCCCAGCCTACGCTTGTCGCGTTGTCCGGCCAGAGTGCGAACTTCCTCGCGGGCGGAGAAATTCCGGTGCCGGTGCCGCAATCGCTCGGCACGATTTCCATCGAGTGGAAACCTTATGGTGTTGGGCTCACTGTCACGCCGACCGTGCTGAATCCGCGGCGGATCGCGCTGAAGGTCGCACCCGAGTCGAGCCAGCTCGACTTCGTGCATTCGATCACGATCAACGGAATCCAGGTGCCCGCGCTGACAACGCGACGTGCGGACACAACCGTCGAACTTGGCGATGGCGAAAGCTTCGTCATCGGCGGCTTGGTCGACCGGGAGACGACGTCCAACGTCAACAAGGTGCCGTTCCTGGGTGATCTGCCCATCATCGGCGCGTTTTTCAAGAATCTGAGTTACCAGCAGAACGACAAGGAACTCGTGATCATCGTTACGCCGCACCTCGTCGCACCGATTGCGCAAGGCGCATCGCTGCCGGCGACGCCGGGCGAACTGTCCGAGCAGCGCGATGCTCCCGTGTGGCGTTCTTATCTGGGCGGCATGGCGTCGCCAGACGCAGGACCGGGGTTCTCGAAATGAGCGCGCCGAGTCGTTACGGGGCAGCGCAGGCCGTCGCGCGCGACGCGATGCCTTGCTTCATTGGGAGTATCCAAGATGAATGCGAGAACCTATTCTTTGGCTGAGCCCGCCGTCACCGACCACTTCGTGTGCGCATCCTCGCTTGTGGAGCATGTGCATTGGCTGTCGCAGTCGCTGGTCTCGGCCGGCGCCGTCGAGGGCGCGCCGCTGGATGGTGCAGCATTGTCGCAGCGCATCGGCGTGTTGAATCCTGCGCTGGTGTTCATCGATTTTTCGGGTGATTGCGCGGCGGCGAGTACGGTTGTCGCCGCGGTACGCGTATCACATCCAGGGGTGCCGGTCGTCGCGCTGGGTTCGCTCGCGCAACCGGAGGGAGCACTCGCCGCGCTGCGCGCGGGCGTGCGCGATTTTGTCGATTTTTCCGCGCCGGCTGACGAGGCGCTGCGGATCACGCGAGTGTTGCTCGACAACGTCGGTGAGCCGGCGAATCGGCACGGGAAGGTCACCGCGTTGCTCGGCGCTCGCGCCGGGATGGGCGTGAGCACGCTGGCCGCGAACCTGTCGGTGTTGATGCAGCGGCGGCCTGCCGATCCCGCACTGACGGCGGCGCTCCTTGATCTCGGATTGCCGGCTGGCGACGGTGCATTGTTCCTGAATACGCGCTGCGAATTCCATTTCGTCGAAGCCGTACGCAACCTGCGTCGAATCGACCGCACGTTCGTGACGACTGCGCTCGCGCGCCATTCGAGTGGTGTTGCACTGACGACGCTCCCGCCGAACCTCGCCGATCTGCGCGAGGTTGCAACGGCGTCGTGCTCGGCATTGCTCAATCGGCTGCGGGCGTTCTTCGATCACCAGATTGTCGATCTCGGCGGGTTCCCGAATCGCGAATTCATCGCGCAGGTCGTGAATCTTGCGGACGAAGCATGGCTCGTGTGCGATCAGGGCGTGGCGTCGGTCGTTTCGGCGGTGGAGATGCTGGACGGGCTGCGCGACGCGGGGGCCGCGACCGAACGGATTCGGCTCGTCGTCAACCAGTTCGACGCAGATCTCGGGCTGATGCCTGCACAGATCGCCGAACGGCTGGAGTTGTCGCTGGTCGCGACGTTACCGTCACGGCGGGTGTCCATCGGGCATGCGGCGAACCAGGGCAAGCTGATTGCGGAAGTCACGGAACGCGATCCGTATGTACGTGCGCTCGGACCGTTGGTCGAGCGCCTCGCGGGTGCGCCGGCGCCGGGAGCGGCACAGCGTGCGGCCGGCGGTCTCTCGGCGCTCAGGCGAATCATTCAATCCTCAACGAAGCGGTCGTAAGTGATGGCACACGACATTCAATTTGCCGACGGCGCAGCGCCGTTCTCGCAAACGCAACAGTTCCACGACATCAAGAATGCCGCTCACGAACATCTGCTCACGCGGATTGAGGAACTGGGCGCCGAATTCGGCCGCTGGTCGCGACAGGCGATCAACCAGTTCGTCGATCTCGAGATCGACAGCTTCGTGCGGCTACGGCGGATCCCGCTCAACGAGAGTGAGGTGCGTGCCGTTGCCGAGGCGCTGACGAAGGAGCTCGCCGGTTTCGGGCCGATCGAAGACCTGCTGGCGGATCCGCACGTCGAAGACATCCTGATCAACGGCTACAACGACATCTACGTGTCACGGCACGGGATCCTGTCGAAGCTGCCGATCCGCTTTACCGACAACGCCCATCTGCTGAGGATCGTGCGACGGATTCTCGCTCCGGTTGGCCGGCGACTCGACGAATCGAATCCGATGGTCGATGCGCGGCTGCCCGACGGCGGCCGTGTCAACGTCGTGATCGAACCGCTGTCGATCGACGGTCCGGTCGTGTCGATCCGTAAGTTCCGCAAGGACCCGCTGAAGCCCGAGGATCTGCTTGGCAACGGCACCTACAACGAAGAAATTGGCCGGTTGCTCGAGGCCGCGGTCGAGGCGCGCTGCAACGTCCTCGTGTCGGGCGGCACCAGTTCGGGCAAGACGTCGCTGCTGAACGCGCTCGCGTTCCATATTCCCATGGCCGAACGCGTCGTGACGATCGAGGATACGGCCGAATTGTCGTTGAATCACCCGCACGTCGTGCGGCTCGAGAGCCGTCCAGGCGGGTTTGACGGCAGCGGCGTCGTGACGATTCGCGACCTGTTGCGAAACACGTTGCGGATGCGGCCGGACCGAATCATCGTCGGCGAAGTGCGCGGCGGCGAAGTGCTCGAAATGCTGCAGGCGATGAATACAGGTCACGACGGATCGATGGGCACCGTGCACGCGAGTTCGCCGCGTGAGTGCCTGTACCGGCTCGAGATGCTTGCCGGTTTCGCCGGTTTTCAGGGTACCGAAGCAAGTCTGCGCCGGCAGATTGCCAATGCGATCGATTTCATCGTACAGATTGGCCGGCTGTCCAACGGTCGTCGGCGCATCCTGTCGATCACCGAAGTCACCGGCATGTCGGACAACATCGTATCGACGCAGGAACTGTATCGCTACGAGGCGCGCGTTACGCCTGAGGGCGACGAGATCGATCATTGGGAGTCGCTCGGCATTCATCCGCATTCGCCGAAGCTTGCACGTTTCCGTAACACGCTGGTGTCGAGCGGCGGCGGGTTCGGCGGCAATTTCGGGCGTGGCGGAGGTTTCAATGTCTAGCGCCACCTTGCTCGCGCTGATGTTCGCGCTGATCTGTGCGGCGGCCGGGTTGCTGCTGTGGCGCGGAAGCCAGGTGCGGGAAGGGCGCGCGCATACGCAACGATTCTTCGACAGCCGGGTGGGCCAGGGCGCACGCACCGAACTGCCGGCCGGCGACGCACGCACCATGCGTACCGCGGCGGCCGGTATGGTGAACGCGCAGGCGTCGGAACAGGGTTTGGCGCGCTGGCGCTCGTTGGTGTTCGACGCGTGGACCGTGCTGTCCGACCGCGCAGGCCTCGATGAAGTGCGCGCCGGCCTTGTGCTGGGGCTCGCGATCATTGCGCTGCTCGCGCTGTGGGCCGGCATGGCCGGCGGGATGCTCGCGGCCGCAGCTGCGCTTATTGCGGGAGGGGTGCTTGTCGTCCTGTGGATTACATCGCGTATCAGCCGGCGCCGCCTGAAGATCGTCCGCCAGTTGCCGTCGTTCCTCGACGGGATCGTTCGGCTCGTGACTCTCGGGAACAGCGTACCGGCGGCTTTCCAGTCAGCGCTTCAGACGGCCGAGATGCCGTTGCGCCGTTGCCTCGACGACGTGTCGCAGATGCTGCGCTCTGGCGTCGAGATCGATCGTGCGATGCTGCACATTGCACACACGTACCGGATTCGCGAATTCGAACTGGTCGGTGCTGTGCTGCGTCTGTCGGTTCGCTATGGCGGCCGGGCAGACGTGATGCTCGATCGGATGTCGACGTTCATGCGCGATCTCGAGCAGGCCGAACGCGAGCTGTCCGCGATGTCGGCCGAGACCAGGCTGTCTGCATGGGTGCTGGCGCTGTTGCCGATCGCAGTCGGTAGCTTCGTCATCTCCACGAGCCCGCGCTACTTCACGGCGATGTGGAATGACGACTCCGGGCGCCAACTGATTTATCTGGCGTTTGCGCTGCAGGCGATAGGTGGTTTCTGGCTGTATCGGCTTGCGCGGCTGAGGTGAATCGATGGATGCAAACCGTTTAGGCGCACTGGCGCTGGTGCTCGGATCGGTCGGCGTGTTGCTGCTTGCCGCGCTCGCGATCGTTCGCGTCGTACTCGTGCAGCGTGCCGAGCGTGCGCTGGTGAATGCGCTTGACCGACGGACTGCGGCAATCGAAGCGGCCGCAGCGCGAGCCGGTTCCGCCGAGCCTGCGCGCGATGCGGCAGCACCTGCTGCAGCGCGCGGGCGTTTCGCGGGGCTGCGCGAACGCTTCGAAGACGTCGGGATGCGGTGGCTCGAAACCGGCTTCAGCCGATATCTGATCGCCGACGAGGATCGCCAATTGCTGGATCAGTGCGGTTTTGTCGACGTTCGTGCGAGAGCGCTGTTTGTCAGTGCGCGCATCGTTGGCGCCATCCTGCTGCCGGCGCTCGCCATGTTGGTACTGGTCAGCCGCGGACATGAGGCGCGCTGGCCGCTCTGGATCTCCTTCGCGCTCGTGACCGGCTACATGTTGCCGAAAATTTACGTGCGTCGGCGTGCCACTGCACGCCGACAGAGCATTGCGGCTGAATTGCCGCTGCTTGTCGACATGCTGAGGCTGCTACAGGGTGTCGGTCTGTCGCTCGACCAGAGCATTCAGGTTGTCACGCACGATTTTCAGACCATGCTGCCCGTATTGTCGTGGGAGCTCGGCGTTGCGCAACGGCAGTTCGCGGCCGGACGCACGCGCGAACAATCGCTGCAACGTCTCACGAACAGCTTCGACAACGAGGATCTGCGTGCGATCGTGCGATTGCTGATCCAGGTGGACAAGCACGGCGGCGCGGTGCAGGAGCCGCTGAAGCAGTTTGGCGACCGACTGCGCGAAGGGCGTCGTGCGACGCTGCGGGAGCAGATCGGCCGCCTGACGGTGAAGATGACTGGCGTCATGATTGTCACACTGTTGCCGGCGCTGTTGATCGTTACCGCGGGGCCCGGGATCATGACCGTGCTGTCCGCGCTTGCCGCGTTTCAGCACTGACGCGGCATGAGGGGAAGGAGCGACACAAGATGAATCGATTTGGTTGGATCCGCACGATCGCAGGGGCGACGGCGGTCGGGTTGCTCGCCGGCGGGTGCTCGTTGTTCAAGGAGTCCGGATACGGGATCGGTGCGCAGGCCGAGCGCGGCGCGCTGATGCAGGCGGCTGCCGACAAGAGTGCACCACCCGATACGCCAGGCATGTACCTGGGCTTGATCGAGCGGATGCAGGGGCAGGGATTGTATTTTGCGTCACTGGCCCACATCGATCAGTACGAGAAGCAATATGGTGCATCGCCGGACACGATCCTGCTGCGTGCCGACGCATTGCGCGCGACCGGTCAGTACGACGCCGGCGTGGCCGCCTATACGAAGTTGCTGACGTCACCGCTCGCCGCGCGCGGCTACCGCGGGCTGGGTCTGACCGCCGGCGCCCGTGGCGATTTTGCGCTTGCCGCGCAGCAACTCGAACAGGCGACGGTGCTTGCGCCGACCGATGCGGCGACGCTGTCCGACCTCGCATATTCGAAAATGCGCGAAGGCGACCTGGCAGGCGCACGCGTGCCGCTGCTGAAGGCAGCCGAACTCGAGCAGAAGAACCCGAAAATCCTCAGCAACTTTGTGCTTTATCTGCTCGCGAGCGGTCATGCGAAGGACGCGCGGCGGCTGATGGATCAGCAGAAGCTTTCGCCCGCGGTGCGCGGCCAGATTCGCGACGACGAGATGAAGGTCGAGGCCGCGATGCGCGCGAAACAACGCGCAGTCGCACACGTGCCAGGCAATGTGCCCGTGCCGTCGGTTGCGAGCAGCGACAACTTCGATCTTGCGGTGCCGCTGCTGCAGCGTTTCGCGCGATAACGACGATATTCACGGAGGCCATCATGTTTCACCTTTCCTCAATCCGCGTGCAAGCAGTGTGCATCGCGTTCGCGTGCACGCTTGGCGCGGGCATCGCGCATGCACAAGGCGACACGCCGGCGTCCGAAATCGGTCATGCTACGAACGCTCTGCTCGACCTGCAGCGTTCGAATCGCGCGGCCGTCACGCCGCAACCGATCGACGGCGCGGCTGGGACGTATGCCTATCAGCGCTATATCGACTCGTTCAAGACGACGATTCCGCAGTGGTTCGGCACGATGTCGGCGTCGGGCGGCGGCAATAGCGGTGGCAGCGGTGGACTGTCCGGTGGCGACCTCGCGCGTTGACGGAGCAAAACGGTGAATACCCGGCACGATGGCGGCGCTATCCGCCGCGCGGCACGTCAGCGCGGCGCGTTCTCGGTGATGGCGATCATCGCGACGCTGATCGCCATCACGACGCTCGGCGCCATTGGCGTCGGTAATCTCTTTTATCAGCGTCGGGACGTGCAGCGGATTGCCGACATGGCCGCGCTCGCGGCCGTGCAGCGGATGGATGACGCGTGTTCGCAGCCGACGGCCACCGCGACCAGCAATGCGCAGTCGAACGGGCTCAATGCATCGAACGGCGATACGATCAGTGTCGAATGTGGCCGCTGGGACACGGCGGTCAACCCGAAACCCAGCTACTACGCTTCCGCGACCCCAGGGACCACGCAGTTGAACGCGGCCAAGGTGATCGTCACGCGTCAGGTGCCGTTCTTCTTCGTTGGACCGCCGCAGCCCGTATCCGCTGTATCGACCGCGCGGTCGACGAACATCGATACCTTCTCGGTCGGCGCAACCCTTGCCGCGCTCGGTGGTGTCGGCTGCGCCGGCGGATCTGCCCCGGTGTCCGGCAATCCAGGGCTCGTCAACGGACTGATCGGCGGGCTGCTCGGCGCCGGCCTGAACCTCAACATCGGGTCGTATCAATCGCTCGCATGTACGAACGTGACGATCGGCGATCTCGTCGTGGCGGCTGGCGTCGGCACGGTCGATCAATTGCTTGCGCTCAAGCTCACGTTGCCGCAACTGGTCCAACTGATGGTGAACGCGGCCACGCAAACGACCGTCGCGAACGCAAGCCTGCAGGCGAGCCTCGCCACGCTGCAGGCGATCCTGAACGCCAACATTCCGGGGACGTCGATTGGCCTCGGCGGAGCGGGCGGATTGCTGAACGTCGCGCTCGCGGATACGCAGGCGGCACTCAATGCGCAGGTGGACCTGCTCGATCTGCTGCTCGTCAGTGCGGAAATCGCAGCAACGGGCAAGCCGGCGGTCACGGTCAATGTGCCGTCGCTGAATCTCGGCGGGCTGACGGGGACGCAACTGCAGGTGCAGATCATCAGCCCTCCATCGATCGGCATCGGCGAAGGCGGGATCGATCCATCGACGGGAACGTGGCGCACGAAGGCGTCGACCGCTGCGGTGGGTGTATATCTCAATGTCGATCTTGGCACGACGCAATTGCCACTGGTCGGCGCGTTGCTGAATTTGCTGAACGTGAATGTCGATGTGAACCTGCCGATTTATCTGCAAGTCGGTACCGGCACCGCAACGTTGAATTCGACGCAATGTGCGTCTACGCAGGCGGCGAGCACGGTCGTCATTACTGCTCAACCGGGCGTAGCCAATCTGTGCATTGGCCAGCCGCCGCTCGATTCGTCCGGCAAGATTAGCCTGTCGTCGGCTTACAGTTGTACGTCGCCCGGGCAGATCATCAATGCGAACGTGCTCGGACTTGCGCAGTTGACGGCGACGCTGTCCAACGTATCGGTTCAGGTGCAAGGCGCTGCCCAATCGCATACCTTCAATGGCGTGCCCGGGATCGATGCGGACTACTGGACGGTGAATTCGAATGCGCTGGGTTCGGCGCTCAGTTCGGCCTTGACGCAGCTCGCGGCCGCGAAGATCACGGTCAACCTCGGCTTGTTCGGTGCGAATATCCTGACGGTCCCTGGGAACTTCGTTTCCACGTTGCTCACCTTTTTGACCGGCCTGCTCGGCCCGCTCCTATCGAGTCTTGACGCAGTCCTCGTTCCGCTGCTGAATCTGCTTGGCGTCCAGGTCGGCGCGGCGACGGTCCATCAGATCTCGCTCAGTTGCGGGGTCGCCCAAACGGTTTACTGAAGAAGCAGATCAGATGAGAAATACGCCCGCAATCGAAGAGCTCGACCTGTACGTCTGGGAAGGCAAGGCGGACATTGTCGACCGCGTCGCCCGGTGCATGGCGAGCTTCGACGTCGAAGTGATCCGCGCCGACAACGCGGAGATCTCGCCCGAGCGCGCCGCATTGCGGCCGTCGCTCGCGATCATCAGCGTGACGATGATCGAAGGCGGCGCCGCGTTCCTGCGCGACTGGCAGGCCAACATCGGCATGCCGGTGGTCTGGGTCGGCGCGGCGCGCGACCACGACGCGTCGCAATATCCGCCCGATTATTCGCACATCCTGCCGCTCGACTTCACGTGCGCCGAGCTGCGCGGGATGATCGGCAAGCTCGTCACGCAGCTGCGTGCGCACTCGGCCGAAACGTCGCAGCCGTCCGAACTCGTCGCGCACTCCGAATCGATGCAGGCGCTGCTGCATGAAGTCGATACCTTCGCCGATTGCGACACCAACGTGCTGCTGCACGGCGAAACTGGCGTCGGCAAGGAACGCATCGCGCAACTGCTGCACGAAAAGCATTCGCGTTACCGGCACGGCGAATTCGTGCCGGTGAACTGTGGCGCGATTCCCGACGGCCTGTTCGAATCGCTGTTCTTCGGTCATGCGAAAGGATCGTTCACGGGCGCGGTTGTTGCGCATAAAGGCTATTTCGAGCAGGCGGCCGGCGGCACGCTGTTTCTCGACGAAGTCGGCGATCTGCCGCTGTACCAGCAGGTCAAGCTGCTGCGCGTGCTCGAGGATGGCGCGGTGCTGCGAGTGGGGGCGACTGCGCCGATCAAGGTCGATTTCCGGCTGGTCGCGGCGAGTAACAAGAAGTTGCCGCAGCTCGTGAAGGAAGGGCTGTTCCGCGCCGATCTCTACTACCGGCTCGCGGTGATCGAGCTGAGCATTCCGTCGCTGGAAGAGCGCGGCGCCGTCGACAAGATCGCGCTGTTCAAGTCGTTCGTCGCCCAGGTCGTCGGCGAGGAGCGGCTCGCGGAGCTGTCGGACCTGCCGTACTGGCTGACGGATTCGGTCGCGGACAGTTACTTCCCCGGCAACGTGCGCGAATTGCGCAACCTCGCCGAGCGCGTCGGCGTGACGGTGCGGCAGACGGGCGGGTGGGATGCCGCGCGGCTGCAGCGGCTGATCGCGCATGCGCGCAGTTCGGCCCAGCCGGTGCCGGTGGAGAGCGCGGCCGAGGTGTTCGTCGATCGCAGCAAGTGGGACATGAACGAGCGCAACCGCGTCATTGCCGCGCTCGACGCAAACGGTTGGCGCCGTCAGGATACGGCGCAGCAACTCGGCATCAGCCGCAAGGTACTGTGGGAAAAAATGCGCAAATATCAGATCTTCGACGAAGAACCCGAGACACGCGAAAGCGAGTAATTAATGCGATAAAATCGCGCTGAATCACAACGACTCGGGCGGGAATAAAACTTCATGAGCCATATGACGGGGTTGGGGCGGGTGAGCGTGTTGCTCGCCCTGGTAGGAGGCATGCAGGGCGCTTTCGCGCAGGGGCTGGCCGGCAGCGATTCGCCGGCGGTACAGCAGGCGTCGGCGCCGGTAGCAGCGATTCCGGCGATCGATTCGCAGGCCCAGACGTCGCTGCAGCCGCAAGCGGGCGAGACGACGGGGCCGAGCACGGTCGACGATCTGCAGCGCCAGATCCAGGCGCACTCGCTGACGGAAATGCGCACGAGCTACAACGGCAGCTACGGCGCGAGCCTGCTGTTCAATGTGAAGGACGGTGCGTACTTCGTCGCGCTGTTCCAGCAGAAGGCGTTCTGGCGCGTGATCAAGACGTACGACGAAACGCGCGCGGAAGCGATCTATCGCGATTTCTCGCGCCAGGCGGAGCGGTTGGCCGTCAACGAACTGCGGGCGGCGAAGCTGGAATCGCAGAAGGCGCAATTGGACAAGCAGCTCGAGGTCACGCAGGATCGCGCACGACGCCTGCAGGCCGACATCTCGATCGCACGCCAGCAGCAGGCGGCGGTCGCGGATCGCCAGAAGAGCGTTCGCAGCGAGACGGCGGCATTGCAGGCGCAACAAGCCGAACTCCAGTCGCAATTGCGCGCGTTGCAGCAGCAGGTGCGCTCGTTGCAGCGTGAGGCCGACGCGGGCCTGCCGACGTCGGCACGCTGAACCCGGCGGCGGTGCGGCGACATGCCGCGCCGGCTGCACAAGCGAAAAGGGCAAGCCGGTTGGCTTGCCCTTTTGTTTTACTGGCCGTCCGGCACGATCCGCCGGCGGCGTGTGACGATCACCGGACCGTTGCCGCCGCGTGTATCCGGCGACGACGTGTTGCCGGAGGCATCGCCGCTGTCGCGCGGCGCGCCATAGCTCTCGCGCGGTTCACGGGGTTCGCGCGGGGCGCCGTAGCCTTCGCGCGGCTCACGCGAGCCATAACCTTCACGCGGTTCGCGGGAGCCGTAGCCGCCGCCGTCGCCACGCGATTCGCGCGGGCCGCCGTGCGAGCCGTACGGGCTGTGACCGCCGCCTTCACGACCGCCGGGGCGGCCGCCGGTGCGCGGCCCGCGGGGGCCGCCGCCGCCCGGGCGCGAGCCGCCCGTGTCGAGCTGGATGGTGGAAATCGCGCGCTTGTAGATGCCTTGCAGACCCACGGGGGTGCGCAGCATCACCAGGTACTGGTCGAACGACTCGATACACCCCGTCAGACGAATGCCGTTGACGAGATAGATTTCAACGCGCTTACGTTCCTTGCGCGCCGAATTGATGAAGTCGTTTTGCGGATGGGATTCTGCGGGATTGGCCATTGAGGTGCGGCAGGAGCCTGCGTCAGAGAATATGTTGTGCGTGTGTGTGGCGTGTTCGTCCACAAGGTGTTTGGCGGGATTCTACCCTGTTCAATAGGGAAGCGCGCAGTCGTGATTGTGTCGAACCGTAACCCACTATAGACGTTCCAGCGCATTTTCGCGATTCGGCCGAATGGCCGAAGCCGTTTCGTTACGTCGCGTTACGACTCTCGCAGCGCCGTATCACCTCGTCGCGTGCGGTGCGCTTACATTGGCCGCGCGAGCCGGGCAGGCCGGCGTACCAGGGGTGCAGAACATGAACACGAGGCAATGGGCGGGGTGGGTCGGGGGTGTGGCGTTGCTGGCCTCCGGCAGTGCAATGGCGCATGTCGACCTGTCGGTCGGCATCGGCGTGCCGGTCGCGCCGGTCTATGTCGAGCCGGCACCGGTCTATGTGGCGCCGCAGCCGGCCGTCGTCGCCTATCCGGGCTACGGATACGGCTACTACGGCGATGACGACGACGACCGCTACCGGAAGTGGCGCAAGCACTATGACAAGCATTGGCGCAAGCACCACGGCGACGACGACGATTGATCCCGACTTCAGCCGCGCCGGCGCGAATCAGAATGCGTAGTCGGGGTTTTTCGGGTCAAATGCGGTGTCGTCGAGCGTGGCCGGCGCGATTTTCTCGATGACGATCCGCTCGAAGATCCTGCCGTCGTTGTCATAGGACTCGACGGTCCGGAAATAGGGCGCGTGCAGGTCGAGCCCGAGGACTTCCTTTTTCGCATAGAACTGCGGCCGGCCGGTCGGCGTCTCGTAGGTGAGCGCGACCACGCGCACGCCGCCGATCGATTTTGCCTCGATCTGGGTCGGTCGCTGCACGCCGGCTTCCAGGTACTTCTTCCCTTCGGTCAGGTACAGGTTCGTGATGAACTCGGTGCCGAGATCCTTCACCTGGTGATTCGACTGGGCACGCGCCAGCGCGCCGTCGAGCGACGTCCACAGCGGAATCTTGCCGAGCAGGCCGCCCAGGTGGCCATACATCTCGTCCTTGCGCTGCGTCGTGTCGTAGATGGTTTCCTGTCCCGCGTGCGCGCCGCCCGGCAGCCATTTCGCATAGACGCGCAGCGGCTCGCGGGTGGTCTTCACCAGCATGCGGTCGGGCGTGTCGGACCATTTTCCGCTGATGCGCTCCTGGCGCACCATCGTGAACTGGTACGACGGATAGCCGTTCGGACCGTTACGGATATAGAGCGGCACGGCAAGCGGATCGAGCGCCTTGAAGAGCGCGGTGAGCGTCGCGTCGTCGAGCTGCGCGAGCGTGCCGCGCTGCGCGGCCGTGCGCAGCCAGCGTGCCTGTTGCGCGAGCGGCTCGCGCGCGACTTTCGCCAGGTCCGCCGGCAATGCGGCCTCCTGCGCCGCACTCGCGGCATCGGCCGTTTCCTGCGCATGCAGGCCCGCGTGCGCGAGCGACAGCAGGCAGGCGACAGCCGCGGCGGCGGCATGTCGTGCGCGGCGCTTCATTCCTTCGTTCATCGACAGTGCCTCCCGGAGCGATGGATCGTTCAGCCTTGCTTCGCGGCCTTGATTTTGGCGAGCTCCTCGTCGCGCAGCGCGCGGCGCAGGATCTTGCCGACGTTCGTCTGCGGCAGCGCGTCGCGGAACTCGACGAATTTCGGCATCTTGTAGCCGGTCAGGTTCTTGCGGCAGTGCGCGAGCACGTCGTCGACCGTCAGCGACGGGTCGCGGCGCACGACGAACACCTTGATCCTTTCGCCCTGGACTTCGTCCGGAATGCCGATCGCCGCCGCCTCGCTGATGCCCGGATGCATCACGAGCACTTCCTCGATCTCGTTCGGATACACGTTGAAACCCGACACGAGGATCATGTCCTTCTTGCGGTCGATCAGGCGGATGAAGCCGCGTTCGTCCATCACGCCGATGTCGCCGGTGCCGAGCCAGCCGTCGGCGTCGAGCACCTTGGCGGTCTCGTCGGGGCGCTGCCAGTAGCCGCGCATCACCTGCGGGCCGTGCACGCACAGTTCGCCCGGCTCGCCGACGGGCGCCCAGGTGCCGTCCTCGCGGCGAAAGCGCACGGAGGTGGATGGCGCGGGCAGCCCGATCGAGCCGCTGAACGCGGCCATGTCGTTCAGGTCCACGGGGTTCATCGTGACGATCGGCGAGCACTCGGTGAGCCCGTAGCCCTCGACGACCGGCCGGCCCGTCACCTGCTGGAAGCGCTCCGCGACCGCGCGTTGCATCGCCATCCCGCCGGCCATCGCAAGCTTGAGCTTCGAGAAGTCGCGCTTGCGGAATTCCTCGTTGTCGAGGAACGCGTTGTACAGCGTGTTGATGCCGGTGATCCCCGTGAACGTTTCGTTGCGGATGATCTTCATCACCATCTTCATGTCGCGCGGGTTCGCGATCAGGATGTTGCGTCCGCCCAGTCCCATGAAGATGAACGCGTTCACCGTCAGCGAATAGATGTGATACAGCGGCAGCGGCGTGAGCACGGTCTCGACGTCGCCCGACACCTGGTCGGCGATCCACGCCTTCGCCTGCAGCAGGTTCGCGATCAGGTTGCCGTGCGTGAGCATCGCGCCTTTCGCGACCCCGGTCGTGCCGCCCGTGTATTGCAGGAACGCGAGGTCGTCGCGCGTCGTCTGCACGGGCTGCGGCTTGCCGTGCGCGCCGAGCGCGAGGGCGGAGCGCAGCCGGATGGCCTGCGGCAGGTGGTAGGCCGGCACGAGCTTCTTCACGTGCTTCAGCACGAAATTGATCAGGCGTCCTTTCGCATTGAAACCGTCGGCGAGCAGGTCGCCGAGTGCTGTGACGATGATGTGCTTCACCTGCGTTTCAGGCAGCGCGTCCTGCAGCGTGCGTGCGAAGTTCTCGAATACGACGATCGTCTGCGCGCCGCTGTCCTTCAGCTGGTGCGCGAGTTCGCGCACGGTGTAGAGCGGATTGACGTTGACGACGATCGCACCGGCCTTCAGCGTGCCGAACAGCGCGACCGGGTACTGGAACGTATTCGGCAGCATGATCGCGACGCGATCGCCCGGCTTCACGCCGAGGCTTTGCAGGTACGACGCGAATGCGTCGACCTTCCGCGCGAGCGTGCGGTAGGTCATCGACGCGCCGGCGCTCACGTATGCGACGCGGTCGGCGAAGCGGGTCGTGCATTCGTCGAAGAACTGCACGAGCGACGTGTATTGCGTGACGTCGATGTCGTGCGGGACGCCGGGCGGATATGACGCGTACCAGATGCCGTCGGTGTTCGGCGGGATCTGGGCCGCTGTGGTTGCTGCGGAAGATGACATGACGTGTCTCCGGTCTTTGCTTTCGGCGAGGGCGGGCGCTTCGGCGCCTGCCCATGCCCCGTGCTTCGCGGTTGATCGGCGCGGGCGCCTCGACGCCCCGCCTGACCGCGCGTATCAATCAAATCGTGAACAGGAAGCCGCGCGTGGCCTCGCGCGCTCAGTTCGCGGAATGCAGCGTCGTCGTGCCGGCGCTCGTCGCGCCCGATTGCGGCAGCCCGAACGCTTCGCTCGCGCCCGCGTCGTCGAGTACCGCGGCGAAGATCGACAACTGCGCGCTGTCGGGCATCGGCGCCTTCAGCGCGGCGACGATCAGCGACGACAGCCGCGCGATCATCTGTACGTCGTTCATCGTGCGACCTTGCGAGAATTCGTCGATCAGGCTCTCCGTTTCGGCGCCGGCGAGCGCGCCGGACAACGCGCCGATCGCGAAATGCAGCCGCCAGCCGAGCTCGGTGCGCGGCAGGTGCGGCAGCGCGCGCTGGAATGCGTCGAAGAAGCGGCCCGCGACGCTCGCGTAGTGGGCGGTCAGGAAGTTGCGTACGAACGGCGACGGATCGGTATAGGCGCGCCCGATCAGCCGGAGGAACCCGGGCCCGCCGCGTTCCGGGTCGCGCGACGCCTTCAGCGCGGGGATGAACATCGCGCCGAGCACGTGCTCGCAGGTGATGTGCGTGCCGAGCTGCGCATCGAAGCGGTCGAGGATACCGAGGCGTTCCTGGTTGAGCTGGTCGAGCCGGCGCGACAGCATCGCGTGGATCAGCGCCTCCTTGCTGCCGAAGTGGTAGTTGACCGCGGCGAGATTGACCGCCGCGCGCGACGTGATCTGCCGCATCGACATCGCCTCGAAGCCATGCTCGATGAACAGGTCCTCGGCCGCATCGAGGATGCGCGCCTTCGTCCCGCCGGTCTGCCGCGTGCCGGATGACCGTGCCCCGGACGGCCGTCCCGCGGATGGCCGCCCCTCCTGACTTACTGCCATGTTCCGCCTCCCATGCCGGTTTCCCGGCCGCGAACAGGTGATTTGATTATCTGATTCAAACAGTCGTTTTTATTAAGATAAAAAAACGCGGGCACGGCGGGCAAGCGGGGAATCTGGACAAATTCCTCTAGTTCGATGTGCGAATGCGGAAAGTACGACGCGCGGCCCCGGCCTGGCGGGGCGCGCGCGATGGTGCGATGCGCAAACGTGCGGATTCAGCCGACGGTGCTACGCGTATTGACTGATTGCGTCATGTCGATGCCGCGCCGTTCGCGGCTGAACAGGATCAGCACGGCGATCACGACCGCGACGGTGCCGGCCACGAGCGCAAGCGCGAGGCTGTAGTTGTTGCCGTGCGAAACGGCGAGCGACGCCTGCATCGTCGCGTTGCCGGACGCGAGCAGGTTGCCGAGCTGATAGACGACACCGGGAAAGGTTGCCCGGATTTCGTCGGGCGAGATCTCGTTCAGGTGAACCGGGATCACGCCCCACGCGCCCTGGACCGAGATCTGCATCAGGAACGCACCGGCGGCGAGGGCAACCGGCCCGCTCGAGAATGCCCACAGCGGCAGCACGGGCAGCGCGATCAGTGCGGCGATGAAGATCGCGCGGCGCCGGCCGATCCGCTCCGAGATCGTGCCGAACGACAGGCCGCCGACGATCGCGCCGAGGTTCAGCACGATCGTGATCCACGACACGGTATGCGGATCGAAGTGATGCTGTTCGCGCAGGAAGGTCGGGTAGAGATCCTGCGTGCCGTGCGAGAAGAAGTTGAACGCGGTCATCAGCACGATCGCGTAGACCGTGAGCTTCCAGTTCTGCTTCAGCGTGGCGCCGAGGCTCGGGCGCGGGCGCTTCTCCATCTGTTTCCATGCGGGCGATTCCGGCACGTGCGCCCGGACATACAGCACGAGCAGCGCGGGCAGCACCCCGATCATGAACATGCCGCGCCAGCCGATGTACTGGTAGAACAGGCCGAACACGACGGACGCGAGCAGGTAGCCGCTCGGATAGCCGGCCTGCAACAGCCCCGATACGAAGCCTCGCGCATGGGTCGGCACGGTCTCCATCGTCAGCGCGGAGCCGACACCCCATTCGCCGCCCATCGCGATGCCGAACAGCGCACGCAGCACGAGCAGCGCGGTGAGGCTCGGCGCGAAACCGGACGCGAGCTCGAGCAGCGAATAGCACGCGATGTTGACCATCAGCGTCGGGCGGCGGCCGAAGCGGTCGGCGAGCCGGCCGAAGATCAGCGCGCCGAGCGGGCGCATCGCAAGCGTCAGCGTGAGCGCGAACGCGACGGCGGGGATCGTCGACGCGAATTCCGCGGCGATGTCCTTCAGCACGAAAACCATCAGGAAAAAATCGAACGCATCGAGCGTCCAGCCCAGGTAGGCGGCGATCGTGACGTTGCGTTGTTCGCGGGTCCAGCTCATGTCCGGGGTCTCCTCGTTGGCTTGCGCGCTCGCGATATGCATGCGGATGCCGGCCCGGCATGCGCGCGGCGCGGGAGGCACTGATCGAGTGTAGGCCTCCGCGCCGCGCGATGTGGGGCGCGATAAGCCCGAATCGGGAATAATCCCTACGAAATGAACTGTTTCGGAAATGGCAACGAGGCGGCGCGAGCCAAGCGACAGGCGTCTGTATCATTCCGGAAGGCTTTTTGTATCAATTCTGTAATGCGCTCGATGCGCATCGTCACCGAATCAGGAGTCCGGATGAATCAACGTTCCGCCGCCGAATTGCCCGTGCTCGAAACCGACAGGCTGTGGCTGCGTCCGCGCGTGCTGGCCGACCTCGAGGCGTGCGTCGAGATGGATCGCGATCCGGAAGTCACGCGGCACATCGCGGGCCCGTGGCACGACCCCGACGCGCATCGCCGCTTCGTCACGCACCGGATCACGCGCGACTATCCGCCGGGCCTCGGCTACTGGTCGATCTTCGAGAAGGCCGCGCCCGACGCGTTCATCGGCTGGGTCCTGCTGATTCCCGACTACGCGGACGGCGCGCGCGACGTGGAGATCGGCTGGCGGCTCGTGCGTGCGGCCTGGGGGCGTGGCATCGCGAGCGAGGCTGCGCAAGCCCTCGTGCGTCACGCGTTCGACACCGTGCGCCTGCCGCGCGTGATCGCCGATATCGCGGAAGCCAACGGCGGCTCGCTGAACGTCGCGCGCAAGCTCGGGATGCAGCGTGTGAGCGTCGTGCACGACGGCATTCCTTACATTCGTCATCGTCTCGAACGCAACGACCTGCGCGCGTAGCGCCGTGTCGCGCGCAGGCGCGGACGGTTGTCAGGGATTGTCAATCGGAGGCGTATCGAGGTCATGACGGATTAACGGCCCATGCGATCCGGAGTATCGTTGCCGGAATTTCGCAACATGGGGTACGACCATGGCACTCGGCAACGACGTTCATCTCATTCCCGTCCGGCTCGACGCGCTGCGTCCGACGCAGATGACGGTCGGGTATCGCGAGGTCAAGGCGAAGCGCAAGCACTGGAAGGGGCTCGACAAGCGTGCGCGCAAGGCGGCGATCGAATCGCACTGGTTCCCGGCCGTCCTCGGCCCGGACGGGCTGCACTACATCACCGATCACCACCATCTCGGCCTCGCGCTGATCGAGGAGGGCGAGTCGCGCGTGAACGCGATGCTGCTGAAGGATCTGTCGTGGCTCGACGACACGATCTTCTGGCGGATGATGGAGCACAATCAGTGGGTGCATCCGTTCGGCGCGGACGGATCGCGGCGCGACTATGCGCATCTGCCGAAGGCGTTGACGGGGCTCGAGGACGATCCGTACCGCAGCCTCGCGGGCGAACTGCGCACGGCGGGCGGTTATGCGAAGGACGCGACGCCGTTCAGCGAATTCCTGTGGGCCGATTACCTGCGCCAGCACGTGTCGCTCGACCAGATCCGCAAGAATTTTTCGAAGGCGCTCGATATCGCGCTGCATCGCGCGCACGAGCAGGATGCGCGCTACCTGCCCGGCTGGTCGGGCGTCATCGCCGTCAAACCCTGACCGGCGCACGGCGCCGACCGACTCATGACGACCACCCCGATCCGCCCCGATGCCGGCCCGCAGCATGCGGACCATTTCGCCGCGCTCGATACGGCTTCGCCGCCGCCCAGGCGGCGCATCGGCCTCGATGCGCTGGCCGGCCTGTCGATCGCGGGGCTGCTGATTCCCGAAGCAGTCGCGTATGCGGGGCTGGCCAACCTGCCGCCGCAGGCCGGCCTGATCGCGCTGTTGTCGGGGCTCGTCGTCTATGCGCTCACGGGCAGCAGCCGCTTTGCGATCGTGTCGTCGACGTCGTCGTCGGCCGCGGTGCTCGCGGCAACCGTGCTCGCCGAATCGGGCATGGCGCTGGCCGCGCAACTCGCGCTCGCGGCGGCGCTCGTCGCGATGACGGGCGTGCTGTTCATCCTCGCGGGCGCCGCGCGGCTCGGCGGCATGTCGGATTTCGTCGCGCGGCCCGTGCTGCGCGGCTTCACGTTCGGCCTCGCGCTGACGATCGTTATCAAGCAGTTGCCGAAGATCCTCGCGATCTCCGTGCAGCACAGCGATGCGCCGCACGTCGCGCTCGACCTGATCGCCGGCGCGCCGCACGCGAACCTCGCGAGCATGGTGCTCGGCGCGACCGCGCTGGCGCTGCTGTTCGTGCTCGGGCGCGGCGCGCGCGTGCCCGCGACGCTCGTCGTGATCGTGCTGTCGATCGCGGCAGGTTACGCGATCGACTGGCAACGGTACGGCATCGCGATCGTCGGCCAGATCGACTTCCGGCACCTCGAATTCGGCTTGCCGCGTCTCGACCGCAACGCGTGGATGCAGACGGTCGAACTCGCGTTCGCGCTGATGCTGATCCTGTACGCGGAGTCGTACGGATCGATCCGCAATTTCGCGCTCAAGCATGGCGATACCGTGTCGCCGAACCGCGATCTCGTCGCGCTCGGCTGCGCGAATCTCGTGTCGGGCCTGCTGCACGGCATGCCGGTCGGCGCCGGTTATTCGGCGACGTCGGCGAACGAGGCGGCTGGCGCGCAGTCGCGCTTTGCCGGCCTGTGGGCGGCCGGCGTGGTCGCGCTGATCGTCTGGCTGCTGCTGCCGCAGCTTGCCCGCACGCCGGAGCCCGTGCTCGCGGCGATCGTGATCTTCGCGGTCAGCCACTCGCTGCATCCGTCCGTCTTCCGGCCGTATTGGGCGTGGCATCGCGACCGGCTCGTCGTGATCGCCGCGTTGCTCGCGGTGCTCGTGCTCGGCGTGCTGCACGGCCTGCTCGCGGCCATCGGCGTGAGCCTGCTGCTGACGCTGCGCAAGCTGTCCGAGCCGAACGTGAGCGTGCTCGGCCGGCTACGCGACAGCCACGATTTCGTCGATGTCGCGAGCCACGCCGATGCGAAACCGGTGCCGGGCGTGCTGATCGTGCGGCCCGAGGCGCAACTGTTCTTCGCGAACGCGGACCGGATGCTCAATCGCGTGCGTGCGCTGATGAAGGCCACGCCGGATACGCATACCGTGATGCTGAGCCTCGAGGAGACGCCGGACGTCGACGGTACGACGATCGAATCGCTGCGCACCTTTGCGGCCGAATGCGCGGCGCGCGGGTTGCGGCTCGCGATCGTGCGGCTCAAGGTGCATGCGCTGCATGCATTGCGCCGCGCGGCGGACGATACGCTTCACGGCGACGCGATGTCGGAGCTGAGCGTCGACGAAAGCCTGCAGCTGTTGCAGGCCGGCATGCCGCCGGACGGCGGCGACGGCGCGACTGCCGCATGACCGTCGGCCGTGTCGGTGCCGTCTATCGCGAAAGCGCGACGTCCGTCGTGCGACCGATCATGTCGGCCACTTCCCCGGCCGTCGGCGCATAGGCGCCTGCGTGCGCACAGGCGACCGCCGCGCATGCGGCCGCGTAGCGCAGATGGTCGGCGGCCGTTGCATCGGGGCGCGCAAGCTGGCTCGCGAGCCAGCCGCCGATGCTCGCATCGCCGCAGCCGACCGTATCGGCGACTTCGGCCGGGAATGCGGGCTGGAACAGCACGGTGTCGCGATGCAGGAGCTGCATGCCCGATGCGCCGCGCGTGACGAGCAGTGTCGCGTCGGGCGACCATGCGCGCAGTTGCGCGAGCGCGGCGGCTTCGTCGAGTTCGGGAAACAGCCCGCGCAGATCCTCGTCGGAAACCTTGATCCAGTCCGCGAGCGCGGACAGCCGGCGCAGCGTGTCGCGATACGACGGCGCGGCCATCGGTGCGCGGAAGTTCGGGTCGAACGAGATCCGCTTGCCGGCCGCACGCGCGGCCTGTGCGACCTCGATCAGGCGCGACGCGAGCGGTTCGCGCACGACGCCGAGCGAGCCGACGTGCACGATCTCGGCCGCGTCGAAGGCGCCGGCGGGCAGGTCCGCCGGATCGAATGCGAGATCGGCGCTGTTCTCGCCGATGAAGAAATAGTGGGGCGGCTGCTTCGACACGACCATCGCGAGCAGCGGTGCGCGGTCGACCTGCCGGATGAAGCGCATGTCGAGTCCGGCGTCGGCGCTCTTGCGCATCAGCTCGTCGCCGAAGGTGTCGCGGCTGACCGTGCCGGCGAAGGCCGTCGGCACGCCGAGTCGCGCGCCGACGCGTGCGACGTTCCAGCATGAGCCGCCGGCGACGCTGTGCCAGTGCTGCGCGTCGTCGCGGATGAAATCGGTCAGCGCTTCGCCGAATACGATCAGGCGGGGGAACGTGGTCGTCATGTCGAAACCTTGTGCCGTGGCGTCGCGCACGGCCGTACGGCGGTTGATCCGAAAGGGCGGGCAGCGCGGGCCGCCGCGCATGGCGACCCGGCCCGGCACTGCCCGGTTGCGCGGGCGGACGGCGGCGCGATCAGCGCGGCGCGCTCCAGCCCTTGTAGGTCTTCACGTTGTCGCGCGTGATGAGCGTCGGCTCGATCAGGATCATCGGATTGGCCGGCTTCTGGCCGTTCATGATCCCGTAGCCGACGTTGACGGCCTGCTGCGCCATCGCCCACGGGTCCTGGCTCGACGATGCCTGCACGAGCGTGTTGGACTTGAGCGCGACCTCGATGTCGGGTGCGCCGTCGACCGACGTGATCACGATGCCCGGACGGTTCAGCTGCTTCGCGGCGAGGTCGCTGCCGATCGCCTGCGGGTCGTTGATCGTGAACACCGCGTCGAGCTTCGGAAAGCGCGTCAGGTAGCCTTGCATCGCGTTCATCCCGCCTTCGCGCGAGCCCTTGCCGTCCTGGTCGCTCGACAGCAGCTTGATGCCGGCGTTTTTCGCGAGCACGGCCTTGCAGCCGTTGACGCGATCGATCACGGCCGACACCTGCGGGCCGTTCTCGATGATCACGTTCCCCTTGCCGTTGAGCTTCTTCGCGATGTAGTCGCAGGCGAGCTCGCCTGCCTTCACGTTGTTGGTCTGCACGGTCGCGTTCGCGCCGGCTGCCGCGACGTCGACCGCGATGACCGTGATGCCGGCCGCCTGCGCCTTCTTCACCGCCGGCTCGATGGCTTTCGGATCGGTTGCGTTGAGCAGGATCATGTCGACGTGCGCGGAGATGAAGTTGTCGATCTGCGTGAACTGCTTGTTCAGGTCGTAGTCGGCCGACACGGCCGTCACCTTCGCGTTCGGGTTGAGCTGCTTCGCGCGCGCTTCGGCGCCCTTGACGATGGTGACGAAGTACGGGTTGCCGAGCGATCCGACCGTGACGCCGATCGATTTGAGCGGCTTGTCGGCCGCGTGTGCGGCGGAAGCGCCGAAGGCAAGCGCGCAGGCGACGGCGGTCAGGGCGGCGGTGTGCTTGAACATGTCGTGGTGTCTCCGAGAGGTTTGTTGGCGAACGGGCGCAGGCGGACCGGCCTGCGCCGCGAGGTTGAATCGACGGGATGCTGTCAGGTGCGCGCCGAGTCGCGCTGGCGATAGCGGTCGAGCGCGACGGCGCCGATGATCACGAGCCCCTTGATGATGTACTGCCAGATGTCGGACACGCCGAGCAGCACGAGCCCGTTCGTCAGGACGGCGATGATCAGCGCGCCGATCAGCGTGCCGACGATCGAGCCGACGCCGCCGACGAAGCTCGTGCCGCCGAGGATCACCGCGGCGATCGCGTCGAGTTCGTAGGACTGGCCGAGCTGCAGGCCGTTGGCCGCATAGAGCCGCGCGGCCGACATCACCGCGCCGAGGCCGGCGAGCAGCCCCGACGCCGCATACACGAACATCTGGATCGCCCGCACGTTGATGCCCGACAGGCGCGCGGCTTCCGGGTTGCCGCCGACCGAATAGATCCGCATCCCGAGCACCGTGCGGCGCAGGATGAACCACGAGATCGCGATCACCGCGCACGCGATCACGACGAGCCACGGCACGCCGAGGATCGTGCCGTTGCCGATGAACGCGAACGGCAGCTGCGGGTTGAAGACGGTCGTGTCGTTGCCGATCAGGCGCGCGACGCCGCGCACGGCCGTCATCGCGCCGAGCGTGACGATGAACGGCGGCAGGCGCAGGAACGAGATCAGCCCGCCGTTGATCGCGCCGAACACGAGGCCGACGACGAGTGCGAAAGGCACGCCGAGCCAGCCCCAGCCGGGGATCGTCGACGCGAGCAGCGCGGCGACGGCCGCGGCGGCGAGCACCGAGCCGACCGACAGGTCGATGCCGCCCGTCAGGATCACGAAGGTCATGCCGGCCGCGAGCACGATGTTGATCGACGCCTGCTGCGTGACGATCGACAGGTTCTGCAGCGTGAAGAAGCCGTCGGTCAGGAAGCCGAAGCCGATGCACAGAACCAGCAGCACCGGCAGCATGCCGGCCGTGCGGATCAGCGATTGCATGCGGGCGCGTTGATCGGCGCCGCGCAGCAGCGGCGTACGGTTGGGCACCGGATGGGCCGTCGCGGAAGCGAGGTTCCGCTGCTTGGTCGGATTGATCATGTCGGTAACCTGAAGGTAAGAGTGAAATGAAAGGGCGGGCTCAGTGCGCGTCGGCGAGTTCGGCCTGCGAGCCGGTGGCGAGCGCGATGATCGCTTCCTGCGTGATGGGCGTATGCGTGTGGCCGCCGAGTTCGCCGGCGATCTCGCCCTCGCGCATCACGAGCACGCGGTCCGCGACGCCGATGATTTCCGGCAGCTCGCTGGAGATCACGATCACGCCCACGCCGGCGCGGGCCAGTTCGTTGATGATCCGGTAGATCTCGGATTTCGCGCCGATGTCGACGCCGCGTGTCGGTTCGTCGAGGATCAGCACGCGCGGCTTCGTCTCGAGCAGCCGCGACAGCAGCACCTTCTGCTGGTTGCCGCCCGACAGCGCGCCAACGTTGACGTTCGCGTGCGGGACACGGATCGACAACGACGCGATCGCGTCGCGTGCGCGTTCGGCGCCGCGTGCGAGGTCGAGCGCGCCGAGCCGTGCGTCGCGGTTGCACACCGAAATGTTGATGTTGTCGCGCACGCTCATGTCGAGGAACAGGCCCTGGCGCTTGCGGTCCTCGGTCAGGTAGACGAGGCCCGCGTCGATCGCGTCGCGCGGCGAGTGCGCGCCGAACGTGCGCTCGCCCAGCTTCACGTCGCCGCGCACGCGTGGTTCGGCGCCGAAGATCAGCCGCGCGAGCTCGGTGCGGCCCGCGCCGACGAGGCCCGCGATGCCGAGCACTTCGCCGGCGTGCAGGTCGAGGCTGCAGCCGCGCACGCGCGTGTCGTCGGCGATGTCGCGGACCGACAGCAGCAGGTGGCCGGGGTCGTACGGCGCATGTTCCTTCTTGTAGAAGCCGGAGATGTCGCGGCCGACCATCATCGCGACGAGCCGCTCGGCCGACAGCGATGCGCGTTCGAGCGTGCCGACGTATGCGCCGTCGCGCAGCACCGACACGCGATCGGACAGTTCGTAGATCTCCGCCATTCGGTGGCTGATGTAGATGATCGCGAGGCCTTCCTCGCGCAACTGGCGGATCAGGCTGAACAGGTGTTCCGTTTCGCGCGACGACAGCGGCGTCGTCGGCTCGTCCATCACGAGGATGCGGGCACGCGTATGCACCGCGCGCGCGATTTCGACGAGCTGCTGTTCGGCGATCGACAGCGTGTCGACGAGCGTGTCGGGGCCGAACGGCGCACCCAGGCGCGCGAGCACGTCCTGGCAGCCGCGCGCCATCGCCGCGCGGTCGATCGTGCCCCAGCGCCGGTTGCCGCGCCGCAGTTCGCGGCCGATGTAGATGTTTTCCGCGACGGTCAGGTTCGGTGACAGGCACAGCTCCTGGTAGATCACCGCGACACCCGCATCGCGTGCGGCGAGCGGTCCGTCGATCTCGATGCGTTCGCCGTCGATCAGGATTTCGCCGCCGGCGTCGGCGCGGTAGGCGCCGGACAGGATCTTCATCAGCGTCGATTTGCCCGCGCCGTTCTCGCCCATCAGCGAGTGGATCTCGCCGGGATAGACGGTCAGGCTGACCTTGTCGAGCGCGCGTACGGCCGGGAACGTCTTGCTGATCCCGCGCATCTCGAGCAACGGACGGGGCGACTCAGAACGCGACATGGTGGACCTCCTGCGAGTCGGTGCGGGCGCCCTTGAGGATGCCGGCCCGCGGGGAGAAGTTGAAGAACATCGGCAGCGTGGCGGCGCCGATCGCGCCGGCGTCCGCGCCGAACGTGCCGCGCACGAGCGTCGGCGTGCCGCGTGCTTCGGGGGCGGTCGCGACCAGCGCCGAGCGCAGGCGCGTCGTGACTGCGTCGAGCAGGCCCGCGTCGGTGTCGGCGTCGAGTACGACGACCGGCGCGTCGACCACGCACAGCACCGCGCGCAACGCCGGTGCGAGCGCGTCGACGCAGTCGTCGATCCACTCGTCGACGGCCGGCAGGCCGCGGGCGATGCACGCTTCGAGATCGGCGCGGTTCTCGACCGTCTCGCCGTGATGGCGCAGGTGACGCACGAGCGCGTGCAGCGACGCGCGCGCGAGCAGGATGTCCCACGCGCCGCGCGGCGGCGGTGCGGAGGCGAGCCGGCTCGGCAGTACCGGAATCACGGCGATGTCGCCTGCATTGCCGGTCACGCCGCGCAGACAGTCGCCGTCGATCGCGATGCCGCCGCCGATCGCCGGCCCGATGAACAGGTAGACGAAGTCGTCGCACTGCCGGCCGTAGCCGTAGAACAGCTCGGCGATCGCGGCCGCGTTGCCGTCGTTTTCGCCGAACACGGGCAGCGCCAGCATGCGGCCGAGGTCGGCCGCGAAATCGACGTCTTCCCACGCACGGAACGTGTCGGGCGCGAGGCCGAGCTCGCGCATCCACGCGCCGAGGTTGTAGGGTTGCGCGACGCCGACGCCGGTCAGGCGCGCGCGTTCATGGTCGGGGAGCAGGGCCTGCATCGCGTCGATGTCGCGACGCACGATCTCGAGCACGTCGGCGGGGGGCGGCAGCAGCGTGTCGTGCGAGCGGCGGCCGAGCACGTCGCCGGCGAAGTTGACCAGCGCGGTCTCGATGCGCATCCGGTCCAGGTGGACGCCGATGCCGAACGCGCCGCGCGGGTCGAGACGGATCAACGAGGCCGGCTGGCCGCGCTGGCCCTCGGTGCGGCCCGCGAATTCGATCAGCTTTGAGTCGGCGAGCGATTCGATGATGCTGCCGACCGCCGTGCCCGTCATGTTCGCGAGACGGGCGAGGTCGGCCTTCGACGCGCTGCCCACGCGGCGCAGCGTCTTCAGCAGCAGGCGCTCGTTGTAACGGCGCACGTTGGCCGAGTTGCTTCCCTGGCCGATGTGCGGGCTTCTCATGGCGTCTCCTTCCATGTTGCACCGTGTGGCGGTGCATTAAATAAATCACGTTGATTTATTTAACCGCGTGCGCGCCGACATGTCAGCCTAGGGAAATCCCGGTCGGGTGGTGGGGTGGGGGCGCTTCGTGTCGGCGCGGGGAATCGGGGATGGATCGTGAATGCCCTCAAATCGGGAAATTTGGAATTCGTCTGATGGACCGGGATGCGGCTGCGCGTCACGATTGCTCGCGGGATGGCGGGTCGCCGCGATCCGCGCGAGGCGAAGCCCGACGGTGCCTGCTGGCACGGTCCGGTATTGTTCATTGGACATCCGGCACGGCGCGATCGGGAGGGCGCCGTGCCTTTTCCGGGAGAAACCCATGCAACCTGCGACGCGGCCTTCGGTGTCGCTGCTTGATCCTTATTCCGGCAGCGAGCCGCTGCCGCTTTACACGACGACGGTGGTCGTGACCGGCGGCGAGGCGGCGCACGGCCGATCGTCCGGGCACGCACGCGCGGCAACCGGCGAACTCGATCTGTCGTTGCGTTTGCCGGTGGAGTTGGGCGGTGTGGGTGGCGGGACGAATCCGGAGCAGTTGTTTGCCGCTGGGTTTGCCGCATGTTTTCACGGCGCGCTGACGCTGGTCGCGATGAAGCGCAGGGTTCGCTTGCCGGCGGACCTCGCCGTCTCGGCCCGCGTGACGTTTCAGCGCGATCCGTCGGACGGCTTGTTCGAACTGGAACTGGATGTCGAGGTCGGCATGCCGGGCGTCGATCCCGATGACGCGCGTGCGCTGGTCGCGGAAACCGAAGCGATATGTCCGTATGCGAAGATGGTGAGAGGCGGCATCCGGCACGCGGTGCGTGTGATCGGGGCGAGGTAAGTCGCGATTCCGGAGCTTGGAATGAAAAAAGGCCGGCTGGAAGCCGACCTTTTTTATAAATCAAGTGGTGCCCAGGAGAGGACTCGGTCACACGGGCGCGACCCCGGCTGCGCTTGCAAGCGCAGCCCTTCGAGTCCTCGCGCAAAGCGCGCAGGCGCTTTGCTTCCTGGGCTGAAAATGAAAAAGGCCGGCTAGAAGCCGACCTTTTTATAAATCAAGTGGTGCCCAGGAGAGGACTCGAACCTCCACGATGTTGCCACCGCTAGGACCTGAACCTAGTGCGTCTACCAATTCCGCCACCTGGGCACGTTTCGCTTTTTGTTGCGAAGCGAAGACCGCAATTATAGCGTGGCCGGAATCGTTGTCAACAGTTTCCTGCAAAGTATCTTCATTGGCAGGACCCGGCAGCGCGTGACGATGGCTCGCACGTTGTTTCGTCCACGGAAGAGGGGGCAACCATACACATGAACCAAGAGGCCCGAGCCGGCATTTTATGTTACTGTCTCGGTAACGTTTTTTGTCCCTGCCAACAAGGAGTGCTGCATGTCTGAAATCGCAGTCGTTTTTCATAGCGGTTATGGCCACGCGGCCGTCATTGCGGACGCGGTCGCGCGCGGTGTCGAGAAAGTCGACGGTGCATCGGTCAAGCTGATTCCGGTCGATACGATCGATGAACACTGGGCGTATCTGGAGCGTGATGCCGATGCGATCATCTTCGGTTCGCCGACTTACATGGGCAGCGCATCCGCCCAGTTCAAGGGCTTCATGGATGCGTCGTCGAAGTATTGGGGAAAGTGGCGGGACAAGCTGGCGGCGGGGTTCACGGTGTCGGCTTCGCAAAGCGGCGACAAGCTGTCGACGTTGCAGCAGCTCGCCGTGTTTGCGGCCCAGCATCAGATGCTGTGGGTCAGCCTCGGCCTGATGCCCGGCAACAATAGCAGCACGGGGTCCGTCAACGATCTGAACCGGCTCGGCTCGTTTCTCGGCGCGATGGCGCAGGCGAATGCGGACCAGAGCGGCGACGCGATTCTCGAGAGTGACCACAAGACGGCTGAAGTGCTGGGCGAGCGCGTTGCGATTGCGGCGAAGCGCTGGAGCGGTGCCTGATCTGCGTCGAACGCCTGAGATTGCCGCGGCCGGTGTGCGCGACGCCGGCTGCGCTTGCAAGCGCAGCCCTTCGAGTCCTCGAGCAAAGCGCGCAGGCGTTTTGCTTCCTGGGCTGAAAATGAAAAAGGCCGGCTAGAAGCCGACCTTTTTTATAAATCAAGTGGTGCCCAGGAGAGGACTCGAACCTCCACGATGTTGCCACCGCTAGGACCTGAACCTAGTGCGTCTACCAATTCCGCCACCTGGGCACGTTTCGCTTGCTGCAGTGCGAAGACAGCTATTTTAGCGTGTGGCCGGAGTCTGTCAACAGAATTTCATCCGAAGTGATAAAAATATTTGCGCTTGCGCGGCAGGGCTTCACGCGCCGACCGGCTCCGCACGCTTTGCCGCGAAATTCCAGCGCAGCGCCTGTCCCGTATCGACGCGGGCGGGCAGCAGTCCCGCCGCGAGGAAGGTGTCGGCGATCTTCTGTTGTTCGCTGAAGTTTTGCGCGACCACGGTGCGGACGAGATAGCTGCGCCGCGCGTTTGCGCGCGCGATCGTTGCCGCGTCGAGCCCCCAGATCGGCGCGAGTGTGTTCGCGGCGTCCTGCGGGTGGTCACGCAGCCACGTGCCGGCCTGCGACAGCTGGTCGAACAGGACCTGGACGACGTCGGGTCGAGCGGTCGCGAAACTGCTCGAGGCAAGGTAGTAGCGCTGGTACGATGCGAGCCCCTCGCCGTCGGCGAGAATCCGCACGTCGGGATTCCGGTCGACCGATGCGACATAGGGATCCCACGTGATCCATGCATCCACGCTGCCGCGCTCGAACGCCGCGCGCCCATCCGCAGGCGTCAGGTAGTGGATCGCTGTATCGGCGGGCGCGAGCTTCGCGCGTGCGAGCGCCGCGAGCAGCAGGTAGTGGCTGCCGGCCGCCTTCGTGACCGCGATGCGTTTGCCCTTGAGATCGGCGAGCGTGTGCAGCGCGCTGTCCTGCTTCACGACGATCGCCTGCGCTTTCGGCGAAGGTGCTTCCTGCGCGATGTACACGAAACGCGCATGGGCTGCCTGCGCGAAGACCGGAACCGTGTCGGCCACGTCGGCGCTGAAATCGACGGCGCCGACGTTGAGCGCTTCGGTCAGCGGCAATCCGCTCGCGAATTCATGCCACGACACGCGCAGGCCGAGCGGTGTCAGCGCCTGCTCGAGCGTGCCGCGTGTCTTCAGTAACGTGATGAGCGTCGAAGATTTCTGGTAGCCGATGCGCAGCGTCGCGGGCGTGTTCTCGGCGCGGGCCCTGACGCCCGCGACAGTGAGGCCGGCGGCCAGCATCGCGCGCGCGAATGCGCGGCGGTTCATCGACGTCATGAGTCGTGCTCCTCGTTGGATGCATTGAAAGCAAGGCGGCTAACGTAGCAACGGGGAGGGCGATTGATAAGCGATAAATTCTGCTATCGATCGGAATGGCCGACATAAGGGCCGACGGCAGGCGCCGCGATGCGGGTGCCGAAATGAAAAAGGCCGGCTAGAAGCCGACCTTTTTTATAAATCAAGTGGTGCCCAGGAGAGGACTCGAACCTCCACGATGTTGCCACCGCTAGGACCTGAACCTAGTGCGTCTACCAATTCCGCCACCTGGGCACGTTTTGCAGTGAGCTGCTTGCTGCAAAGAAGCAAAATTATAGCGCCCCAATTATTCGTGTCAACACTTTTTTGCGATGCATCGCAAACCGGCTGCTGTCGCGCCCGCTCGCGGCATTCCCGTCATTTGGCGACTCAGGCGGGTGATAGAATGACCCGCCGCCGTCAATATAGAACTGTCTGACGGACACCTCTATGTTGATGCCGTGCACCATCAGTCAACGCAACGAGAACAATCATCGACAAACCCTTGAGCAAATATCCGTACCCCATTCCGAGCCGTGAAGAAATTCTCGGCGTGCTGCGTACGAGCGACGCGCCGCTGGCTGCCAACGACATCGCCGAGGCCCTGTCGATCAAGCGTCAGGAGCGCGAGGGGTTCTTCCGGCGTGTCGCCGCGATGGAGCGCGACGGCCAGATCCGCCTCGACAAGCGCGGCCATTACCAGTTGACCCATCCGTCGAACTTCGTCGCCGGGCGCGTGCAGGGGCATCGCGACGGCTACGGGTTCGTGATCCGCGACGACGGCCAGGACGATCTGTTCCTGCCGAACGGCGAAATGCAGAAGGTGATGCACAACGACCGCGTGCTCGCGCGGATCGTCGGCTACGATCGCCGGGGCCGCCCGGAAGGGCATGTCGTCGAAGTCACCGAACGCGCGAACAAGCGCGTGATCGGCCGCCTGCTCAACGAGAACGGTGCGCTGATCGTCGCGCCGGAAGACAAGCGCATCGGCCACGACATCCTGATCACGCAGAACGTGAAGAAGGCGAAGGTCGGGCAGGTCGTCGTCGTCGAGCTGACCGATTTCCCGAGCCGTCATTCGCAGCCGCTCGGCCGTGTCGTCGAAGTGCTCGGCGACATCGACGATCCGGGCATGGAAATCGAAATCGCGGTGCGCAAGTACGGCGTGCCGCACGAATTCAGCCAGCCGGCGCTCGACGAAGCCGCCGCGTTGCCGGACAAGGTCCGGCCGGGCGACCTGCGTTTCCGCGTCGACCTGCGCGACGTGCCGCTCGTGACGATCGACGGCGAGGACGCCCGCGACTTCGACGACGCCGTGTACTGCGAGCCGGTCAAGGTCGGCCGTGGCGACGGCTTCCGGCTGATCGTCGCGATCGCCGACGTGTCGCACTACGTCCAGCCGGGCACGGGCCTCGACGCCGATGCGCTCGAACGCAGCACCTCGGTCTATTTCCCGCGCCGCGTGATCCCGATGCTGCCGGAGAAGCTGTCGAACGGCCTGTGCTCGCTGAATCCGCACGTCGACCGCTGCGTGCTCGCGTGCGACATGGTGATCACCGCGCGCGGCGAGATCAAGGCCTACCAGTTCTATCCGGCCGTGATCCATTCGGCTGCACGCCTCACGTACACCGAGGTCGCGGCCGTGCTGTCGAACACGAAGGGGCCGGAGGCCGCGCGCCGCGCCGACCTGTTGCCGCACCTGCAGGATCTGTACGGCGTCTACAAGTCGCTGTTCGCCGCACGCCAGAAACGCGGTGCGATCGACTTCGACACAACCGAGACCTACATCGTCTGCAACTCGCAGGGCAAGATCGAGCAGATCGTGCCGCGCCAGCGCAACGACGCACACAAGCTGATCGAGGAATGCATGCTGGCCGCGAACGTCTGTGCGGCCGACTTCCTGAAGCGCAACAAGCATCCGGGCCTGTACCGCGTGCACGCGGGGCCGACGCCGGAGAAGCTCGAGAACCTGCGTGCCTTCCTGCGCGGCATGGGCCTGTCGCTCGGTGGCGGCGACAAGCCGCATGCGAGCGACTACGCGGCGCTGATGGCGCAGATCCGCGACCGGCCCGATGCGCAGATGCTGCAGCCGATGCTGCTGCGCTCGATGCAACAGGCCGTCTACAGCCCGGACAACATCGGCCACTTCGGCCTCGCCTACGACGCGTACGCGCACTTCACGAGCCCGATCCGCCGTTATCCGGACTTGCTCACGCACCGTGCGATCTACGCGATCCTGTCGGGCAAGAAGTACGTGCCGAAGGCGCCGGACGGCTTCGAGCTGAACACCGCGCTGTCGCCGCGCGCGCGCGCCATGCAGCAGGCCGACGACGAATCGCGCGGCCGCTCGCGCTCGAACACGGCGATCTGGGAAGAACTCGGCCTGCACTGCTCGGCGAACGAACGTCGTGCGGACGAAGCGTCGCGCGACGTCGAGGCATGGCTCAAGTGCTACTTCATGCGCGACAAGCTCGGCGAGGAGTACGGCGGGATGGTGAACGGCGTCACGTCGTTCGGCATCTTCGTGCAGCTCGACACGCTGTTCATCGAAGGGCTCGTTCACGTCACGGAACTCGGCTCGGACTACTTCCAGTACGACGAGATCAAGAACGAGCTGCGCGGCGAGCGGACGGGCATCCGCTATCGCCTGTCCGATCGCGTGCGCGTCCAGGTGAGCCGCGTCGATCTCGACGCGCGCAAGATCGACTTCCGCCTCGTGCGCGATACGCCGGTGAAGGCGCCGCGTCCGTCGCCCGCGCCGGCTGCCGCCGGTGCCGATCGCAACGGCAACGGTCCGCGCGTGCGCGCGCTGCCGCCGTCGGAAGAGTCGGCGCCGCGTCGCAAGCAGGCCGCGAGCGCGCCGAGCGTCGCGGTGAAGGACGCGCGCGCCGCGCGTGCCGCCGCGAAGAAGAAGGGCGGTGGCGGGAGCGGTGCACCCGCGAAGCCGACCGCGAAGAAGACTCGCGCCCGCAAGAAGTATTGAGCGTTCGGGGCGTCGCAAGCGCACGCTCCGCAGTATCGAGAGACGCCGCGTCACCGGTCATCGGCCGGCAACGCGGCGCTTTCCTTTTCCATGGATCGCGGCTGCGCGTGTCGCGCGGCCGCACGTTTGATCGAAGGTTGTTCCAGTCATGTCACGTCTGAAGGTTCTTTACGGTTTTCATGCGGTGACCGCACGTTTGCGGCACGATGCATCGACGGTTGCGGAGGTGCTGTACGACCAGACGCGCCGCGACCGCCGCATGCAGGACTTCCTGCACGCCGCGAAGGAAGCGGGCGTGCGATTGATTGCAGCCGACGAAACGCGCCTGTGGGGCCTCGCGCACACCGAGCGCCACCAGGGCGTTGTCGCGCGGGTCGAGGACATGCCGCTTGCGCAGAACCTGTCGGAGCTGCTCGACGGCATCCAGGGTCCCGCGCTGCTGCTCGTGCTCGACGGCGTCACCGATCCGCACAACCTCGGCGCGTGCCTGCGTGTCGCCGATTCGGCCGGCGCGCATGCGGTGATCGCCCCGCGCGACCGCGCAGTCGGCCTGAACGCGACGGCGGCCAAGGTGGCGAGCGGCGCGGCCGACACGGTGCCGTACATCACGGTGACGAACCTCGCCCGCGCGCTGCGCGAGCTGAAGGAAGCCGGCGTGTGGATCATCGGCACGTCGGACGAGGCGCCGGCGACGCTCTACGAGACCAAGCTCGACGGCCCCGTCGCGCTCGTGATGGGCGCCGAAGGCGAAGGCATGCGCCGGCTTACGCGCGACACCTGCGACGAAGTGATGAGCATCCCGATGGCCGGCAGCGTGGAAAGCCTGAACGTGTCGGTCGCGAGCGGCGTGTGCCTGTACGAGGCCGTGCGCCAGCGGCGCGCGAAGGGCTGACGCCCGCCCGTCCCGCGCGAGCCGCGCGGGGCTTCGAATGACCCGAACGACGCGTGCCGTGATGGGGTGCGGCACGCGGCTCTCCGGAACCCGCGACCGATGACCCTGCTCCGTGTTGGCGCCTCCTGCGCCGTGCTGTGCCTGCTGGCGGCCTGCACGTCGCCGTCGCTCGTCGAACGCGGGACCTACTACGCCGACACGAGCCTGCATGCGCGCGGCGCCGATTCGCGGGTTCGCTTTCTCGTGATGCACTACACCGAAAGCGACGAGGCGAAGTCGTTGCGCACGCTGACGGGCGATTCGGTCAGCGTGCATTACGTCGTCCCGCCGCAGCCGCGCATCGAGCGCGGGATGCCCGTCGTCTATCAGCTCGTGCCGGAAGCGCAGCGCGCCTGGCACGCGGGCGTGAGTGAATGGCAAGGCACGACCGAGCTGAACGCGGTGTCGATCGGCATCGAGAACGTGAACCGCGGCCCGCTCGATCCGCAGAATCGCACCTGGCAGCCGTATCCCCCCGAGCAGGTCGTCGCATTGATCGACCTGTCGAAGGACATCGTCGCGCGCTACGGCATTCCGCCGACACGCGTGGTCGGGCACAGCGACATCGCGCCGCAACGCAAGATCGATCCGGGGCCGCTGTTCCCGTGGCATGCGCTGGCGCAGGCCGGTGTCGGCGCGTGGCCGGACGAGGCGACCGTGGCCGCGCGGCTCGGCGGCCGCGACCCGCGCGCGCCGGTCGACGTGCGTGAACTGCAGCTCAAGCTCGCACGCTACGGCTACGACGTGCCGACCGACGGAATGCTCGATGTGCGCACGCGGCGCGTGTTCGCCGCGTTCCAGATGCATTTCCGACCGTCCGACTATGCGGGCAATCCGGACGCCGAAACCGACGCGATCGCACAGGCGTTGCTCGACAAGTACTTCCCCGGCACGCAGCCGGCGGATAACGCACCCGCGTCCGGCGCACCGTGAACACGCGGCGCGTCGCACGCCGAAAAACACGGGCCGTCCCCCGACTCCGGTAAACTGGCGGTTTTTCGCAATCCCGCAGCATTACCACGCCATGACTCAAGACGAACTCAAACGCCTCGTCGGCCAGGCCGCCGCCGACTACGTGATCCAGAACGTGCCGGAAGGCGCCGTGATCGGCGTCGGCACCGGCTCGACCGCCAACTGCTTCATCGACGCGCTCGCCGTCGTCAAGTCGCGCTATCGCGGCGCCGTATCGAGCTCGGTCGCGACGACCGAGCGCCTGAAAGCGCACGGCATCAAGGTGTTCGACCTGAACGAGGTCGACTCGCTGCAGGTGTACGTCGACGGCGCCGACGAGATCGACGCGAGCGGCGCGATGATCAAGGGCGGTGGCGGCGCGCTGACGCGCGAGAAGATCGTCGCGTCGGTGGCCGACACGTTCGTCTGCATCGCGGACGGCAGCAAGCGCGTGCCGGTGCTCGGCGCGTTCCCGCTCCCGATCGAGGTCGTGCCGATGGCGCGCACGGCGATCGGCCGGCGCGTCGCCGCGCTCGGCGGCGTGCCCGTGCTGCGCGTGACGAAGGACGGCGCACCGTACATCACCGACAACGGCAACGAGATCATCGACGTGAAGGGGCTGCAGATCGCCGATCCGCGCGGTTTCGAAGCGCAGGTGAATGCATGGCCGGGCGTCGTGACGGTCGGCCTGTTCGCCGGGCGCGGCGCGAATCTGTGCTTGCTTGGCACGGAAAACGGCGTTGAAACGATCGTTTATCCGGCTGGCTGAACCTGAATGAGAAGCAGTCCGTAACGGCGTTGTCGATCATTAATGGACTGAAGGTTTAAATCTTGTGGAAATCGGGGCCCGGCAAGCGCAGCGCGCTTCCCGGGCTTTTTTTTTAGCCGTATAAATCACCTCGTCAAAAAAGAGGGATAACCCTGTCAGGTGTTTACCAGATAGCGGAATATCGTCGAACTCATCAACTTATAGATCATAAGAACAGTGGTAACCAGGGCCGGCGGAACTGCGGAGCAGGTGTTCGCAAATCGACGCACGGGGAGGTGTCATGGAGCAGGGCAAAGACCGGTCACTGGTCGCCAAAGTGATGGATGGGCTTGTCTCGGGTATCGTCGAGGACAAGTATGGCGGCATCTTGCCGCCGCAAGACGTGCTGTCGAAAGAGTTCGATGTGAGTCGTACGGTGATGCGGGAAGCATTGTCGATGTTGCTTGCGCGCGACATGCTCGACGTGCGCCCGAAAGTCGGCACGCGTGTGCGCCCGATGCGCGACTGGCGCATGATCGACGAAGACGTCGTGAGCTGGCGATTTCGGGCGAAACCCGACCCGCAATTCATGCGCGACGTCATCGAGTTTCGGATGCTGATCGAGCCACGTGCGACCGCGCAGGCGGCGGTGCGTGCGACGGCGACTGACATCGCGGGCATTCGCGAAGCGTTCGATGCGTTCAAGGTGCTGCAGCCGGGGGATTCCGGCTACGACACGGCGGACGAGTTGCTGCATACGCGGATCGTCCAGGCCAGCGGCAACCAGTTCTTCCAGCAGATGGCGGCGATCGTGCGCGGTGCGGTGCGCCTCGTGAACCCGCGCGTCGTGCAGAAGGAAGGGGCGCACGAGATCGCGGTGAAGGCGCATGCGCGCGTCGTCGATGCGATCGAGCGGCGCGACCCGCGCGAGGCCGAGGCGGCGTCGCTCGCGCTGATCGATTTCAGCGCCGACGAAATTTCGCGCGATTTCTCGGTCGACGTGCCCGTGCGCGCCTGACGTTGCGCGTGTCGCTCATCCGTGTGCCGCCGGGCCGTTTATCATGACGGCCGGCCGGCAGCGTGCCGGCTACCGTCATACGACCGATACGGAAGATCAGGATGAACGACAACGACCATCGCCCGGTGCGCTTCGGCATCGTCGGCGTGGGCAGCATTGCGCGCCGCTTCGCGCAAAGCCTCGCGCACGTGCCGGGTGCCACGCTCGCCGGTGCCTGGGCTCGCCGCGCCGACGCCGCGGCCGCCTTTTGCGGGACTTGCGGCGGTACGCCTGCCGCGAGCCTCGACGCGCTCCTCGCGAGCGATATCGACGCGGTCTACATCGCGACGCTCCATGACAGTCATGCGCAGTACGCGCTGGCCGCGCTGGCCGCCGGCAAGGCCGTGCTGTGCGAAAAGCCCGCGACGCTGAACGCGGCGCAGCTCGACACCGTGCTGCAGGCGGCAAGCGAGGCCGGGCGGCTGTTCATGGAAGCGATGAAGCCGCCGTTCTTTCCGCTGTACCGTCAATTGCGCGCGCATCTGCGCAACGACCCGATCGGCGAGATCCGGCTCGTCCGGGCAGGATGCGCATCGTCGTCGGTGCCGGACGACCACTCCGTCTACCGCCTCGATCGCGCGGGCGGTGCGCTGCTCGATATCGGGATCTACGAGGCGTTTCTCGCGGTCGACTGGCTCGGGGCGGCGCTCGACGTGCAGACGCTCGGCCGCGTCGGCGCGACGGGCGTCGACCTGTTCGCGAGCCTGAACAGCGTGCATGCGAACGGCGGGATCGCCCAGCTCTTTTGCGGACTCGACGTGATGGGGCGCGGCGACGCGCTGATCGCCGCGGCCGGCGGCCACGTGACGATTCACGAGAAGTGGTGGAACCCGGCGCGCGCGACGATTTGCTATGCGGACGGGCGTACCGTCGAACTCGACGCGCCGGCCGAGGGCGGCGGGTTGAACTACGAGACCGCGCATTTCTGCGACCTGCTGCGCGCGGGCGAAACGGAAAGCCCGATCATGACGCACGACCATTCGCGGCGGATGATCGCGATGACCGATGCGGCGCGCGCCGCGCTCGGCGTGCGCTATTCGGGCGAGTAGGCGGGAAGACGGGGGTACGCCGGGCGCGCATGCGGAGCCCGGCGGAAGCGCGTGCGCTAGTGCCGCGACGGCAGCGACAGGCGCTTTTCGTACCAGCGCTGCACCCATTCGAGGATCTGGCACAGGATCCAGTACACGGCCGCGGCGGCGAGGTAGAGCGGCAGCGGCTGATAGGTCGCCGCGATCACTTCCTGCGCGCTGCGCAGCAGTTCGGTCACGGTGATCACGGAGACGAGCGACGTGTCCTTGATCAGGCTGATCAGGCTGTTCGACAGGCTCGGCACCGCGATGCGCAGCGCCTGCGGGCCGATCACGTAGCGCAGCGTCTGCCCCCACGACAGCCCGAGGCTGTACGCGGCGAGCCATTGGCCGCGCGCGATCCCGTTGATGGCGCCGCGCATGCTTTCGGACATGTAAGCCGCGACGTTCGCGGACAGCGCAATGACGCCGGCCGGCGTCGGGTCGAGCGAGATGCCGAGGCTCGGCAGCCCGTAGTAGATGACGAAGATCTGCACGAGCAGCGGCGTGCCGCGCATCAGGCTCACATACCCGCGCGCGAGCCACGCGAGCGCGTTGACCCAGACGCGTTCGAAGCCGTCGAGCGCTTCGCTTTGCCGGATGCCCATCATCGCGAGCACGACGGCGCCAAGCAGGCCGAACACCATCGACAGCACGGCGAACTTGACGGTCAGGACGGCGCCCTGGGCGAGCACCGGCAGCGATTGGACGAGCAGGGACGTTGTCGACATGGAGTACGAATCGAATGCGTGCGCGAAAGCGCAATCATAAACCGGACGCATAAAACAAAGGGCGGCATCGTGACGGATGCCGCCCTTTCCGGCCCGCCGTCAGGCGGGACATGCAGGCGTGCTTACTTGATCGGTTTGGTCACGTCGATGCCGAACCACTTGTCCGAGATCTTCGTGAACGTGCCGTCGGCCTCGAGTTGCGTCATCGCGTCGTCGATCGCCTTCTGGAACTTCGGGTTGCCCTTCTTGAACGGGATGCCCGACGGGTTCGCCGAGCCGACGTTCGCGCCCGGGCGCAGCGGCAGCTGCGCGTTCTTCGTCAGGTACGCGAGCATCAGGCGGTCGTTGAGCGCCGCGTCGAGGCGGCCGGCGGCGAGGTCGCGCAGGTACTCGGGCGCGCCCGGGTACGTCTTCACGTCGATGCCGGGCACCGACTTCGCCATGTCCATGTAGTTGGTGCCGAGCGCGACGCCGAGCTTCTTGCCCTTCAGGTCGTCCAGCGACTTGAACTCGCGCGTGTCGTCCTTGCGCTGGATCAGCTGCGCGGACGAGAACGTGTACGCCGGCGAGAAGTCGAGCGTTTCCTTGCGCTTGTCGGTGATGCCGACCTGGTTGGCGATCACGTCGAACTTGCCGGCCTGCAGGCCCGCGATGATGCCGCTCCATTCGGTCGTCACGAATTCGGCCTTCACGCCGAGCTTCGCGGCGACGGCCTTCGCGATGTCGACGTCGAAGCCGACGAGTTCGCCTTGCGGGTTCTTCGAGTTGAACGGGGGGAACGTGCCTTCGAGGCCGACGCGCAGCGTGCCGCGCTGTTTGACCTGGTCGAGGAGGTCGGCCGCGTGCGCGGTCGCGGCGGCGAACGACGTGCCGACCAGGCCGGCAACCAGCAGCTTCTTCAGCAGCGAAAATTTCATCGTGTGTGTCCTTGCCCGGTGCGGGTCAATGATTCTGATAGTGAGGCCGATGATAGCAAAAACGCTATCGATCATTAAATATAGTTTGTTTATGTCTATATTACGCGGTGCGCTCGCGGGCGATCGCCTTCACGCATTCCGACACGAGCGCCGGGCCGCGATAGATGAAGCCCGTGTAAAGCTGGACGAGCGCCGCGCCGGCCGCGAGCTTCGCGCGGGCGTCCTCGCCCGAGAAAATGCCGCCGACGCCGATGATCGGCACGTCGTTGCCGACTTCCGCGTGCAGCTTGCGGATCACTTCGTTCGACGCGTCGAACACGGGGCGGCCCGACAGGCCGCCGGCTTCGTCCGCATGCGGCAGGCCCTGGACGGCCGCGCGCGACAGCGTCGTGTTGGTGGCGATGACCGCTTCGATCTTGTGGCGCAGCAGCGTGTCGCCGATTTCCTTGACCTGTTCGTCGTCGAGATCGGGGGCGATCTTCAGCGCGAGCGGCACGAGCTTGCCGTGCAGGTCGGCGAGGCGCTGCTGCTTGTCCTTCAGCGCGGCGAGCAGTGCGTCGAGTTCGCCGGCGCCCTGCAGCTGGCGCAGGTTCTTCGTGTTCGGCGACGAAATGTTGATCGTCACGTAGCTCGCGAACGGGTATACGCGCTCGAGGCAGTACAGGTAGTCCTCGGCGGCGCGCTCGATCGGCGTGTCGGCGTTCTTGCCGATGTTCAGGCCGAGAATGCCGCGATAGCGGGCGGCCTGGACGTTCTTCACGAACTGGTCGACGCCATGGTTGTTGAAGCCCATCCGGTTGATCAGCGCTTCGGCTTGCGGCAGGCGGAACATCCGTGGGCGCGGGTTGCCCGGCTGCGCGCGCGGCGTGACCGTGCCGACCTCGATGAAGCCGAAGCCGAGCGCCGCGAGGCCGTCGATGGCCGCGCCGTCCTTGTCGAGGCCGGCCGCGAGGCCGACCGGGTTGCGGAACGTGAGCCCCATCACGGTGCGCGGTGCGTCGGGCACGCGGGCCGACAGCGCGCAGGCGAGGCCCGTGCGGCCGGCCGCGCCGAGCGCGCGCAGCGTGAGGTGGTGAGCATCTTCCGCATCCATTTTGAACAGGGATGCGCGGGCCAGCGGATAGAGGGAACTGAACACGGGAATGGGGCGGGCAGCCGGAATGAATGACAACCCGCTATTTTACCGGGAGTTGCGCGGCAGGGGCGTGCTTCGCTTCGTAGCCCCCGCCGCGTGCGTCAACCCGAGCCGGAATGCCCGCCCGGCAACGGCGCGCGGGCCAGCGCCGCGTCGACGGGCGGCAGGTCGATCCGTTCCGGATCGAGCGTCTTCCAGCGGCCGTCGATCAGCCCCTCGAGCGGGTGGAAGTTCGCCTTGTACGCCATCTTCGGGCTCTCGCGGATCCAGTAGCCGAGGTACACGTACGGCAGGTCGAGGCTCTTCGCCTGCTCGATCTGCCACAGGATGTTGTAGGTGCCGTAGCTCGTATGCCGGTCGTCGGGCTCGAAGAATGTGTAAACCGACGACAGCCCGTCGCCGAGGATGTCGATCATGCTGACCATGCGCAGCTTGCCGGGTTCGCCGCCCGGCGCGTCGAGGTCGCGGAATTCGACGAGGCGCGAGTTGATCCGGCTCTGCAGCAGGAACTGCTCGTACTGGTCGCGGCTGTCGCGATCCATGCCGCCGCCCGCGTGGCGCGCGGACTGGTAGCGCATGTAGAGCGCGTAGTGCTCTTCGTCGTAGTGCAGCGGCGAAACCGTCGCGATCAGCGCGCGGTGGCGCTTCCACATCCTGCGCTGCGTGCGCGACGGCGCGAACGCGCCCACGGGGACGCGCACCGGCACGCATGCGCGGCAGCCGTCGCAGTACGGGCGATACGTGAACACGCCCGAGCGGCGAAAGCCGGCCTTCACGAGTTCGGTGTAGATGTCGGAATTGATCAGGTGGCTCGGCGTCGCGACTTGCGAGCGCGCGATGCGACCGTCCAGATAGCTGCACGGATAGGGCGCCGTTGCATAGAATTGCAGCGCCGAAAGCGGTGAAAGCGGCAGCTCAGTCGGGTGAGTCATGGGCAGCTCTCGATGCAGGGAAGGAGTGCCGCGCTAGCGCTCGATCCCGGAGGGCGCCGCCTTCTCGGCGGAGCCCGTCAGCGCGGCGAGCACGCGCTTGTCGAACTGCCACGGAATCGGCGGTTCGGCCACCGCGCTGCGCACGTGAGCGACAAACGCCTTGCGTGCGATCTCGCGGCCGCCGAGCGACGCTAGATGCGACGTATTCTGCTGGCAGTCTATCATCTCCAGCCCCTGCTCGCGAAGGTGCGCGATGAGCGCGGCCAGCGCGATTTTCGACGCGTCGGTCACGTCCGCATACATCGACTCGCCGAAAAACATCCGCCCGAACGACACGCCGTACAGGCCGCCGACGCGGCGTCCGTCGTGCCACGTCTCGATGCTGTGCGCGTTGCCGGAGCGGTAGAGCGACGTATACGCGTCGATGATCTCGGCCGTGATCCACGTGCCGCGCTGCCCGCGCCGCGGCGCCTGCGCACAGGCGCGCATCACGCCCGGAAAGTCGTGGTCGACCCGCACTTCCCATTCGGGATCGCGCAGCACGCGCTTCAGCGTCTTGCGCAGCGACGGCGACACCTTGAATTCGGCCGGCACGAGGATCATGCGCGGATCGGGGCTCCACCACAGCACGGGCTGGCCGTCCGAGTACCACGGGAAAATGCCGCGCAGGTACGCCTCGATGAGGCGCGACGGCAGCAGGTCTGCGCTCGCGGCCAGCAGCCCGGGCGCGCCGGTCGCGGGGCCGAGCGCGCGCTCGATGGGCGGAAACGGATCGTCCGGGCCGAGCCAGGGGACCATGGGGCGCGGGCTCAGCCGTTGCGCAGCGAGCGGAAGATGTCGCCGGTGTGCACGCCGTAATCACCGGCGGCGCGATCGGCGAAGAAGAAACGCAGGGTCTGGCTGACGGTCGGGAACGCGATCTCGTCCCACGGAATGTCGGCTTCGTCGAACAGCTTCACTTCGAGGCTTTCCTCGCCGGCTTCGAACCCCGGATCGGTGAGCCGCGCGAGGTAGAACAGGTGGACCTGGTGCACGTGCGGCACATTGAGCAGCGTGAACAGGTTCTGCACCTCGACGCGTGCGCCGGCTTCCTCGAGCGTTTCGCGCGCGGCGGCTTCGGCCGTCGTTTCGCCCATTTCCATGAAGCCTGCCGGCAGCGTCCAGAATCCGTAGCGCGGTTCGATCGCGCGGCGACACAGCAGGATCTGGTCGCCCCAGACCGGGACCGTGCCGACGACGTTGCGCGGATTCTGGTAGTGGATCGTGCCGCAGTGATCGCAGACGAAGCGCTCGCGGTTGTCGCCCGGAGGAATGCGCGCGATGACTTCGTGACCGCAGACGGAGCAGAATTTCATGTCGAGTGGAAGGGACGAGGTGATGCGAGTGTATCACCGGGGCGCGCCATTCCAGAACGCCTGCGCATGCGGGCGGCATGTCGCGCGAAGCGGAGGTGCGCGTGCGCGAAAAGGGTGCCGTGCCCGGGCGCGGAAAAACAAAAAGCCCGGCGCGAGGCCGGGCTTTTTGCGGAATGCTGGACGGGTTGGTTGCGGGGGTAGGATTTGAACCTACGACCTTCGGGTTATGAGCCCGACGAGCTGCCAGACTGCTCCACCCCGCGTCCGTCGAAGAAATGAATTATAAGGAGTTACCCGAGGGCATGCAAGCACTTTCTGACAATCGCGTGTCGCGTCTCGTAGGGACGGTACGTGGAGCGCGTGCGCTAGAATCGAGCGGTTTGTGTCGTCATCCCGGCAGCAGGGCCGTGCGCGATCGCGTCGGCGCCGTTGCGGCTCCCTTTACTGTATCGACGGATTCATGGACATCGCTCACGATCTGCAATCGATCGGCGCGCAGGAACAGGCGCTCGTGTTTCCCCATTTCGATCCCGCGCGCGCATGGGCGCTCGGCAACCGGATGCATGCGCTCGCGACGACGCGCGGCCATGCGATCGCGATCGACATCGTCACGTTCGGCCAGCCGCTGTTCTACGCGGCGCTCGCCGGCGCGACGCCCGACAACGCCGACTGGGTGCGCCGCAAGCGCAACGTCGTCGCGCATTTCCGCCGCAGCTCGTACGCGATCGGCCTGCGCATGCAGCAGGCCGGCGCCACGCTCGCGGACAAGCACGGGCTGCCGATCGCCGAATATGCGCCGCACGGCGGCTCGTTCCCGCTGACCGTCGCCGGCGCCGGCGTGATCGGCTCGATCACCGCGTCGGGGCTGCCGCAGCGCGCGGATCACGAGTTCGTCGTCGAGGCGCTGTGCGCGGAGCTCGGCCACGACTACGCCGTGCTGGCCCTCGCCAGGAGCTGAGCGATGCAACTGCCCGGTTATGCATGGCTCGCGATCGCGATCGTCGCGGAAGTGGTCGGCACGTCCGCGTTGCGCGCGGCGGACGGCTTCACGCGCTTCTGGCCGTCGGCGCTCGTCGTCGCCGGTTACGGCATCGCGTTCTACTGTCTGTCGCTCACGTTGCGCACGATGCCCGTCGGCATCATCTATGCAGTCTGGTCGGGCGCCGGCATCGTGCTGATCACGCTCGTCGCGATGCTGCTCTATCGTCAGGTGCCTGACCTGCCGGCGGTGATCGGCCTCGGGCTGATCATCTCGGGCGTCGTGGTACTGAACCTGTTCTCGAAGATGCAGGCGCACTGACCGTGCGACTGCCGTTTGCCGGATGACTTCCATGACCGATTCCACTTCCGCCGTTGCTACCGCCGAATCCGTCCGGCCCGACGTCCACGCGTATGTCGCGAACCGCATCGGCTTTCTCGAGCTGAACCGGCCGAAGGCGCTGAATGCGCTGTCGGTCGGCATGATCCGGCTGATGCAGCAGGCACTCGACGCGTGGCGCAACGATCCCGAAGTCGTCGCCGTCGTCGTGCACAGCCCGCACCCGCGCGCGTTCTGCGCGGGCGGCGACGTGCGTTTCTTCCACGACGCATGGCAGCGCGGCGACCGCGACGCGGTCGACACGTTCTTCATCGAGGAATACACGCTGAACCATGCGATCTTCACGTATCCGAAGCCGTACATCGCGTTGATGCATGGTGTCGTGATGGGCGGCGGCATGGGTATTTCGCAGGCCGCGCGGCATACGGGCGGGCTGCGCGTCGTGACCGACTCGACCAAGATGGCGATGCCGGAAACGCGCATCGGCCTGTTCCCGGACGTCGGGATGAGCTGGTTTCTCGCGCGCACGCCCGGCGCGATCGGCCGTTATCTCGCCGTGACCGGTGCGGCGCTCGGCGCGGCCGACGCGCTGTACGCGCAACTCGCCGACGTCTATCTGCCCGATGCCGCGCTGCCGGCACTGCTCGATACGCTGCGCAGCGCGCCGATCGACAGCGGTGCGCGGGCGGTGGCTTGCGTCGCCGAGGCGGCTGCCGCGCACAAGGTCGTGCCGACGCCCGACACGTCGGCGCTGGCCGATGCGCGCGCCGGGATCGACCGGCATTTCGCGCAGCCCGACGTCAACGCGATCCTCGCATCGCTCGACGCCGAGCAGGATTGCGCGGCTGTCGACGGTTGGGTCGAAAAGGCGACCCATGCGATGCGCGAACAGCTGTCTCCGCTGTCGATGGCCGTGTCGCTCGAGGTCGTCGAACGCGCACGCGGCGCGACGATGGCCGATTGCCTGCGGCGCGATCTCGATCTCACGCGCTCGACGTTCGCGCGCGGCGACGTGATCGAGGGCGTGCGCGCGCTGATCGTCGACAAGGATCACCGGCCGGCCTGGCGCTTCAAGTCGGCCGCCGATGTCGATCGCGCCGACGTGCTCGCGATGTTCGACAGCCCGTGGGCGCCGGACACGCATCCGCTGCGGAATCTGCAGGACTGACGTCGGTCGGGCCGGCCGGCACGCTAGACAGAAACGAAAAGGCCGCCTGCGGATGCAGGCGGCCTTTTTTGCGGAGGGCGATCGAAGGGCATCGCGCCCGAGCGTGCGTTATTCGTCGCCCGCGTCGTCGGACATGAACGCGCGCATGAACACGAGCGCGCCGAAGCCCCACACCGCGTTCGCCGCGAAGCCGGCCGCGAGCACGGGCATCATGTTGCCCGACGGCCAGATGCCGCGCAGCGGATCGATCGCGAACACGCGGGCGGCCGTCAGCACGATGCCGCCGAATATGAGCGCACCGATCCACGATGCCTCGCGTTCCGGCGATACGCGCAGCAGCCACGCCATCGGAATGGCGCAGCATGCGCTGATCAGCGCATTCGCGACAAATTCAGGAATGCCGAGCGGCGCGAACGGCTGCGTCGAGAAGCCGGTTGCGGCGATCAGGTCGGCGGTGTGAAGGAGCGCGAGCGTCGCCTCGCGGAAGAACAGGGCGGCCAGGAAGCCGGACAGGAATGGCAGGATGACTTTCTGCATCGATGAGTGCACCGCAGGCGCGCACGGCCGGGGCCGGGCGCGCGGAGTTATTCGGATAGGTGCGCCATTATAGGGCCCGTCCGCGGCGATATTCGCTCCAGCGTCGTGCTAATCACGAAAGCGGAAAACCTAAGCTCAAAAAAATCGTTCCAAAGCCCTGCACCGATCCCTAGACTGATTTCCCAGAAACAGCCGTGCAATCGCGTCCTCGCCCGCCGCGCGGCCTGACCGGCGAGCTATCCCGAATCGAACGCACACCATGCATGCGCCGCGCATCCGCGACGCGAGCAGGGCGATGTCTTTTCCAAATTTCGGCAGTGACAGTCAAGCAGGAGCAGCAGATGAATGTGTTCTGGTTTATCCCCACGCATGGCGACAGCCGCTATCTCGGCACGGCCGAAGGTGCGCGCGCCGCGGATTACGATTACTTCAAGCAGGTCGCCGTCGCGGCCGATACGCTCGGCTACGAAGGTGTGCTGCTGCCGACCGGCCGTTCCTGCGAGGATGCGTGGGTCGTCGCGTCGAGCCTCATCCCGGCGACGCAGCGCCTGAAATTCCTGGTCGCCGTGCGTCCCGGCATCGCGTCGCCGGGCCTGGCGGCACGGATGGCCGCGACGTTCGACCGCCTGTCCGGCGGCCGCCTGCTGATCAACGTCGTGACGGGCGGCGACGCGGCCGAACTCGAAGGCGACGGCCTGTTTGCCGATCACGACACGCGCTACGAGATTACCGACGATTTCCTGAACATCTGGCGCGGGCTGCTGGCCGCGTCGCACGACAACGGCGGCTTCGACTACATCGGCAAGCACCTGCAGTCGAAGGGCGGCAAGGCGCTTTATCCGCCCGTGCAGCGTCCGCATCCGCCGCTGTGGTTCGGCGGTTCGTCGCCGGCCGCCCACGCGATTGCGGTCGATCACATCGATACCTACCTGACCTGGGGCGAGCCGCCCGAGGCCGTCGCGAAGAAGATCGCCGACATCCGGGCCCGCGCGGAGGCGCGCGGTCGCAAGATCAAGTTCGGCATCCGCTTGCACGTGATCGTGCGCGAAACCGAGGACGAAGCGTGGCGTGACGCCGAGCGCCTGATCAGCCGTCTGGACGACGACACGATCGCGCGTGCGCAGCAGGCGTTCGCGAACATGGATTCGGAAGGCCAGCGCCGGATGGCCGCGCTGCATGGCGGCAAGCGCGGCGGCCGCGACGCGCTCGAGGTGTACCCGAACCTGTGGGCCGGCGTCGGCCTGGTGCGCGGCGGCGCGGGCACGGCGCTCGTCGGCAATCCCGAGCAGGTCGCGGAACGCATGCGCGAATACGCGGATCTCGGCATCGAGACGTTCATCCTGTCCGGTTATCCGCACCTCGAGGAGTCGTATCGCTTCGCCGAGCTCGTGTTCCCGTTGATCAAGGGCAAGGGCGCGGAGAAGGCGACCGGCCCGCTGTCGGGGCCGTTCGGCGAAATCGTCGGCAACAACTATCTGCCGAAAGCCGCGCAGAGCTGAGCGACAGGAGGCCTGCGATGACAACGAAAACGTCGACGACGGGCGCCGTCGTGGCGGCCCGTGCCTGGCGCGGCGTCGCGCCGTGGCTCGTGCCGCTCGCGTTGCTGGTGGCGTGGGAGGTCGGTGCGCGCACCGGCTGGCTGTCGACCCGCGTGCTGCCCGAACCGGTGGCGGTCGTCCGCGCGGCCTGGTCGCTCGTGACGTCGGGTGAAATGTGGGCGAACGTGAAGGTCAGCACGTGGCGCGCGCTGTTCGGCTTTGCGATCGGCGGCGGCGTCGGCCTTGCGCTGGGGCTCGCGACCGGCCTGTCGAAGGCGGCCGAGGTCGCGCTCGATTCGACGATCCAGATGATCCGCAACATTCCGGCGCTCGCGATGATTCCGCTCGTGATCCTGTGGTTCGGCATCGACGAGAAGGCGAAGCTGTTTCTGGTCGCGCTCGGCGTGTTCTTCCCGGTCTACATCAACACGTATCACGGGATCCGTTCGGTCGACGCGAACCTGATCGAGATGGCGAAGAGTTACGGCGTGCGCGGCTTCGCGCTGTACCGCGACGTGATCCTGCCCGGTGCGCTGCCTTCGATCCTCGTCGGCGTGCGTTTCGCGCTCGGGCTGATGTGGGTGATGCTGATCGTCGCGGAAACGATCTCCGCGCAGTCGGGCATCGGCTACATGACGATGAACGCGCGTGAATTCCTGCAAACCGACGTGGTGGTGGTCGGCATCCTGTTGTACGCGGTGCTCGGCAAGCTGGCCGACGTGCTGGCGAAATGGCTCGAGCGCGTGACGCTGCGCTGGCATCCCGCTTATCAATCAGGAGCAAAGGCATGAATGCGACCACTTCGGCGGCCGCCTACGGCCCGCTCGCCGGCGCGGACCTCGAGGTCGAACTGGCACAGGCACGCGTCGCGGACGGCGATGCGCGCGACGCGGCGATTCTCGAGCGCGACGGCGGCGCATCGGTCGTGCCGCTCGCGCGACGACGCGCGGACAGCCCGGCACCCGACGACGCGGTGACGCTGTCGGGCGTCAGCAAGCGCTTCGGCGCACGCACGGTGCTCGACAACGTCGAGCTCGGTATCGCACGCGGCAGCTTCGTCGCGATCGTCGGCCGCAGCGGCTGCGGGAAATCGACGCTGCTGCGTCTCGTCGCGGGGCTCGAGCAGCCGAGCAGCGGCGCGCTCGTGACGCGCGGCGAGGGCGGCGGCGTGCTCGACACGCGGATCATGTACCAGGATGCGCGTCTGCTGCCGTGGAAGACCGTGCTGCAGAACGTGATGCTGGGCCTCGGGCGCGGCGCGCGCGATCAGGCGCGCGCGGTGCTCGATGAAGTCGGCCTGCTGGAGCGGGCCAACGACTGGCCCGCGCAATTGTCGGGCGGCCAGCGCCAACGCGTTGCACTGGCCCGCGCGCTCGTGCACCGGCCTCAACTGCTGTTGCTCGACGAGCCGCTCGGCGCGCTCGACGCGCTGACCCGCATCGAGATGCATGCGCTGATCGAGCGGTTGTGGCGCGAGCATCGGTTCACCGCGCTGCTCGTCACGCACGACGTGCAGGAGGCCGTCGCGCTCGGCGACCGCATCCTGCTGATCGAGCAGGGGCGTGTGGCGCTCGATCAGTCCGTGCCGCTCGACCGGCCGCGCGCCCGCGCCTCGGCCGCATTCGCGGCGCTGGAGGATCGCGTGCTGAAGCGCGTGCTTGCCGGCGGGCCCGGTGCGGTCGATCAGGACGCGGAGCATGAGGCAGACAAGGTTCGACCGGTCGGGCAGATCCGCTGGGCCGTTTAATTCCGGGCGGCTCCGGCCACCCGTCTTGAGACTTTTTTCTTCGGAGCGATCATCCCGATGAGCATCACTGCAATCAACGTACGTAACCAGTTCAAGGGCAAGGTGAAGGAGATCATTCGCGGGTCCGTGGTCTCCGAAGTCGACGTCGAGACGCCGTTCGGCATCGTCACGTCGGTGATCACGACCCGTTCGGTCGACGAACTCGAACTGAAGGTCGGCGCGGAAGTCGTCGCGCTCGTGAAGTCCACCGAAGTCTCGATCGCGCGTCTCTGACCGCGCGTGTCCTGCTCCGATGCGGCGCCGGCGGGCAGTGTGCCCCCCGCGCCGCATCGGCGTTCCCGCAGCGCGCATGCCTCGGTATTCGGCGTCCGGACGAAGTGCTAGGATGGAGCGACACGACGCCGGAGGCCAACGCATGACCCCCATTCTTTCCCCTGAAGCCATCGAGGCGCTGAAGTGGATCGACCAGTTCGGCGAAAGCCGGCCGGTTCCCGCTGCGTTCGACGACGTTGTCTATGCGTTGCTGAACGAGGGGCTGATCTATCAGGCGACGGCCGACCGGGTCGACCTGACGACCGACGGCAAATCCTTTTTGTCCAACGAATACGATTGAGCGCCCGGCGCCGGCTGCCCGGGCGGCCTGGCGCCGCGTCGCAACGGAGCGTGCGATGGAACCGAAAGGCAGCGACCTCGGCGATTTCAGCGAGCCGTACCGCGGTTTCGAGATCGAGGTGAAGACCGAGCAGGTCTGGGACGGCGAGCATGCGCACTACCGCGTGCTGCAAGGCGATGCCGTGCGGATCGACTGGCGGCTCGTCAAGGTCGACGGGATGCTGCTGACCGAGCGACGCGTGATCGAGCGCGTGCTCGACGAGGCGCGCCGGGCCGTCGATGCGGAGCTGGGCGAGGGCGGCTAGCGGAGCGCCGGCAGGAGTGGCCCGGGTTGCGGTAAAATACGCGGTTGTTCCCGTGCCGGCTGGCCTGTTGCCCGAATTCCATGTCCGTTTCGTCCTCGCTTCCTCCCCGCCGCGTTTCCGTCGCGCCCATGCTCGACTGGACCGACCGTCATTGCCGGTCGTTCCACCGTACGCTGACGCGCAACACGTGGCTGTATACGGAGATGATCACGACGGGCGCGCTGCTGTTCGGCGACGCGCAGCGGCATCTTGCGTTCACGCCGAGCGAATCGCCGATCGCGCTGCAACTGGGCGGCAGCGAGCGTGACGATCTCGCGCGCGCCGCGAAGCTCGGCGAGCAGTGGGGCTACGACGAAATCAACCTGAATTGTGGATGTCCGTCCGAGCGTGTGCAGCGCGGCGCGTTCGGCGCGTGCCTGATGAACGAGCCGCAGCTCGTTGCCGACGGCGTGAAGGCGATGCGCGATGCGGTGTCGGTGCCGGTCACGGTCAAGCACCGGATCGGTGTCGACGCGGTCGAAGATTACGCGTTCGTGCGGGACTTCGTCGGCACGGTGGCCGAGGCCGGTTGCGAAACGTTCGTCGTGCATGCGCGCAACGCGATCCTGAAGGGTTTGTCGCCGAAGGAGAATCGCGAGATCCCGCCGCTCAAGTACGACTATGCGTATCAGTTGAAGCGTGATTTTCCGTCGCTGGAGATCGTTATCAACGGCGGCATCACGACGCTCGACGAGGTTGCGCAGCACCTCGAACATGTCGACGGCGTGATGCTGGGTCGCGAGGCGTATCACAACCCGTTTGTGCTGGCCGAAGTCGATACGCGCTTCTACGGGTCGACCGCAGCGGTGCCGACGCGCGAGGAAGCCGAGGCGCAGCTGATCGAGTATTGCGCGGCCGAACTGAAGCGTGGGACCTATCTCGGCGCGATCGTTCGGCACGCGCTCGGACTGTATCGCGGCATGCCGGGCGCGCGTGGCTGGCGCCGCGTGCTGTCCGACAACAAGAAGCTCGCGCGCGGCGATCTGGCCGTGTTTGACGAGGCGCGCGCGCATCTGAACGAAGCCGAAGAAATTTTTGAAAAAAAGGCTTTGCAAGATTCAAAAGTCTTCGTATAATCTTGTTCTTCGCTGCTGAAACAAAACAGCGAAGCGAAGTAAGCAGTATCAGTGGTGGCTGTAGCTCAGTTGGTAGAGTCCAGGATTGTGATTCCTGTCGTCGTGGGTTCGAGTCCCATCAGCCACCCCACAGAATTCCTAGCGGTATCAAGAAGTTAAAAACGGCACTGTCCCAAAAGACAGTGCCGTTTTTGTTTTGACTTCCGCAAAGAGAATTTTCATGGGGCCTTTGCGTTTCACGATCTTGTTGCAGACGCATGCCGCGCGTGGCTGTTGCCGTATCTGCGAGTGGGGCAGGGCATGCACCGCGCTGCTTTACGCGAACGTGCCCGGAGTCGCGTCGATCTGCGGCCAGCCGAGATCAGAAACTTGATTTCCCGATTGCCGTCCAATGGCGCGTACTCGGCAGCCGTCGAGATTCCTGATGGCGCGCCGGTATGCACCTGTTACGGATACGGCGCGACCTTCGCAGAACCTTCCAACAACAAGGGAACTCACGCGCTGCGGCGAATGCAGATTCCGGCGGAGGTGGTTGTATAGCCGGCCAACCTCAATTTGAGATGCGGGTTGTTGCTGTACGGCGGCGCGTCGACGTGGAAATCGAGTGCGTGCGCGTGTGGTGCTGGCGCGAACGACTCAACCTCGTATCCTCGATTGCGTAACCGCATGACGAGTTCTTCCATATCGCGCTTTCGGTAAATCACGGTGCCGCCTTCGCTGGATGTATCGTCGTTCGACGAAAGATTGTATTCCGTCGTGTGAACGGCAACCCCACCGGGCTTCAGTGTATCCATGCTGTTGATGACGAACTGAAGGCCGGCCTCCAGATTGCCAAGGTGCTCGAAGCAGCAGGAGGACCAGTTGAAATCAAAATCGCGCAAAGACGGGGCAATGGCGTTCATGTCGCAATGTTGATGCGTCACGGCGCGATCGAAAATTTCGTCGGCCACGATGTTCGGGAATCGCAGCTCGTTGAGGGCGTTACTGTGTTGTCCGGTTTGGGACCATCCGCTGGATTGTCCAATTTCCGGTGGCGCGTCAGTGGCGACGATGAAGCATCCCAGTTTGGCGAAAAGCGCCGGCAATCGCTCCTGACCCACGCCAAAGCCGAGCCCGCGCCGACCGGGGGTGAGCATGCCTAGCCGGTTCAGGTGGTGGATGATGTATGTCCATTCCCAAAATTTTCGCTGACACATCGGGGGGAGGCAGAGCATCGCGCAAACTCGTGCATGCTCCGGGTGAAGCATATCGGCCGCACTACATGTCGAGTACTGCATGAACGGCGCTTGATCGTCGAGGACTGGATCGGATGGAACGAAGATTCGTTGTTCGATTGCATTCGCAATGCGTTTGTCCAGATCGAAATGCTCACTTGTGCATCCGCGCTCGACGTACAGGGAGTCGATCTTTTTTTGAAGGTCGACAGTCGCCTGCTTGAGCCGCGCAATTTCTGCCCGGTCAGATTCGATGCGCCGATCGATCGCAACATTGATACGGAACTGCACCCGCTTCCAGATCGGCCTGCCGATCGCCTTCAATGCCGCCTTCACCATTTCGGTCTCCATCGATGTGGTGGGGGTCACGGTTGGCAATCTTACGTCATGTAAGTGGGATCATCCATCCACTGTCGTTCGGCGTTTGCTTCATTCTCGGGAGTGCACTACCGACGGCGTATCGGCACGCACACGTGTCGAGGGGCAGCCGCACATGGAGGATTTGTCGTTTCTCGAAACTCGAACCGTGCCTCGACGCGACCTCGTGACAGGGTGGATTCGCGATTGGCCGGCGTGAGCATCTCCCGAGCCTCAAGCCGGAATGCGTGCGCGTCAGCCAAGCGACCACGGCGACCCACGACACTTCGGTTTTTCGGGTTCGATTACGACAATGCATACTGTGCAGGCCTCGATTTCGGGCCGTGTGAAGTGCCCACGATCGTCGCTCAGAACTTGCTCGATTACATGTTCGTTCTCGACGTTTCACTTCTCGGTTGACCACTCACCATGAAGAACATCCGCATTCGCTTGCTTGTCGCGCTCGTATCGTTGGCCGCGTTGCCGTCGCACGCTCAGCCGGCGGCCGGCCTGCCACGCACGGCTTCTCAACCCTACGGCGCGTCTTCCTCGAAAACCGGCCACACGGCACCCACCGTTGCATCATTCGGAAATCAATTCACCTGGCTTAACTCATTGATTCCATGTACGACCGCGTGCGCGCAAACATGGTCGCAATCGGCCGGTGGTGGAATGGGTTTGCTGGGAGCGACGCGCACGTCGGACAATTCGCTGACCGGGTCAATGGCCGCTCAGGGTGTTGCGGGCTATGCAATCAATGACAATACGGTTCACGTCCAAACTGCCTATGCCACCTACTCCGAAGCGCGGAGAAGGCCGGGCGCCGGAACGACTCAAGGGCATGAAATCGACGTTGTAAATCAGGGCTCCGTCGTTGGACTCGACCCGTACGACATGTTCCGGAGCGGTATCACCCCGGGGCTCTGGTTGTCATCGGGACGCCGTGATGTGAAGACCGGCGCGGCCAACGCCAGTGCCGCCGTCGGCATCGTAAACAACAACACTGCCTTCGAAAACGGGATCGTGTTTCAAAGCAGCGCCTTGAACACGACGACTGGCGAAGGCAACGCAATTGTATTGCCACGAAAGGACGCTGTCGTGTGGTTCGGCAGTGCAGGGAACAAGGTTGCGGCAATCCGAAGCGATGCAACGACCGCGTCGCTTCGCGCGATATTTGCGAACGGGCTGCTTGCGTTGCAGAATCTTTCCGGCGTCAACGAGCACTCGTTTTCAGATACCGGAAACTATTCCGCAAAAGGAAATATTTCGGCTGGCGGAACAGGTTCAATGCCGCTTTATAGCACGACCGGTGCCGGCGCGAATGCTCCGCACATGGTGCATGGGTCGGTCGCGTTGGCATCCGGCAGCGCCACGGTCAAACTCACCGGTCCGGCCGTTTATACGTCTGCGTCGAGTTATACCTGCACGGCCAACGACACGACCGCGGCGAACGCCGTGAAGGTCAGTCAAGATTCGGGTGCATCGGTCACTTTCACCGGAACCGGCACGAATACGGTTCAGTTTCTCTGCGCGGGCAACTGATCCGCTGCTCATTCGGAGCCAGCCGCTTTGGGGCGACATTCTTCAGGCGGTGTTCATCGCCACCGTCTGTTGTGCGGCGGGCCAACGGCACAAGCCGTCGAATCCCGCTAGAAGCACCGGCATCAATCCTCCTGGTTGCTCGTTCGCCAGGCAAAGCGGGCGTGTGTCGAAATTGGGCTCGACATCGAACGCAGCATCGGCTGATATCGCTGCTGCTTTCCGCTAAGGTTTGCGCGCGCCGTGCCGTTATCTCTCCTGGACAGCCCTCGTGCCTCGAATGCTGATCCGTTTTCTTGCCTGCTCGCGTGATGCGCGAGCAGGCTTTTTTCGTTTACGGCATTCCATCGAAGACTGGATTGGCGGAATGGAACAGGGACTTGGCGCCAACCGACAAAGCGCAACAGTCTTTCATGGGTGTAATGTATCGCCTTCCTCGTGCCCTCATGCTTTGCAGGGCCGTTCGATCCCGACGACCCATGAAGGCGCCGGGATTTTTTTTGCATATGCAGCGATACCCCCGCGATGCGTCACCGAGAAAGGCATTTCGCAAGGCACGGTATATTTTGCGACGACACATACCGATCGATAGAACACACTACAAGGAGTCGCCAACCCATGTCGGACACTCGGACCACGCTTCGCGCCGCGACTGCGCACGACGCGTCCCTCATCGCTCGCCTGCATACGCAGAGCTGGCAGAGCGCATACAGCCATATCCTTCCGGCCACCTACCTGTCGGATGAGGTGCCGACAGAGCACGCGATCCGGTGGCGCAAGTATCTCGATCGCAACGAAGACGAGTGGGGCCTGGTGCTGATCGCCGAGTCGGACGGCGCGCCCGTCGGCTTCGCCAGCGCGGAACGTCCTGACGATCCGGCGCTCGGTGTGCTGCTCGACTGCCTGCATGTCCATCCTTCGCATCACGGCTGCGGGACGGGCAAGCGCATGATCGAAGCCGTCCGTGCGTGGGCGCGGTCGATCGGCGCGGGCAAGGTCCACCTGCAGGTGCTGGACGGTAACGTGCGAGCGATCGGTTTCTACGAACACAACGGCTGGCAACTGGCCGGTATCGAAACGAGCCGCATCGGCCCGACGGAGGTCACCGATCGGATCTACGCGATCGACGCCTGAGGGCTTGCCGGTATCGGTGAGAAAGCCGGACGCGCTTCGCCGTTACTCGCCGCAATATCGAACGAGCAAATCAGCCTCGGTCTCGTGGATCTCGACGGGCAGCGTCGTCGCGCCCGCATGGGCAAGATAGCGCGCCCGATGCTGGCCGTTGCGAAACGAAGCGACGCCGATTTTCGACAGGCCGGGAATGCCGAGCAGCGTTCGCGCTCTGGTCTCGCGAAACGTGATGAACGGCATGTCGGGAATCCTGTCCTGATCCGGAGCGAGGAATGTGCGGATACCCGCGGCTTTTCCCGGGGCCCAGTACTGGACCGACGGCAGGACATAGTCCGTCGTGTCGCGGTCGGCGCACGCCAGCAACTTCTTCAGATCGATCATCACGACCCGATGTCGCGAGTCGTCGGACGAGAATACCCGCTTGAGGTGCGTATAGGCATACGGGGCATGCCCGGGGAGCTGGATAATCCAGACATCCACGCCGCTTTGTTGTGCGTGGGCGAGTGTCATTATTTCCTCTGGTGGTGCGAGCGGGTTCTTGGGTTCGAGTTTAGCAGTGCGATCACGGCAACGGAGCAGGTCGATACGCGGAATGGAAAAACGGAACGACTCGCCGCATAGGCTCAGGGGCAGGGAAAGCCGGTGGCAAAGTAGCGGCGGTCATGCATCGGCAGTCGATATCGACAGGGGGCGAGACTATCGTGATACTGCCAGTCGGAAGGACATACGTTGTAACAGTCATGCAAGATTCACGCAGTGGCGCGCAATGCGGCACGCGTGGTTCGTCATGAGACTGGAGAGGGCGGAGTGACGGGCGCAAATCATGTCGTCGAAACTTGAGATCGAGTATCTCGATTACTGCTTCACCGCGACGCTCGAAATCAGGGCGTCCGGCCGGACAGCCGTCGTCGACTGGCGACTCGAATCCGACTCACGTGGCAAGACGCTCGCTTGGATCGTGTTCGATCGCTTTCTCGCGCGCAACGACTTCGCCGACGAAGAAGATGCGCGTGCCAATATCGTCGACTGGCTGGAACGGCTTGCCGACCCGCGGTCCGGCGCATCCACCGAGATCGCGAAGGCCGGTGCGGCGGTTTCCGGGGGCGGCGTGGCGACGGACGCATCGGCTGCCGAAATCGTCGGCGAAACCGTCGTTGAAATCGTCAGCGATCCGGACTGGATCGACATGGTTGCCGACTGGTTTTCCAGCAGCGCGCCTGGATGATGAAACCGGGTTGCCGCGTTTCCGATGTGATTTATGCTATTGCGTTCGAAAAACGCCAATTCATAAAATCAGGCGCGAGAAAATGCAGCCGGAATCACGTCGCGTGAAAAATAGAATAAACCTGCTTTGACAATGCGCGTAATTTACCGGAAACTGGCCCGATTCCGAGGACGTCCGCGTGAACTAAAAAAATAGAAGACCAGACATGAAAAGAAAAACGCCGGTAACGGCTGACATTGATCAAAATCGCTGCCGACCTGGTGGGCCGCATGGCCATGCCGTTCAATGAAGGCAGAAATTTCCTGAATCGTCGACATACCCGATCGACATACCCGAGTATCGCCCGGCAATCGATCGGGAATTTCGCGCCCGGCTCATGAGGCTGTCGCCCGTTGCCGCATGTCATCAAAGGGTGAGTTGCCGCACAGACCGTCTTGTGACCCGCGATCACAATTTGGCCGGTTGACCGTTCTTCCCCGGCCCGGTCAACTATTTCCCCGCTCGCTCGCGCAGGAGCGGGGGCTTTTTGCCCGTCCGACGCCGGAAGACCGCGTCGGCGGAACCGGACAGGCGTTCGGCAGGCTGCGCGATGGCACCCACGGCGCGCCTCGGCAACCGTTCGCCTGATCCGCACGCATCGTTTTCCTCGTGCCTGAGCGAACCCTCAGGCCCATCGCCGGTTTCGGCCGGCGATGCCTTGATCCCGGCGGCGTGTCACAACGCTGCCGGGATGTTTTTTGCGCCGGACGCGTCGCGTCACGTCGTGCGCGACGGACATGCCAATCCGCTCAGCCAGCCTGTTCGACGCTGGTTTCCCATCCGTCGTATTCCCCGCCGAGTGAACGCACCTCGCGATTGATCGCGATCGTGTGACGCGTGATGTCGGCCAGCGCCATCGTGCCTTCGTGCGAAAACCGTACGGCCGACTTGCCGTCCTCGGTCGGCGCGACCGACTCGACCGGATAGCCTTTCCCTTCGGCCCAGTCCGCGAACTGGTGCGCGTCGCTCGGGTCTGGGAAGTACGCCCAGTGCATCACGCGCCGGCTCATGTCGCTGGCGTCGCCTTTCTGCCGCAGCGCATCCAGTACGCGCATGTCGCGCATCATCTGCCAGTCGTCGTCGGTCGGGTATAGGGTCTGCCAGTACGATGCCTTGTCCGGATCGTCCTGGTGCGCGTACTGAAGCGCGTAGGTCGTCTGTTCGGCCAGCGCGTCGACGATCTCGGCCGCAGCCTCTTCGTCGAACGGCACGTAGAACAGGAAATCCCGGTTGCCGTCGACGGTGATGCGGCCGACCTGCACGCCGCCTTTCGCGGTGATCGCCGTGTCCAGCAGATCCTCGATCTTTGCCAGGTCGGCGAATTCGTCGCCGGCCGGCAGGCCTTCGGGCGTCGGATGCGCGAACGGAACGCGCACGGTGAGCAGCGACGTGCGCGGATCGCCTTCGGCGATTTCCGCGAAGCTGTGGTTGAAGCTGATGAAAGCCTGATGGTCGCCCATTCTGGCAGGGAAGGTTCCCCAGGCGTCGGTCATGTGTTTCTCCCGTACACGATTGTCTGTTGACGGTTGCAAAGCGTCCCAATGTATCATCGAAAATCGCGTGGGCAGTGACGCGCGCATGATCGCGTGCCGCGCGCGAACGTCGGCGAGAGCCGTGGCCGACTGCGGCTTTCCGCAGGCGTGTGGCGGGCCGCGAGAAAAATCCGAAGGAGATTCCGATGTCGATGTTTGCGGTGAATGGTGTCCGAATCGATCCGCTCAGCGCGCGCGTGACGCACGTGCGCTGGGCGGCCGTGAATCCGGCCGACCGGTCGTGGGCGGCGACGCCGAGCGAGGCGCCGGTGGCGGACGTGGCACGCGCGCTTGCGTCCGGCAGCGATGTCCGCGCGATCTTTTCGGCATCGGACGCCACCGCGATCGGGCCCAGGCTGAAACGCGTGCTGTATCGGGATGCGTCGGAAGGCATCGAGCTCGACATCGATGCAACGAGCGAGTCGCGCACGTTGCGCGATCTTCCGCAAATCTGAGCGGACCGGCGCGCGCGCTGCGGCGTCGACTGCGGAACCCGGCCGAACGGCCGCTAGCACGACACTGATCGCGAGGCGTAGTATCGAATCGTCGCCATACTGCATGCGGGTTGCGCCGAACGGTCAGGAGGGGCGCGCGAGGTTCGGCGAGCCGGTATCCGAATCGAATCGCGCAAACGCGTACGAGATCATGTCCAGGCCTGTTATCGCTCCGTTGGGATCCGCGCTTTGTCTGGCGCTCGCAGCCTGCCAGGCCGCGCCCGAAGCGCCGCTTCCGCCGCCGTCGCCCGAGACCGCATCGGCAGCCGTGCCGGCAGCGTCGCCGGCCGAGCCGATTCGCGGCATGGGCATGGCACCTCATCTGGCAGGGCAGAGTCACTGGGCCGTCGGTCAGTGCACGACCAACGGTACCGTCAACGTGTGCAATTGACCGGCGCCGTCGGTGCGGGGCGCATGCCGCGTAAGCAAGACTGGAATCCTGATTGGGCACCCGCGTCGATGGGCCGGTTGCCGTCGACGCGAGCCAGCGAGTAATGAACGACGAACACGTAACAGACGATTCCGGCCTGCATGTCGATCCCGCCGAGGGAACGGTCATCGGCCAGTTGCCGATGACGCTGGCGGTCGATGGCAGGAGCCTGAAGAGAAGGGCGGTGGTGTGTGCGGTGCTGGCCGTCGCGAGCCTGTGCGGTTACGCGGCCGATCCGGCACTCTGGCCCGTGGCGGCGCTGGCCGCGATGCTGGCGCTGGCCAGCGCGGCCTTCTTCTTCGCGTCGCGGCGCAAGATGGCGCTGCATATCGACGAGACAGGCTTCAGACTGATCGGGGCCGCGCGTGAAAAACCCGTCACGCCATGGCGTGACGTCACCGAATTCCGGATCATCAGCGTGGCCGGAAATCGCTACATCGGCTACCAGTTCTCGCCGCATTCGTCGCGCACCAGGGTGCCGGGTGGCGTGATGCTGCCGATTGCCCGGTTTGTCGATCTTCCACTCGACGCGGTGGCCGGATTGCTGGAGGCATGCCGCCGTCAGTTCGGCGCGCCTGATGAGCGGGCCGACCGAATGGGGTGACGGCGGGGGTGACGGCGCCCGATTCGGGCGCTCGCGCGACCCGCGATGCGAAAAAACAAAAAATAGGCGGGGCGTCGTGTCGAATTCCACCGTGGTCGTCCGTCGTAGCATCGGAGGCGTGCGCATCGCGCGTCCGTCCCGATTTTCGATACGACAACCGACTGAAGGAGCGACACCCATGTCCACGTCCGTCAAACCGATCCCGGAAGGGATGCGCACGCTGACGCCGCACCTGATCTGCGCCGGCGCGACAGCCGCCATCGACTTCTACAAGCGCGCATTCAATGCAGTCGAACAGTTTCGCCTGGCAATGCCTGACGGCCGGCTCGCGCACGCGTGCCTCACGATTGGCGATTCGACGCTGATGCTGGTGGATGAAATGCCCGAACACGGCGCGCTCGGGCCGAAGGCGCTGAAAGGCACGTCGGTCTGCCTGCATCTGTACGTACCGGACACCGATGCGGCGATCGCGAAGGCGGTCGCAGCCGGTGCGACGGTCACGATGCCGGCCGCCGACATGTTCTGGGGCGATCGTTACGGCCAGGTCGAGGATCCGTTCGGCCATCGCTGGTCACTCGCGACGCATCAGCGCGACCTGACGCCCGAGCAGATCGCGGAGGCCATGGCCAGCGCGCCGCCCTGCGGGAGCTGACGCAGCGGCGCCCCCGCGGCTGAACGGCGGGGCGGCGGCAAGTACCCGCGGCCGGCTTGCCGCGGTTACGCGCCGGTCATCTTGCCGCGCTGCTTGTCCTCGTACATCAGTTGATCGGCCGATGCGAGCAGGTCGGCCACGCCCGGATGGCGGGCGGGATCGTACGCGACGTGGCCGACGCTGAATCGGATCGCGTAGCCGCGTGCGTCGGCCGCGTTGCGCAAGGCGAGCGCCTGCGTCACGCGTTCGACTGGCTCGACGACGTCGGCCGGATCGGTGGCGCTCAGCAGCACGACGAACTCGTCGCCGCCGAGCCGTGCGATCACGTCGCTGTCGCGCAGCGCACCGGTCAACGTGTCGGCGAACGTCTTGAGCGCACGATCGCCTTCGGCATGGCCAAAGCGATCGTTGATCGCCTTGAAATCGTTCAGGTCGAAGAACAGCAGCACCGCGTGACGGCCGAGGCGGTCGCACAGGCTCAGCACATGACGGGCGAGGATCTCGAAGCCGCGCCGGTTCGTCAGTTGCGTGAGTTCGTCGGTGGTCGCGAAATGCAGCGCAGCGATTTCGCGTTCCGTCATGTGGGCGAGATCGCCGAGCAGGGCGAGTTCTTCGGGTTCGAGCGAACGCGGCCGCGTGTCGATCAGGCAGAGCGTGCCGATGGGGGCGCCGTTCGGTGCCGCGAGCGGCCGGCCGGCGTAGAAGCGGATGCCCGGTGTGCCGGTGACGAGCGGGTTGTCGTGGAAGCGGCCGTCGTTCAGCGCGTCCTGGATGACCATCGTGTCGCCCGCGAGCAGCGCGTGCGCGCAGAACGATACGTCGCGCGATGTCTGCGTGGCGTCGAGGCCCGCGTGGCTCTTGAACCACTGACGATTCTCGTCGACGAGGCTGACGAGCGCGATCGGTACGTCGAACAGCCGGCGCGCGAGACGCGTCAAGCGGTCGAATCGCTCTTCGGGCGGCGTGTCGAGGATCGACAGCGAATGCAGCGCGTCGAGTCGAGCCGCCTCGTTGGCCGGTTTCGGTGCGATTTGCATGGGCCTGGTCGCTTGTCCCGGCTGCAAGGCCGGTCACAGGATCGTATGTTGGACAGTATCGCGCATTATTCGGCGCGTCGCCAACCCGCCCCTCGGTGACGGGCATTCCCGACGCTGTCCCGATCGACGCAGATGCAGTGAGAAGCGGGTGGCATGCGTCTGCGTTGCATCACGATGCAGAATCGGCTGCGCGATGTCTCAAGGTGCGCGGTGCAATGCCGTAAATAGGGCGAGTCCAATCGTTCTTCGCATCCCACCGCCCCATGGTTCGAATTCTGTACGCGGGTTATCTCGCATTTGCGCTGTATCTTCTTTACCCGATGGTTCAGAACACCCTGGCGTTCAGCACGGATTGCGTGCGCAATGCGCTGCCTGCTGTGTCGACGACGCCGGCAAGCAGCGTGGACGGGCACGCGAACCGCTGTGTCCCGACCACGCAGGCCGGTGCCGCGACAGGACGGATCGCTGAAATCCATTGAATGCGCCGTCCGGCGCGCATGTCGTTCGAGGCGTGAAGCGGCGACTGGCCATTCGGCCGAATTGAGCGTCGCGTCACGCTCGCCGATCATCTGCATCACGGCGGTGCGAGCGCGGGGTATCGGGAAGCGGCGCCCAGCCCGTGGCGTGCGTCAGTAGCTGGAGCGGTACGGCGCGCCCTGGTCGAAGCGGCTTTGCCAGTGCGTGAGGTAGCGCGACGCGAGTTGCGGATTGTTCCAGACCACGACGACGTTTTCCGAATTGCGGCTGGCCGCCGACGCGGAATAGTTGAACGAACCCGTTTCGACGTGTTCGGCGTCGATCACGAGGTACTTGTCGTGGTGGATCGCATAGGTGTCGATCGTGCGGGTCGGGATGCCGGCGTTGACGAGCAGGTTCAGTGCCTGCTTGCTGCTCTTGGCACGGTTGCCCTTGTCGTCGACGACCACCGCGACATTGACGCCGCGTCGCTTCGCGTCGAGCAGTGCGCGCGTGACGGGCGGCGACGTGAACGAATACGCGGCCACGCGGATCGAACTGCGCGCGGCGCCGATCGCTTTCAGCACGAGTGCCTCGGCGCCGCCGTCGGGCGAGAACGCCGATTCGACCACCTGCGTCGCGGGCGCTTCGTGCGTGGGCGTCGGCAGCCATCGCGACACGAGGTCGATCGCCTGCTGGAGCAGCGATTCACTTTGCGTCTTGCCGAAGGCGGCGAAGGGTGTGGCGAGCAGGGAGGCGGCGAGACAGGCAGCGGCGAGGCGATTGCGCGACAACATCTTGGACAGCGAATAATTTCGAGACAGCGGGCCGTGAGTGTAACGCAGACGTAGCAGTGCGGTCACGCGCGTATCGCGACGCGATCGCCCGCGCGATGTTCGCTCGCGGCAGAGGCGATGCAGTGAAGTTGCGTCGCGCGTCAATCCTCGACTGTCGGCGTGCCGGTTTCGCGCGCAGCGATCCACCCGGGGCCGGGCTCGGGTTGCACGTCGCGCGCATCGAGTGGTTCGCCGCAGGCCGAGCAAACGGTGACCGCATGCATCAGCTGGCCGCAGGTACGGTGGCGCAATTGCACCGGCGGCCCCTGGCCGTCGTCCTTCCAGCGATCGCCCCATGCCGTCAGCGCCAGCAGCGCCGGGTAGAGGTCGCGGCCCTTGTCCGTCAACCGGTATTCGAAGCGCGGCGGCCGCTCCTGATACGCACGCTTGACCAGCACGCCTTCGTCGACGAGCCGCGCGAGCCGTTCGGCCAGCACGTGGCGCGTGAGGCCAAGCTGGGTCTGGAACGCATCGAAGCGGCGGCAGCCGAGGAACGCGTTGCGCAGGATCAGCATGGTCCAGCGATCGCCGAGCACGGCGAGCGCGCGCGCGACCGAACAGTTCAGCGTGCCGATGTCATCCCATTTCATCGTCGAGTCTCTTGCGTCTTGCTGCGGTTCAGCGAAATAGCGGGTTCGATTATAGAACCCGCCTTCGGTTGTCACAGGCGCGGCTGCGTTGACAACGGCCAGCATCGTTGTCAATAATGAGTTCCAATTTAGAACTTACTCGCGCGGCGACGCGCTTTCAACCCGGAGACAACCCGATGAATCCGCTTTCCCTGTCAGGTCTTGATCTGCTGCGCGCAGCCGTCTCGGGCGATGCGCCGCTCGCGTCGATTTCCGAGACGATTCCGATGCGCCCGCTCGACGTCGAACTCGGTTACGTGAAGTTTTCCGCGCGGGCGGACGGCCGTCACCTGAATCCGCTCGGCGGCGTGCATGGCGGGTTCGCCGCGACGGTGCTCGATTCGGTCACGGGGTGCGCGGTGCATTCGATGCTCGACGCGGGCGTCGGCTACGGCACGGTCGACCTGCACGTGAAGATGCTGCGGCCGGTGCCGCGCGATGTCGATCTGGTCGCGGAAGGGCGCGTGATTCACCTGTCGCGTTCGCTGGGCGTCGCCGAGGGGACGCTGAAGACGCCGGACGACAAGATCGTCGCGCATGCGTCGGCGACCTGCTTTATCCAGCGGCCGCAGTAACGGCGGGCCGCAACGCTGCCGTCCGGGCCCGCGGGGGACGCGCCGGGCGGCGTCGAAGGCGGCTTGTAAGCGTGCGCGGCGCACATCTGAAGCGGTCGCTTCAATGTGATAGCGTTTCTGCTTTCCACCGACGCGACAGGAACAGCATGGAATACCGCACACTCGGCGATTCGGGCATCGAGGTCAGCCTGATCGGGCTCGGCACGATGACGTGGGGCGAACAGAACTCGGAGCGCGACGCGCACGAGCAGATCGACTACGCGATCGCGCGGGGCGTGACGCTGATCGATGCCGCGGAGATGTATCCGGTGCCGCCGAAGCCCGACACGCAAGGCCGCACCGAGCAGTACATCGGCACCTGGCTCGCGCAGCATCGTGCGCAGCGTGAGCGCATCGTGCTCGCGACGAAGATCGCGGGCCCCGCGCGGCAGCCGCACAACCCGCGCCATATCCGCGGCGAGGGCAACCAGTTCGATCGCAAGAACCTGACCGAAGCGCTCGACGGCAGTCTCAAGCGGCTGCAGACCGACTATGTCGACCTCTATCAACTGCACTGGCCCGATCGCAGCACGACGACGTTCGGCCGTCCCGCGTATCCGTGGGTCGACGACGCCTACACGGTGCCGATCGAGGAAACGCTCGGTGTGCTCGCGGAATTCGTGAAGGCCGGCAAGGTGCGCGCGATCGGCGTGTCGAACGAAACGCCGTGGGGCGTCGCGCAGTTCCTGCGCGCGGCCGAGAAACTCGGGCTGCCGCGTATCGCGAGCATCCAGAATCCGTACAGCCTGCTGAACCGCACGTTCGAGAACGGGCTGTCGGAATTCACGCATCGCGACGGCGTGGGCCTGCTCGCGTACTCGCCGCTCGCGTTCGGCTGGCTGTCCGGCAAGTACGAGAACGGCGCGCGTCCGGCCGGTGCGCGCATCACGCTGTTCGAGCGCTTCCAGCGCTACAGCAAGCCGCAGGCCGTCGAGGCGACGTCGCGTTACGTCGCGCTCGCGCAGCGCCACGGGCTGTCGCCCGCGCAGCTCGCGCTCGCGTTCGTCAACAGCCGGCCGGTCGTGCGCAGCAACCTGGTCGGCGCGACGTCGCTCGAGCAGTTGAAGGAGAACATCGGCAGCATCGACGTGAAACTGTCCGACGAGATCCTTGCCGAGATCGACGCGCTGCACGAACGGCAGCCGAACCCGGCGCCGTAAACGGCGCGCGGCCCGGGCGGCAGCGATGCCGCGACGGGCCGCACCGGCGGCGCAGCGATGCGCTGCCCCTGCCCGGGTTATCGCATCTTGAGCCGCGTGCGCGCGACGAACAGCGCGGCGAGGCTCAGCACCGCGCAGCCCATCAGATAGAGCGCGGGTGACAGCCGGTTGCCGGTCGCGCTGATCAGCCAGGTGATCATGAACGGCGCAAAGCCGCCGAACAACGTGACGCCCGTGTTGTAGCTGACCGCGAGCCCCGTTGCGCGCGTCTGCGACGGGAACAGTTCGGCCATCAGCGCCGGCAGCGCGCCGCAGTACATCGCCTTCAGCACGCCGATCCAGACCAGTGCGGCGAGCATCGTCGCGAACGACGCGTGATGTGTCAGCCACGCGAACGTCGGCCACACGGTGCCGAGCATCAGCAATGCCGCGGCCGCCATCATGCGGATGCGCCCGGTGCTGTCTGACAGATGGCCGACGACCGGCGTGACGAGCGTCAGCACGAAGCCGGTCGCGAGCGTTGCCGCGAATCCGGTCGACGCAGGCAGCCCGAGCTGCTTGATCGCGTAAGTCGGCATGTACAGGATCATGTAGTTGATCGCGGTCGAGATCACGAGCGCGCCGATCGACAGCAGCACCCGCACCTTCTGCTCCGCGAACAGCTCGCGCACCGGCGCTTCGGAGCGCGCCTGCGTCTTGAACTCGACGCCTTCGTCGACATAACGGCGGATATACAGCCCGACCGGGCCGATCGCGAGCCCGAACAGGAATGGCACGCGCCAGCCCCAGCTTTCGAGCTGCGCGGGTGTCAGCGTGGCCGTCAGCAATGCGCCGAAGCCCGACGCGAGCAGCGTCGCGAGGCCCTGGCTCGCGAACTGCCAGCTCGACATGAAGCCGCGCCGCTGCGGCGCGTGTTCGACGAGGAACGCGGTCGAGCTCGCGAATTCGCCGCCGGCGGAAAAGCCCTGCATCAACCGCGACAGCATGATCCCGAGCGGCGCGAGAATGCCGATCGACGCGTAGGTCGGCATCAGCGCGATCAGCAACGTGCCGGCCATCATCATCGCGATCGACAGCAGCAGCGATGCCTTGCGGCCCGCGCGGTCCGCATAGGCACCGAGCACGAAACCGCCGATCGGCCGGATCAGGTAGGACAGCCCGAACGTGCCGAGCGTCAGCATCAGCGACGTCGCTTCGCTCGTCGCGGGGAAGAACAGCTTGGCGATCGTCACCGCGAAGAAGCCGTAGACGATCAGGTCGAACCATTCGAGCGCGTTCCCGATCGACGCCGCGAAGATGATGCGCCGGATCTTCGCCGCGCTGGGGCGGGCGGCGTCCTGCGAGGTCAGGGTGGTCGTGTTCATCGTATGGGCAGGTCCCGAGAAAGGAGCAAAGCGCGTTACAGGGCGGCGCCGGCCGCGGCGGATGCCGGGCGGCGAACGGGCGGCGCGTCGTCGCCGAGATCCCAGAAGAGGCCGGCCATCATCTGCAGCCCCTCGCTGACGACGCTCGCGAGCAGGTGCTCGTCGGGTGCGTGTTGCGAGCACGCCGGGTACGAGTGCGGCACCCATAGCGTCGGCAGCCCGAGCGTGTCGGCGAACACCTCGTTCGGCAGCGTGCCGCCGAGATTCGGCAGGATCGCGGGCTTCTTGCCGGTGGTGCGCGCCAGCGACGCGACGGCCCAGCGGACCCACGGATCGTCCGGCGGCACACGCGTGGCCGGCGCGCCGCGTTCGACGTCGATTTCGATGTCGGTGAACCCGTGCGCGTCGAGGTGCGCGCGCAGGTGCGCATGCAGCGCTTCCCAGTCGGTGCCGACGACGAAACGCAACTGGCAGTGCGCGTACGCGACGGGCGGGATCGCGTTGACGGGATGCTCGGGATTGCCGGCCTTGAATGCGAGGATCTCGAACGTGTTCCAGCCGAACACGCGCTCGGCCGCGGTGAGGCCGGGCTCGCCCCAGTCGGCATCGAGGGCCGGGTCGCCCGGGCCGCCGCCGACGGAAAGGTCGGCGAGCGCGTCGCGCACGGCGGCCGGGATCGGCGGCGGGCGAAGTCCCTCGACGCGAATCGCGCCGCGCGCGTCGACGAGGCTCGCAAGCGCATGCGCGAGCACGATCGCCGGATTGCGCAACAACCCGCCCCAGTTGCCGGAATGGTGTGCGCCGTCGCGGGCGCGCAGGCTCAGCTTGAAGTTGACCGAGCCGCGCGAGCCGAGGAACACGGTCGGGCGCGCGGCGGCGATGCGCGGGCCGTCGGACGCGATCAGCACGTCGGCCGCGAGCGCGTCGCGCGCCTGGCGGCACAGCGCGTCGAGCCCCGGCGACCCCGTTTCCTCGCCCATTTCGATCAGCAGTTTCGCGTTGAAGCCGAGCCGGCCGCCGCGTGCGTCGAGCACGCTTGCGAGCGCGGCGAGGTTGATGGTGTGCTGGCCCTTGTTGTCGGCGCTGCCGCGGCCATACCAGCGGTCGCCGTCGGCCGTCAGCGTCCACGGCGACAGCGGCGCGCGCCACTGCGCGTCGTAGCCGCGCACGACGTCGCCGTGGCCGTAGATCAGCACGGTCGGCAGTGCATCGTCTTCATGGCGCGACGCGAGCAGGAACGGGCCGCCGCCAGCGACGGGGTTGTCGACGATCCGCGAGGTGAAGCCGAGGCGGGTGGCCTCGGGTGCGATCTCGTCGGTCAGGTACGCGCGCAGCGCGGCGTCGTTGCCGCTGTCCTGGCTTTCGGTGCGCAGGCCGACGCGGCGGCTCAGGGTCGTGAAGAACGCGCCGGATTCGAACTGGTTCAGCGCGTGCTGGATGGCGGCGGTACGGCTCAAGTCGTATCTCCTCTGACGGGGGCGCTACACGCGCGGACCGCGCATGTAACGTGAAGTGCGATCGATTCTAGGAAGCCGTTTTTTTTGTCACAATGATCGAATTTCGAACCTTTCTTTGCCGAAAAGGCAAAGCGGTGCGGCCGGATGCGGCGCGGAGACAGAACGATGGCGGCTTTCCTGCATGGCCTGGCGTTGCGGTATTTCGTCGAAGTGGCGCGCACCGGCTCGATCAGCGACGCGTCCGCGCGGCTGCACGTGGCCGTGTCGGCGATCAGCCGGCAGATCGCGAAGCTCGAGAGCGAGCTCGGCGCGCCGCTCTTCGAGCGGCGGCCGCGCGGGATGGCGCTGTCGGAGGCCGGCGAGCGGCTGCTGGCGTTCGCGCAGCGCAGCCTGCTGGAAGCCGAGCACGTGATGAAGGACATCGGCGGCCTCGACGCGCTGCACGGCAGCCTGCTGAAGATCGCGTGTTCCGAAGGGTTCGCGATCGATTTTCTGCCCGGCGCGCTCGCAAGCTTCAAGGCGCGCCACCCGGGCGTCGATTTCACCATGTGGGTCGTGTCGCCGGCGGAAGCGACGCGGCGCGTGCGCGACGGCGATGCGGACATCGCGCTGACGTTCAGTCTTGCACCGGAGAAGGGCGTGCGCGTCGAGCATACCGAGCGCGCGCCGGTCTTCGCGCTGGTGCGGCACGATCATCCGCTCGCGACGCGCGACGCGGTGTCGCTCGCCGATGTCGCGCGGCACGCGCATGTGCTGCCCGAGGCCGGCACGACGGTGCGCCAGCTGATCGACATTGCGTGCGCGCTCGACGGGCTGCTGCTCGAGCCCGAACTGACGAGCAACAACACGGCGGCGATGTACGGGGCTACGCGCGGCGCACGGGGGCGGTGATGTTCACGGGGCTGCTGTCGGTACGCGACCGTTTCGATGCGGACGGTTTCGTCGTCGTGCCCGTGACGAACCCGCAGCTGCGCGAGCGCAGCATCCAGGTGCAGACGATGGCGGGGCGCGATCTGCCCGCGTCGGTACGTGCGTTCCGCGACCACCTCGTCGACGCGATGCGGGTTGCATCGACGCCGCCGACGGCCGAGCGCGGCCCGAGACGCCGGCCGTGAGATAATCGTCAATCCGCCTTCCGTGCCCATGCGGCTCTTCGAGCCGCATCGCCCCTGTTCGACGCCAAATTGAAGAACCTGATTGTCACCCTCGATCGCGCCGGCGAGTTCGACGAGATCATCGACGTGCGCACGCCGCTCGAGTTCGCCGAGGATCATATCCCCGGCGCGCTGAACGCGCCCGTGCTCAGCAACGAGGAGCGCGTGCTCGTCGGCACGATGTACCGCCAGGTATCGCCGTACGAGGCGACGCGCGTCGGGGCGGCGATGGTCGCGCGCAACATCGCGCGCCATCTCGACACGACGTTCGCCGACCGGCCGCGCAACTGGCGGCCGCTGATCTACTGCTGGCGCGGCGGCAAGCGCTCGGGCTCGATGACGACCTGGTTCAACCTGATCGGCTGGAAGGCGCGCCAGCTCGACGGCGGGTACAAGTCGTACCGCCAGTCGGTGTGCGCGACGCTCGATTCGCTGCCGACGCGCTTTCGCTACATCGCGCTCGTCGGCCATACCGGCTGCGGCAAGACGCGCCTGCTGAACGCATTGCGCGACGTAGGCGCACAGACGCTCGATCTCGAGGCGCTCGCGTGCCATCGCGGCTCGCTGCTCGGCGCGCTGCCGGGCAAGCCGCAGCCCGCGCAGAAGGGGTTCGATTCGGGGCTCGTCGAAACGCTTGCACGTTTCGACCCCGAATGGCCGGTGTTCGTCGAATCGGAAAGCCGCAGGATCGGGCTCGTGCAGTTGCCGATCGCGCTGATCGAAGCGTTTCATGCCGGCCCGTGGGTACATGTCGAGGCGGCGCACGACGAACGGATCGCGTTCCTTCTCGACGATTACGCGCACCTGTTCGACGAACCGGACGCGTTCAAGGCGCAACTTCATCGGCTGATCGGCCTGCATAGCCGTGAACAGGTGACGCACTGGAAGGCATTGATCGATGCGAACGCGCGCGCCGAACTGTTCACCGAACTGATCGACAGGCATTACGATCCCGCCTACGCACGAACCTACCGCGCGGTCTACAACAAGCCGAACCGGGCGCTGACGTTCACGTTCCGGCCCAACGCCGCCGACGTGCGCGATCAGGCGCGCACGCTGCTGGCAGAACTCGCGCGAGCCGGGTTGCCCGCATCGGCCGCGCTTGCCGCGGGCACGCAATCCAAAACCGACAAAGACCAATCGACGACTACACGATGACGACCACACGCACCCAACCCAATCCGGCGCTCGGCTGGATGACCTTCCTGTTGATCGCGGTCGCGGGACTGTTCTATGTGAAATGGTTTCCGTACTACAACAAGGCGTTCGTCGCCGCCGAGCACCATTCGATCGGCCAGTCGATCCTGATGGGCACGTCGGCGAGCGCCCCCGAGCCGTCGTTGAAGGCCGCGCTCGACTACGCCTGGGCGTACGGCAAGGCGATCTGGCAGGCGATGGTGCTCGGCCTGCTGCTCGGCTCGGCCGTGCAGGCGCTGCTGCCCGCGCACTGGGTCGCGCGCGTGCTGGGCCGGACCGGATTCGGCAGCGTTGCCGCGGGCGGCCTGCTGTCGCTGCCCGGGATGATGTGCACGTGCTGCGCGGCGCCGGTCGTCGCGGGGCTGCGCGCACGCCATGCGTCGCCGGGCGGCGCGGTCGCGTTCTGGCTCGGCAACACGGTGCTGAACCCGGCCGCGCTGGTGTTCATGGGTTTCGTGCTCGGCTGGCACTGGAGCGCGCTGCGCCTCGTGCTCGGTATCGCGATGGTGTTCGGGATCGGCTATCTGCTGAACCGCATCGCGCGGCCTGAAGACCGCAGCATCGACGATGCGCAGCTCGCCGCGCTGGCGGCCGAGCAGGCCGCGGCCGGCAATCCGTTCGTCCGCTGGGTGAAGCTGCTCGCGCGCATGGCCGTGCGACTCGTGCCCGAATACATCGTGCTCGTGCTGCTGCTTGGCGCCGCGCGCGCATGGCTGTTCCCGCATATCGGCCCGGACATCGGCAATCATCTCGGCTGGATCGTCGCATTCGCGGTCGCGGGCATGCTGTTCGTGATCCCGACGGCCGGCGAGGTGCCGATCATCCAGGCGATGCTGTCGCTCGGCATGGGTGTCGGCCCGGCCGCCGCGCTGCTGATGACGCTGCCGCCGATCAGCGTGCCGTCGCTCGCGATGCTCGCGCGCTCGTTCAAGCCGTACATGCTGGCGATCGTCGCGACGCTCGTTGTCGTATTCGGGATCGTGAGCGGCTTGTTCGCGCTCGCGCTCGGGTTCTGACGCGCGCAGGCCCGGTGCGATAGCCGTATTCATATTCATCCGGCGCCGCCGCTTCACCCGTGCGGTGCCCTTTACAAGAAGCAAACAGGAAAACGCATGACCCAACCGAAGATTCATCCTCGACTCGAAAAGGCGCTGACGCGCGGCGATCTCGCGATCCGCCAGGCCAATTCCGCGCGGGCGACTGCCGTGTTGAACGCACTCGGCACGATGATCATCGAGGCCTCCGCAACGATCGGCGTCGAGGCCAGCATCGACATTCCGCAGGGCGACCGCATTTACGATCCCGTCAACGGCGTGTGGCCGCAGAAGATGCTGGTGTCGTTCGACGGCCCGGTGGAGGAGGCCGACAAGGAAGAGCTGCGCTCGGTCTATCTGGTGGCCGACGATCCGGGTACGCAGTTCCGCGTCGAATGGCACCGCGCGGACGGCAAGCTCGGTCGCCAGGAAGGCGGCCCGCTCGCGACCGTCGCGTTCCTGACCGACGTCGAGATCCCGTGGAGCGACGACGACGAGTAACGTCGTCGCATCAGACCGGCGCCTGGTGCGCCGGCCGTCAGCGCATCATCCGCCGCCGGAACAGCCACGCGGACAGCACGAATCCGCCGACCGCGTAGCCGGCGAGCACCGCGACGTGCAACGCGATGTCGGTTGCCGGGCGGCCGAGCATCGCGGGCCGGATCAGTTCGACCGCGTTCGCGAGCGGCAGCGCCTGGGCGGCGTGCTGCGCGACCGGCGGCAACTGCGTGATCGGGAAGAACACGCCCGACAGCAGCAGCATCGGCGTCAGCACGAGCGTCTGATAAAACATGAAGAAATCGTAGGACGGCGCAAGCGCCGTCACGATCATCGCGACGCTGGCAAACGCGAGGCCCGCGAGCGCGATCACGGGCAGCGCCGCGAGCATCGACGGAAATCGCGCATAGCCGAGCGCACCCGCGACCAGCATGATCGCAACCCCCGACAGCATCGCCTTGCTGGCCCCCCAGACGATCTCGCCGAGCACGATGTCGCCGAGCGCGAGCGGCGTATGCATGATCGCTTCCCAGGTACGCTGCACGTGCATCCGCGAGAAACCCGAATACATCGACTCGAAGCTCGCGGACATCATCACGCTCGACCCGACCGTGCCGGCCGCGAGGAACGCGATATACGACACCCCGTCGACGTGGCCGAGCATCAGGCCGAGCCCGAAACCCAGCCCGAACAGATAGATCATCGGATCGGCAAGATTGCCGAACATCGATGCGAGCGCGAGCTTGCGCCAGACGAGATAGTTGCGGCGCCAGACGGCAATCCAGTTGGTGGCGTTCGCGGGCATCGCGATCGCGAAGCGTGATTCGCGCGAAGGCGCGGACGGTGTGGCGGCGGAATAGTTGCGCACGTCCATGATCGATCAGTCCTAGTCCTGCATTTCGCGGCCCGTGAGCCGCAGGAATACATCTTCCAGATTGGCCGGGCGGTGCAGATAGCGCAACCCCGTGCGACCCTTGAGTCTCGCGCTGAGCGGCTCCGCGTCGCTCACATAGCAGAACAGCGTCTCGCCGCTGATCTCGGTGCGCTTCGCGAATGCCGACAACTCGTCGCGCAGCGCGGCCGGATCCGGCCCGTAGATCTCGATCACGTCGCAGCCGATCTCCGATTCGATCAGCGCGTGCGGCGCGCCCTCGGCGATCTTGCGGCCTTCCTCGATCACGCATAGCCGGTCGCACAGGCGTTCGGCTTCTTCCATGAAGTGCGTCGTGATCAGGATCGTCTTGCCGCGCGCGAGCAGCGAGCGCAAGCGCTCCCACATCAGGTGCCGCGCTTGCGGATCGAGGCCCGTCGTCGGTTCGTCGAGCACCAGCACGTCGGGATCGTTGACGAGCGCGCGGGCGAGCGTGAGGCGACGCCGCATGCCGCCCGACAGTTCACCGACCTTCGCCTCGGCCTTGCTCTCGAGCTTCGCGAATTCGAGCAGTGGCGGTACGAGTGCGCGCGCGGCTTGCGCCGATATCCCGAAATAGCGGCTGAACACGAGCAGATTCTCGCGGACGGTGAAGTCGGGGTCGAGATTGTCGAACTGCGGGACGACACCGACGCGCTGGCGTGCATGCCGCGCACGCGACGGAACCGGTTCGCCGCACAGGGAAATGGTGCCGGCATCGGGATGCGCGAGGCCGAGCAGCATCTTCAGCGTGGTGGTCTTGCCGGCGCCGTTCGGGCCGAGCAGGCCGTAGCATTCGCCGGCCTGCACGTTGAAGGACAGGCCGTTGACGACGAGCTTGTCGCCATAGCGTTTTTCGACGTTGCGGAAATCGATCGGTGCGACGGACATGGGCATGTTGTCGTTGTAAGCGGGCGCGCGTGGCTATCCGATGCGTGGCCGGCAAGCGAACGGATCGCGCGAATGCGTGTCACACGGGCATGACCGAAGCGCGCGACGCCGGCGTGGCGATGGCCCGCTGGAGTACGAACGGGCCATTCTAGTGCATCGGCTGCGTCTCTTCAGGGCATGCCTGCACGGTGCGATGCATGCGGGCACCGATCGTGCACTGCATCATCGCGCACGCGCCGAGCGGGGCGAATCAGCGTTTTCCATCCCTTGCATCCTGAATTGCGGCGCACCATGATGAATGCGTAGGCTCGTTGTCGCGATAGGGAGGTTTCATGGCCAGTTACAACAAGATTTTGCTGTGTTACGACGGCACGCTCGAAGGGCGCAAGGCACTGCGCTGCGGTGCCAATCTCGCAATGGACCTGAAGGCGGAGACGCACTTGCTGTCGGTTGTCGACATGCGTTCGAGCATTGCGCAAAGCGCAGGTCTGCTGACGGACGTCGCGTGCGGCCGGTTCGAGGAAACCGCGCGGGAAATCCTGCAGGAAGGCGTGAACTGGCTGCGTGAGCGCGGCGTGCAGGCCGAAGGCCATTTCGCATTCGGTTATCCGATCGACGAAATCGCGAATCTCGCGACGGAACTGAAGGTCGATCTCGTCGTCGTCGGCCACCGGTGCCGCAGCGGGCTGTCGAGATGGTGGATGGGGTCGGGCAATACGCAGCTGCTCGATCGCGTGAACTGCAGCATCCTGGTGGCGTGTTCGTCCGCGCAGGAGCAGAAGGAAGAAATCGCGCGCGAGCGTGAAGCGGCCATCGCGAACGGCAAATGATCGAATGATGCGATGACGGCCCGACCGGCGCTGCGAGCCGGTCGGGCGCCGCTGCATCAGCGGTGCGGGTACCGCGCAGCCTGCTACGCGTGCAGGTCGATCGCGGACAATTTCCACGAGAACAGGCCGAAGCGGTGGAATATCGCCGCATAGCGCGTGCCGTCGGCGGTGCGCTGGTACGTGACGACGAATTCATCGATATTCCGGTATCCCGCGCTGGTTTGCTGCTGATGCGGCGGATGCGTTGCATCGCCCGCGCTGGCCGGCGCGGCAGACGTGGATGCGGGTGATGACGCAGCCGTTGCGGCCGCGTTGCTGACGGGGCCGGCGGCGCTCGCCGGCGCCGGACGGGCGGGCGTGTCGGCTGACGCATCGACTTGCGGCTGATTCGACCATTCGGGCGGACGCTCGCCCGGATTGCCGCGCGGCGGCAATCCGCTCATCAGCGCGGCCACGCCCTCCGGCGTCGCGTACGCATCGACCAGCGGGCCGATCAGTGCGGACCCGATCAGCGCGCCGATCACCGCGAACGGATTGTTCTTCTTCACCGCGTCGATCCGGCGCATCAACTCTTCAGTCACCTGCTGCTTCAGGCTGATGCGCAGCGACGGAAAATCGACGTATTCGCTGATGGCCTGCGCGTCGCGCGCGTCGATCGCCGATTTCAGGCGACCGAGCGCGACGTACGGCGACGCGTACGCGTAGCCGACCGCCGCCACGACGGCGACGGCCAGCACGACGATCAGCAGGGGCTTGAGCCGCCATGCGCGGCCCGACGATCCAGTCACGTTGCCTCCGGTGCGGGGATGTTCCGCAATCAGAGACCACCCGGCGTAGCCGATCGTTCCTCCGCGATGCAGCGGTCGATCATCCGGCATACGGCGTCGATCGTGCCGACCATGATCAGCCGCGAACGGCCGTGATAGACGCGCACCGGCGCCCGGCGCGCGGGTTCCGCATGATTCAGGCCGGCGTTCAGCGATACCCGCGCGAACGCGGGGAGCGCCGACGGCAGCAGGGACGCCTGCCGTTCGACTGCGACTTCTTCTTGCACGGGCGCGGCCGCGGACAGCGGTGCGCAGGGCGTGCGGCCGCGCAGATGACGCAGGCGGCCGAATTGACGGAAAGGCAGCAGACGGGCAAGGCGTTCCATGATGTTCTCCTCAGCGAGACGGAATGTCAGAGTTCGCCTGATCGGATCAGTCCGACGGCGATGCCTTCCAGCGCGAACTCCGCGCTGCCGGCCTTGACGAAGATGTTTTCGTAATCCGGGTTCTCCGCGATCAGCTCGAGACCGCCAGGCCGGCGCATCAGGCGCTTGACCGTGACGTCGTCGCCGAGACGCGCGACGATGATCTGGCCGTCCTTTGCCTCCGTGCGCTTCTGCACGGCGAGGAGGTCGCCGTCGAGAATGCCGGCGTCGCGCATCGACAGGCCGCGCACCTTCAGCAGGTAGTCGGGCTTGCTCGTGAACAGCGCGGGATCGCACGCGTAGTGCTGCGAGATGTGCTCCTGCGCGAGGATCGGGCTACCGGCCGCGACGCGGCCGACGAGCGGCAGCGACAGCTGCATCAGGCCGGCGTGCGGCAGCGTGAACTGATGCGGGGCGTCGTCGATGCCGAGCAGGCGGATGCCGCGCGACGCGCCGGCGGCCAGCTCGATCACGCCCTTGCGCGCCAGCGCGCGCAGGTGCTCCTCGGCCGCATTCGGCGAACTGAAGCCCAACTCGGCCGCGATCTCGGCACGGGTGGGCGGGAATCCGGAGCGCTCGATCGCGCGACGGATCAAGTCGAACACTTGCTGCTGACGGGCGGTGAGTTTGGTCATGGCTCAACTGTATGGATAGACAGTGAGCTGTATTTTTATACAGTACTTCGCGAATTTCAAGTGTTACGTGAGGTTCGACGCGATCGCGCCGGTTCCGGCGTGATTTTGCGACGCCCCGACGGCGGTTTATCTGCCGCAACCGTCCGTCCCGTCTGCGTTAGCACTTTTGAGTATTAAAAAATGAGGAACGATTATTTTTAATCATGTAACCCGTTCGCTAGACTGGCCCGACATCGCAATACCGACAACACTGGAGAACCAAGGATGGCGAAGCGCAATACGGGGCTGGTGGGCGGAGTGGGCCGCCTGATCGCAACACTCGCGCTGGGCGCGGCGGCGGCGCTGGGCGTCGCGACGCATGCCCGGGCCGATACGACGTTCCTGAACGTGTCGTACGACCCGACGCGCGAGCTGTATCAGGACTTCAACCAGGCGTTCGGCAAGGAGTGGAAGGCGAAGACGGGCGAGACCGTCAACTTCAAGCAGTCGCACGGCGGGTCGGGCGCGCAGGCGCGCTCGGTGCTCGACGGCCTGCAGGCCGACGTCGTCACGCTGGCGCTCGCGTACGACATCGACGCGCTCGCGAACAAGGGGCTCGTGAACAAGGACTGGCAGAAGCGCCTGCCCGACAACGCGTCGCCGTACACGTCGACGATCGTGTTCCTGGTGCGCAAGGGCAATCCGAAGGGGATCAAGGACTGGGACGACCTGACCAAGCCGGGCATCTCGATCGTCACGCCGAACCCGAAGACGTCGGGCGGCGCACGCTGGAACTACCTGGCGGCATGGGCGTACGCGGTGCACAAGCCGGGCGGCAACGAGCAGACGGCCAAGGAATTCGTCACGAAGCTCTACAAGAACGCCGGCGTGCTCGATTCGGGCGCGCGGGGCGCGACGACGAGCTTCGTGCAGCGCGGCATCGGCGACGTGCTGATCGCGTGGGAAAACGAGGCATTCCTGTCGGTGAAGGAATTCGGCACCGACAAGTTCGAGATCGTCGTGCCGTCGGTGAGCATCCTGGCCGAGCCGCCCGTCGCGGTGGTCGACAAGGTGGTCGACAAGAAGGGCACGCGCAAGCTGGCCGAAGCGTACCTGAACTTCCTGTACAGCCCGCAGGGCCAGGAGATCGCGGCGCGCAACTACTACCGGCCGCGTTCGAAGAACGTGCCGGCGGAACTGACGAAGCAGTTCCCGAAGCTGAAGCTGTACACGGTCGACGACACGTTCGGCGGCTGGACGAATGCGCAGAAGACGCATTTCGCGGACGGCGGCGTGTTCGACTCGATCTACAAGCCGCAGTAACGCCATAACGACAGCGGCGCGCCACGCAGCGCGCCGCCTCCCCGACGGCCCGCCGGCGCGATTCACTGCGCCGGCGTTTGCGTCGGACCCGTGAGCAGCATCGACCCAGCAAGAGCATCCGATGACGACGTACACCTTTCGCAAGCCGAGCGCGCTGCCCGGTTTCGGCGTGACACTCGGCATCACGGTGGCCTATTTGAGCCTCGTGGTGCTGATCCCGCTCGCCGCCACGTTCCTGAAGACCGCGACGCTGTCGTGGGACCAGTTCGTCACCGCCGTCACGTCGCCGCGCGTGCTCGCGTCGTACCGGCTGACGTTCTCGGCCGCGCTCGGCGGCGCGCTGATCAACGCCGTGTTCGGTTTCCTCGTCGCGTGGGTGCTCGTGCGCTACACGTTCCCGTTCAAGCGCCTCGTCGATGCGATCGTCGACCTGCCGTTCGCGCTGCCGACGTCGGTCGCCGGCATCTCGCTCGCGGCCGTCTACGCGACCAACGGCTGGGTCGGCCAGTATCTCGCGCCGCTCGGCATCAAGATCGCGTTCACGCCGGCCGGCGTGCTGGTCGCGCTGACCTTCATCGGGCTGCCGTTCGTCGTGCGCACCGTGCAGCCGGTGCTCGAGGATTTCGAGCGCGAGCAGGAGGAAGCGGCCGCATGCCTCGGCGCGTCGCGCTGGCTCACGTTCCGCCGCGTCGTGCTGCCGGCCGTGCTGCCGGCGCTCCTCACCGGCTTCGCGCTCGCGTTCGCGCGTGCGCTCGGCGAATACGGCTCGGTGATCTTCATCGCCGGCAACGTGCCGATGAAATCCGAGATCACGTCGCTGCTGATCATCACGAAGCTCGAGCAGTACGACTACGCGGGCGCGACCGCGCTGGCGGTCGTGATGCTGGTCGTGTCGTTCCTGATGCTGCTGCTGATCAACACGCTGCAGTGGTATCTGCAGCGGCGGACGAGCAAGGGCGCAAGCGGCCCCGCGCCCGCCACCGTCGCGGCAGGAGGCCAGCAATGAGCCAGGAGGCCACCGTCGTGCTGAAAACCCCGTCGCCGGCCGTGCGCGCCACGAAACGGCTCGATCCCGTCAGCGAGTCGCGCGTCGTGCGCTGGCTGCTCACGGGCATCGCGCTGGCGTTCCTCGCGTTCTTCCTCGTCGTGCCGCTCGCCGCGGTGTTCGTCGAGGCGCTGCGCAAGGGCGTCGGCTTCTATCTCGAATCGCTGGCCGATCCCGACGCGTGGTCGGCGATCAAGCTGACGCTGACCGTCGCCGTGATCGCCGTGCCGCTGAACCTCGTGTTCGGCGTGTGCGCGTCGTGGGCGATCGCGAAGTTCGAATTCCGCGGCAAGGCGTTGCTGACGACGCTGATCGACCTGCCGTTCTCGGTGTCGCCGGTGATCTCGGGCCTCGTGTACGTGCTGCTGTTCGGCGCGCAGGGCTGGCTCGGGCCGTGGCTGCAGAACCACGACGTGCAGATCATCTTCGCGGTGCCGGGCATCGTGCTCGCGACGATCTTCGTCACGTTCCCGTTCGTCGCGCGCGAGCTGATCCCGCTGATGCAGGCGCAAGGCACCGACGAGGAGGAGGCCGCGCGCGTGCTCGGCGCGTCGGGCTGGCAGATCTTCCGCCGCGTGACGCTGCCGAACGTGAAGTGGGGCCTGCTGTACGGCGTGATCCTGTGCAATGCGCGCGCGATGGGCGAGTTCGGTGCGGTGTCGGTCGTGTCGGGCCATATCCGCGGCCAGACCGACACGATGCCGCTGCACGTCGAGATCCTGTACAACGAATACAACTTCGCGGCGGCGTTCGCGGTGGCGTCGGTGCTCGCGCTGCTCGCGCTCGTCACGCTCGCGCTGAAGCTGATCGCCGAGCGTCATCTCGCCGCCGAACTGGCCGGCGCGAGCGACACCGCGCCCGCACATGCCGGCCCCGCCGCCGTTTCGTCGAAATCGTAAAGAGGCAACCAGAATGGGTATCACCGTCCGTAACCTTCAGAAGCGCTTCGGCGATTTCACGGCGCTCGACAACGTCTCGCTCGACTTTCCGCCGGGCGAGCTGGTCGCGCTGCTCGGGCCGTCCGGCTGCGGCAAGACCACGCTGCTGCGCGTGATCGCGGGCCTCGAGCACGCGGACGCCGGCCAGGTCGTGCTGCAGGGGCTCGACGTCGCGTCGGTCGGCGCGCGCGACCGCCAGGTCGGCTTCGTGTTCCAGCACTACGCGCTGTTCCGCCACATGACCGTATTCGAGAACGTCGCGTTCGGGCTGCGCGTGAAGCCGCGCCGCGAGCGGCCGTCGGAAGCCGTGATCCGCGAGAAGGTGCACGAGTTGCTGAAACTGGTGCAGCTCGACTGGCTCGCGCAGCGCTATCCGTCCGAACTGTCCGGCGGCCAGCGCCAGCGTATCGCGCTCGCCCGCGCGCTCGCGGTCGAGCCGAAGGTGCTGCTGCTCGACGAGCCGTTCGGCGCGCTCGACGCGAAGGTCCGCAAGGAGCTGCGCGGCTGGCTGCGCCGGCTGCACGACGACCTGCACATCTCGACGATCTTCGTCACGCACGACCAGGAGGAGGCGCTGGAAGTCGCGGACCGCATCGTCGTGCTGAATCGCGGCCACGTCGAGCAGGTCGGCAGCCCGCAGGACGTCTACGATCATCCGCAAAGCGCGTTCGTGTACGAGTTCCTCGGCGCGGCGAACCGGCTGCCGGGCACGGTGGCCGGGCGCGGCTTCGTGGCCGAGGGCGCGGCCGCGCCGATCGAGGTCGACGCCGATTTCGCCGGCCCCGCGAATGCCTACGTGCGACCGCACGACCTGCAGCTGTGGCCGGCGGGCGAAGGGCACCGGGACGGCATCGCGGTGGACGTGCGCCGCGTGATCCCGCTCGGCGGTTCGGTGCGCGTGGAGCTCGAGGCGCGCGCGGGCGGCGCGCTCGAGGCGGAACTGGATCGCGATGCATGGCGTGCGCTGTCGCTGCAGGTCGGCGACGGTGCGACGGCCGTGCCGCGCGCGGTGCGTGTCTTTCCCACGCGTTGACGAGACAATACAGGGCAGGGGGCGGGACATGCTCCGAATCGACAATCAAACAACGACAGCCTAAGAGGCATACCCATGAATTTTCAGCAATTGCGGTTCGTGCGCGAAGCGGTGCGCCAGAACATGAACCTGACGGAAGTCGCGAACGTGCTGTATACGTCGCAGTCGGGCGTGTCGAAGCAGATCAAGGATCTCGAGGATGAACTGGGCGTCGACATCTTCATTCGGCGCGGCAAACGGCTGACGGGGCTCACGGAGCCCGGCAAGGCGGTGCACCAGCTGATCGAGCGGATGCTGCTCGACGCCGAGAACCTGCGCCGCGTCGCGCGCCAGTTCGCCGACCAGGACAGCGGCCACCTCGTCGTCGCGACGACGCACACGCAGGCGCGCTACGCGCTGCCGAAGGTGATCCGGCAGTTCACCGAGGTGTTCCCGAAGGTGCATCTGGCGTTGCGCCAGGGCAGCCCGCAGCAGATCGCGCAGATGATCCTGAACGGCGAAGCCGATCTCGGCATCTCGACCGAGGCGCTCGACCGCTATCCGGACATCGTGACGTTCCCGTGCTATTCGTGGCATCACACGGTCGTCGTGCCGAAGGGGCATCCACTCGTCGGCCGCGAGAACCTGACGCTCGAGGAAATCGCCGAGTATCCGATCATCACGTACGACCAGGACTTCACGGGCCGTTCGCACATCGACCAGGCTTTCGCGCAGGCGGGCGCCGTGCCGGACGTCGTGCTGACCGCGATCGACGCGGACGTGATCAAGACCTACGTCGAACTCGGGATGGGGATCGGCGTCGTCGCCGCGATGGCCTATGATCCGCAGCGCGACACCGGGCTCGTCGCGCTCGATACGCAGCACCTGTTCGAGGCGAGCACGACGCGCGTCGGGCTGCGCAAGGGCGCGTTCCTGCGCGCCTATGCGTATCGGCTGATCGAGATGTTCGCGCCGCACCTGAACGAAGCGGAAATCGCGGGGCTGTTGCGCGAAGCCGTTTGACGGTTGCGCGCCTCGCGCGCCGTGCGCGCACGGCACCGAACATCCGGCGGCGGCGAAATGGCCGCCGGCGCGATGACCTGATTCATCGAACCATCGGCTGTGCCCGCCGCTCCCGGCCGGGCCCTTCGCCGGATGCGGCGTTCAGCATGCGTTCTCCTGCCGACAGAACAACCAGAAACGGCACGGGCGAACGCGTCGATCCGGTTTCGGCCTCCCGGCCGGGCCATGATTCGGAAGATATGATTCAATGCGCGTGCATGGTCTGATGGCGGGCGTTCACGCCGCACGACGAAGGGGCGAGCAATGAATCCGACATGGTTTCTCTTTTCCTTCAAAGGCCGGACCGAGCGCCTGCCGTGGTGGATCTACTCGCTGGTTTCCGGGTTGATCGGCGCGTTCCTCGATGCCGGTTCGCGCGGCTCACCGGACGACGATCTGCCGCTGGCAGTGGTGCTCGTCGCCGGCGCGATCGCCGTCGTGGCAACGTGGTCGTGGCTGGCGGTTACCGTGAAGCGGCTGCACGACATCGACAAGTCGGGATGGTGGGTGCTGCTGCTCGTCGTGCCGATCGTCGGTGCGATCGCGTTGTTCGTGATGAACGGTTTCATCGCCGGTACGCCGCATGCGAACCGCTTCGGCGAGCCGCCGTCGGTCGATGAAGCGACGCCTGCGCCGCAGGACCCTGCGTGATGCGCGGCAAGCCGCGACTGTCGCATTTGCGCGTCGTGCAGCCCGATCGCACACTCCGAATAAACCCTTAAATATTGATCAGACAGGTTGCGCGGCGAAGCGAATCGGTACAGCATAGCCTTCACTCCGCCGGCGTCCCGCCGGCGGTGGCGCGTCAACGACAGCACGCGCCAGGCAGTCGGCCGTCTGCCTCGCTTCCATTCCGTGGTACCGATAGCAGCATTGATGGCCATTGCCCGGGTAGTGTGGCGCAAACGTTTGCTCACATTAAAACAACAGTCCGGCCCGACGGGCCAGTCGCCAGGAGATGTGTATGAATGTCCGCTTTCGCCGTCGCTTCCTGACCGCCGCGCTCGCCGCCGTCGCGGTCGCCGCCGCCCCGGCCGTCCACGCGCAGTCCGCGGCCAAGCCGAAGGTCGCGCTCGTGATGAAGTCGCTCGCCAACGAGTTCTTCCTGACCATGGAAACCGGCGCGAAGGATTACCAGAAGCACAACGCGAATCAGTTCGACCTGATCACCAACGGCATCAAGGACGAGACCGACACCGCGAACCAGATCCGCATCGTCGAGCAGATGATCGTGTCGAAGGTCGATGCGATCGTACTCGCGCCGGCCGATTCGAAGGCACTCGTGCCGGTCGTGAAGAAAGCCGTCGATGCGGGCATCGTCGTCGTGAACATCGACAACCGGCTCGATCCCGACGTGCTGAAGTCGAAGAACCTGAACGTGCCGTTCGTCGGCCCGGACAACCGCAAGGGGGCGCGCAAGATCGGCGACTACCTCGCGAAGCGGCTGAAGGCGGGCGACCAGGTCGGCATCGTCGAAGGCGTGTCGACGACGACCAACGCGCAGCAGCGCACGGCCGGCTTCCAGGACGCGATGAAGGCGGGCGGGATGAAGGTGGTGTCCGTGCAGTCGGGCGAATGGGAAATCGACAAGGGCAATGCGGTGGCTGCCGCGATGCTCAACGAATACCCGAACCTGAAGGCGCTGCTGTGCGGCAACGACAACATGGCGATCGGCGCCGTGTCGGCCGTGCGCGCGGCCGGCAAGCAGGGCAAGGTGCTCGTGGTCGGCTACGACAACATCAACGCGATCAAGCCGATGCTGAAGGACGGCCGCGTGCTCGCGACCGCCGACCAGTACGCGGCGAAGCAGGCCGTATTCGGCATCGACACGGCGCTGAAGGCGATCGCCGAGCATCGCAAGCAGGCCGACATGTCCGGCGTGGTCGAGACGCCGGTGGATCTCGTGACGAAGTAACGCGACTCCGGTCCGGCCGCCGCCCTCAAGAATCCGGCGTGGCGGCCGTTATCCGGAGTGAGCGCGATCACGGCCACTGCATGCACATGCACTTGTGAGCGTCATACCCGCGCGCCGCGTGCGCGCGGCCGCAATCAGGATCGCGATGGAACCGACCTTCCAACCCTCCCGTTCAGCCCAACCCGTGCTGTCCGTATCCGGCATCGGCAAGACCTATGGCGAACCCGTGCTCGCCGATGTCACGCTGACGCTCGAGGCGGGCCAGGCGCTCGCGCTGACGGGCGAGAACGGCGCCGGCAAGAGCACGCTGTCGAAGATCATCGGCGGGCTCGTCGATCCGACCACCGGCACGATGCAGCTCGGCGGCCACGCCTACGCGCCGGCGAGCCGCACGCAGGCCGAGGCGCTCGGCGTGCGCATGGTGATGCAGGAGCTGAACCTGCTGCCGACGCTGACGGTGGCCGAAAACCTGTTCCTGAACCGCCTGCCGCGGCGCTTCGGGATCATCGATCGCGCGCGGCTGCGCGAGGACGCGCGGGCCGCGATGGCGCAGGTCGGGCTCGATGCGGTCGATCCCGATACGCCGGTCGGCGCACTCGGCATCGGCCATCAGCAGATGGTCGAGATCGCGCGCAACCTGATCGGCGACTGCCGCGTGCTGATTCTCGACGAGCCGACCGCGATGCTGACCGCGCGCGAAGTCGAGCTGCTGTTCGAGCAGATCGACCGGCTGAAGGCGCGCGGCGTCGCGATCGTCTATATCTCGCACCGTCTCGAGGAGCTCGCGCGTGTCGCCGAGCGCGTCGCGGTGCTGCGCGACGGCCGGCTCGTGCACGCGGGCGACATGGCCGCGACGACGTCCGACGGGCTCGTCACGCTGATGGTCGGGCGCGAGATCGGCGAGCAGATCGATCTCGGCGAGCGCCATATCGGCGCGCCGCGGCTCGTCGTGTCGGGGCTCACGCGCGGGACGGCCGTGCGCGACGTGTCGCTCGAGGTGCGCGCGGGCGAGATCTTCGGCATTTCGGGATTGATCGGCGCGGGGCGCACCGAGTTGCTGCGGCTGATCTACGGCGCCGATACGCCGGATGCGGGGATGATCGCGGTCGGCCAGCCGCCGAAGCCGGCGAAGATCGATTCCCCCGTCGACGCGGTGAAGCTGGGCATCGCGCTGATTACCGAGGATCGCAAGGGTGAAGGGCTGCTGCTGTCGCAGTCGATCACCGCGAACGTGTCGCTCGGCCAGCTCGACCGGCTCGCGCGCGGCGGCATCGTCGATGCCGCACGCGAGACGGCGCTTGCCGAGCAGCAGATCGACGCGTTGCGGATCCGCACGCACGGTGCGGCGCAGGCGGTCGGCGAGCTGTCGGGCGGCAACCAGCAGAAGGTCGTGATCGGCCGCTGGCTCGCCCGCGACATGGGCGTGCTGCTGTTCGACGAGCCGACGCGCGGGATCGACGTCGGCGCCAAATTCGAGATTTACACGCTGATGGGCGCGCTCGCGCGCGAAGGCCGGTCGCTCGTCGTCGTGTCGAGCGACCTGCGCGAGCTGATGCTGATCTGCGACCGGATCGGCGTGATGTCGGCCGGCCGCATGACCGCCGTGTTCGAGCGCGGCAACTGGACCCAGGATGCGCTGCTGGCCGCGGCATTCGCCGGCTTCGGCCGCGAGACGCCGCCGGGCGGCGCGCAACATCCGGACGCGGGGCAGGCGCCAGGCGCCGCCCCCGGCAATTCGACGACAGGACCCCAGCAATGACCCAGCCTCCCGTATCCCCGACCGACGCAGGCGCCCAGCAGGACGTGACGGGGCGCCGCGCGCGCACGCTGTCCGGCACGCGCCTCGGCCTGTCGAACTATCTCGGGCTCGCCGGTGCGCTCGCCGCGATGATTGCGCTGTTTTCGGTGTTGAGCTCGCATTTCCTGACCTACGATACGTTCAGCACGATCGCGAACCAGATTCCCGATCTCGTCGTGATGTCGGTCGGGATGACCTTCGTGCTGATCATCGCCGGGATCGACCTGTCGGTCGGCTCGGTGCTCGCGCTCGCCGCGTCGATGGTCAGCGTCGCCGCGCTGAAATGGCAGTGGGGGCCGCTGCCGGCCGCGCTGATCGGGATCGCGGTCGCGACCGTCACGGGGGCGCTGACGGGGGCGGTCACGGTCGGCTGGCGAATTCCGTCGTTCATCGTGTCGCTCGGCGTGCTGGAGGCCGCGCGCGGCCTCGCGTACCAGCTGACGAATTCGCGGACGGCGTATATCGGCGACGCGTTCGATTTCCTGTCGAACCCGATCGCGCTCGGCATCTCGCCGGCGTTCCTGATCGCGGTCGCGGTGATGATCGCGGCCCAGTTCGTGCTCACGCGCACGGTGTTCGGGCGCTACCTCGTCGGGATCGGCACGAACGAAGAAGCCGTCCGACTTGCCGGGGTTAACCCGCGTCCGTATAAAATTCTCGTATTCGCGTTGATGGGGGCGCTCGCGGGGCTTGCGTCGCTGTTCCAGATTTCGCGGCTCGAGGCGGCCGATCCGAACGCGGGCGCGGGCCTCGAACTGCAGGTCATCGCGGCTGTCGTGATCGGCGGCACGAGCCTGATGGGCGGGCGCGGCTCGGTGATCAGCACGTTCTTCGGCGTGTTGATCATCTCCGTGCTGGCCGCGGGGCTGGCGCAGATCGGGGCGAACGAGCCGACGAAACGGATCATCACCGGCGCGGTGATCGTGGTGGCCGTCGTGCTCGATACGTATCGCAGCCGGCGGGCGCGCGCGCGGTAGAAAGACAGACAGAACAGACCAGAGAGAAACGGGAAATGGCGACGATCAAGGATGTGGCAGCCATGGCGGGCGTGTCGTTTACGACCGTCTCGCACGTGGTGAACAATTCGCGGCCGGTGTCCGCGGATGTGCGTGCGAAGGTCGAGGGCGCAATCCGCGAGCTCAATTACGTGCCGTCGGCCGTGGCGCGCTCGCTGAAGGCGCGGGCGACGGCGACCATCGGCCTCGTCGTGCCGAACAGCACGAATCCGTACTTCGCGGAGCTTGCGCGCGGCATCGAGGATCAGTGCGCGGCCAACGGCTATTGCGTGTTCTTCTGCAATTCGGACGACGATCCCGTGAAGCAGCGCAACTACCTGCGCGTGCTGCAGGAAAAGCGCATCGACGGGCTGATCGTCGCATCGGCGGGCGAGGATGCGGTGCTCGCGCAGACGCTCGCCGATATCCATGCGCCGCTCGTCGTCGTCGACCGCAACATCGAGGGGCTTGCGGCCGACCTCGTGCAGATCGACCACGAGCGCGGCGCGTACCTCGCGACGCGCCACCTGCTCGAACTCGGGCACGCGAAGATCGGCTGCATCACGGGGCCGACCGACACGGCCGTCAGCGCGATGCGCGTGCACGGCTTCATCCGCGCGATGGCCGAGCGCGGCGTCGACATCGTGCCGGGCGCGATCGCGGAAAGCGACTTCTCGTGCCTCGGCGGCTATCACGCGGCGTCGCGGCTGTTCGAATCGGTGCGGCCGAGCGCGATCTTCGCGGGCAACGACCTGATGGGCGTCGGCGCGCTGCGCGCGGCGGCCGAGCGCGGGCTGCGCGTGCCCGACGACTGCTCGATCATCGGTTTCGACGACATCGAGTTTTCCCGCTACACGTATCCCGCGCTGTCGACGGTCGGCCAGTCGGTGCGCGCGCTCGGCGAAATGGCCGCGCAGACGCTGATCGAGCGGATCGGCGGCGGCTCGACGGCCGTGCCGAGCCGTCGTCGCGTGGTGTCGCCGCGCCTCGTGCTGCGCGAGTCGACGGCGGTCTATCGCGAGCCGCCCGCGTCGGGCGGCCGCGCATGACGGCGCCCGCAGCGGGTGCCGGCCGCGTCACGGTGGTCGGCAGCCTCAACATGGATCTCGTCGTGCGGGCGCCGCGGCTGCCGCTGCCGGGCGAAACGCTCGCCGGGCATGCGTTTGCCCAGGCGGCCGGCGGCAAGGGCGGCAACCAGGCCGTCGCCGCCGCGCGGCTCGGCGCGCAGGTCGCGATGATCGGTTGCGTCGGCGCGGATGCGCACGGCGCGGCATTGCGCGCGGGCCTGGAAGCCGAGGGCATTGACTGCACCGGGCTCGCGACGAGCGCGTCGGCGTCGACCGGCGTCGCGCTGATCGTCGTCGACGACGCGAGCCAGAACGCGATCGTGATCGTCGCGGGCGGCAACGGCGAGGTCACGCCCGCGACGGTTGCACGGCACGAGGCCGCGCTGGCGTCGGCCGACGTGCTGATCTGCCAGCTCGAAACACCGCCGGACGCCGTATTCGCGGCGCTGTCGGCCGGGCGGCGGCTCGGCCGCACGGTGGTGCTCAATCCGGCGCCGGCCGTCGCGCCGCTGCCGGCGGGCTGGCTGCCGCTCGTCGATTACCTGATCCCGAACGAGGTCGAGGCGGCCGCGCTGACCGCGCTGCCGGTGCGCGACCCGGCGGAGGCGGAAACCGCCGCGCGTGCGCTGCAGGCCGGCGGCGCGCGCAACGTGCTGGTCACGCTCGGCGCGCGCGGCGTGCTCGCGCTGACGGCCGACGGCGTCGCGCGGCACTATCCGGCCCCGGTCGTGCAGGCCGTCGACACGACGGCGGCGGGCGATACCTTCATCGGCGGTTTTTCCGCACGGCTCGCGGCCGGCGCGGATGTCGATGCGGCCATCCGCTTCGCGCAACGCGCGGCGGCGCTGTCGGTCACGCGGGCGGGCGCGCAGCCGTCGATTCCGACGCGCGCCGAACTGGCCGACTAGGGCCGGATCGCCGGCTTCCGTTTCCCGATCTCGGCCGGCCGTCTCGTGCGACGGGCCAGCCGGCCGGTCGTGCTTGCGGCAACGTGCCCGCAGGTCGCCGGGCCTTCCCCCCATCCATTTCTCGAATTGGCCCGAATTTGCATCATTCGTTCAGCTATTTGTAATATACAGACAAATAATTCGAAAAAATCACGCCAAAATCATCAAGTTGTGCGTCGCGCAGTCGTAAATGCAACAAGTGAAGCAATGCTTCCAGCCAACGGGCCCGGCCCGTTCATGACGACGCAATACAGGATGGATGATGGTGTTCAGGAACCTGACGATTCGTGCGCGCATCGGTTTGACGATGGCGTTTCTGGCGATGCTGCTGGGCGTAACCGGCGTGCTCGGGCTGTACGGGATGACGCGTTCGAACGTGTCGACGCGCGAGATTTTCACGAACCAGATGCCGAGCGCGGTCGACGTGGCGGTCGCGGAAATGTTTTCGGCACGCGAACGGCTCGCACTCGACCGCGCGGCGCTGCTGGCCGGCACGCCCGAGTCGGCGGCCGCCGTCGAGCGCAGCCGCGCGATGCGCGCGCAGTCCGACGCCTGGTGGCAGAAATACCTCGCGCTGCCGCGCGGCCCCGAGGAAGACCGGCTCGCGCAGGACGTCGCCGCGAAGCGCGTGGCGCTGCAGCGCGCCTGTGACGCGTTCGCGAGCCTGCTCGGGGCGGACCAGCGCGATCGCTTCGGCGACGGCGCCAAGCAGCTCCAGGCGCTCTATACCGACCTCTCGGTGGCCGGCGAAGCGCTGCGCAACTTCCAGTTCACCAATGCGCAAGTACTCTTCGATCAAGCGGAATCGGTGTTCGACACGCTGCGCGTACTGTCGATCGTCGCGCTGCTGGCCGGTGTCGGCGCCGCACTGCTGTCATGGGTGGCGCTGAGCCGCGCGATCGGTCGCCCGATCGCCGACGCGCTGTCGCATTTCGACGCGATTTCCGCCGGCGACCTGCGCCGGCCGATCGTCGTGGACCGGCGCGACGAGATGGGCCAGCTTCTCGAAGGGCTCGCGAAGATGCAGCGCGGGCTGGTCGATACGGTGCGCACCGTGCGCGGCGGCAGCGAGTCGATCGCGACCGCGGCGCGCCAGATCGCGGCCGGCAACATCGATCTGTCGTCGCGCACCGAGGAGCAGGCCGCCGCGCTGCAGGAAACCGCGTCGAGCATGGAACAGCTGACCGGCACCGTGAAGCAGAACGCGGACAATGCGCGCCAGGCAAGCGCGCTGGCCGCGAATGCGTCGGAGATTGCAAACAAGGGCAATACGGTGGTCGGCCAGGTCGTCGGCACGATGGGCGAGATCAACGACAGCTCGGCGAAGATCGCCGACATCATCGCGATCATCGAGGGAATCGCGTTCCAGACCAACATTCTCGCGCTGAATGCGGCCGTCGAAGCCGCGCGCGCGGGCGAGGAAGGCCGCGGCTTCGCGGTCGTCGCCGGCGAGGTGCGCAGCCTCGCGCAACGCTCGTCGAGCGCGGCGAAGGAAATCAAGGCCCTGATCGACGCGTCGGTGGAGCGTATCCGGACGGGGTCGACGCTGGTCGACGAAGCCGGGCGCACGATGAGCGACGTGATCGGCGCGGTGCAGCGCGTGACCGACATCATGGGCGAGATCGCGGCGGCGTCGGAGGAGCAGAGCGGCGGGATCGACCAGGTCGCGCGCGCCGTGGCGCAGATGGACGAAGTCACGCAGCAGAATGCGGCGCTCGTCGAGGAAGCCGCCGCCGCCGCGCAGTCGCTCGACGAGCAGGCCGGGCGCCTGCGCGAAACGGCGGCGGTATTCCAGCTCGACGACGAAATGGCGCGCGCCGTCGCGCCGGTTGCGGCGCGTCGCGTGACGCACGTTCCGCGCTCGCCTTCCGCCGCGGTTGCCGCGCCCGTGCAGCCGGCCGCGCGCGACGATCGCGATGCACCGCCGCAGCGCACGGCCGCCCCGATGCCCGCGCGCAAGCCCGTCGTGGCCGCTGCCGCGCCGGCACCGGCTGCCGCCACCGCCGGCGGTGACGACTGGGAAACCTTCTGATTCGCGCGTGCCGCGCATCTATCCCCATTTGGTGACGAACGACGCCCGCGACATGCGGGCGTCGTCGTTTGCGCGGCGGACGCGACGTGACGGTGCGAACGCACGATCGCGTATCGCCGCGTGCATCGCGCGGCCCGCATCGATCGATGCGCGGCGGCGTGCGCGTCATGTTCCCGCATCCGTCGTACGGGTATCTCCGTAAGGGCGCTGCGAAAAAAATTTGTAACGGTGCACGCGGCGTGTCATCGCACGCGGCTGCTCGAACGTATAGGGATGAAGGGAGGCGGTGACGACGTCGGATGTCTCCAACGCACAAGACGTTTCGTCGTTCGACGAGAGGTGGCGGATGCAGTTTCTGCGGCTCGGGAGATTGATTGTAAAACGACGAAATGCGTTGTCAAAGCGATGTTGTCGAGAATGACGAACTTCATACGAAGAGTTCGTGAAAAAAAATAAGAAAGGGTTTAGGATGAATTCGAACGCGCTTGCTTCTGCGCAGTCGTACGAAGGCAGGCACGTCTTCAGACTTAGGCGAGGGAGGTAGCATGGATATTTACAGCAGCTTCGCGAACCGCTTCGAAAAAACGCGAGAGGAAGAGCTCTCGCTGGAGGAGTATCTCGCGCTCTGCAAGAACGATCCATCCGCGTACGCGACGGCTGGTGAACGCATGCTGGCAGCAATCGGGGAACCTGAACACATCGACACCCGCAACGATCCGCGCCTGTCGCGCATCTTTGCGAACAAGGTCATCAAGGTCTATCCGGCGTTCCGTGAGTTCTACGGAATGGAGGAAGTGATCGAGCAGGTGGTCGCGTATTTCCGCCATGCCGCGCAAGGGCTCGAAGAGAAGAAGCAGATCCTCTATCTGCTGGGCCCGGTGGGCGGCGGCAAGTCGTCGATCGCCGAGCGTCTGAAGCAACTGATGGAGCGCGTGCCGTTCTATTCGCTGAAGGGCTCGCCCGTCAACGAATCGCCGCTCGGGCTGTTCGACTACGACGAAGACGGCCCGATCCTCGAGGAACAGTACGGCATCCCGCGCCGCTACCTGAAAAGCATCCTGAGTCCGTGGGCCGTCAAGCGCCTGCACGAATACAACGGCGACATCCGCCAGTTCCGCGTGGTGCGCCGCTATCCGTCGATCCTGCGGCAGATCGGCATCGCGAAGACCGAGCCGGGCGACGAGAACAACCAGGACATCTCGTCGCTGGTCGGCAAGGTGGACATCCGCAAGCTCGAACAGTACGCGCAGGACGATGCCGACGCCTACAGCTACTCGGGCGGCCTGTGTCTCGCGAACCAGGGCCTGCTCGAATTCGTCGAAATGTTCAAGGCGCCGATCAAGGTGCTGCATCCGCTGCTCACCGCGACACAGGAAGGCAACTTCAAGGGCACCGAAGGCTTCGGCGCGATTCCGTTCGACGGCGTGATCCTCGCGCACTCGAACGAGTCGGAGTGGAAGGCGTTCCGCAACAACCGCAACAACGAGGCACTGCTCGACCGGATCTTCGTCGTGAAGGTGCCGTATTGCCTGCGCGTGTCGGAAGAAACCAAGATCTACGAGAAGCTGATCCGCAACTCGTCGCTGGCCGAAGCCGTGTGCGCGCCGGGCACGCTGAAGATGATGTCGCAGTTCTCGGTGCTGTCGCGCCTGCACGAGCCGGAGAATTCGAGCCTGTTCTCGAAGATGCAGGTGTACGACGGTGAAAACCTGAAGGACACCGATCCGAAGGCGAAGTCTTACCAGGAGTATCGCGACTACGCGGGCGTCGACGAAGGGATGACCGGCGTGTCGACCCGCTTCGCGTTCAAGATCCTGTCGCGCGTGTTCAACTTCGATTCGAGCGAGGTCGCGGCGAACCCCGTGCACCTGATGTACGTGCTCGAACAGCAGATCGAACGCGAGCAGTTCCCGCCGGAAATCGAGCAGAAGTACCTGTCCTTCGTGAAGGACGTGCTCGCGTCGCGCTACGCGGAGTTCATCGGCAAGGAGATCCAGACGGCTTACCTCGAGTCGTATTCGGAATATGGTCAGAACATCTTCGACCGTTATGTCACGTATGCGGATTTCTGGATCCAGGATCAGGAATTCCGCGACCACGATACCGGCGAAAGCTTCGACCGCGCCGCGCTGAACGCGGAGCTGGAGAAGATCGAGAAGCCGGCGGGCATCAGCAATCCGAAGGATTACCGCAACGAGATCGTGAACTTCGTGTTGCGCGCGCGGGCGGCGAACGCCGGCAAGAACCCGGTGTGGACGAGCTACGAGAAGTTGCGCGTCGTGATCGAGAAGAAGATGTTCTCGAACACCGAGGAACTGTTGCCGGTGATTTCGTTCAACGCCAAGGGCTCGGCGGAAGAGCAGCGCAAGCATGAGGACTTTGTGAACCGGATGGTCGCGAAGGGCTATACGCCGAAGCAGGTGAGGCTGCTTTGCGACTGGTACCTGCGCGTGCGCAAGTCGTCATGACGCGCGCGGTTCCGCGCCCGTACGGCGAGTCCGTACGGGCACTTTCAGAGACGCCGCCCGCATGACGGGAGACGGCATGTGCGGCGAGCGTCCCGGCATATCGACATTCGAGCGGGAGACCGGGAGTGCTTCATCAAATCATCGACCGCAGGCTGGCCGGCAAGAACAAGAGCATCGCCAATCGCGAACGCTTCCTGCGTCGCGTCAAGAACTACATTCGTCGTGCCGTGTCCGACGCGGTGCGCGACCGTAGCATCAAGGATATCCAGAGCACGCAGAGCATCACGATCCCGCGCAAGGACATCGCGGAGCCGAATTTCCGGCACGCGCCTGGCGGGCGTCGTGAGTACGTGCACCCCGGCAACGAGGACTACGTGCGCGGCGACAAGATCCCGCGCCCGCAGGGCGGCTCGGGCGGCGGCGGCAGTCAGGCGAGCAACGAAGGCGAAGGGCAGGACGACTTCGTGTTCGAACTGTCGCGCGACGAGTTCATGCAGTATTTCTTCGACGATCTCGAACTGCCGCGCCTCGTGAAGACGCATCTGCTGACGGTGCCGAGCTGGAAGAACGTGCGCGCGGGCTGGTCGGCGGAAGGCACGCCGAACAACATCGACGTCGTGCGTTCGCTGCGCAGCGCGCTTGGCCGGCGCATCGCGCTCGGCTCGCCGCTCGTCAACGAACTGCGCGAACTCGAAGCGCAACTCGAGGCACTGAAGAACGACCCCGAGGACCGCCGCACCGAAATCGCGACGCTCGAGGCCGAGATCCATCACCTGAAAGGGCGCATCTGGCGGATTCCGTTCATCGATCCGTTCGACCTGCGCTACATCAACCGCGTGAAGCAGCCGCAGCCGTCGAGCCAGGCCGTGATGTTCTGCCTGATGGACGTGTCGGGCTCGATGGACGAGCAGCGCAAGGATCTCGCGAAGCGCTTCTTCATCCTGCTGTACCTGTTCCTCAAGCGCAACTACGAACGGATCGAGGTCGTGTTCATCCGTCACCACACGCGCGCCGAGGAGGTCGACGAGGACACCTTCTTCCATTCGACCGAGAGCGGCGGCACGGTCGTGTCGAGCGCGCTCGAACTGATGCGCAAGGTGATGGACGAACGCTACTCGCCGACCGAGTGGAACATCTACGGCGCGCAGGCGTCCGACGGCGACAACTGGACCGACGATTCGCCCAAGTGTCGCAAAATCCTGGAAGAGGATATCCTCACGAAGACGCGTTACTTCGCGTATATCCAGGTCGCGCCGGAAGAGCAGAACCTGTGGCTGGAATACGCGCAACTGGCGTTGTCGCAGCCGCATCTCGCGATGAAAAAAGTGGAATCGGCTGCCGACATTTACCCGGTGTTTCGCGAATTGTTCGAAAAGCAGGTGGAAACGTCATGACAACCCGCCATCTGCACAACGAGTCGCGCGGCTACGAGCCGCGCCCTTCCGGCGACGCCCCGGCCGGCCCTGACGCAGTGCAGCAACGCGCGCAGGCCGAACCGCCGCCGCCGGCCGCCGACTTGCCCGGTTCCGGGCAGAAGGAAGCGCGTATGAACGTTGCCGAACGCAAGCCGCTGCCGTGCCCGTCCGACTGGACGTTCGAGTTGCTCGAGGAGTACGACACGCACATCTCGCAGGTCGCCGAACAGTACGAGCTCGATATCTACCCGATCCAGCTCGAACTGATCAGCGCCGAGCAGATGATGGATGCGTATGCGTCGGTCGGGATGCCCGTCAACTACCGTCACTGGTCGTTCGGCAAGCACTTCCTCGCGACCGAGAAGAGCTATCGCCGCGGCCAGATGGGCCTCGCGTACGAAATCGTCATCAATTCGAATCCGTGCATCGCGTACCTGATGGAAGAGAACACGATGACGATGCAGGCGCTCGTCATCGCGCACGCGGCGTACGGGCACAACTCGTTCTTCAAGGGCAACTACCTGTTCCGGCTGTGGACCGACGCGCACGCGATCATCGACTATCTCGTGTACGCGAAGAACTACGTCGCGGAATGCGAGGAGCGCTACGGCCTCGATCGCGTCGAGGAACTGCTCGATTCGTGCCATGCGCTGATGAATTACGGCGTCGACCGCTACAAGCGCCCGCAAAAACCGTCGCTGTCGAAGGAAGCGGCGCTGCGGCGCGAGCGCGAGGCATACCTGCAGTCGCAGGTGAACGAACTGTGGCGCACGCTGCCGGGCAAGAAGCCCGAGCTGATGGAGGAGCAAGAGGAGCGTTATCCGCCCGAGCCGCAGGAGAACCTGCTGTATTTCGCGGAGAAGAATGCGCCGCTGCTCGAGCCGTGGGAGCGGGAAGTGATCCGCATCGTGCGCAAGATCGGCCAGTATTTCTACCCGCAGCGGCAGACGCAGGTGATGAACGAAGGCTGGGCGACGTTCTGGCACTACACGCTGCTGAACACGCTGTACAACCAGGGGAAGCTGGAAGACGGCTTCATGATGGAGTTCCTGCATTCGCACAGCAACGTGGTCTACCAGCCGCCCGTCACGAAGCCGTACTACAGCGGGATCAACCCGTATGCGCTCGGTTTCTCGATGATGAGCGACATCCGAAGGATCTGCGAGGCGCCGACGGAGGAGGACTACAAGTGGTTCCCGGAGATCGCGGGCACCCCGTGGCTGCCGGCGATGCACTACGCGATGCGCAACTTCAAGGACGAGAGCTTCATCGCGCAGTACCTGTCGCCGAACCTGATCCGCGAGATGCGCCTCTTCTCGGTGCTCGACGACGACATGCGCGATTCGCTCGAGGTCTCGGCGATCCACGACGATTCCGGCTACCAGTACGTGCGGCAGGCGTTGTCGCGGCAGTACGACATCCATCACCGCGAGCCGAACATCCAGGTGTGGGCCGTCAACACGCGCGGCGACCGCAGCCTCACGCTGCGTCACTTCATGACCGACAACCGCCACCTGTCCAGCGACAGCGACGAAGTGCTCAAGCACATGGCGCGGCTCTGGCAGTTCGACGTGTATCTCGAAAGCGTCGACGAGGCCGGCACCGTGCGCAAGCGCTACGAGTGCCGCTACGTGCCGCCGGAGATCCGCGTTTGACCGGTGTCTTCGGCAATGTTTGCATCGGACGCCAGCCTGACGGCTGGCGTTTTCATATGACGAACGCGCGGCGGGAGAAAATTTTTCTACATCCGGACGAACCCGGAGCGCCTGTTACTTTACATTTCGCTAAAATCCCGTAGCGTCGGGCACCGGAACCGGTGCCACATGCGACCGCACGCGGCGGCCCCCAGCCGTCTCGCCCAGAAAGCACTAAAAGGAACAGACCAACCCATGGATGTCCAGACCGACCAAGCTGCGCTGTCCGCGCACGACACCCGGCGGCGCGTGTTCGCCATCGTCGGCGCCTCATCGGGCAACCTCGTCGAGTGGTTCGACTTCTACATCTACTCGTTCTGCGCGCTGTACTTCGCACCGGCATTCTTTCCGAGCGGCAACACGACGACGCAGTTGCTGAACACGGCCGGCGTGTTCGCCGCCGGCTTCCTGATGCGTCCGATCGGCGGCTGGCTGTTCGGCCGCATCGCCGACCGTCACGGCCGTCGCGCGGCGATGATGATCTCGGTGCTGATGATGTGCGGTGGGTCGCTCGTGATCGCGGTGCTGCCGACCTACGCGCAGATCGGCGCGCTCGCGCCGGCGCTGCTGCTGGTCGCGCGCCTGTTCCAGGGCCTGTCGGTGGGCGGCGAATATGGCACGAGCGCGACCTACATGAGCGAGGTTGCGCTGAAGGGGCGCCGCGGCTTCTTCGCGTCGTTCCAGTACGTGACGCTGATCGGCGGCCAGCTGTGCGCGCTGCTCGTGCTCGTGATCCTGCAGCAGACGCTGTCGGCCGGCGAACTGAAGGCGTGGGGCTGGCGCATTCCGTTCGTCGTCGGCGCGGCGGCCGCGCTGATCTCGCTGTACCTGCGGAAATCGCTCGACGAGACGTCGACGAGCGCTTCGCGCGACAAGAAGGACGCCGGCACGATCCGCGGCGTGTGGCAGCACAAGGGCGCGTTCTTCACGGTGGTCGGTTTCACGGCCGGCGGCTCGCTGATCTTCTACACGTTCACGACGTACATGCAGAAATACCTCGTGAACACGGCCGGCATGCATGCGAAGACGGCCAGCAACGTGATGACCGTCGCGCTGCTCGTCTACATGCTGATGCAGCCGGTGTTCGGCGCGCTGTCCGACAAGATCGGCCGTCGTACGTCGATGATCCTGTTCGGCTCGTTCGCGGTGATCGGCACGGTGCCGCTGATGCATGCGCTGAAGGACGTGACGAGCCCGGTGGCCGCATTCGTGCTGATCACGGTCGCGCTGGCGATCGTCAGCTTCTACACGTCGATCAGCGGCCTCATCAAGGCCGAGATGTTCCCGCCCGAAGTGCGCGCGATGGGCGTCGGCCTGTCGTATGCGGTGGCGAACGCCATCTTCGGCGGCTCGGCCGAGTACGTCGCGCTGTGGTTCAAGTCGATCGGCAGCGAGGAAACCTTCTACTGGTACGTGACCGCCCTGTGCGCGATCTCGCTGATCGTGTCGTGGCGGATGCGTGACCCGAGCAAGGAAGGGTATCTGCGTCACGAGCCGTGATCGGCGGCGCGTTGCGCACCCCGGCATCGTGACGAACGTCCCGCCCATCGGCGGGACTTTTTTTTGCGCGCGCGCTCACGCGGACGGCGGCTTCGCGTGGTCGGGCGCCGGGGCCGCCACGCTCGACCGGATGCCTTGCTCGACCAGCCAGTCGAACATTTGCCCGACGATCGGCGAGCGCGACGGGCCTTCCATCCGCGACAGCCACCACGTGGTGCCGGGCAGGCGCGGGTAGTCGGCCAGCACGGTCAGCGCGTGCTGGTCGAGGCCGGCCTGCGCGACGAGGCGCGGCAGGCACGCAATGCCGCGGCCGCGCTGCACGGCGTCCAGCACGAGCCGCTGGTCGTCATAGATCGCCTGCATCCGGAAGTCCGACAGTCGTTCGCGAAAGACGGTCGCCATGCGCTCGTCGGTCAGGCTCGCTTCGAGGCAGACGAGCCCCGCGTGCCGCGCGTGTTCGGCGCGCGGCACGCGGGCGAGCGTCTCGGCGAGCGGTGTCGCGCACACGGTCACCCACTCGTCGCGCATGAACGGGATATCGACCAGGCCCGGCTGCAGCATCGGCCGCGTGCCGATCGTCATGTCGACGTCGATCTCGTCGACGTAGCGCGCGGTTTCGTCGGTCGACAACAGCGGGCACAGGTCCGGCAGTGCCTGTTGCAATTGCTCGAGGCGCGGCTGCAGCCAGCCGTGCAGCAACGGCGCCGGACACACCAGCACGACGAGCCCCGGGTTCAGGTAGGTCGCGATGCGGTCGAGGCCGCCGCGCAACGTGTCCATCGCGCGCTGGACGCTGCGCTGCAGGACCTCGCCGGCAATGGTCAGCTCGACGCCGCGGCCGCGCCGGCGGAACAGCGGCTGCCCGAGCTGCGCTTCGAGTTGCTGGATCTGATGGCTGATCGCCGATTGCGACAGGTGCAGTTCATCGGCTGCGCGCGAGAAATTGCCCAGCCGGGCCGCGGCTTCGAAGCCGCTCAGCAGTTTCAGGGACGGAACGCGTTGCATCGAGATATGAGGTGAATTGATTGATCAAGCCAATAAATATCAATATTCATCAAGTTTAACCTGACGGAAAATCGCTCATCAATCACAACGGAGTCGGATCGATGGGTCGCTTTGATGCTCGCCAGCGCGGTTACCGGATGCCCGCCGAATGGGAATCCATGCACGCCACGTGGCTCGGATGGCCGGTGCTCGACAATCGCGAGGACCTCTGGGGGGCGCATTACGCGCAGGTCTGCCGCGAATTCGCGCTGGTCGCGCGGACGATCGCGCGTTACCAGCGCTGCGTGGTCGCGGTACACCACAGCCAGGCCGATGCCGCGCGCGAGTTGGTGGGCCCGAGCGTCGACGTGCTGCCGGTCGCGGCCGAGGACAACTGGCTGCGCGATTGCGGGCCGATCTTCCTCGTCAGCGAACGGCACGGGCTCGGCGCGGCCGTGTTCCGCTTCAACTGCTGGGGCGAGAAGTACCAGCCGTACGACGGCTGCCAGCAGGCCGGGCAGGACATCGCGCGTGCGGCCGGCGCCGAGATCTTCAATTCGCACATGGTGCTGGAGGGCGGTTCGTTCTACGTCGACGGGCAGGGTACGCTGGTCACGACCGAAAGCTGCCTGCTGCATCCCAATCGCAACCCGCACCTGAGCCGCGCGGAGATCGAGGCGGAGCTGCGCCGGATGCTGGGCGTCGAGAAGATCGTGTGGCTGCCGGGCAACCCGGACGAAGTGGAGACGAACGGGCACGTGGACGGCATCGCGTCGTTCGTCGCGCCGGGGCGGATGCTGTGCCAGACCGCAGCGCCCGAGCAGGGCGACTATTTCCGCGTGATGCGCGAAAACCGCCGTGCGCTGGAACTCGCGACCGATGCGGCGGGGCGCCGTTTCGAGCTGCTCGACCTGCCGTCGCCGATCGTCGGCGAACGCTTCGGCTCCGAGCGCTACTGCGATTGTTACGCGAACTACATCCTGGTGAACGGCGCGGTGATCGTGACCGCGTTCGGCGTCGAACAGGACGAGGCCGCACGCGATGCGTTCAGCCGCGCGTTCCCGACGCGCAAGGTGCAGATGCTGCCGATCCCGACGCTGTCGATCGGCGGCGGCAGCATTCATTGTTCGACGCAGCAGCAGCCGTCCGTCGCGCACTGAGCGACGTTTCGTCAGCAGTTTCCGGTTTCACCGAGGAGCAACGCAATGCCGTCCAAACACATTACCGTCGCCGCCGTGCAGATGGCGTCGGGCAGCTGGAATCTCGAAGACAACATGGCCACCGCGGAGCGCCTGATCCGCGCGGCCGCCGCACAGGGCGCGAATCTCGTGCTGTGCCCGGAACTGTTCGCGATGCCGTACTTCTGCCTCGACCAGAACGTGCGTCATCTCGAACACGCGCAGCCGTTCGAAGGCAACGCGCAGATCGCCCGTTTCGCGGCGCTGGCCGGCGAGCTCGGCATCGTGCTGCCGATCGGTTTCTTCGAGCGCGCGGGCAATGCCGCGTACAACTCGATCGCGGTGGCGGACGCCGACGGGCGCGTCCTCGGCGTCTATCGCAAGACGCATATTCCGGACGGGCCGGGCTATACGGAGAAGTTCTATTTCACACCGGGCGACACCGGCTTCAAGGTGTGGGACACGCGTTTCGGGCGGATCGGCATCGGCATCTGCTGGGACCAGTGGTATCCGGAGACGGCGCGCAGCCTCGCGCTGATGGGCGCGGAGATCCTGTGCTTTCCGACCATCATCGGCTCGGAGCCGTTCAGCAGCGCGTTCGATTCGGCCGGCCACTGGCAGCGCACGATGCAGGGTCACGCGGCGGCCAACATGGTGCCGGTCGTGGCGGCGAACCGGATCGGCCGCGAAGTCGGCATCGGCAACGGCAATCCGCGGCAGCAGGGGCTGACCGGCGTGTTCTACGGGTCGAGCTTCATCGCGGATCACACCGGCGAGAAGCGGGCCGAGGCGAACCGCACCGACGAAGCCGTGCTCGTGCAGACGTTCGACCTCGACGCGATCCGCGCCGACCGGCAATCGTGGGGCTTTTTTCGCGATCGCCGCCCCGAGATGTACCGCACGTTGCTGACCAGCGACGGCGTGTCGTCCTGTTATCGATGAGGGATTCGCGATGAAACACCAAGGGTGGCTGCGCTTCGCGGTGCCGGGCCTCGCGCTGTGCGTGCTGGCCGGTGCGGCCCGCGCCGACGAAGAGAACGTGCTGAACCTGTACAACTGGAGCAACTATTTCGCGCCGGACACGATTGCCGCGTTCGAGAAGGAAACCGGCATCAAGGTGCGCTACGACGCGTACGACAGCGACGAGACGCTGCAGTCGAAGCTGCTGACCGGCAACAGCGGCTACGACCTCGTGTGGCCGACCAACGACTTCATGGCCAGGCAGATCCAGGCCGGTGTGTACCGCAAGCTCGACAAGGGCCGGCTGCCGAACCTGAAGTATCTCGACCCGTCGCTGCTGAAGCAGATGGCGCAGTCCGATCCCGGCAACCAGTACGGCGTGCCGTACATGTGGGGCACCGTGGGCGTCGGCTACGACCGCGCGAAGGTGCGCGCGATCCTCGGCAAGGACATGCCGGCCGACAGCCTCGACCTCTTGTTCAACCCGGCGATCGCGGCGCGCGTCGCCGCGCAATGCGGGCTCGGCCTGCAGGACTCCGCGAGCACGGTGCTGCCGCTCGCGCTGCGCTACGTCGGCCGCGACCCGATGCGGCCGTCCGCGCAGGATTACGCGGCCGCGCAGGCGATGCTGATGAAGGTGCGGCCGTTCATCCGCCAGTTCGTCGGCTCGTCCGACGCCGACGCGCTGATCGACGGCGAGCTGTGCGTGACGGTCGGCTTCTCCGGTGCGATCAACCTGGCCGCGCAGAAGGCGAAGGCGCGCGATCCGAAGCGCGACATCGTGTACGACATCCCGCGCATCGGCAGCCTGATGTGGTTCGATGCGATGGTGATTCCGGCATCGGCGAAGCATCCGGACAACGCGCACGCGTTCATCGACTACATCCTGCGTCCGGACGTGATCGCGAAGATCTCGAATGCGACGCGCTACGCGAACGCGAACCGGGGCGCGCTGAAGCTGATGGACCCGGCACTGGTGCGCGATCCGGGCATCTATCCGGACGAGGCGACGCGGCGCACACTGTTCACGCCGATCGCCGAATCGCCGGCCGCGATGCGCCTGGAAGGCCGCACCTGGCTCGGCTTCAAGACCGCGCGGCCGTGACGGCCCGCGCAGAAACAATCGAAATAACCGGCAAGCGAAAGAGGAATGCGATGACCACACGACGTCAACTGTTGAAACGCGGCCTGTCCGTATCGGGCGCGGCGCTGGCCGCCGGCGCGATGGGCGGGTTGTTCGGCCGCGCCGCGCACGCGCAGCAGGGCGCGACCTGGCACATGCCGGACGAAGGCGCGCCGCACACGGCGACCTGGATGGCGTTCGGCCCGAGCGCGGACATCTGGGGCGCGCGGCTGTTGCCCGTGGTGCGCGAGAACCTGGCCGCGGTCGCGAAGGCGATCGCCGCGCACGAGCCGCTCAAGATGCTGGTGCGGGAGCAGGACTACGCGCTCGCATCGCGGCTGTGCGGCGCGTCGGTCGAGCTCGTCCAGCATCCGGTCGACGATCTGTGGATGCGCGATACGGGGCCCGTGTTCGTGAAGAACGCGTCGGGCCAGCTCGGCGGCGTGAGCTTCAATTTCAACGGCTGGGGCAACAAGCAGGAACACGACCAGGACGCGGAAGTCGCGCCGTTCGTGGCCGAACGCGCCGGCGCGCGGCCGATCGACACGAAGCTCGTGCTTGAAGGCGGCGGCATCGAGGTGGACGGCGAGGGCACGGCGATCATCACGCGCAGCTGCGTGCTCAATGCGAACCGCAATCCGGGCGTCAGCCAGGCGCAGTGCGAAGCCGAGCTGAGCCGCCTGCTCGGGCTGAAGAAGATCATCTGGCTGCCCGGCATTGCCGGCAAGGACATCACCGACGGGCATACCGACTTCTACGCGCGTTTCACGAGCCCGGGTGTCGTGGTGGCCGGGCTCGACACGGATCCGTCGTCGTACGACCATGCGGTGACGCGGCAGCACCTCGAGATCCTGCGCAAGTCCACCGATGCGAAGGGGCGCCCGCTGAAGGTCGTCGTGCTGCCGGGGCCGAGGACCGTCCGGCATGCGTACGAGAACGACGAGTTCGCGGCCGGCTACATCAATTTCTACGTATGCAATCGCGCGGTGATCGCGCCGCAATTCGGCGACAGTCGCGCCGACCGCAACACGCGCGACACGCTCGTCGACCTGTTTCCCGGCCGCGAAGTCATCCAGTTGAACATCGACGGCATCGCCGCGGGCGGCGGCGGCATTCACTGTACGACGCAGCAGCAGCCGGCCTGAGCGAGGTCGTGGACCGGTCCGCGTGACCGGTTCGATTGCCGCTGCCATTTTTATATATTTTCGGATTACTGAATAACAACGCGGAATCCGTTTCGTGGAACGGATTCCGGCGCGTACGCATGCGCGCCGTCCGCGCAATGGAGTGGAATACATGGCGAAGCAACGAAACGACGTGATCACGAACCCGAACGCGTCGCCCATGCCGGATGCCGGCCGACGCGGATTCATCCGCTGTTCGGCCGCCTGGCTCGGCATGCCGCTGCTGGGTGGACTGGCCGCATGCGGCGGCGACGGCGGTACGGCCGACGCGGCGTCCGCGTCGCGCCCGACACCGTCGGCACGGCAGGCCGTGTACCGGCTGCCGGCGGAAGATGCGCCGCACGCGTCGACCTACATGACCTTCGCGTCCGGCGTGGACGGCATCTGGTCGCCCGTCACGTCACAGAGTACGGATGCCGGCATCGATCGCGTGCGGGCCGACCTGATGGACGTCGCGAAGGCGATCGGCGCGACCGAACCGGTCACCATGCTGGTGCTGCCGGTCGATCTGGACGCGGCCCGCGCGCTGCTCGCGAGCGCGAGTGTCGCGAATCCGGACCTGCATGCGCGCTATGCGGCGCGCGCCGCGGGCACGGGCGGAATCACCCTCGTGCCGCTCGCCGACGGTTTCAACGATTTCTGGGTGCGCGACACGGGGTGCGTGTTCGTCCGCGACACGGCGAACGGCAATGCACTGAACGCGATCGGTTTCAATTTCAACGGCTGGGGCAACGCCAACACCGACGGCGCCGGCCAGAGCGCGGGCACGATTGCGCCGGCGATCCTGGCCGCGAGCAACCGGTCGAAGGCCGGCAAGTTCTTCCAGCCATTCAGCCAGGACGGCAGGGTGGCGGGCTGGATGGCGCAGACCCAAGGCGCGACCCTGGTCCGCAGCACGTTGACGCTCGAAGGCGGCGCGATCGAATTCGACGGCGACGCGACGGCGATCCTCACCGAATCGGCCGTGCTGCACGTGAACCGCAATCCGCAGCTGTTCGACATCCCGAATGGCGTGATCGCCAACGCCACGCTGCTGCCGACGGCCCGCGAGGTCGTGCTCGCCGAACTGCAGCGCACACTCGGGGTGCGGAAGATCATCTGGTTGCCGGGCACGCCGACCTATCCGCGCGGCAGCGGCGTGGGCGGTGCCGGCGGCGCGGCGACGCCGGCCGGCGAGAGCGACATCACGAACGGTCACGTCGATTTCTATGCACGTTTTCTCGCGCCCGGGGTGGTCGCTTGCTGTTACGACGCGTCGAATTCGACCGGCGAGCGTGCGTTGACGGACGCGAACCGGAAGCGCCTGGCCGGCCAGACCGACGCGAACGGCCGGCCGCTGCGGATCGTCGAGCTCGTGCCGCCCGTCAGCTTCGGGACCTCGGCCGGCACGACGCTGAGCGAGCGGCAGATGTCGCATTTCGCGGCCGGCTACATCAACTTCTATACGTGCAACGGCGCGATCGTGATGCCGAAGTTCAACGATGCGGCGGCGGACGCGGCCGCGGTTGCCGCGATCCGGCCATATGCGGGCAGTCGCGCGATCGTGCAGGTCGACATCCTCGGCATCGCGTCGGGCGGCGGCGGCATCCACTGCGCGACCCGGGAAGTACCGGCGTGAGCATGTCGCGTCATATCGATATGGAAATCGATTCGTTGTCCGTTTCACGCGAATTCCTTAATCTGGGCCTGTAGTTCGTGTGACACCTCCTTGACTGGGATTCGCGCCCGCTGCGTGCAGCGGGCGTCTTTTTTTGTGCGCCGTACCGCGCGCCTCATCACGAAACCCGCAGAGCAAAGCACCATTTGTTGGTTCGGATTCGCCGCACGCGCTGCTACGTTAGCGGCTTCGCGGCGACACACTGCGTCGCGATGTTCTTCGAACCGGGCCGCCGCGCGATCCGCGGCGGCCTTCATAACAAATCAGGTCGTGCTCATGAAATTCCACACTCTCGCTACGTGGCTCGTCGGGGCCGCGCTCATCACCGCAGGCACCGTCGCGCATGCGGACCGGCTCGACGACATCAAGAAGGCCGGCGTGCTGCGCGTCGCGACGTTCGACAGCAACCCGCCGTTCGGTTATGTCGACGCGAAGAACAACCACATCGTCGGCCTCGACGTCGACTACGCGAAGGCGCTCGCCGACAAGCTCGGCGTGAAGCTGCAACTGCAGCCGACCAATCCCGCGAACCGCATCCCGTTCCTGACGTCCGGCAAGGTCGATCTCGTGCTCGCGAACTTCACGATCACCGACGAGCGTGCGAAGCAGGTCGACTTCAGCATTCCGTATTTCTCGTCGGGCCAGCAGTTTCTCGCGAAGAAGGGCGTGCTGAAATCGGCCGACCAGCTGAACGGCCTGCGCGTCGGCGCGGACAAGGGCACGACCAACGAGATCACGCTGCGCGAGAAATTCCCGAAGGCGACGATCGTCGCGTACGACGATACGCCGTTCGCATTCGCCGCGCTGCGCGCCGGCAACGTGCAGGCGATCACGCAGGACGGCCCGAAGCTGATCGGCCTGCTCGCGAATGTGCCCGACAAGCAGAACTACGAGATCCCGGCATTCACGATCTCGAATGACTACATGGGTGTCGGCGTGCCGAAGGGCGAGACGCGCCTGCTCGGCTTCGTCAACGACACGCTGAAGGGCCTCGAGGCGAACGGCCGCGCGACGCAGATCTACGACGCGTGGTTCGGGCCGACGACGAAGACGCCGCTCACGCGCATCTTCCGCATCGGCGACAAGACCTGATTCAGGCTCCGGCCGCACGCGCGCCGCGTAAGCGCCGGGATACCGGCGTCGCGGCGCTTTTCGTTTTCTTTCGATCGCGCGTTTCGCGCCCGTCATACGACATGCTCGGGTTGGCTCCCAAATATCTGTCCTGGCTCTGGCAGGGCTTCCTGCTGACGCTCGGCCTCGCGGCCGCGTCGGCCGTTGCGGCGACCGTCGGCGGGCTGCTGCTCGCCGTCATGCGTCATGCACGCGGCGCGGCACCGCGCGCGGCCGCCGCCGCGTACATCGTCGCCTTTCGCAACACGCCGCTACTCGTGCAGTTGCTGTTCTGGTATTTCGGCGTCGCGTCGTTGCTGCCCGACACGTGGATCGCGTGGCTGAATGCGCGCCATGCGGTGAGCGCCGGTCCGTTCACGCTCGCGTGGCCGTCGTTCGAATTCGTCGCGGGCTGGGTCGGGTTGAGCGCCTACACGGCCGCGTTCGTCGCCGAGGAGTGCGAAGCCGGCCTGCGCGGCGTGCGGCGCGCGCAGCATGACGCGGCCGCCGCGCTCGGCCTCACGCCGATGCAGTCGCTGCGCTACGTGGTGCTGCCGCAGGCCGTGCGGATCGCGTTGCCGCCGTTGTTCGGCCAGTACATGAATCTCGTGAAGAACTCGTCGCTCGCGATGGCGATCGGCGTGGCCGAGCTGTCGTATGCGTCCAGGCAGGTCGAGACCGAGACGTTCAAGACCTTCGCCGCGTTCGGCGTCGCGACGCTGCTGTACGTCGCGGCGGTGGCCGCGATCGAGGCCGGTGCGTACGCGGCCACGCAATGGCGTGACCGGCTCGGCGCGGGGCGGTGACGATGGACCTTTCGCTGCTCCTCTCCAACCTGCCGTACCTGCTCGTCGGCGCATATCCCGACGGCCCGCTGGGCGGTGCCGCGCTGTCGTTGGTGCTGGCGATCGCGTCCGCCATCGCGTCGGCGGTGCTCGGTGTGGCGCTCGGCGTCGCGATGGCACTCGCACGCGGCCCGGCACGCGTGCTGTTGCTCGCGTTCATCGGCTTCTTCCGCGCGATTCCGGTGCTGATGCTGATCTTCTGGACGTATTTCCTGATGCCCGTGCTGCTGCACATGGACGTGCCGGGGCTCGCGACGGTCGTGTGCGCGCTTGCCCTGATCGGCGGCGCGTATCTCGCGCATGCGGTGCATGCGGGCATCGTCGCGGCGGGTGACGGGCAATGGCAGGCCGGGCTGTCGCTCGGGCTCACGCGCTGGCAGACGGTGCGCTACGTGCTGCTGCCGCAGGCGATCCGGATCATGACGCCGTCGTTCGTCAACCAGTGGGTCGCGCTCGTGAAGGACACGTCGCTCGCGTATATCGTCGGCGTGCCGGAGCTGTCGTTCGTCGCGACGCAGGTGAACAACCGGCTGATGGTGTATCCGGCACCGATCTTCCTGTTCGTCGCGGTGATCTATCTGGTGCTGTGCACGTCGCTCGACGGCGCGGCACGCTGGCTGCTGTCGCGCCGCCCGCGCGCGCAACGCGCCGTGCAGGCGGCGGAGTGCACGGAACCCGCGCAGTAACGGCGCGCCGCACGCCGCGGCACGCGCGTTACGACGCCGAGTAGTGCGTATTGAAGACCGCGCGCAGCGTCGATTTGTCGGTCGCGAAATCGCCCCACAGCGGCCCGTCGTTCTGCGCGAACGCGAACGGCGCCGTATTGATCGACGCGAGGCGGAAGCGCCATTGCGCGGCTTCCTGGCGGAACGCGGTGAGCTGCATGTCGGACAGCGCCGTCTGCGCGCTGGCGAGCGTGACGAGCGGGTCGACCGGATCGTTCGCGACACGCACCTCGAAATGCAGGTGCGGGCCCGTGGCGGCGCCCGTCATCCCGACCGAGCCGATGCGCTGGCCCTGCTTGACGGTTTCGCCGACCTTGAGCCCGCGCGCGAACGCGGACAGGTGCGCGTAGTAGGTCGAGTAGCCGTCCGCATGATCGACGATCACGTAGCGGCCGTAGCCGCCCGGATCGAACCCGGCGAACGATACGACGCCGTCGGCCGCCGCATCGACGGGCGTGCCGCTCGGCGCGGCGAGATCGACACCCGTATGGAACGCCATCGCCTGCGACAACGGATGGATGCGCTCGCCGAAGAACGAGCTGATGCGCGTCCACTTGACCGGCATCGTGAACGCGGCCGCTTCGAGCGGCGCGCCGTCGAGCGTGTAGTACGCGCCGTGCTGGGCGCCCGGCGCACGGAACCAGATCGCGCCGAACGTGCGGCCGGCGACGCGCAGCTCGAGCGCGGTGAGGCGCGGCGTGCCGTCGTTCGTGTCGAACGCGACGCGGTAGTAGTCGCCGCGCTGCGCGCTTGCGCGCATCGCGACCTTGCCGGTGACGAGATCGCCGAGCTGGATGCGCACTTCGGGCGGTACGTCGAGGCGGTTCAGCGTGTCGGACAGCGTGAGTTCGATGTCGCCCGCGCGCATTCCGTTCTGGTTCTCGGGCGCCGCGAACTGGAACAGGCTCGCATAGCCGAGCATGTCGTTCCGGTGCGCGCTGAGCGGGGCGAACAGGCCCGGCTGCTGGCTGCGGTCGTTGAGATCGACATGCTCGTTGCGTTCGCCGATCGTGCGGGCGAGTTCGCTCGTCACGAAATGCTGCGCGGTGGGAAACGGCGTGTCGGACAGTACGCGCTGCGGCAGCGCGGCCGTGCCGGAATCGACGGCGCCGGGCAGTTGCGATACGGCCGGCAGCGCGGCGGCGAGACCGAATGCGGCGAGGGCGCCGAGCACGGCGGCCGGCACGAGCGCGCGCGCGATGCGCTGCGCGCGGCCGGGCGCGAAAGCATCAGGAGTAGCGGCAGACTTGACCAAGGTGTCCACATCCAGGAAAGCGGTTCAAAGGGGTGTGGGCAGGGGCCGCCGGCGGCTCATCCGTCGAACGGCGACGGGGCGGGCGGCGGGCGTGCAACAAAACAGGCCCCGCCAGGGGCCTGTGTCGTTTCCGTTCGACCCAACATACGGGGCGAGCCCGCTTCGAACGGCGGCGTGCATACCGGGTCGAACCCGGTTATCACGAAGACGCTAAAGAAAGATGACAGCGTCAGTCTACCGATGTTCCGGGAAACGTTAAAAATTTTAAAGAGGGTCAGCTCATTCGTTTCGCAGTGCGGTAAATCGGGCTAAATCAGCATTTGTTACGACGTTTTTCACTGGCCTGGCAATTTTTGCGCGCGAACGCGCAACGCGGCCGATGTCCGGACGGTGTCGAAACCGGCGTCGAGCATCGCTTCGGCGTCGTTCCACAGATTGCCGCGCAGCCGGTTGGTCCAGATCATCGACGCGAACACGCCTTCAAGTAGCGACACGAGATAGACGGCGGCCAGGTGCACGTCGAGATCGGCGGCGATTTCGCCGGCCGCGATCGCGCGGCGCAGCAGCGCCTTCGTGATCCGCAGCATCTGCAGTTCGAGCAGCATGCGGCGCCGCTGCAGCGCGCCGTTTTCCTCGCTTTGCTCGCACTTCGTATAGAGGATCACCAGCACGCGCTGCATCGGGCCCGGTTCGCCGCATTCCTGCAGGTAGTGCGACGCCGCGCGCCGCAGCGTGGCGAGCGGCGGCAGGCCGTCGCCCGCGTCGAAGCCTTCCGACGTGCGCGCGAACGCGCGGTCGCACATCGCGAGACACACTTCCATCTTGTTGCGGTAATGGCCGTAGACGGCGCCCCGCGACATCCCGGCGGCCTCGGCGAGGTCCGCCATCGCGGTTTGCGCGACGCCTTTCTCGAGCAGCACGAGCTCGGCGGCGTCGAGGATCCGGTGCTTGATGGCGAGCGATTCTTCCCGGGTCTTGCGGGCCATGTCGTGAAGCTCCTTACAATTCGCTGTCGTTTTATTGAGACAGTGTGTCGGTCAGATTGAAGCGGCAAGTATTTAATCAGTCGTGACTGATTATAATCGGCCACCCTGAGCCGCCGCATTGTATCGGCGGCGAACGATCCGAGGTCACACATGAATAACAATCGCTCCCTGTCGCGCCACGGGCTGGCGCCGTTCGCGCTGGCGGCCGTGCTGGCCCTGGCCGGATGTGGAAAGGGCGACAAGGACGCCGCGCCGGAGACCGCGAAGCAGGCCACCGTCGTGACGGTACGTCCGACGGCCGTGCCGATGACCGTCGAACTGCCGGGCCGGCTCGACGCGTACCGGCAGGCGGAAGTGCGCGCGCGGGTCGCGGGCATCGTCACCGCGCGCACCTACGAGGAAGGTCAGGAAGTGAAGCAGGGCGCGGTGCTGTTCCGCATCGATCCCGCGCCGCTGAAGGCCGCCCGCGACGCCGCGCAGGGCGCGCTCGCGAAAGCGCAGGCCGCGGCGCTCGCGGCGAGCGACAAGCGCCGCCGCTACGACGATCTGGTGCGCGACCGCGCGGTGAGCGAGCGCGACCATACCGAAGCCGTTGCGGCCGATACGCAGGCGAAGGCCGAGGTTGCATCGGCGAAGGCCGAGCTCGCGCGTGCGCAACTGCAGCTCGACTATGCCACCGTCACCGCACCGATCGCGGGCCGCGCGCGACGCGCGCTCGTGACCGAAGGCGCGCTCGTCGGCCAGGACCAGGCGACGCCGCTCACGACCGTCGAGCAGCTCGATCCGATCTACGTGAACTTCTCGCAGCCGGCCGCCGATGTCGACGCGTTGCGCCGCGCGGTGAAGAGCGGGCGCGCGACGGGCATTGCGCAGCACGACGTCGCGGTGACGCTGCTGCGCGCCGACGGCACCGCGTATCCGTTGAAGGGCAAGCTGCTGTTCAGCGATCTCGCGGTCGATCCGACCACCGACACCGTCGCGATGCGCGCGCTGTTCCCGAATCCGGAGCGCGAACTGCTGCCGGGCGCGTACGTGCGGATCGCGCTCGACACGGCGGTCGACCAGCGCGCGATCCTCGTGCCGCGCGACGCGCTGCTGCGCACCGCCGACCGTACGTCGGTACGCGTGGTCGGCACGAACGGCAAGGTCAAGGACGTCGAGGTCACGGCCGACCAGATGAGCGGCCGTGACTGGCGCATCACGCGCGGCCTCGCGGGCGGCGAACGCGTGATCGTCGACGACGCGTCGCAGTTCGCGCCCGATACGGCCGTCAAGCCCGTCGAGAAGTCGCCGCCGTCGAAGGCGGCGCCGGCCGCGGCCGCTTCGCAGGCGGCCGCCCGTCAAACCTGACCGGTTCAAACCAACATGGCACGTTTCTTCATCGATCGCCCCGTCTTCGCGTGGGTGATCGCCATTTTCATCATGCTGGGCGGCATGTTCGCGATCCGCGCGCTGCCCGTTGCGCAGTACCCGGACATCGCACCGCCCGTCGTCAGTATCTATGCGACGTACCCGGGCGCGTCCGCGCAGGTCGTCGAGGAATCGGTGACCGCGCTGATCGAGCGCGAGATGAACGGCGCGCCGGGGCTGATGTATACGTCGGCCACCAGCAGCGTCGGGATGGCGTCGCTGTACCTGACGTTCAAGCAGGGCGTGAACGCCGATCTCGCGGCCGTCGAAGTGCAGAACCGGCTGAAGACGGTCGAGGCGCGCTTGCCCGAACCGGTGCGCCGCGACGGCATCCAGGTCGAGAAGGCCGCCGACAACATCCAGCTCGTCGTGTCGCTCACGTCCGACGACGGCCGGATGACCGACGTGCAGCTCGGCGAATATGCATCGGCGAACGTCGTGCAGGCGCTGCGTCGCGTCGAGGGTGTCGGCCGGGTGCAGTTCTGGGGCGCGGAGTACGCGATGCGGATCTGGCCCGACCCGGTGAAGATGGCCGGGCACGGCCTCACCGCGTCGGACATCGCGTCGGCCGTGCGCGCGCACAACGCGCGCGTGACGATCGGCGACATCGGGCGCGGCGCGGTGCCGGCCAGCGCGCCGATCGCGGCGACCGTGTTCGCCGATGCGCCGCTGAAGACGCCGGCCGAATTCGGCGCGATCGCGCTGCGCACGCAGGCCGACGGCTCCGCGCTGTTCCTGCGCGACGTCGCGCGTGTCGAGTTCGGCGGCAACGACTACAACTACCCGTCGTACGTGAACGGCAAGGTCGCGACCGGGATGGGCATCAAGCTCGCGCCGGGCTCGAACGCGGTATCGACCGAGAAACGCGTGCGCGCGACGATGGACGAGCTGTCCCGGTTCTTCCCGCCGGGCGTGAAGTACCAGATCCCGTACGAGACCTCGTCGTTCGTGCGCGTGTCGATGAACAAGGTCGTCACGACGCTGATCGAGGCCGGCGTGCTGGTGTTCCTCGTGATGTTCCTGTTCATGCAGAACCTGCGCGCGACGCTGATCCCGACGCTCGTCGTGCCGGTCGCGCTCGCGGGCACGTTCGGCGTGATGTATGCGGCCGGCTTCTCGATCAACGTGCTGACGATGTTCGGGATGGTGCTCGCGATCGGCATCCTCGTCGACGACGCGATCGTCGTCGTCGAGAACGTCGAGCGGCTGATGGTCGAGGAGGGGCTCGGGCCGTACGACGCGACCGTCAAGGCGATGAAGCAGATCAGCGGCGCGATCGTCGGGATCACCGTCGTGCTGACGTCGGTGTTCGTGCCGATGGCGTTCTTCGGCGGCGCGGTGGGCAACATCTACCGGCAGTTCGCGCTATCGCTCGCGGTGTCGATCGGCTTCTCCGCGTTCCTCGCGCTGTCGCTGACGCCCGCGCTGTGCGCGACGCTGCTCAAGCCCGTGTCCGGCGACCATCACGAGAAGCGCGGCTTCTTCGGCTGGTTCAACCGTTTCGTCGCGCGTGCGACGCAGCGCTACGCGACGCGGGTCGGCACGATGCTGAAGAAGCCCGTGCGCTGGCTCGTGGTGTACGGCGCGCTGATCGCGGCCGCGGTGCTGATGCTCGCGCAGCTGCCGACCGCGTTCCTGCCGGACGAGGACCAGGGCAACTTCATGGTGATGGTGATCCGCCCGCAAGGCACGCCGCTCGCGGAAACGATGCAGAGCGTGCGCGAGGTCGAGTCGTATATCCGCCAGGATGAGCCGGCCGCGTATACGTTCGCGCTCGGCGGCTTCAACCTGTACGGCGAAGGGCCGAACGGCGGGATGATCTTCGTCACGCTGAAGAACTGGAAGATGCGCCAGGCGGAACGCGATCACGTGCAGTCGATCGTCGCGCGCATCAACGCGCGATTCGCGGGCACGCCGAACACCACGGTGTTCGCGATGAACGCGCCAGCGCTGCCCGATCTCGGCTCGTCGAGCGGCTTCGACTTCCGGCTGCAGAACCGCGGCGGGCTCGATTACGCGACGTTCAGCGCCGCGCGCGAACAGCTGCTCGCCGCGGGCGGCAAGGACCGTGCGCTGACCGACCTGATGTTCGCGGGCACGCAGGATGCGCCGCAACTGAAGCTCGACATCGATCGCGCGAAGGCGTCCGCGCTCGGCGTGTCGATGGACGAGATCAATACGACGCTCGCGGTGATGTTCGGTTCGGACTATATCGGCGACTTCATGCACGGCACGCAGGTGCGGCGCGTGATGGTGCAGGCCGACGGGCTGCACCGGCTCGATCCGGACGACGTGAAGAAGCTGCGCGTGCGCAACGCGCGCGGCGAGATGGTGCCGCTCGCGGCGTTCACGACGCTGCACTGGACGCTCGGGCCGCCGCAGCTCACGCGCTACAACGGCTATCCGTCGTTCACGATCAACGGTTCGGCCGCGGCAGGCCACAGCAGCGGCGAGGCGATGACCGCGATCGAGCGGATCGCCGCGCAGCTGCCGGCCGGCATCGGTTATTCGTGGTCGGGGCAATCGTTCGAGGAGCGGCTGTCGGGCGCGCAGGCGCCGACGCTGTTCGCGCTGTCGGTGCTCGTCGTGTTCCTGGCGCTCGCGGCACTCTACGAGAGCTGGTCGATCCCGTTCGCGGTGATGCTGGTCGTCCCGCTCGGCGTGATCGGCGCGGTGCTCGGCGTCACGCTGCGGGCGATGCCGAACGACATCTATTTCAAGGTGGGGCTGATCGCGACGATCGGGCTGTCCGCGAAGAACGCGATCTTGATCGTCGAAGTCGCGAAGGATCTCGTCGCGCAGCGCATGTCGCTCGTCGACGCCGCGCTCGAGGCCGCACGCCTGCGGCTGCGGCCGATCGTGATGACGTCGCTCGCGTTCGGCGTCGGCGTGCTGCCGCTCGCGTTCGCGTCGGGCGCCGCGTCCGGCGCGCAGATGGCGATCGGCACCGGCGTGCTCGGCGGCGTGATCACGGCGACCGTGCTCGCGGTGTTCCTCGTCCCGCTGTTCTTCGTGATCGTCGGCCGCCTGTTCGACGTCGGCCCGCGCCGGCGCCGCGGGGCGCGGCCGGCGGCGATGGAGGGTTCGCAATGATGGTTGCGCTGAATGCACGCGCGGCGCTGCGGGTTCGGCTCGTGCTGGTCGCCGCGCTCGCGCTCGCCGGGTGCTCGCTCGCCCCGCGTTACGAGCGGCCCGCGGCACCGGTGCCGTCGAGCTATGCGCCGGTCGACGGCAGCGCGGCGCCGGCCGCCGAACCGGTTGCGGCGCGGGATGCCGCGCTGCTCGACGACTGGCACGCGTATTTCACCGATCCGGCGCTGCAGGCGTGGATAGACGCCGCGCTCGCCAACAACCGCGACCTGCGGATCGCGGCCGGCCGGCTCGACGAAGCGCGCGCGCTGTACGGCGTGCAGCGCGCGGACCGGATGCCGTCGGTCGATGCGAATCTCGGCTACGAGCGCGCCCGCCAGTACGACCCGGTCGTGCGCGAAAGCGCGATCAGCGGGCTGTACCGCGGGGGCGTCGGCGTCAGCGCGTACGAGCTCGACCTGTTCGGCCGCGTGCGCAACCTGTCCGATGCGGCGCTTGCCGAGTATTTCGCGACGGCCGATGCGCAGCGCACGGTTCGCATCGGCGTGATCGCCGAAGTGGCGGGCGCGTACGTGTCGGAACGCTCGCTGCACGAACAGCTTGCGCTCGCGCAGCGCACGCTCGATGCGCGCGAACGCATGGCCGCGCTCACGCAGCGTCGTTATGCGGCCGGCACGAGCGACGCGATCGAGCTGCGCTCGGCCGAGATGCTGGTGGCCTCCGCGCGTGCCTCGCAGGCCGCGCTGCAGCGCGAGCATGCGCAGGCCGTGCGGGCGCTGCAGCTGCTGGCGGGTGACTTCGCACGCAACGGGCCCGACGACGCGAGCGCGCTCGACACGCTGTCGATCGCACCGGTGGCGCCGGGCGCGCCGAGCGCGCTGCTCGAACGGCGGCCGGACATCCGGCAGGCCGAGGCGCGGCTCAAGGCCGCCAACGCGCAGATCGGCGCCGCGCGCGCGGCGTTCTTTCCGCGCATCGCGTTGACCACCGACTACGGCTCGGTCAGCGACGCGTTTTCGAGCCTGTTCTCCGCCGGCACGAGCGTATGGACGTTCGCGCCGCGCATCACGCTGCCGATCTTCGCGGGCGGCCGCAATCGCGCGAATCTCGACGTCGCGAACGCACGCAAGCACATCGCGGTCGCCGAATACGAGAAGGCGGTGCAGACCGCGTTCCGTGAAGTGGCCGACGCGTTCGCCGCGCGCGACTGGATCGATCGCCAGCTTGCCGCGCAACAGGCGGTGTATGCGGCAGACGGCGCGCGGCTGAAGCTCGCCGAGCGTCGTTATGCGGGCGGTGTCGCGACGTATCTCGAACTGCTCGACGCGCAGCGCAGCACGTACGAGTCGGGGCAGGAGCTGATCCGGCTCAAGCAGCTCAGGCTCGCGAATGCGATCGCGCTGTACCGCGCGCTCGGTGGCGGCTGGACGCCGGCCTCGGCCGAGGCGGCGATTTCCGCGTGACATGCGTGTCGTCGCCCGGTGCCGCGGCGCGACGCACGACATGATGGCGGCGGTACGATCCGGCGTGCGGCCGCCGCCGCGACAGTCGTGCTGCCGGCCGTATCGCCGGTCGCTGTCGGCACTTCCTTTCGCTGTCCGGCGAATCCTCCAGGTGTGATTCATTTCGCGGCGGGGCGCACGCGCGCCTTCCGCGGCAACCCGCATCCGGCGACCGCTCGTGTCGCCTGCCGGCGCAAACGTATGCGCTGCATTCTCGTCTCTTCGTCTCGTTCCTCCGGGCCGGCCAATCGCGTTCCGATGACCGCGCAAGCGTGCGATTTCAAATGGGCAATTGACGAATGGATTAATCAATGAATTGGAATTAATCATGGCGGCAAAGTGTCGCAGTAAAACGTTTGTATCTTTTCGCAATCGTTTGCGCGGCGATTCCGTATTGGTTAAATACCTCGGTTAATTTCCTGTCAGTTGGAAATGATTTGAGATTGCCGTTGTCTCCGGACAACGATGGCGGCATTGGACAATATTTTGTCTTTTGATTGGCGGTGATTGCTGGGGTCAATACAGGCGGGGCGATGCGGGGTGTCGACAGTTATCGGAAAGAATTTCCCTTAATCTTCAATCAGTTCCGTGAAATAAAAAAGGACTGCGGATGGAAAATGCGGGATTGGAAATCGAGCGGAAGGAATTTGATTCAAGAGGGGTAAATCGGAGATTGTCATAAGCATTTGACAATGATTTACAGAAAACTTTCACGATTATCTCGATAATGCCGCCTCGTGTCGGACGGGAGCCGCCATGCGCTGCCGTTTGTGTCCGATACGTCGTCCATTCCATTTGCATTCCTTACGGGAAACGTCATGAAAAAATCCATCCTGACCGCTGTCGCACTCGCGGCCCTGTCCACCTCGGCCTTCGCAGCGGGCACCGGCACGATCAACTTCACGGGCGAGATCGTCGCGGGCGCATGCGGCATCGACTCGGGCTCGGTCAACCAGACCGTGAACCTCGGCAAGGTGCCGACCAACGTGTTCAAGCAAGCCGGTGACAAGTCCACGCCGACCAACTTCGACATCAAGCTGACCGACTGCGACACGAGCATCGCGCAGAACGCTTACTTCACGTTCACGGGCACGTCGAGCGCGGGCCAGCCGAAGCTGCTCGCCACGATCGGTTCGGCGACCAACGTCGGCATCCGCCTGCAGGCGGCGTCGGGCGAATACCTCGACAACGGCGCCGAGCAAAAGGCACCGACCGTGCTGCAGAACGGCACGAACATCGCTCGCTTCGCAGCGATGTACGAAGCGACGGCAGCCGGCGTGACGCCGGGTACCGCCGACGGCGTCGCCAACTTCACGGTCCGCTACCAGTAAGCGGGCGTACCGGAGGAGGGATGCGCGCATCCCTTCCTCCTTCTCCCTTTCTCCCGTTTTCTTCTTCCTGGACTTCCGGTAGCGCCGCGTGCGAATCAGACATTCCTTCCTTTGCGTCTCCGTGCTGGTCGTCGGCAGCCAGAGCCATGCGACGGAATTCAATTCGTCGTTCCTGAACATCGACGGCACGAACAATGTCGATCTGTCGCAGTTCTCGCAGCCGGACTTCACGTTACCGGGCGAGTACATGCTCGACGTGCAGGTCAACGACCTGTTCTACGGGCTGCAGGCGATCCAGTTCATCGCGCTCGACTCATCCGGCGCGGGCAAGCCGTGCCTGCCCCCGGAACTCGTCGCGCAGTTCGGGCTGAAACCGTCGCTCGCGAAGGACCTGCCGCGCTTCCAGGGCGGACGTTGCGTCGACCTCGGCGCGATCGAGGGCGCGACCGTGCGTTACCTGAAGAGCGACGGGCGGCTCAAGATCACGATTCCGCAAGCCGCGCTCGAATTCACCGATTCGACCTATCTGCCGCCGGAGCGCTGGTCCGAAGGGATTCCGGGCGCGATGCTCGACTATCGCGTGATCGCCAACACGAACCGCAACTTCGGTGCGGGCGGCGGGCAGACGAATTCGGTCCAGGCCTACGGGACGGTTGGCGCGAACTGGGATGCATGGCGCTTTCGCGGCGACTACCAGGCGCAATCGAACGTGGGCAACACGGCGTACGCGGACCGCACGTTCCGCTTCAGCCGGCTGTATGCATTCCGCGCGCTGCCGTCGATCCAGTCGACGGTGACGTTCGGCGACGACTACCTGACCTCCGACATCTTCGACACGTTCGCGCTGACCGGCGCGTCGATCCGCAGCGACGACCGCATGCTGCCGCCTTCGCTGCGCGGCTATGCGCCGCTGATCTCGGGCGTCGCGCGCACCAACGCGACCGTGACGGTGTCGCAGGCGGGCCGCGTGCTGTACGTGACGCGCGTGTCGCCCGGCGCATTCGCGCTGCAGAACATCAACACGAGCGTGCAGGGCACGCTCGACGTCGCGGTCGAGGAGGAGGACGGCAGCGTCCAGCGCTTCCAGGTGACAACGGCCGCCGTGCCGTTTCTCGCGCGCACCGGGCAACTGCGCTACAAGGCCGCGGTCGGCAAGCCGCGCCTGTTCGGCGGCGCCGGCATCACGCCGTTCTTCGGCTTCGGCGAAATCGCGTACGGCTTGCCGTTCGACATCACCGCCTACGGCGGCTTCATCGCGGCATCGGGCTATACGTCGGTCGCGCTCGGCGTCGGCCGCGATTTCGGCGCGTTCGGCGCGGTGTCGGCCGACGTCACGCATGCGCGTGCACGGCTGTGGTGGAACGGCGCGACGCGCAACGGCAACTCGTATCGCATCAACTACTCGAAGCACTTCGACGGGCTCGATGCCGACGTGCGCTTCTTCGGCTATCGCTTTTCCGAGCGCGAGTACACGAACTTCGCGCAATTCTCGGGCGACCCGACCGCGTACGGTCTTGCCAACAGCAAGCAGCGCTATTCGGCGACGATGTCGAAGCGTTTCGGCGACACGTCGACCTATTTTTCATACGACCAGACGACCTACTGGGCGCGTTCGTCCGAGCAGCGTGTCGGCCTCACGCTGACGCGTGCGTTCTCGATCGGCACGCTGCGCAACCTGAACGTCAGCGTGTCGGCGTTTCGCACGCAGAGCGCGGGCGCGAGCGGCAACCAGTTCTCGGTGACCGCGACGCTGCCGATCGGCGGCCGCCACACGGTCACGTCGAACCTGACGACCGGCAGCGGCAGCACGAGCGTGAACGCCGGCTACATCTACGACGATCCGGCCGGCCGCACCTATCAGGTCAATGCGGGTGAAACCGACGGCCGCGCGTCGGCGAACGCGAGCTTCCGCCAGCGCACGTCGGCGTACCAGCTCACCGCGCAGGCGTCGACGCTCGCGAATGCCTACGCGGCCGCGTCGCTCGAAGTCGACGGCTCGTTCGTCGCGACGCAGTACGGCGTGTCCGCGCACGCGAACGGCAATGCGGGCGATACGCGCCTGCTGGTGTCGACCGACGGCGTGCCCGACGTGCCGCTGTCCGGCACGCTCGCGCGTACGGATTCGCGCGGCTACGCGGTGCTCGACGGCATCTCGCCGTACAACGTGTACGACGCGACGGTCAACGTCGAGAAGCTGCCGCTCGAAGTGCAGGTGACGAACCCGATCCAGCGCATGGTGCTGACCGATGGTGCGATCGGCTTCGTGAAGTTCTCCGCCGCGCGCGGCAGCAACCTGTACCTGACGCTGACGGATGCAGCCGGCAAGCCGTTGCCGTTCGGGGCGTCGGTGCAGGACGCGGCGAACGGCAAGGAGCTCGGCATCGTCGGCGAGGGCGGTGCGGTGTTCCTGACCCAGGTTCAGCCGAAGTCGACGCTGGCGGTGCGCGCGGGCGAACGCACGCTCTGCACGGTCGATGCACTGCCGAACCAGCTTCAACTCGAAGGCACGCCGATCCCGGTGACGTGCCAGACGTCCGGCGAGTCGCATGCAGCGGCCGCGCGGGTCGAACGATGATTTCATGGATCCAGCGATGAAGAACGCTTTCTCCCTTTCCTTTTCGCGGCGCGCGTGGTGCGTGCTCGCGACCGCCGGTACGTTGCTCGCGGGCGCCGCGCAGGCGGCGATCGTGCCCGACCGCACGCGCGTGATCTTCAACGAAGGCGAACAGGCGGCGATCGTCACGATCACCAACAAGAGCACGACGTATCCGTATCTCGTGCAGTCCTGGCTCGAGGACACGAAGGGCAACAAGATCGCGACGCCGCTGATGGTCGTGCCGCCGCTGCAGCGCGTCGAGGCGAACGAGCGCAACGTGCTGCGGATCGCGAAGCTGCCGGGCACCGAGCTGCCGGCCGACCGGGAATCGGTGTTCTACCTGAACATCCGCGAAGTGCCGCCGAAGACCGACACGCCGAACACGCTGCAGATCGCACTGCATACGCAGATGAAGCTGTTTTACCGGCCGAAGGCCGTGCAGCCCGCGCGCGACGAGGACTGGACGCTGCCGATGACGCTGCGCGTCGACGCGGCCGCGCACAAGCTGGTGTTCGACAACCCGACGCCGTATCACGTGACGGTGGTCGACGTGAGCGCGGGCGCGCAGAAGACGCCGGTGCCGATCGAGCCGGTGATGGTGAGCCCGATGAGCACGGCCGACGTGCCGTTCAAGGCCGCGACGCCGTCGACGCTGTTCGTCACGCATATCGACGATTACGGCGGCCAGGTGGCGGTCGAGTATGCGTGCGACGCCGGTGCCTGCAAGAGCGTGAAGAAATGAGCGGGCGAATGCATCTTCGGGCATCCTCCGCGGCCTGGTTACGCTGGATCGTGCTCCTGCTGCTGGTCGCGGCCGTGCAGCCCGCCTGGGCGCTGCGCTGCCTGACCAACAGCGGCGCAACTTCGTTGACGGAGCCAATCGGCGGCGTGGCGTCGTATCCGACCGATGCGCCGGACGGCTATGTGATCTGGGTGTCGCCCGTGCGCACAACCTCGGGTTATTGCTACAAGGACCTGGGTGACGACAGCAGCCTGAAAGTGGTCGACAACATCTATTTCTACGCGAATCCGAACCGCACGAATCCTGCCGCATGGGGGCTCGAGATCGGTATCCGCTACCAGGGGGTCGATTACTTCGACAAGACCAGCAACCGCGGGGGTGGGGTGTTCACCGGCTATTCGGTGCCGCCGTGCAGCAGGTACGACTTCGACCGTAAGCGTTGCCAGCAGACGCGAATCAGCATCGACTATCAGGTTGTCGTACGCAAGAAGGGCAACTGGGTTCAACCGCCGAGCGACATCTATACGGTGTTCCAGTTCGACGGCGAGTTCGGGCTGAATGCTTACAACCCGAGCTTCCAGTACCGCCTGAGCGGGCTACGCAATCTCAAGCCGACACCGTGCTTCGTCGACGTGCTCGTGACTCCCGAGCCGGGCATCGTCAATTTCGGGCAGGTGCAGGCGGTGGGCAACGGCTTCCTGCCGGCGGTGCCGCGCAAGCGGTTTTCGCTGTCGTTGACGAAGAAATGCAACGTTGCGGTACGCGTCGACGGGTACTTCGAAACGAGCTATCCGGTGCAGAACGGCTTGCTGGTGCCCGCGAAGGACAGTAATTTCGGGATCGGCATCGAGGACAGTCAGGGCAAGGCGATTCCGTTCAACGAACAGTTCAACCTGGCTCAATTCCCGTCCAACGTCATGAACCAGAGCGTATTGATGGACGCGGTGCTGAAGTCGTTCGGGCCGCCGAAGATTGGTCGGTTCGACGCGACGGCGACGATCCGGCTGTTCATCTACTGACGCGGGCGAATGCGAGGGGCGACAGCCGGGCGTTTTGTCCCGGAGGAGACGGGGATACGCTTGAAGGGCACCACGATGGCCGTCCTGTTCGTTGTCTCGACGATGGGCGCGGCGCATGCGCAGACGATGTCGGCCGGGAAGACGATCGCTGGCTTTTACCAGCGCGACGCGTCGCCCTCCCATGTCGAATCGCGCAGTCTCGCGAAGGGGCGGTCGAGTTGGCGGACGGTATCAACGGCGCCGGGCTCGCGGTGATCCTGTCGTTTCAGGCAGGGCTGGCGCCGGAGCACTGGCAGCGCTAGCGCCCGGCCATCCGGTCCGTTCCTGTCGCGACGATAAAAAAGCGCCGGCTTGCCGGCGCTTTTCCGCATCTGCCGCACGGCGCTCAACGCACCCAGCGGCACACCTTGTGGTGGTGATGCTCGAAGTGGCATACGCGATGCGGATGCGCTTCGGCCATGGCCGGTACGAGCACGGCGGCGGCGACGGCCGCGGCGGTCAGGGTTTTCAGTAGCGTTTTCATGTCGAGTTCCTGTCGTTGAATGGCGGATCAGGGGAGCGGCCTTTCTTTACCACTGCGGCCGCTGATCGTCGCGACGGTCGTCGCGGCGGTCGTCACGCGGGCCGGGGTGCCGGGCTTCCCAGTCGCGGCGCTCCCAATAGCGATTGCCGTCCCAGTACCGATCGCCATGCCAGCCGATCGTGACTTCGGCAGGGCCGGGGTAGGCAACGCATCCGGTCAGCATCACGCTCGACAACGCGCCAGCCATGACAGCGGACAACACGATGGATTTCATGGTTTTCTCCCTTGGAAACGGCAAGTCGATCGTACGAGCCCCCAAAATTTCACGTAGTAAGAAGTTGCTACCGCCCATGACACGTGCAGGCGTTTCGTCAGGCGCGTGAAAGATCGCGTCGGCCGCCCGCAAGCCGGGTACGCCGGACGAACGCACGCTCCCTCCGCTCGCACAACGATTCCGTCGATTGTTCAGACAAATCCTGACAACTGAAAGGGTCATCCTGTAATCGGATTGAGAATGATTTGCGTTTACGTTAAATTGCGCTATCTCGGAATTAGACGGAGCAGATCGATGGCCATGGCGGAAGTGCTCGACCGACCGGCGGCGGCAGCGGCGAACCCGTTCCTCGGCAGTTGTCCGGACCTGCCGCCGCGCGCCGCGCCGCGTACGCGCCGTGCGTCGGAGCCCCGCGCGCAGGGCGCGCTGCTCGATGTGCTGATCTCGCATCGCACGATGCTCGTCAATGTCGCGCGCGGCTTCGTCGGGTGCGCGAGCCGCGCCGAGGACGTCGTGCACGACGTGTTCGTAAAGCTCGTCGAATTCCCGAACCAGGACGCGGTGCGCCAGCCGGTCGCGTACGTGACGCGGATGGTGCGCAATGCGTCGATCGACGCGTGCCGCCGGCAAAGCCTCGAAAACGTCTATCACACGGAAGAGGACGACGGCTTCGACGTGCCGTCGCCCGAGCCGACACCGGAAGCCGCGCTGATGACGCGCGACACGCTACGGCGCGTGTGGGCCGCGCTCGACGACCTGCCGGCGCGCAGCCGCGCGGCCTTCGAGATGGTGCGGCTGCGCGAGGAAACGCTGCAGACCGCGGCGCGCGCGCTGAACGTATCGCAGACGCTCGTGCATTTCATGGTGCGCGACGCGGAGCGCCACTGCGCGGAATGCCTCGACGCGTGCCATCGCGGCGTCGCGTGCCCGGTGTTCCTGGGCGGCCGCGCGCGGCGGCGGTAAAAAAACGCGCCGGCCAATCGTCTATCAGACAGGAGCGGCCGAAACCGCCGCTTCGCCTCCTTCAACCGCCTCAGCGATTTCCGATCATGACGCAAGCCCCGACGCCTACCGCCGACACCGACGATCTCGTCTACACGGTCGTCATCAACGACGAAGAACAGTATTCGATCTGGCCGACGTTCCGGCCCGTGCCGGCCGGCTGGCGCGAAGTCGGCGTGAGCGGCCCGAAGGCGGACTGTCTCGCGCACATCGAGACCGTCTGGACCGACATGCGCCCGGCGAGCCTGCGCCGCGCGATGGACGGCGAGCGCGCGACGCGCGCATCGTGACCTGCTGCGCCGTGCCGGCGCGCCACCTGAAGAGGACGTTGCATGACCCTGCTTTCGTTGCCGACGCTCGACGACCTGCGTATCGAGCCGGGGCTGCCCACCGTCGTGTCGCCGCGCGGCGGCGACGGGATGTCGATCGACGATGTCGCGCCGCTCGCGCGCGAGATCGCGGCCGACACGCTCGAACGGGCGGGCGGTGTGCTGTTCACGGGTTTTCACGTGCCGTCGATCGACGCGTTCCAGCAGTTCGCGGCATCGTTCGGCGATCCGCTGATCGGCTATGAATACGCGTCGACGCCGCGCAGCCAGGTCGAGGGCGCGGTCTACACGTCGACCGAATATCCGCCGCACCGCGCGATTCCGCTGCACAACGAGCAGTCGTACACGCGCGAATGGCCGCTGCGGATCTGGTTCCACTGCGCGCTCGCCGCGCCGAAGGGCGGCGCCACGCCGATCGCGGACAGCCGCGCGGTGTATCGCGCGCTCGATCCGGCGCTGGTCGCGCGTTTCAAGAAGCGCGAGCTGCTGTACGTGCGCAATTTCGGCCAGGGGCTCGACCTGCCGTGGCAGCAGTCGTTCGGCACCGACGAGCCGGCCGAGGTCGAGCGGATGTGCGCGGCGCGCGGCATCGAATGCGCGTGGCGCACCGACGACGACGGCGAGCTGCTGCTGCGCACGCGCGAACGCTGCCAGGCCGTCGCGCGCCATCCACGCACCGGCGACCGCGTGTGGTTCAACCAGGCGAACCTGTTCCACCTGTCGGCGCTCGACGACGACATGCAGGAAGCGCTCGTCGATGCGGTCGGGCTCGAGAACGTGCCGCGCAACGTGTACTACGGCGACGGCGAACCGCTCGAGGCCGACGCGCTCGCGGAGATTCGCGGCGTGCTCGACCAGCAGCGCATCGTGTTCCCGTGGCGCACCGGCGACGTGCTGATGCTCGACAACATGCTGACCGCGCACGCGCGCGACCCGTTCGAGGGGCCGCGCAAGGTCGTCGTCGCGATGGCGCAGAGCTATACGGTCCCGCGCGACCGAACGGAGGATTGATGACGCGTAGTACCGCCGCGCTTGCCGCGCGCGGGCTGTCGGTAGGGTATCGCGACCATGTCGTGATCGACGGGCTGGACCTGTCGATCGCGGCCGGCCGCGTCACCGCGCTGTGCGGACCGAACGGCTGCGGCAAGAGCACGCTGCTGCGCACGCTCGCGGGCCTGCAGCCCGCGCGTGCCGGCCATGTCGAGGTGAACGGCCGGCCGCTCGCATCGTTTCGCCGTCGCGCGCTCGCGCGCGAGCTGACGATGCTCGCGCAGTTCAACCAGATTCCGTCGGGCCTCACGGTGCGCGAACTCGTCGCCTACGGGCGCTATGCGTACGGCGGCTTCCTGCGCGGCCTGTCGCGGGCCGACCATGCGGCGATCGACGAGGCGCTCGACACGAGCGGCCTCGCCGACGACGCGGAGCGCGACGTCGGCGCGCTGTCGGGCGGGGAACGCCAGCGCGCGTGGATCGCGATGGCGCTCGCGCAGCAGGCGCCGATCGTGCTGCTCGACGAACCGACGACCTATCTCGACATCCATCACCAGCTCGACATCCTCGACGCACTGCGCACGCTGAACCGCACGCGCGGGCTGACGATCGTATGGGTGCTGCACGACCTGAACCAGGCGGCCGCGTACAGCGACGAGATCGTGCTGATGCGCGCAGGCCGTCTCGTCGCGCAGGGCACGCCCGACGCGATGCTCGATCCGGCGCGGCTGCGCGCGGCGTTCGGCGTCGACATGCTGAAGCTCGCGCATCCGCAGACGGGCGCGCCGATGTGCGTACCGGCCTACGGTCCGACCACCGACGGCGCGCCGCGGGCGGCCGGCGTCTTCGACCGGGATCTCGCCGTATGACGACGTTCGCGATGCGCAAGCGCCTCGCGGCGGCGGGCAAGGGCGCGGCTACCGGGCGGGCCGGCGCGATCGCGTTCGGCCTTGTCGCGCTGATCGCCGTACTCGCGGCGCTGCGTGTCGCGCCCGACCTGCGCGTGTGGTGGGACGCGGCGCCCGGCAGCGATGCCGCGGCGCTCGCGCACGTGTTCCTGTTCGACCTCAACCTGCCGCGCGTCGCGGCCGCGCTCGTCGCGGGCGGTTGCCTCGGGATCGCCGGCGCGTTGTTCCAGTCGCTCACGCGCAATCCGCTCGCGTCGCCCGACCTGCTCGGCGTCACGGGCGGCGCCCAGCTCGGCCTGCTCGCGGCGATGCTCGTGCCGGCGCTGGCGGGCGTCGCGTCGGTGCCGCTGCTGTTCGTCTGTGGGCTGGCCGCCGCCGCGTGCGCGATCGCCGCGGCCGGCGGCTGGCGCGCGACGCCGCTGCGGCTCGTGCTCGCGGGCAGCGTGTGCATGCTGCTGTTCGCCGCGCTGTCGACGCTCGTGCTCGCGTTTTTCGAGCAGAACATCGCGGGCGCCGCGCTGTGGACCAACGGCAGCCTTTACCAGCCGGGCGCGACTGGCCTCGCGCTCGCCGCGCGCTGGCTCGTCGTGCCGCTGGTCGCGCTGCCGTTCGTGATCCGGCCGCTGAATCCGCTCACGCTCGGCGACGACGCGGCGGCCGCGGCCGGCGTGCGCGTCGATGCGACACGGCTCGCCGCGACGATCGTCGCGGTCGCGTTCACGAGCGTGGCCGTCAGTATCGCGGGCCCGCTGTCGTATGTCGGCCTCGTCGCGCCGAACCTGCTGCGCCAGGTGCGCGGCGCGCGCGCCGCGCGGCTCGGCGTGCTGGTGCCGCTGTCGGCGCTCGCCGGCGGCGCGCTCGTGCTCGTCACCGACAGCGCGGTACTCGCGTCGGGCCTCGACGCGACGCTGTCGACCGGCGTCGCGATCGCGCTGGTCGGCACGCCGTTGATGCTCGCGATGATCCGGCGCGGCGCCGCCTGGTCGGGCGTGCTCCATGCCGCGGCGGAACCGGCGGCGGGCGGCGGCTCGGCGCGGCTCGTCGGCTGGCTCGAACGGCTCGGCTGGCCGCTGCGCACGGCGCTGTTCGTCGTGGTCGGCGCACTCGCGGTGTGGGTCGGCGTGTCGGCCGGCCCCGAATGGCTGTCGCCCGCGCGCTGGTCGGCCGCGCTGTCGGGGCAGGATGGGCTCGCGCGGATGCTGATCGACCTGCGCATGCCGCGCCTGCTGTGCGCGCTGCTCGCGGGTGCGCTGCTCGCCGTCAGCGGCGTCGCGATGCAGAGCGTCGTGCGCAATCCGCTCGCGGGCCCCGAAGTGCTCGGCGTCACGCAGGGCGCGGGGCTCGTCACGTTGTTCGCGTTGTCGACGTGGCCGCTGATGGGCCACGTGACGCTCGCGGCCGCCGCGCTGATCGGCGGCGGCCTGTCGCTCGCGATCACGCTCGCGCTGAATCACCGGCATCGCTACGCGCCGCTCGCGGTCGCGCTGACCGGGATCGTCATCGGCGCGTTGTGGACCACGCTCGCGCAATGGCTGATCACGCAGGAAAGCGTGCAGCCCGCGCGCTTCGTCGTGTGGCTCGTCGGCGGCACCTATGGCCGCAGCTGGGGCGAGGTGTCGATGCTGCTGCCGTGGTGCGTGCTCGCGGTGCCCGTGTTCGCATGGCTCGCGAAACCGCTCGACATGCTCGCGCTCGGCGACGACCAGGCCGCCGCGCTCGGCTTGCCGGTGGCCGTGCTGCGGCCGCTCGCACTGACGATCGCGACGCTCGCCGCGTGTGCGGCCGTCGCGGCGGTCGGGCCGGTCGGCTTCATCGGGCTGATGGCGCCGCACGTCGCGACGATGCTCGGCGCGCGCCGGCATCGCACGCGGCTGTGGCTCGCGGCCGCGTGCGGCGCGCTGATCCTCGGTGTCGCGGATCTGGCCGCGCGCACGGTCGTCGCGCCGCGCGAAGTGCCGGCAGGCGTGCTGACCGCGCTGATCGGCGCACCGTATCTGCTCGGGCTGCTGATCCTCGAGGGGCGCCGCGCCCGGCGCGCGGGGCGATGACGCCGGTGCTCGACGAGACGCGCGCCACGCGCTTTTCGGCGTTCGCGCCGCAACCGTTCGCCGAACCTCTCGATGTCGTCTGGCTCGGCATGCCCGACGACGCGCACGCGCCGGATCGCATCGTCGTGCCCGTCACCGAATTGCCCGCGCATCGCGACATCGTGCTCGACGCGATGGTCGGCCACTACGGCGGCGATCCCGCGCGGCATGCGCGCGCGCTGATGTCGCAATGGAGCAAATACTATTTCGGTCGCGCGGCGCCGGCCGGTGTCGTCGCCGCGCTGACGCTCGGCCGGCCGCTCGACATGAACCCGGCGCGCACGTTCGTCGCGCTCGACGACGGGATGCCGGCCGCGCTGTATTTCGCGCCGGACGCGCTCGGCGCGCCGTGCGACGATCCCGCGCCGCGCTATGCGGGGCTCCTCGCGCATCTCGGCGCGGTGATCGACCTGCTCGCGGCGATGGGCCGCGTCACGCCGCGCGTGCTGTGGAGCAACGCGGGCAACCTGCTCGACTATCTGCTCGATACGTATCGTTCGCTGCCGTGCGCGGCCGACCCCGTCCGCGATGCGGACTGGCTGTTCGGCTCGACCTGCGTGCGCGGCGAACCGAATCCGCTGCGGATGCCCGTGCGCGACGCCGTGCCGCGCTCGGCACTGCTGCCGACGCCGTTTCGCGCGCGCCGCGTGTGCTGCCTGCGCTACGAAATTCCTGGAGAAACGCAACTGTGTGGAAGCTGCCCCCTGCTACTGACGATGGACGACGCGGCGCTGGCCGAGCAGGACGCGATCCGGTGACGCACGCCGGCCGCCGGCATGCGCTCGGCGCACTCGCGGCGGCACTCGGCGCCGCGTGTTGCGGCGCGTTTCCCGCCTCGGCTGCCGCGGCTTCCGTTGCCGACGGCGCGCGCGGCACGCAGGGCACCGCGTCGCTCGCCGGCAACCCCGTCGTGTCGCAGGCGAGCGCGAAGATGCCGGTGCGGCCGCAGCGCGTGGTCGCACTCGACTTCATGTTCGCGGAAAGCGTGATCGCGCTCGACCTCGTGCCGGTCGGGATGGCCGATACCGCGTTTTATCCGGGCTGGCTCGGCTACCGGAGCGAGCGGCTCGCGCACGTGACCGACATCGGCTCGCGGCAGGAGCCGGGGCTCGAGGCGATCGCGGCGGTCAAGCCCGACCTGATCATCGGCGTCGGCTTCCGCCACGCGCCGATCTTCGACGCGCTCGACCGGATCGCGCCGACGATCCTGTTCCAGTTCAGCCCGAACGTATCCGACGGCGGCGTACCGGTCACGCAGCTCGACTGGATGCGGCAGATCTTCCGGACGATCGGCGCGGTGACGGGGCGCGACGCGCGTGCGCAGGCGGTCGATGCGCAGCTCGACGCCGGCATCGCGCGCAATGCGGCGCGGCTCGCGGCCGCGGGCCGCACGGGCGAGCGCGTCGCGCTGCTGCAGGATCTCGGCTTGCCCGATCGTTACTGGGCCTACACGGGCAACAGCACGTCGGCGGGCCTCGCGCGTGCGCTCGGGCTCGATCCGTGGCCGCGCAAGCCGACGCGGGAAGGCACGCTGTACGTGACGTCGGCCGATCTGCTTCGTCAGCGCGACCTGGCCGTGATGTTCGTCACCGCATCGGGGATGGACGTGCCGCTGTCCGCGAAACTCGATTCGCCGGTGTGGCGCTTCGTGCCCGCGATGAAGGCGCGCCGGATCGCGCTGATCGAACGCAACATCTGGGGGTTCGGCGGACCGATGTCGGCGCTGAAGCTGGCCGACGTGATGACCGATACGATGCTGACGCTGCCGGCCGTGCGCAAGAGCTGACGGGCAGGGTGTCGCGATCGGCGCGATCAGTGCATTGCCCGCCGGCACGATTCGCTTCCGAAATGCAAATCGCCGACGCACTGCCATGGCAGCGCGTCGGCGATTTTTTTGTCGCCCGTCGCTCAGGCGCTCAGTGCATCGACACCATCCTGCGCACGCGAGCGCGCCGGCATCGTGTCGCTGACGATGCGCCCGTTGTCGAGCTTCAGCAGCCGGTCGGCGAGATCGAAGTAGCGGTCGTCGTGCGTGATCACGATCACGGCCTTGCCGCGCGCGCGCAGCTCGGGCAGCAGCTGCTCGTAGAACACGGCCTTGAACGACGGGTCCTGGTCGGCCGCCCATTCGTCGAACAGGTAGAACGGCCGGTCTTCCAGATAGGCGACGACGAGCGCGAGCCGCTTGCGCTGACCGGTCGACAGCGCGCGCGTCGAGAACGCGCCGTCGACCACCTTCACCTTGTGGTCGAGCGCGAGCTTCGCGACGAGCGCGTTCGCCCGTGCGTCGGCCTGTGCGCGCGACGGATCGTCGGGATCGACGATGCCGAGCAGCGCGTCGAACAGGTGGAAGTCGTTGAATACCGCGCTGAAGCGCTGCCGGTACGCGGCGCGCTCGCGCCAGCCGATCGTGCGGCCGTCGACCTCGATCGTGCCTTCCTCCGGTTCGTAGAGCCCCGTCAGCACCTTCGCGAGCGTCGTCTTGCCGCTGCCGTTGCCGCCGACGATGAACACGAGTTCGCCCGGCTTGATCGTCAGGTCGATCGGCCCGATGCTGAACATCCGTTCGTCGCGTTCGTGGAAGTACGCATGCGTGACGCCGCGCAGCGTGACGGCGCCGGCCGGCGGCACGTCGGGTGCGTCGGCGGCGGGCGGCACCGTGCGCAGCGCGCCGAATTCGGCCATCACGCCTTCGATCCGCGTGAGCGACACGCGCGCGGCGTTGACGGTCGGCAGGTTGTTCAGCAGACCGTCGAGCGGCACGAGCATGAACAGGAACACGACGACGTAGCCGGCGGCGGCGGCCGGGTCGGCATGCACGCCGAGCTGTGGCCAGAACGACGCGACGCCGAGGAACACGTAGAACAGGAAGATGATCCAGCCGACCCCGACCGCGTATGCGCTGAACGCGCGGCGGCGGTGGTCGCGCACTTCGCCGATCGCGGCGCCGAGCTGGCCGTCGACGAACTGGCGGGCACGCGCGTCGTGCAGCTTCAGTTCCTTCGCGCCGGAGAACAGCGAGCCCAGATAGCCGAACAGGCGGTCCTGCGCGTGGCCGGCCGCCTCGAGCGACGCGATCGCGCGGCGGTCGCCGGTGTGATAGCCGAGCGAGCCTGCGATGATCGCGGCCAGCGCCAGCAGGCACACGGGCCACGACAGCCAGGCGAGATAACCGAGGCAGCCGAACACGATCGAACCGTGCATGACCAGGTTCGGCAGCGCGAAGAACAGCATCGACACGTTGGTCGCGTCGTCGGTCAGCACCGACTGCACGGGCGCCGCGCCGATCCGCTCGATGTCGCGCAATTCGGCGGCGCCGACGCGTCGCGCGAGATGGACGCGCAACCGCGCCATCGTGTCCTGCGACAGGCGGGCGAACAGCGTGCCCGACACGATCCGCGTGACGAGCGCGATCACCGCGCACAGGGCGAAGCGCCACGCGAGCGATGCATCGGCCGCGCCCGGTTGAGAGAGCGCGCGGTTCAGCGTCGCGACGAGCAGCACGCTCGCGACACCATTCAGGACGCACGCAGTGAGCGCAAGCGTGAGCGACACGCGGCTTTCGCGCAGCAGCGCAAGGATCAGGCGCGCCGCGGGGCGGCCGGGAGAGGCGTCGAGGGACGGCGGGGAGGAAGGCTCGTGGGCGGCTGTCATCGGCAACGTCGGTAAAGGGAAGGCAGGCAAAAACGCGGAAACGGTGAATCTGACGCGAAAGCGGCGGGCGAGGCGGGGCCCCGTTCCGGCTTCCTCCCTGATAGACGAACGGGGCACGCAAATATTTAGCGGCACCGTCAAAAAAATGCGGCCGCACGCACTTTGCGTGCAAAACGGTAAAAAATCGGCCGCGTCGTTCGTCACACCAGTGAAGCCGCCCCAAGCGGCCCCGAGACTTGGCCGAAGCGGCCGGACCGAAGGACTTCACGCACATGACGAGTTTCCCGACTGCGCTGCATCACCGAATCCGCGAACTGGCGCGCATCGCGCCCGACGCACCCGCGATCGCGGTTCCTTTCCAGAATGACCTGCGCCTGTCGCGCGGCGCGCTCGACGCGCGGGCGGCGTACCTGGCCCGGCAACTGCGCGCGGCCGGTGTCGGCGCGGAAGTGCGGGTCGGCGTCTGCGTCGAGCGTTCGTGCGAACTGTTCGTCGCGCTGCTGGCCGTGCTGAAGGCGGGCGGCGTGTTCGTGCCGCTCGATCCGCGCCATCCCGCCGCGCGCCTCGACTGGATCGTCCAGGATGCGCAACTGCGGCACGGCATCGTCGACGCGGCCGGCCGCGCGGCGCTCGGCACGCCGTTCGAACATGCGTTTGATCCGGCGGCGGCATCGGGCGAGCAGGATCTCGTCGCCGGCGACGAAGCCGTGCCGGTTCACCCGCGTTCGGCCGCCTACATGATCTATACGTCGGGCTCGACCGGCACGCCGAAGGCGGTCGTCGTCGAGCACGGACCGCTCGCCGCGCATTGCGCCGCGCTCGCGGCCGCGCTGCCGATCGAGGCCGGCGACCGCCTGCTGCATTTCGCATCGGTCAATTTCGACGCCGCGCACGAATGCTGGCTCGCGCCGCTCGCCGTCGGCGCCGGCATCGTCGTGGCGCCGCCGCAGCCGTTCGCGCCGGACGCCGCGCATGCGCTGCTCGTGCGCGAGTCGGTCAACGTCGCCGCGTTCCCGCCTGCCTACCTGCGCGAATTCGCGGCCGTCGCCGCGCGCGACGGCGTGCCGCCGGCGCTGCGCGTGCTCGCGTTCGGCGGTGAAGCGCTGCCGCAACAGGCATTCGAGTTCGTACGCGGCACATTTCCGTCGGTACGACTGATCAACGGCTACGGGCCGACCGAGGCCGTGATCTCGCCGATGCTGTGGCCGGTCGAGCCGGGCGAGACGCCCGTGCTGGCGGCCGACGACGCGTATGCATCGCTGCCGATCGGCCGCGTGATCGGCCCGCGCGTCGCGCGCGTCGACGGCGCCGCGGCCGATGGCGTGGGCGAGCTGCTGCTCGGCGGCGTCTGCGTCGCCCGCGGTTATCACGGTCGCCCGGCCTTGACGGCCGAACGTTTCATTCCCGATGCGCAGGGTGAACCCGGCGCGCGCGTCTACCGCACCGGTGACCTCGCGCGGCTGCGCGACGACGGCGCATTCGATTATCTCGGCCGCCTCGACGATCAGGTCCAGGTGCGCGGCGTGCGCGTGGAGCCGGCGGAAATCGCCGCGTGCCTGCGCTCGCACCCGGCCGTGGCCGACGCGGCCGTGGTCGCCGAAACCGGCAACGGACCGACGCGGCTGATCGCGTGCGTCGCGCTGCGCGGGGCGGCCGACGATGCGGCGCTGAAAGCGCACGTGGCCGCGCAATTGCCGGCCGCGTGGCAACCGCACCGCTTCGTGCGGGTCGATGCGTTGCCGTATACGTTGAACGGCAAGATCGACCGTGCCGCGCTGCGCGAACGGATTGCCGCCGCGCGCGACACGGTGCAAGGCGCCGGCGATGCGCCGCGTACGCCGACCGAGCGGCAGCTCGCCGCCCTCTGGCAGACGCTGCTGGGCCTTGACGTCATCCCGTCGCGTGACGACCGGTTCTTCGCGCTGGGCGCCGATTCGCTCGCCGCGATGCAGCTGCAGGCCGCGATTCGGGCGACCCTGCGCGTGAACCTGCGGCTCGACACGCTGTTCGCCGATCCGGCGCTGGCCGAACTGGCCGGGACGGTCGATCGGGCGGAACGCGAGACCGGCGAGCCGCTGGCCGCGATTTCCGCCCGTCGCGCCGCGGCCGATCCGGCGGCATCGGGCGCGCCGCATGTCGACCGTGCGGCCTCGCTTGCGCAGCAACGTTTCTGGGTGCTCGCGCAAACGCGTGACGCGAGCGCCGCGTATCACATCGCCGCGCACTGGACGATCGACGGTGCACTCGCGCGCGACGCGCTGCAGCGCGCGCTCGATCACGTGATCGGGCGTCATGAGGCGTGGCGCACGACGCTCGTCGACAACGACGACGGCATCGTGATGCAGCGGATTCATGCGCATCTGCCGGTGCCGATCGCCGATATCGACCTGCGCGACCAGCCGCCCGCCGCGCGCGACGCACAAGCCGCGCGCCTCGCCGAGCGCGACGCGGCCGAGCCGTTCGACCTCGCGCGCGGCCCGCTGCTGCGCGCGACGCTCGTCGCGCTCGCCGACGATCGTCACCGCCTGCTGTTGACCGCGCATCACGCGATCACCGACGGCTGGAGTTCGCGCTGCGCGTTCGACGAACTGTCGGCCGCGTACCGCGCGTACGCCGAGGGCCGCGAGCCGTCGCTGCCCGAGCTGCCGATCCAGTACGCCGACTACGCGGACTGGCAGCGCGACATGCTGGCCGGCGGCGAGGGCGAGCGCCAGCTCGACTACTGGCGCGGCGCATTGCGCGACGTGCCGGGCCCGCTTGCGCTGCCGGTCGACCGCCAGCCGGGCGCCGTGCGCACGCTGCAGGGTGCGCGCGTGTCGGTGCGCCTGCCCGACGCGGTCGCGGCAGACGTGCGGCAACTCGCACGCGACGCGCAGGCGACCGTCTTCACGGTGCTGCTCGCCGCGCTCGACGCGTGGCTGTCGCGCCTGACCGGCGCAACGGATGTCGTCGTCGCGGTGCCGGTCGCGCATCGCCAGCGCCCCGAAACGCGCGCGCTGCTGGGCCTGTTCCTGAATACCGTCGCGCTGCGCGTGCAAGTGGCGCCCACGCTGCCGTTCCGCGCGCTCGTCGACGCGGCGCGCACGGCGGCGCTCGATGCGGTCGCGCACCAGGACGTGCCGTTCGAGCGCGTCGTCGATGCGGTGAAGCCGCCGGTCAAGCGCGGCGACGAATGGCTGCGGGTGAAGTTCGCGCAACAGTTCGATGCGCGGCACGACAGCGTGCTGCCGGGCGCCACGGCAGTCGCGACGCCGGGGCCCGATCTCGCCGCGCGCTTCGATTTCGCGGTGGATTTCACCGACGACGCGAACGGGATCGAACTGGTCGCCGCGTACGCGACCGACTGCATCGACGCGGACACCGCGCGTGCCTGGCTCGACAGCTATGCGGCGCTCGTCGGCGCGGCCGCGCACGATCCGCAACACCCGACGGCCGTACTGCCGTGCGACGCGTCGGCAAGCTCGCGCCAGCCGCGCGACGGGCGCGCACTGCGCATCGAGCATGCCGACGTCGTCGCCGCGTTTGCGCGGCAGGCGGCGGCCTACCCGCATCGCGTCGTGCTGTCCGACGCATCGACCTCGCTGACGTTCGCCGAGCTCGACGACGCGTCGAACCGCGTCGCCCGCGCACTAACGCAGCGCGGCGTGGCCGCCGAGGCGCCCGTGATCGTCTGCGTCGAACGGTCGGCACGTTTCGTCGTCGGCCTGCTGGGCGCGCTGAAGGCCGGCGCGCTCGCCGTGCTGCTCGATCCCGCGCAGCCGGCCGCACGACTCGGTGCCGCGGCGGCCGACTGCGGCGCACGCTGGGCGCTCGTGGCGGACACGGCCGCGTGGCCGGCCGGCATCGATACGCAGCCGCTCGACGTCGACACGCTCGCGCAGGATGCGACGCTCGCCCACGCGGCCGGCGTGCGCGTCGCGCCGCATCCGGAGCAGGGCGCGTACCTGATCTACACGTCGGGCTCGACCGGCACGCCGAAGGGCGTCGTCGTGTCGCACGGCGCACTGGCCGACTACGTGCAGGGGATGCTCGATGAACTCGCGTTCGCACCCGACGCCTCGTTCGCGATGGTGTCGACCGTCGCGGCCGACCTCGGCCATACGACGCTGTTCGGCGCGCTGTGCGCCGGCCGCACGCTGCATCTGCTGCCGGCCGCCTGCGCGTTCGATCCGGACCAGTTCGCGGACGAAATGCGCCGCCGTGAAGTCGGCGTGCTGAAGATCGTGCCGAGCCACCTGCAGGCGCTGCTCGACGCGCGCGTGCCGGCCGACGTGCTGCCGCGCCACGCGCTCGTGACGGGCGGCGAGACGCTCACGTGGGCGCTCGTCGCGCGCCTGGCCGCGCTCGCGCCGGCCTGCCGCGTGATCAACCATTACGGGCCGACCGAAGCGACGGTCGGCGCGATCGCGTGCGACACCGCGTCGATCGCCGCCGATGCGCGCGACCCCGCGAGCGGCGTGCCGCTCGGGCTGCCGCTGCCGAATGCGCGTGCGCTCGTGCTCGACGCGTTCGGCGCCTGCGTGCCCGCCGGCGCGACGGGCGAGCTGTATCTGGGCGGGCCGGGCGTCGCGCGCGGTTACCTCGGGCGCCCGGCGCAAACCGCCGAGCGTTTCGTGCCCGATCCGTTCACGCCCGGTGCGCGGCTGTATCGCACGGGCGACCGCGTGCGACTGCGCACGGATGGCCGTCTCGCGTTCCTCGGCCGTATCGACGACCAGGTGAAGATCCGCGGCTACCGCGTCGAGCCGGGCGAGGTGAGTGCGGCCGTGCGCGCGGCCGCGCCGGTCGCGCAGGCCGAAACGCTCGCGATCGAGCACGACGGCCGCCTGCGGCTCGCGACGTTCGTCGTGATGCGCGACGACGCGGCCTTCGACGAAGCCGCCGTGCGCGCGGCACTTGCCGCGAAGCTGCCCGACTACATGGTGCCCGCGCAGTTCGTCGCGCTGGCTCGCCTGCCGGTGACGGCGAACGGCAAGATCGATCGCGCGGCATTGCGCGAGCTGGCTGCCGCGCCGGTTGCGGTTGCGTCCGGCGATGCGCCGCGCGGTGCGGTCGAAACCGTGCTCGCCGACGTCTGGCAGGCCGTGCTGAAAGCGCCGAAGGTCGGCCGCGACGACAATTTCTTCGAACTCGGCGGCGATTCGATCCTCGTGCTGCAGGTGATCGCCCGTGCCCGCAAGCGCGGCGTGCGCTTCACGCCGAAGCAATTGTTCGACGGCCCGACGGTGGCCGAACTCGCGCGCATCGCGAAGACCGACGACGCGGCCGCCGCCGTCCAGCCCGCGAGCGCTGCCGCGACGCCGGTGGCCGCATCGGTCCTGACGCCCGCGCAGCAGCGCTTCTTCGCGCTCGACGTTCCGCATCCGGGCCACTGGAACCAGTCGGTTGCGTTCGACGTGCGCGGTGCATTCGACGCCGACGCATTCGCGCGCGCATTCGACGCGCTGCTGACGCATCACGACGTGTTCCGCCAGCGCTTCGCGCGCGGCGCGGACGGCGTCTGGCGCGCAAGCGAGGCAGCCAAGCCGTACGACGCATTGCCGTTCGTCGAAGTCGCCGCACGCGACGCAGCCGACGGGCTCGCACGCTTCGACGCGCTGCAGCGCCGTCTCGACCTCGGCCGCGGGCCGCTCGCCTGTGCATGCGCGGCGCGCCTGCCGGACGGCTCGACGCAGCTGTATCTGGCGATTCACCACGCGATCGTCGACGGCGTGTCGTGGCGCATCCTGCTCGACGACCTCGACACGGCCTACCGCGCCGCATGCGAACGCACGCCGGTTCGCCTGTCGCAGCCGGGCCTGCGCGCAGACGCATGGGCCGCGCGGCTCGCGCGTGCCGCGACGGAACCGGGCTCGCCGTTCACGGCGGAGGCCGCATACTGGGCCGGCATGGCGCAGGGCGACGACGTCGTCCCCGATCATCCGGACGCAACGGCCACGAACGCCGATGCGGCCGTCGTCGTGCAGACGATCGACGCGGCATTGACCCGCGCCGCGTTGACCGACGCGCATGCCGCCTATCGCACGCAGACGATCGAGCTGCTGGGCGCGGCGCTCGCGCTGGCGCTGGCCGGCGCGCGCGACGCCGCTGCGTGCCGCGTCGAACTGGAAGGACACGGCCGCGAAGCGCTGTTCGACGATGCGGACGCGAGCCGGACGATCGGCTGGCTGACGAGCCATTACCCGGTGACGCTGCCGGTCGCGGCAACCGCGCGCGACACGCTGTGCGCGGTCAAGGACACGCTGCGCGCCGTGCCGCACAAGGGGCTCGGCTTCGGCGTGCTCGCGCACTACGGCGATGCGGCGACGCGCGCGGCGCTGGCCGCCGTGCCGCGCCCGCGCGTCACGTTCAACTATCTCGGCCAGTTCGACGCGCCGCGCGATGCCACGCTCGTACCGCGCTTCGGCGGCACCGGCGTCGAGCGCGATCCGCGGGGGCCGCTCGGCAACACGCTCGCGATCCACGCATACCTCGATACGGACCGCGACGGCGCGCGCACGCTCAAGGTGCACTGGGTCTACGGTGCGCCGCAGTTCGAGCGCGCGACGATCGACGCGTTGGCCGAACGCTTTGCGTCGGCACTGCGCGAACTCGTCGACGCGTGCGCGTCGCGCATCGCGCATCGCGGCGCCGGCGCGACGCCGGGCGATTTCCCGCTCGCGCAGGCCGCCGGGCTCACGCAGGCCGCGATCGAACGCACGCCGCTCGACTGGCGCGCGATCGACGACGTGTATCCGCTGTCGCCGATGCAGCAGGGCATCCTGTTCCACGCGCTGTTCGCACCGGGCCACGCGAGCTACGTGAACCAGCTCGTCGCGACCGCGACCGCGCTCGACGCCGACCGGCTCGCGACGGCGTTCGACGCGTCGATCGCGCGTCACGACATTCTGCGCACGAGCGTGATGCCGGACGAAGCCGCGCCGCTGCAGTGCGTGCACCGCCATGCGCGGATCCCGGTCGAGCAGCTCGACTGGCGCGAGCGCGGCGACACGCTCGACGCCGATTTCGACGCCTGGCTCGCGGCCGACCGCACGCGCGGCTTCGACTGGCGCGAGCCGCCGCTGATGCGGCTGACGCTGATTCGCGTGTCGGACGACGCATGGCGCGTCGTGTGGACGCGTCACCATGTGCTGCTCGACGGCTGGAGCACGGCGCGCCTGCTCGCGGACGTGCTGCGCGACTATCGCGACCCGGATGCCGTGTCGCCGTTCGCGAGTCGTCCGGCGCTGCGCTACCGTGACTTCATCGCATGGCTCGGCACGCGCGACCGCGACGCCGACGAGCGTTTTTGGACCGGGCGTCTTGCCCGCCTGGATGCACCGACGCTGATTGCCGACCGGTCGGCCGATCGCGCCGAGGCCGAGATGGTCACGTGGCGTGCGACGCTCGATGCGCACGCGCTGGCGCGCGTCGCGCAGACGGCGCGCGCGCTGAAGCTGACCGTCAACACGCTGGTGCAGGGCGCCTGGGCGCTCGCGCTGCAGCGGATGACGCACCAGCCGGCCGTCGCGTTCGGTGCGACCGTCGCGGGCCGTCCCGACGCGCTCGCGGACGTCGACTCGGTGCTCGGTCTGTTCATCAACACGCTGCCGGTCATCACCGCACCGGCGCCGCAGCAACGCGCGGCCGACTGGCTGCAGGCGCTGCAGCGCGAGAACGCGGCCGCCGCCGAACATGCCCACACGCCGCTGGCCGACATCCAGCGCTGGGCGCGCGGGGCAGGCGGCGCACTGTTCGATACGCTGGTCGTGTTCGAAAACTACCCGGTCGACGACACGGCGCGCGACGCCGATCCGCGCGCGCTGGCATTGAGCGGCGTGCGCAGCATCGAGGCAACCGATTTCGCGCTGACGCTCGTGATCGAAAGCGGCGCCGAACTGACGATCGACTACGGTTACGACACCGCACGTGTCGATGCGCGTCAGGTCGAGACCTGGCATCGTGCGTTCGCATGTGCGCTCGATGCACTGGCCCGTACGCCGGACGCGCTGCTCGGCACGCTGTCGATCGCCGACGCCGCCACCCGCGACGCACTGGCGCATGCGCAAGACACCGCGCATGCGTGGCCGATCGCGCAACGGCAGCCGCTGCACCTGCAATTCGCCGAGGCGGCGCGGGCGACGCCGGACGCGATTGCACTCGAATACGCCGACGTTCATGGCGGCGTGCATCGTGCGACCTATCGCGAGCTCGACGTGGCAACCTCGCGCATCGCGGCCGCGCTGCGTCGGCGCGGTGTGCGGCCCGACACGCCGGTCGCGCTGTGCGTCGAGCGTTCGTTCGACATGGTGATGGCGCTCGTCGGCGTGCTGAAGGCCGGCGCCGCGTACCTGCCGGTCGACCCCGACTATCCGGCCGAGCGCATCGCGTACCTGCTGCGCGACGCGCGGCCGGCCGTCGCGATCACACAGGCCCATCTGCGCGAGCAGGTCGAGGCCGCGCTGGGTGAAGGCGCCGACACGCAGTTGCTGACGGTGGCGGACCTGCTTGCCGATGCGGCGGACGAAGCGGACGGCGCGCCCGCAAGCGGCACCGCCGCGATCGACGACGCACGGCTCGCCTACCTGATCTATACGTCCGGCTCGACCGGCAAGCCGAAGGGCGCCGGCAACACGCACGGCGCACTCGCGAACCGGATTGCGTGGATGCAGCACGCGTACCGGCTGACGCGCGACGACGTCGTGCTGCACAAGACGCCGTTCGGTTTCGACGTGTCGGTCTGGGAATTCGTGTGGCCGCTGGCGATCGGCGCGAAGCTCGCGATCGCCGCGCCGGGCGACCATCGCGACCCGGCGCGTCTCGCGGCCGCGATCCACGCGCACGGCGTGACGGTGCTGCATTTCGTGCCGTCGATGCTGGCCGCGTTCGCCGCTCATCTCGACGACTTCTCGGCCGCCGCGCAATGCGACAGCGTGCGCCTGATCGTCGCGAGCGGCGAAGCGCTCGCGCCCGAACTCGTCGCGAAGATGGCGCGGCTGCTGCCGAATGCCACGCTCGTGAACCTGTACGGACCGACCGAAGCCGCGATCGACGTGTCGCACTGGACTTGCGGCCCCGACGACGCGAATGCGGTCGCGGTGCCGATCGGTCATCCGATCGCGAACCTGCAGCTGCACGTGCTGGACGCCGCGTGGCAGCCGGTGCCGGCTGGCGCGACAGGCGAACTGTACCTGGCGGGCGCCGGTCTCGCGCGCGGTTATCTCGGCCGCCCGGCGCTGACCGCCGAGCGCTTCGTGCCCGATCCGTTCGTGCCGGGCGCGCGCATGTACCGCACCGGCGACCTCGCGCGCCGGCGCGCCGACGGCGCGCTCGACTACCTTGGCCGCGTCGACACGCAGGTGAAGCTGCGCGGCCAGCGGATCGAGCCGGGCGAGATCGAAGCGCTGCTGCGCGCGGCGCCCGGCGTGAACGATGCGGTCGTGATCGTGCGCGACGAGCAATTGATCGGCTACGTGGCCCGCGGCGATGCGGGCCCGCTCGACCGCGCGGCGTTGCTCGACGCACTGCGCGCGCAACTGCCGGCGTACATGGTGCCGTCGCAACTGATCGCGCTCGACGCGTTGCCCGTCACGCCGAACGGCAAGTGCGACCGTCATGCGCTGCCCGCGCCGGTGCGCGACACGGCCGAAGCCGTCGAACTCGCGACCGACACCGAACGCGCGCTCGCGGCAATCTGGCAGCGCGTGCTGCACGTGGACGCGATCGGCCGCGACGGCGATTTCTTCCTGCTCGGCGGCCACTCGCTGCTCGCGACGCAGGCCCACGCGCAGGCCAACCTGCACTGGGGTCTTGCGCTGCCGCTGCGCACGCTGTTCGACACGCGCACGCTGGCGCGCTGCGCGGAAGCGATCGACGCGGCCTGCGCGGCGCGCGGCGAGACCGATGCGGCGAGCGCGATCGACGCGCTGCTCGGCGAACTGGAAACCCAATAAGGACGACGGATGACGAAGGCTCAACCCGACTGGCTCGCGCTCGCGACGCGTTTCGCGCAACTGCCCGACGCGCAGCGCGCGGTCTTCATCGACAAGCTCGGCGCGGCCGGCATCGACTTCCGCGTGCTGCCGATTCCGCCGCGCGCGCCGCGCAGCGAGCGCGTGCCGGCTTCGTTTGCACAGACGCGGCTGTGGTTGCACGCGCGGCTGATCGACGCGCCCGACGCGTATCACATCACCGAGCGCCTCGCGCTGACGGGCCCGCTCGACGTGCATGCGCTGCGTCTCGCGTGCGATGCGCTGATCGCACGTCATGAAGCGCTGCGCACGACCTTCGACGAAGCGCAGGACGGTGTCGCGCAAACGATCCACGCGCCGCTGCGCTGCCCGTGGCGCGAGACCGACCTGGAAGCGTTGCCGGCCGCGCAGCGCGCGGCGCGCGCGGAGGCCGTCGCGACGGCCGACGAAGCCGAGCCGTTCGATCTCGGCACGGCGCCGCTCGTGCGCGCGCACCTGGTGCGCTTCGACGCGACGCATCACTGGCTCGCGCTGACCGTCCATCACATCGTGTCGGACGGCTGGTCGTCCGGCGTGATGCTCGACGAACTCGCGGCGTTCTATCGTGCGTATGCGTCCGACCGGCCGGTGCCGCTCGCGCCGCTGCCGATCCAGTACGCCGACTACGCGCTGTGGCAGCGCCGCTGGCTCGATGCCGGCGAGCGCGACCGTCAGCTCGCGTTCTGGCGCGAGCGCCTCGACCCGCAGCGCGGCGTGCTGACGCTGCCGGGCGCGGCCGCGCGGCCGGCGCGCCGCAGCGCACGCGGCGCGCGTCATGTGTTTTCGCTCGACGCGCGCGTCGGCGCGCAACTGCGCGCGTTTGCGGCCGCATCGGGCGCGACGCCGTTCGCCGTGCTGCTGGCCGCGCTCGATGCACTGCTCGCGCGCGCGACCGGCGACGCGCGGATCTGCGTCGGCGTGCCGGCCGCGAACCGCGAACGCGCGGAAGTCGCCGGCCTGATCGGCTTCTTCGTCAACACGCTGGCGATCGACGTCGACGTGCCCGCGCACGGCGATTTCTCGTCGCTGGTCGCACGCACGCAGCGCGCGCTTGTCGACGCGCAGATGCACCAGGACGTGCCGTTCGAGCAGGTGGTCGACGCGCTCGGCGTGCCGCGCAGCGCGAGCCATCATCCGCTGTTCCAGGTCATGGCCGCGTATGGCGAGCGGCGCGCGCTGCCGGCGCTCGGCGCGGCGTCGGCCGCGTTGCTGCCGTCCGGCACGCCGTCCGCGAAATTCGACCTGACGCTGTCCGTCGAGGCGACGCCCGACGGCACGTTCGACGCCGCTTTCATCTACGCGCTCGACCTGTTCGACGCGGACGCGATCGCGCGGCTGGCCGCGCGATTCGTCACGTTGCTGACCGATGCGCTCGCACGCCCCGACAGGCCGGTCGGCGATCTCGACTGGCTGCCCGCCGACGAGCGTGCCCAGCTCTTTGCATGGAACGCGCCGGCCGGCGCGACCGATGCCGAACCGTTCGTGCCCGTGCATGCGCGTATCGCCGCGCATGCGCAAGCGCGGCCGCACGCGCGCGGTGTCGCCGATATCGACCGCGCGCTGACGCGCGGCGAAGTCGATGCACGCGCGGCGCGCCTCGCCCGCCATCTGGTCGCGGCCGGCGTCCGGCCCGAGATGCGCGTCGGCGTCGCGCTGCAGCGCTCGGTCGACCTGCTCGTCGCGCTGATCGCGGTGCTGAAGTCGGGCGCCGCGTTCGTGCCGCTCGATCCCGCGCATCCGCGCGAACGGCTCGCGCAGATCGTCGGCGACGCGAACATCGCGCACGTGCTGACCGACGGCGCGAGCGCCGCGTCGCTGCCCGAACTGCCGGCGCTGCGCGTCTGGCGCGCCGATGCGATCGATGCGCTCGACGAGGCCGGGCACGTCGTGCTGCCGGACGTGCTGCCGGGCCACGCGGCCTATGCGATCTACACATCGGGCTCGACCGGCAAGCCGAAGGGCGTGATCGTCGACCACGCGTCGTTCGCGCTGCATTGCGCGGCGATCGCCGAGCGCTACGGCGCGGGCGAGCACGACGTGTTCCTGCTGTTCCAGTCGGTCAACTTCGACGGCGCGCATGAAGGCTGGTTTTCGCAATACATGTCGGGCGCCGCCGTGTCGGTGACGGCCGACGTTCTGTGGCCGCCCGCGCAGACCTGCGCGATGATGGTGCGCGACGGCGTGACGATGACCTATGTGCCGCCGGGCTGCGCCGCGCAACTCGCCGAATGGGCGCTCCAGCACGGTGCGCCGCCGACGCTGCGTTCGCTGACCGTCGGCGGCGAGGCCACGTCGCGCGAAGCGTTCGCGATGCTGCGCCGTGCGCTGCCGAACGTGCGCGTGGTCAACGGCTACGGCCCGACCGAGACGGTCATCACGCCGACGCTGTGGATGTTCCGGCCCGGCGACGATCTGGCGAAGCTCGGCGACGCCGCGTACCTGCCGATCGGCACGCCGGTCGGCGCGCGCACCGCGCATGTGCTCGACGCGCGGCTGCATCCGCTGCCGGTCGGCGTGATCGGCGAACTGTATCTGGGTGGCGAGGGGATCGGCGTCGCGCGCGGCTATCTCGACCGTCCGGCACTGACGGCGGAGCGCTTCGTGCCCGACCCGTACGGCGCGGCGGGCGCGCGGCTGTACCGCACCGGCGACCTCGTGCGCCGCCGCGCGGACGGCGTATTCGACTTCATCGGCCGCGTCGACCACCAGGTGAAGCTGCGCGGGCTGCGCATCGAACTCGGCGAAATCGAGGCGCAGCTGGCCGCGCACGATGCGGTGCGCGAGGCGTGCGCGGTCGTGCACGGGCAGGGTGCGCTCGCGCAGCTCGTCGCGTATGTCGAGCTGACCGCCGATGCGCGGGCCGCCGCGCAGCCGGTCGAAGCCGCGACGCTCGATGCGCACCTGCGCCGCACGCTGCCCGATTACATGGTGCCCGCGCAACTGATCGTGCTCGACGCGCTGCCGCGCAACGCGAACAGCAAGGTCGACCGTGCGCGGCTGCCGGCGCCGGTGCGCGTCGAACGCGCGTACGAGGCGCCGCACGACGGCGACGAAGCCGCGCTCGCGGCGATCTGGTGCGACGTGCTGAATCTCGAGCGCGTCGGCCGCGGCGATCACTTCTTCGATCTCGGCGGCCATTCGCTCGCGGCCGTGCGGGTCGCGACACGCGTGGCGGAACGGCTCGGCCGCGACGTGCCGGTACGCGCGCTGTTCGAGGCGCCCGTGCTCGCCCAGTACGCGCGGCAGGTGGCCGATGCGCCGCGCGCCGCGCATGCCGGCGCCGCCGCGCCGGGCGTCGCGGTGGCGAAGCCCGACGCGCATGGCGTGTGGCCGCTGTCGCCCGCGCAGCTCGGCCTGTGGTTCCTGTGGCGCGCGCAGCCGGACAGTGCCGCGTACAACATTCCTGTTGCGCTGCGCGTGCGCGGCCCGCTCGACGTCGATGCGCTGCGCGCGGCGTTCGCGGATGCCGCCGCCGTTCATCCGGCATTGCGCGCGCGGCTCGTGGCGCGCAACGGCGCGCTGCCGGGCCAGCGGATCGACGCGGATGTTGGCGTCGAACTGCCCGTGATCGACCTGTCGGCCCAGGCCGATGCGCTTGCCCGAGCCGCCGCACTGACCGACGAGGATGCCCTCGCGCCGTTCGACCTTGCGGCCGATGCGCCGCTGTGGCGTGCCCGCGTGCTGCGGCTCGACACGGACGACCACGTGCTGTCGGTGACGATCCATCACATCGTGTCGGATGGCGAATCGATCGAGCTGTGGCTCGATGCGGTGCGCACGCGGTATGTCGCTCGGGTGCACGGCGACGCGCTGCCGGCGCTGGACGCGATCCAGCCGGCCGCGCCGCTCGTGCTGCCCGCGCCGTGCCATCCGGCCCGCGTCGCGTATTGGCAGGATGCGCTGGCCGATCTGCCGTCGCGCGTGCTGCCGCAGCGTGCGGACGCGCCGGCCCATCCGCAATGGCGAGCGGCCCGTCTCGCATTCGAATTCGATGCGCACCTGATCCGCGCCGCACGCGACGCCGCATCGGCCGCGCACGCCACGTTGCCGATGCTGCTGCACGCGGCGCTCAATACCGCGCTGTTCCGCGTGACGGGCGCGGCCGACCAGCCGGTCGGCGTGCTGGCGTCGACGCGCGCGCTCACCGGCGATGCGGCCCGCGACGCGCTCGGTCTCTTCATCAACTCGGTCGTCGTGCGCACGCGGATCGACCCGGCAGACCGCCGCGCGGACGTGCTCGCGCAGGTGCGCGATACGGCGCTCGCCGCGTATGCGCATGCCGACGTGCCGTTTGCCGACGTCGTCGCCGCGCTGCGCGCACCGCGTGCCGCGCAGGCCAATCCGCTGTTCCAGGTGATGTTCAACTACCTGCGTCCGACCGGCGCGGCCGCGCGCGACTGGGCCGGTCTGTCGCTCGCCGAATTCGACGACGTGCGCCATCGCGTCGTGTTCACGCTGGAGCTGGACGTCGTCGAGCATCCGGACGGGCGCGTCAGCGCTGCGTTCTCGTATGCGGACGAACTGCTCGACCGCGGTTTCGTCGATGCGCTCGTCGATGTCTATCACGATGAAGTTGCCCGCTTCGCCGGTGCGTCGGAAGCGGCGCTCGGCGTGCCGGACGCACGCGACGCCGCGTTCGGCGCGCATGCACACGCGGCAGCACGGGGCCACGCGCCGTCGTCGCATGCGGCGGCGGTGCTGGCGGCCTTGTGGTCCGACACGTTCGCGACCGCCGCACCCGAGCCCGATGCGGACCTGTTCGAAGCCGGCGCGACGTCGTTCGACGTCGTGCGCTTCGTCGACGCGGCCGGCCGTGCCGGTCACGCGCTGACGGTCGCCGACGTGTTCGCGTCGCCGACGCTCGCAGCCCTCGGTGCACGGCTGGATGCGCGTGCGGAAACAGCACAGGAGGCGCGCCATGCTGGCTGAAGTGCGTCCGGACGGATTCACGATGCTCGATACGTACCGCCTCGCATTCGCGGACGGCCTGTTCGCGCTGCGCGACGGCACGGAGATCCGTGTCGCGCAGGGCGACGGCATCGGTGCGCAGCTGCTGCGCGCGCAACTCGGCGACGACGGTGCGCTGCGCCTCGTCGCATACAACCATCGCGCGGCGCCGGCCGACCAGCGGCGCGCGCTGCTGGCGGCGCTGGCCGCGGCGTTTTCGGACAGCGCGCGCCATGCGGCGATCCGGCTCGACCCGGCCGCATGGCCGGCGGTCGCGCTCGATGCGCTGCGCGCGAGCGGCGTGCTCGCCGACGGCGGCCGCTGCGTGCGTGACGGCTGGGCGCAACAGGCCGACCTGTGGCTCGTCGGCCCGCATCTGCCGTGCGCGACGCTGCCGATGCTCACCGACGGCCGGCGCCACCCGCGCCGGCCGCCCGCGCCGCGCGGCGAGGTCTACGCGCGCGACCTGCCGGCGCTCGGCGTGCGCTTCACGCTGCGCGGCTGGCAGCCGGCGGAGGACACCGAACGGCTCGCGCGCTGGTTCGACGAACCGCGCGTGCGCGACGGCTGGCCGGGTGCGCACCCCGCGCCGCGCGGCACGGACGGCGCGCGAGGCGCCGCCCTCGACGCCGATCCGCACGTGACGCCGCTCGTCGGCTGCTTCGACGGCGAGCCGTTCGCGTATTTCGAAGCGTTCTGGCTGAAGGAAGACGCGCTCGCGCCGCACGTCGCAGCGCGCGACTACGACCGCGGGCTGCGGATGCTGGTCGGCGAGTCGCGCTGGCGCGGCCCGCATTGCGTGGCCGGCTGGTTGCCGTCCGTCGTGCATTACCTGTTTCTCGACGACCCGCGTACCGAAGCGGTCGGCTGTGCCGTTCCGGCCGGCCACGCGCGGGTTGCCGACCATCTCGCGCGGCATGGCTTCGCGCGGCAGCGCCGTCTCGCGCTGGCCGACGCGCAGCCGCTGTGGATGCGCACGCTGCGCGAGACGTTCTTCTCCGGCCGTCACGTCTGACGGGCCGGATTCACCGACAAGGGAGCTGAGACATGCAGAGAGAAACCGTATTCGACCTGATCGGCGTCGGCTTCGGGCCGTCGAATCTGGCGCTGGCCGTGCGCCTCGCGGAGCGCAGCGGCGCGCGCACGTTCGCCCATTGCTTCGTCGAGCGCCAGCCGGAATTCGGCTGGCATCGCGGGATGCTGCTCGACGACTGCCGGATGCAGATTTCGTTTCTGAAGGATCTCGTCACGATGCGCGATCCGAAAAGCCGCTACACGTTCATCAACTACCTGTTCGAGCGCGGCCGGCTGAACGAATTCGTCAACCTGAAGAACTTCTATCCGACCCGCGTCGAATTCCACGACTACCTGAGCTGGGTCGCCGACGCATTCGACGACCGCGTGCACTACAGCGAGACCGTGCTGGCGATCGAGCCGGTACGTGGCGATGGCGCGAAGATCGACGCGCTGCGCGTGCTGTCGCGCGACGCGGCGGGCCACGAGCGCCAGCGCGTCACGCGCGCGCTGTCGGTCGGCGTCGGCGGCACGCCCGCGATTCCGGACGCGTTCGCCGCGCTCGGCCGCGACCGCGTGATCCATTCGTCGTCGTACCTGACCGACATCGACCGGCTCGTCGCATCGCCCGACGGCGAGCGCCGCCGCGTCGCGGTGATCGGCGCGGGGCAGAGCGCGGCCGAGGTGTTCATCGATCTCGCGCGCCGCTTCCCGCATGTCGACGCGAGCCTCGTGATGCGTGCCGGCGCGCTGAAGCCGGCCGACGACAGCCCGTTCGTCAACGAGATCTTCAGCCCCGAGTTCACCGACGTCGTCTATGCGCAGCCGCACGACGCGCGCCGCGCATTGCTCGAGCGCTACCGCGACACCAACTACGCGGTGGTCGACCGGCCGCTGATCGAGCAGATCTACGAAATGCTGTACCTGCAGCGCATCGACGGCACGCCGCGCCATGCATTGCTTGCGAACAGCGCGATCGAGGCCGCGGTGCGCACGGCCGACGGCCGCATCGAGCTGACGCTGCGCGACCGGTTGAGCGGCGCCACCCGCGTCGAGCGCTTCGACGCGCTTGTGCTCGCGACCGGCTACCGCCGCGACACGCACTCGGCCTTGCTCGAAGGGCTGGCGCCGCACCTCGGCGATGCGCTCACGCGCGGCGACGTCACGCGCGATTACCTGCTCGCGACGCCCGCGGACTTCGCGCCGCGCATCTACCTGCAAGGCTGCTGCGAAGACAGCCACGGATTGTCCGACACGCTGCTGTCGGTACTGGCGCGCCGCGCGGACGAAATCTGCGCGTCGCTCGAAGACGGGATCGCGCCCGCCCATGACGAAGGCGCGGCCCGGGCAATGCACGAAAAACGACCGGAAAACGGGGTGAGCGCGGGCCGGATGGCTTTCGCTCTTTGACAAAGGCGCGGTCGGAGACCGCATGAAAAAAGTGGAGCAGAGAAAGATGGAGTGGGCAACAGGCACGCGTTTGCGTGCGATCGCAGCCGCGGCGAGCGTGGCGTTCGGTACGGCGGCGGCAGGGCACGCATACGCCCAGACGGCGCCGGCCGTGGACGCGGGCGTCGCGGCGTCGGCCAGCAGTGCACAGAACGGCGCGGCGGCCGGTTCGTCGACCAGCGCGCAGAACGGCACGCTGCCGGCGATCACCGTCAACGCGGCCTCGGCCGGCGACGGCACGGTCGGGCTCGTCGCGAAGCGCAGCCGGTCCGGTACCAAGACCGACACGCCGATCAACGAGATCCCGCAGACGATCAACGTCGTCACCGCGCAGCAGATCGAGATGACCGGCGCGACCGACGTGAACGCGGCGCTGCGCTACGTGCCGGGCTTCTCGTCGTACGGTTCGGACAACCGTTCGGACTGGTATGCGGCGCTGCGCGGCTTTACGCCGACGGCCTACGTGAACGGCCTGCAGGTGCCGAACACGATCAACCTCGCCAGCTGGCGTGTCGATCCGTACATGATCGACAGCATCAGCGTGCTGCGCGGGCCGACCTCGGTGCTGTACGGCGCGGGCGACCCGGGCGCGATCATCGACGTGCAGACCAAGCTCGCCGACGGCGAGCGCGTGCGCGAGGCCGGGGTGCAGATCGGCAACTACGCGCGCAAGCAGTTCATGATCGACGTCGGCGACAAGCTCGACCCGGACGGCAAGTACGCGTACCGGTTCGTCGGCGTCGCGCGCGACGGCAACGCGCTGACCGGTCCGAACAACGACCAGCGCGTCTCGCTCGCGCCGTCGTTCCGCTGGCGCCCGGACGCGGATACGTCGCTGACGCTGTCCGCGACGTACCTGCAGGACTGGGGCGACATCTCGTCGAACTTCGTCCCGGCGGTGGGCACGGTGCTGCCGAACCCGAACGGGCAAATCAACAAGGACGTCTACGAAGGCGACCCGAACTTCAACTACTACCGCAAGAAGCAGTGGTCGGTCGGCTACCAGTTCGAACGAAACCTGACGCCGGCGTGGACGTTCCGCCAGAACACGCGCCTGATGCACCTGTCGCTCGACAACGGCTCGGTGTTCGGCAACGGCTTCGTCGACGGCAGCACGACCGACGTGTCGCGCTGGGCCGGCGTGTTCCAGATGAACTACAGCCGCTTCGACATCGACAACAACCTGGAAGGCCGGTTTGCAACGGGCCCGCTCCAGCACACGCTGCTGCTCGGCTTCCAGTACAACCGCCAGACCGCGACCGACAGCGAATGGCTCGCCGCCGCGTCGCCGCTGAACATCTACAACCCGGTCTACACGCCGGTCACGCTGTCGGTGTTCTCGAATCCGGACACCACGTTCCGTACGAACACGTACACGACGATGAACACGTTCGGCCTGTACGCGCAGGACCAGATCAAGTGGAACCGCTGGACGCTGACGCTCGGCGGCCGCGAGGACTGGGTCAACATGCGGATGGACGACCGCGCGGGCGGCACGTCGACGAAGGCGGACGTCACGGCGTTTACCGGCCGCGTCGGCCTCACGTACCAGGGCGATTACGGGCTGTCGCCGTACGTGAGCTATGCGACGTCGTTCAACCCGCTGATCGGCGTGAACCTGCTCGGCGGCGGGCTGCCGCAGCCGACGCGCGGCAAGCAGATCGAGGCCGGCCTGCGCTGGCAGCCGCCCGGCAAGAACCTGATGCTGAACGCGGCGATCTACCAGATCAACCAGACCAACGTGCTCACGTCGGCGTTGCCGAGCCAGGACCCGACCGGCACGAAGTCGGTACAGACGGGCGAAGTGCGTTCGCGCGGGATCGAGCTGAGCGCGACCGGCAAGGTCACGTCGAATCTGTCGGTGATCGCGTCGTACGTCTACCAGGACGTGAAGAACGTGCAGGCCAACGACGTGTCGCTGAACAACTGGCCGGTCGACATTCCGCGGCCGCGCCAGATGGCGTCGCTGTGGACCGACTGGACGTGGCACACGGGGCCGCTCGCGGGCTTCGGCCTCGGCGGCGGCATCCGCTACCAGAGCGCGTCGGCCGGTGCGGCGGACAACTCGCTGACGGTGTCGAGCGTCACGCTGTTCGACGCGGGGCTGCATTACGACGTGCGTAACTGGCGCTTCGCCGTGAACGGGACGAACCTGTTCAACCGCCATTACATCAGCGGTTGCCAGTCGTACAACGTCTGCGTGTTCGGAACCGACCGCACGGTGATCGCGACCGCGAAATACAACTGGTGACGTTGCGCGCCGCGGCCCGCCGGCCGGCCTTCGCGGCCGGCGCGGGCGGGCCGCGGCGCCTTCGTCCGCTTTTCCTCGACGCATCCATGCCGAAAAAAAATCTCGTCTACATCCAGTCGCTGCGCAACGGCGCGGCCGATCGCGCCGGCCAGCCGGTCGCTTATCGGGGCGGCACGCGCTACATGAAGGCGCCGCTCGAATTCCTCGTCGAACGCCTGAACGATTCGCCGCTCGGCGAGCGCTACACGCTCAAGGGCGTGATCGTCGACGACGACGAAGGCTCGCCGGCCGACCGCGCGAAAGTGGCCGACTACGGCTTCGCGCGCACGCCGGGCCGCCCGTGGATCCTGCCGGAGGGGTTGACGGTGCAGGGCACGCCGGTCGACGCGCTGTTCAGCGCGATTCCGTCGACGTACCGGCGGCTGCCGCGCGACGCGCGCGAGCGCGTGGCCGGCAAACAGGCGTTCGAGCGCCGCCTGCTCGAGCGCCTGCTCGACCTCGACGCCGACATCGTCGTGCTCGACGGGCTGCTCGTGATTCTCGACGAGCTCGTGCGGCCGGGCGCGCGCTTTCACCGGCGCATCGCGAACATCCACCCCGGCATCACGGCCGACGATTCGCCGTACCAGCGGCGCGGCGCGTGGGCGACGCTCGATGCGCTGCACGGCGCGCGCGGCGAACGGGTCGACTGGGCGAGCGGCACGACGTCGTCCGTCGAGCCCGTGACGATGACGGGCGCGTCGTTTCACTACGTCGACAATGGCATCGATTCCGGCGAGGTGATCTGCGACGTGCTCGACACGCCGATCGCGCCGGACGACACGATTCTCGAACTGCGCTGGAACAACTTCCAGCGCAGCCTGTTCCCGGCGCTCGAGCGGGGGCTGCATGTCCTCGCCGACCGCCACGACGCGGGAGTACTGTGATGGAAGACACGCTGACGAAACCGGCCGGTGCCGCCGACGCCGTCGCAGGCGAGGTGGCTGCCGCGCTCGACGGCGCCGCGCAGGGGCAGGCCGTGGAGGTCGTCGAGCACACGCTCGACGCCTGGCGGCCCGACGGTGCGCCGGACGAGCTGCTCGCGGCGTTCGTCGCGCTGTTCAACACCGACACGCGGTACGACATCGCGACGATTTCGGTGCCGCTCGCCGGCGCGGAGGCGGCAGCCGTCGAGTCGTACGTCGCGCGCGCGGTGCGCGAGGGCGTGATCGACGGCGCGCAGGTCGTGGGCGACACGCTGCGGCTCGCCGTGTCGCGCACGACGTTCTGGCAGAACCCGCGGCCGTGGCTGAAGGCGCCCGCGTCGGGCGGGATGCCGCTGCGCTACGCGATCACGAACGGCCACCGGCATCCGGTGCGCCCGCCGTCGCCGGCCGGCGAGATCTATGCGCGCTACATGCCGCAGGTCGGGATGACCTTCAGCCTGCGCACCGTCGACGTCGACGCGCATGCGGACCTGTTCAGCGGCTGGATGAACCTCGATCGGGTCGCGCATTTCTGGGACCAGCGCGGCACGCGCGACGAGCACGCGGCCTACCTTGCCGAGCGGCTCGCCGATCCGCACATGCACCCGATGATCGGTTATTTCGACGATACGCCGTTCGGCTATTTCGAGTTCTACTGGGCGAAGGAGGACCGCCTCGCGCCGTTCTACGACGCGCACGACTACGACCGCGGCTTGCACCTGCTGATCGGCGACTCGCGCTTCCAGAGCGCCGGCAAGCTGCATGCGTGGTGGAGCGGGGTGCTGCACTACATGTTCGTCGACGAACCGCGCACGCAGCGGCTCGTCGGCGAGCCGCGCGTCGATCACGTGCGGCACATCGCGTACATGCACCGGCTCGGGTTCTACACGCTGAAGGAATTCGATTTCCCGCACAAGCGCGCGGCGCTCACGGTGATCGAGCGCGATACGTTCTTTGACACTTTCCGCTTGCCGTGACGGCGCGGGCGCGCGGCGTCGGCACGCGCACGGGCCGCGCATCGAAGCGCCGGGTTGCGCGGCCGAACGCAGGGCAGGCTTCGTCGAGAAGGTGCTGTTTCGACCTCGGGAGCGTGGTGTTCTTGCGCATCAGGAAGGATCGCTTGTTCACTTTTGCATCAGCGCACACAAAAAACGTACAAGCGTCGAAAAGTGAACAGGATTTCGCAAGCCTTTGATGTAAAGGCACTATTTTCTCTACATGAGCGGCCACGCTTTCCTCTCATACGAACCATCGATGTGAAGCGCGCAGTTTTGCGTGTCGACGGCACGCCGGGCAGTCGTCCAGATGGTCGGGCCCCTGCGGCGCGAGTCGTGCCCGCATCCGGCAACTCCAGGTTGCCACCGCGACGACTTTCCGTCTGTCCGGTTGCCGTCGAATCGACTATCGTTGCCTGCATGTTCCGCACCGTACTTCAGGAGACGACACCGTGACGCACAGCGTGATCCCCGCAGGCCTGGCCGACGAAATGATCCAGATCCGGCACCGCATTCATGCCCACCCCGAACTGGGTTTCGAGGAATTCGCGACGAGCGACCTCGTCGCGGAGCAGTTGCAGTCGTGGGGTTATACGGTGCATCGCGGGCTCGGCGGAACCGGCGTCGTCGGGCAGTTGAAGGTGGGCGATGGCGCGCGGCGCCTCGGCCTGCGCGCCGACATGGACGCGCTGCCGATCCACGAGGCGACCGGGCTGCCGTACCAGAGCACGATCGCCGGCAAGATGCATGCGTGCGGCCACGACGGCCACACGGCGATGCTGCTCGCGGCCGCGAAGCATCTCGCCCGCGAGCGCCGTTTCTCGGGCACGCTGAACCTGATTTTCCAGCCGGCCGAGGAAGGGCTCGGCGGCGCGAAGAAGATGCTCGACGAAGGGCTGTTCGAGCAGTTCCCGTGCGATGCGATCTTCGCGATGCACAACATGCCGGGCTTCCCCACCGGCCAATTCGGTTTCCTGCCGGGGCCGTTCATGGCGTCGTCGGATACCGTCGTCATCGACGTGCAAGGCCGCGGCGGCCACGGCGCGGTGCCGCACAAGGCGATCGATCCCGTCGTCGTGTGCGCGCAGATCGTGCTGGCGCTGCAGACGATCGTGTCGCGCAACGTATCGCCGCTCGACATGGCGATCGTCACGGTCGGCGCGATTCACGCAGGCGACGCGCCGAACGTGATTCCCGATCGCGCGCAGATGCGCCTGTCGGTGCGCGCGCTGAAACCCGACGTGCGCGACCTGCTCGAAACGCGCATCAAGGAAGTCGTCCACGCGCAGGCCGCCGTGTTCGGCGCGACCGCGACGATCGACTACCAGCGCCGCTACCCGGTGCTCGTCAACGACGCGGAAATGACGGCGTTCGCGCGCGGCGTGGCGCGCGAGTGGGTCGGCGATGCAAACCTGATCGACGGGATGGTGCCGCTCACCGGCAGCGAGGATTTCGCGTTCCTGCTCGAAAAGCGGCCGGGCTGCTACCTGATCATCGGCAACGGCGACGGGGAGGGCGGCTGCATGGTGCACAACCCGGGCTACGACTTCAACGACGCGGCGCTGCCGACCGGCGCGTCGTACTGGGTCAAGCTGGCCGAGGCGTTTCTGGTGTGACGCGGTTTCGCGAACGTCGTCGTTGCCGGGCTCGCATGAGCTTTTCCGGCCGCGACGGATGTGCTCGGATTTGACGCTCCTTGACATCGGCGGGACAGGTCGCGTGCTACGCTGCGCGCGACGCCGGATTGGCTCGATGAATACAGGTGTGAATGACATGCGAAAACAGCTTCTGACCGTGCTGACGGCCTGTGCGGTGGGCGTTCTGGCGGCCGGGTGTGACGACCAGAAGGTGGCGGACGCGGTGAATTCGATCAAGCCCGACCCGCTCGCGTTCGGCAAACTGCAGCCGGGTGTCTCGACGACCGAGGACGTGCTCCGCCAGGCGGGCAAGCCCGAGATGGTCAGGCAGGGCGACGATGGCTCGCAGCGCTTCGAGTATCCGCGCGGCCCGTACGGCACGCGTACCTACATGCTCGATTTCGGGCCGGACGGCCGGCTCGTGTCGATCACGCAGGCGCTGACCGCGGCCAACATCGCGAAGGTCGTGCCCGGCATGTCGAAGGACGACGTGCGGCAACTGCTCGGCAAACCGACCGAAGTCGCGCAATACGCGTTGAGCCATGAAGAGGTGTGGAGCTGGCACTGGGCCGAGGGCGGCGTATCGGGCGACGCGATGTTCAACGCGCATTTCTCGCCCGACGGCACCGTGATCCGGACGTCGCGCTCGGAGGCGCCGGGGCGCGAAAAGCCCTGACGTCGCGGCACGCACGCAGGCTGTTCCGTCAGAATGCCGTGCCGCCGAACAGGGCCGCCGCCATCTCCGGATTCGACGGCCAATACATGTGCATGTACGTCGCGACGATCGCGCCGCTGCGGTAGACGGCTTCGCCGCTGCCCGGCGCGCCGTCGGGGCGCGCGGCGCTCGCGACCGGCACCAGCGGCGTCGCGAACCGCGAATAGTGGAACGTATGGCCGCGCATCGGCCCGTTGCGCGTCTCGAGTTGCTGCATGCCGAGCGCCGCGAACCGGCGCTGCATCGTCGCATGACCCGGCAACACGCCCAGCATCGGCGTCGTCACGCCGTCCACGTCGGTCAGCGATTCGCACAGGTACACCATCCCTCCGCATTCCGCGACGATCGGCCGGCCGGCCGCCGCGTGCGTGCGAATCGTCCGCGCGGTCCCGGCATTCGCCGCGAGCGTCGCCGCATGCAGTTCCGGATAACCGCCCGGCAGGAACAGCGCGTCGCAATCGTCGGGCACCGGTTCGTCGGCGAGTGGCGAGAAGAACCGCACCGCCGCACCGAGCGCATCCAGCAGCGCGAGGTTCGCCGGATAGATGAACGAGAACGCCGCATCGCGTGCGACGGCGATCCGCTTGCCCGCAAGCGCGCGCGGCAGCGGCACCGCGGCGTCCGGTGCCGCGAACGCGACGGCCGGCGGCAATTCGGCGAGCGCCGTCCGCGCGAGCACGTCGGCCGCGCGCTCGAGCCGCGCATCGAGATCGTCGATGTCGGCCGGTTGATGCAGGCCGAGATGCCGCTCCGGCAGCGTGATGCCCGCATCGGCCGGCACGTGTCCGAGCCAGCGGAGGTCGCCGGGCAGCGCCTGTTGCAGCAGTTCCGCATGCCGCGCGGAGCCGACGCGGTTTGCCAGCACGCCGTGAAACGGCAGTGCCGGCCTGAACCGGGCGAGCCCGAACGCGATCGCCGCGAATGTCTGCGCCATCGCCTTCGCCGAAATCACCGCGACGACCGGGACGCCGAACGCGGCCGCGAGATCGGCGCTGCTCGGCGTGCCGTCGAACAGCCCCATCACGCCTTCGATCAGGATCAGATCCGCGTCGCGCGCGGCATCGGCGAGCAGCGCGCGGCAGCCGGTTTCGCCGACCATCCCGAGATCGAGCGCATGCACGGGCGCGCCGCTCGCGCGCTCGAGCAGCATCGGATCGAGAAAGTCGGGCCCGGTCTTGAACACGCGTACGCGGCGGCCCAGCCGGCGGTGCAGCCGTGCAAGACCGGCCGTCACCGACGTCTTGCCCTGGCCCGACGCGGGTGCGCTGACGAACAGCGCGGGGCAGGCCGGCACGCTCAGAACTCCACGCCGCGCTGCGCCTTCACGCCTTGCTCCTTGTACGGGTGCTTGACGAGCCGCATTTCGGTGACGAGATCGGCCGCGTCGATCAGCGCATCGGGCGCGTGCCGCCCCGTCACGACGACGTGCACCGAAGCGGGACGTGCGGCGAGCGTCGCGAGCACTTCGTCGAGCGGCAGGTATTCATACTTCAGCACGGTGTTCAGCTCGTCGAGGATCACCATCCGGTAGTCGCCGCTCTCGATCATCCGGCGCGCCTCGTCCCAGCCCTTGCGCGCGGTCGCGATATCGGCGTCGCGGTTCTGCGTGTTCCACGTATAGCCGTCGCCCATCGTCACGAAATCGCACTCCGCGACCGCGCCGAGAAAGTCGCGCTCGGACGTATGCAGCGCGCCCTTGATGAACTGCACGACACCGAGCCGCATGCCGTGGCCGAGCACGCGCACGGCCATGCCGAACGCGGCCGTGCTCTTGCCCTTGCCGTTGCCGGTATTGACGATCAGCAGGCCCTTTTCCAGGGTGGCGGCGGCCTGCTTCTTCTCGTGGCCGGCGCGGCGGCGTTCGGTCATCCGCTGATGGGATTCGGCATCGGTCTTCATCGGAAATCGTCCTGTCGAAAGCGAAACAAAGGGTTCAGAGCGGGCCGGCGAGGGCAACCGTCACGCCGTCCCGGATGGATTTGGGGCCCAGCAGCCGGCCATGCGGCGCCGCGAGCTGCGCGCAGGGTTCGGCCACGCCCGCCACCCCGAAGCGCGCCAGCGCGGCGTCCGACGGGCCGCTCGCGGCCAGTTCGGGACGGCTCGCCAGCTGCGCCGCGTCGAACGCGACGAGCGGCCAGCCGCGGCGCGCGCACAGCACGCGCAGCGCCCGCGCACACGCCTTGTCGGCGAGCGTCGCGACGAGCGCCGGTTCGGCGGCCGGGTAACGCGCCAGCGCCGCCCGGATCGCGGCATCGAGCTGCGCGGCCGTGACGCCCGCGCGAAAACCGATGCCGAGCGCGACGCGCATCATGCGCGGCCGCCGAGCGCCGCACGCACGGCCGGGTCGTCGGCAAGCGCCGCGACGCGGCCGATCACGACGATGGCCGGTGAACCGATGCCGGTTGCGCCGACGCGTTCGACGAGCGTGTCGAGCGTCGCGAGGACCTGCCGCTGCTCGGGGCGGGTCGCATGCTCGATCGCCGCGCACGGCGTATCGCCGGGCAGGCCGCCGCCGCGCAGCGCGGCGGTGATCGCGTCGAGCCGGCGGATGCCCATGTAGATCACGATCGTCATGCGCGTGGCCGCCAGCGCGCGCCAGTCGGGCTCGTCGGCGCCCGCGCCGTGGCCCGTGACGAAGATCACGCCCTGTGCGGCGCCGCGCTGCGTGACCGGGATGCCGAGCGCGGCCGGCGCGGCAATGCCTGCGGTGATGCCGTTCACGATCTCGACCGCAAAACCCGCCGCGCCCAGCGCGGCCAGTTCCTCGCCGCCGCGGCCGAACACGAACGGATCGCCGCCCTTGAGCCGCGCGACGCTGCGGCCCGCCCGCAAGTGCGCGAGCATCGCGGCGACGATCGCTTCCTGCGGCGTCGACGCATGGCCGCCGCGCTTGCCGACGTGCTCGACCTGCGCGTCGGCGCGTGCATGGCGCAGCACGTCGGGATTCACGAGATCGTCGACGAGCAGCACGTCGGCCGCGCCGATCGCACGCACGGCCTTGAGCGTCAGCAGGTCGGCGTCGCCGGGGCCGGCGCCGATGAGCCACGCGCGGCTCATCGCACGCGGCACGGCACGCACCGTGTCGAAACAGTGGAAAGGAACAGGCGGGCGGCACATCGGCGGCCGGCGGGCAGGCAGTGCATGACGGATCGGACGAAGCCCGCGCGGACGCGGGCGGAATGCGCACCCCATCCGTCCCCCGCGGATCGGGCGTTCGGCGAGCATCGGGCTCGCCCCTTGCGTCGGCCGGTATCCGGGCTGGCCGCTTGCCAGGCCGCAGCCTTCCCGCCCGCTGAAGGGCAGTGGCATCGCGGGCGGCCTGGGCGCGTGCGCGGGGAGCGCGTCGCGCGGGCGGCGTACCGTTGCGGGGACAGCACAGGCCGGGCGGTCGTCCGCCTCCTGTTTCCCGTTTAACTGCATGCGCGGAATGCGCATGCGAGCACCGAACGCGGCGCATACGATAGCACAGCGGTTCGCCCGCGCGAACCGGCCACGGCCGGCCTCCGGCACGGTGCGCCGGCGGTGCGCAACGCAGTCCGGCGCCCCGTGCCGCCTTGACGCTCCCGGCCCCGCCGCCTACACTCGCACGCGTTTTGGTGCTCGCGCGTGCCGCTCCGGCGCGCGCAGTTAAACGGGAAACAGGGAGCCTGCCTGCACCGCAGTCGAGCCAACCTGTGCTGCCCTCGCAACGGTAAGCGAACGTGTCGCGCGCGAGCGCGATGCAGCGCCGCTTCGCCGCCTGCCGCGAGCAGGCGGACGACCGCCACTGGATGCCGCGCGCATCCGGGAAGGCGAAGCGGCGTGTTCGCCAGCCCGGATACCGGCCTAAACGTTGGGGTTCAGCGCCGCGGGGAGGCGGCGCATCGTCCACGGCCGCAGCAGGCCCGACGCCCGGGGTGTTCCGCTTCCTCCGCCGATCTGCCCCCCGCGCGAACGCGCCGGGCCGGGACGGCGAACGGCAGGCGGCGCGGGCAGGGCCGGCGGCAGCCGTGTTGGCATTCACGATGTCGACCGTTCGCAAGGAAGCACCATGTCCGATTCGTTGTTCCGCCCGTCGCGCGGTTGTTCGCGCGGATCGCGCGGCGGTCTGCCTGCGCGTCGCCCGATGAATGGCCTCGCCGCCGCCAACGCGACGATCCCGTCCTGATTCCCTCTTCGACACCGGACCTACCATGACCCTACGCAAGCTTCCCGTCACGATCGTCACGGGCTTTCTCGGCAGCGGCAAGACGACGCTGATGCGCCACATCCTGCAGCACGCCGCGGGCCGCCGCATCGCGGTGATCGTCAACGAATTCGGCGAGCTCGGCATCGACGGCGAGATCCTCAAGGGCTGCGGCATCGGCTGCGAGGACGCCGACGGCGCGCAGGGCGAAGCGTCGGGCCAGCTGTACGAACTCGCGAACGGCTGCCTGTGCTGCACCGTGCAGGAAGAGTTCTACCCGGTGATGGAGGCGCTCGTCGAACGGCGCGCGGACATCGACCACGTGCTGATCGAGACATCGGGCCTCGCGCTGCCGAAGCCGCTCGTGCAGGCGTTCAACTGGCCGACGATCCGCAACAGCTTCACGGTCGACGCGGTCGTGACCGTGGTCGACGGGCCGGCCGCCGCGAGCGGCCAGTTCGCGGAAAACCCGCAGGCCGTCGACGCGCAGCGCCGCGCCGATCCGAATCTCGACCACGAATCGCCGCTGCACGAACTGTTCGCCGATCAGCTGTCGTCGGCCGATCTGGTGATCGTGAACAAGGCCGATCTGGTCGGCGACGCGGAATTCGCCCGGATCGAAACCGCGATCCGCGACGAGATCCCGCCGCAGGTGAAGATCGTTCGCGCGACGCGCGGCGAGCTCGATCTCGCGATGCTGCTCGGCCTCGAATCGGCATCGGAAGAAACGATCCACCTGCGTCACGATCATCACGGCTCGGCCGACGACGGTGATCACGATCACCATCACGACGATTTCGACTCGGTGGTCGTGTCCGGCGACGCCGGCACGCGCGAGGCGACGATCGCCGCGCTGCAGCGCGTGGTCGAAGCGCACACGATCTACCGCGCGAAAGGGTTCGCCGCGCTGCCCGGCGCGCCGATGCGGCTCGTGATCCAGGGCGTCGGCCGCCGCTTCGACAGCTATTTCGACCGACGCTGGCAGGACGGCGAAACGCGCGCGAGCCGCTTCGTGCTGATCGGCGAGGATCTCGACGCGGCCGCGCTGCAACGCGCGTTCGACGCCGCGTGCGCGGCCGAGCCGCAACAGGCGTAACGCACGATGCATCTGCTGCGCACCACGCCGGGCGGCTTCGTCGACGATACGCAGGGCGTCGTCCGGATCGACCAGCAGCCGGCCGACATCGTGATCCTGAGTTCGGCCGACACGACGCTGTCGCTGCTCGCGAGTGTCGTGCCGCGGTTGCCGGCCGGGTTCCCGAGCGTGCGGCTCGCGAACGTCACGTTCCTGCGGCAGCCGGCGTCCGTCGATTTCTACGTCGATGACGTGCTGCGTCATGCGAAGACGGTCGTGATCGATCATCTCGGCGGCGAAGCGTACTGGCCGTACGGGATCGAGCAGGCCGTGTCGCTCGCGTCGAAGCGCGGGCAGCAGCTCGCGATGTTCTCGGGCGACCTGCAGGAAGATCCGAACCTCGTCGCGAAGAGCACCGTCACGCCGGCGCTGTGCCGGCTGTGGTGGCGCTATCTGCGCGAGGGCGGCGTGCACAATGCCGACGCGCTGCTGCGCAGCATCGCGTTCCATACGCTCGGTTTCGGCGCCGAACCCGAGCCGCCGCGCCCGCTGCCGGCCGCCGCGCTGTATCACCCGGCGCGCGACCGCGCGAGCGTCGACGACTGGCGGCCGCGCTGGACGCCCGGCGCGCCCGTCGTCGCGATCCTGTTCTATCGCGCGCACTGGCAGGCCGCGAACACGGCCGTGTTCGACGCGCTGGCCGACGCACTGATCGCCGAGGGGCTGAATCCGTTGCCGATCGCGGTGACGTCGCTGAAGGATGCGGTGAGCCGCGAAGTCATCACGCAACTTTGCGACACGCACGGCGTCGCGCTCGTATTGAACACGACCGCGTTCGCGGCCGGCGCGATCGACAGCCCCGAACACGACGTGCTCGCCGGCGACGCACCGGTGCTGCAGGTGATCCTGTCCGGCGGCAACCGCGACGCGTGGGTGGCCGACAACCAGGGCCTGCATGCGCGCGACATCGCGATGCATATCGCGCTGCCCGAAGTCGACGGGCGCATCGTCACGCGTGCGGTGAGCTTCAAGGGGCTCGCGTATCGCTGCCCGCATACCGAGGTCGACGTCGTGCGCTATCAGCCGGACGCCGAGCGGATCGCGTTCGTCGCGGCGCTCGCGCGCGGCTGGTGCCGGCTGCGCACGCTCGACAACGCCGACAAGCGCATTGCGCTGATTCTCGCGAACTACCCGCAAAGCGAAGGGCGGATCGGCAACGGCGTGGGGCTCGACACGCCGGCATCCGCGCTGCGCGTGCTCGCGGCGCTGCGCGACGCGGGCTACACGCTGGCCGACCTGCCGCCCGATGGAGACGCGCTGATCGCGCGCCTCACCGAAGGCGTGACCAACGACGCGGCCGTGCATGCATTGCGACCCGCGTTCCAGAGCTTCCCGCTGGCCGACTACATCGCGCGCTTCGCGCGGCTGCCGGCCGCCGTGCGCGACGCGCTGAACCAGCGCTGGGGGCCGCCCGAAGCCGACCCGACGCTGCGCCATGGACGTTTCACGATCGCCGGCTGGCGCGCCGGCAACGTGTTCGTCGGCATCCAGCCGTCGCGTTCGCGCGGCGAGAACGACTACGCGAGCTATCACGATGCGGATCTCGTGCCGCCGCACGCGTATCTCGCGTTCTATTTCTGGCTGCGCGATGCGTATCGCATCGACGCGGTCATCCACCTCGGCAAGCACGGCAACCTCGAATGGCTGCCGGGCAAGAGCGTCGCGTTGTCCGACGCGTGCTGGCCCGACCTGACGCTCGGGCCGTTGCCGCATCTCTATCCGTTCATCGTCAACGATCCGGGCGAGGGCAGCCAGGCGAAGCGCCGCGCGCAGGCCGTGATTATCGATCACTTGATGCCGCCGCTCACGCGCGCGGAAAACTACGGACCGCTGCAGGATCTCGAGCGGCAGGTCGACGAATACTACGAAGCGCTGATGGTCGACGCGCGGCGCGCGAAGCTGCTGCGCAAGACGATCCTCGCGACGATCGCCGAGCATCGCCTGCACGACGAGCTGAGCGTGTCGCCGCCGCGCGATGCGGGCGACGAGGATGCGCTGCTCACGCGCGTCGACGCGTGGCTGTGCGAACTGAAGGAAGCGCAGATTCGCGACGGGCTGCACGTGTTCGGCGCATCGCCGGCCGCTCGCCAGCGCCGCGACACGCTGCTCGCGCTCGCGCGTTTTCCGGTCGGCGATGGCAAGGGCGCGCGGGCGGGGCTGATCGGCGCGCTGGCGCGCGATCTCGCGCTCGGCGACGACTTCGATCCGCTGTCGGCGGACTGGGCCGCGCCGTGGGTCGGCCCACGCCCGGCGATCCTGCAGGCGCTCGACGCATCGCCGTGGCGCCACGCGGGCGATACGCGCGAGCGCCTCGAATGGCTCGCGCAACAATGGCTGGACGGGCTGTGCGCGGCCGACGGCGGAAACACGGGTGCCGACGCGACGCCGCCCGGCGAATGGCCCCACACGCTCGCGGTGCTCGGGCGCGTTCGCGCGACGCTGCTGCCCGCGCTCGACGCGTGCGGCGGCGAGGAAATGCGCCAGCTGCTGCGCGGGCTCGACGGCCGTTTCGTGCCGCCGGGGCCGAGCGGTTCGCCGTCGCGCGGCCGCCCCGACGTGCTGCCCACCGGACGCAACTTCTACTCGGTCGACACGCGGGCGGTGCCGACGCAGGCCGCGTGGTCGCTCGGCCTGAAATCCGCGCAGCAACTGATCGAGCGCCATCTGCAGGATCACGGCGACTATCCGCGCGCGATCGGCCTGTCGGTATGGGGCACGGCGACGATGCGCACGGGCGGCGACGACATCGCGCAGGCATTCGCGCTGCTCGGCGTCCGGCCGAAATGGGCGCACGGCAGCCATCGCGTGACCGACTTCGAGATCCTGCCGATCGAGATCTTCGACCGGCCGCGCATCGACGTGACGCTGCGCGTGTCCGGCTTCTTCCGCGACGCGTTCCCGAACCTGATGCACCTGTTCGACGCGGCCGTGCAGGCCGTCGCCGCGCTCGACGAGCCCGAGGAACTGAACCCGATCCGCACGCGCGTCGAGCGCGAGCGCGCGAAATGGATCGCGCAAGGGGTGACGCCCGACGAAGCGCGGCGCCGCGCCGGCTGGCGCGTGTTCGGCGCACGGCCGGGCAGCTACGGCGCGGGCTTGCAGGACCTGATCGACCAGCGCCGCTGGCAGACCGACGCCGATCTCGCCGATGCGTATCGCCAGTGGGGCGGCCACGCGTATGCGCAGAACAGTGCCGGCGACGCGGCGGCCGACGTCTTCGGCGAGCGGCTCGCGACGATCGACGTCGTCGTGCAGAACCAGGACAGCCGCGAGCACGACATCCTCGATTCGAACGACTACTACCAGTTCCAGGGCGGGATGACGGCGGCCGTGCGGCACTTGTCCGGGCAGCAGCCGAGCATCTACCACGGCGACCATGCGAACCCGGTCGCGCCGACGATGCGCACGCTGCGCGAGGAAATCGCGCGCGTGATCCGCTCGCGCGTCGTCAACCCGAAATGGCTCGACGGCGTGAAGCGTCACGGCTACAAGGGCGCGGCCGAGATGGCCGCGACCGTCGACTACCTGTACGGTTATGACGCGACCGCGCGCGTGCTGTCCGACCACCAGTACGCGCTCGTCGCCGACGCGTACCTGTTCGACGACGCCACCCGCGCATTTCTCGAACGGCACAACCCGAAGGCGCTGCACGGCATCTGCGAACGCTTCGTCGAGGCGATGCAGCGCGGCCTGTGGCAGCAGCCGGGCGACTATCGCGAGCGGATCGAAGCGGTCTGGCTCGCGAGCGAACAACTTCAGGAAGGGGGACGGCGATGACCGATCCGACGACGCACCGCGCCCGCGCGGTCTTTCCGTTTGCGGCGCTCGTCGCGCAGGACGCGCTGCAGCAGGCGCTGCTGCTCGCCGCGATCGACCCGTCGCTCGGCGGCGTGCTCGTGAGCGGCCCGCGCGGCACCGCGAAATCGACCGCCGCACGCGGCCTCGCGGAACTGCTGCCGGAAGGGCAGTTCGTCACGCTGCCGCTGTCGGCGAGCGACGAGCAGGTGACGGGCACGCTCGATCTCGCGCATGCGCTGGCCGGAAACGGCGTGCGCTTCCGGCCTGGATTGCTCGCACGCGCGCACCTCGGCGTGCTGTATGTCGACGAAGTGAACCTGCTCGCCGACGGGCTCGTCGATACGTTGCTGGACGTCGCCGCGAGCGGCGTGAACATCGTGGAGCGCGACGGCGTGTCGCACGCGCACGACGCGCGCTTCGTGCTGGTCGGCACGATGAATCCGGAAGAGGGGGAACTGCGCCCGCAACTGCTCGACCGCTTCGGGCTGATGGTCGAACTGGAGAACTGTTTCGACGCCGCGCAGCGCGAACGGATCGTGAAGGCGCGACTCGCGTTCGATCTCGACCCGGACGCATTTCGTGCACGTCATGCGCCCGTCCAGCGTGAACTCGGCGACCGGATCCATGCGGCGCGCGCGCGGCTGGCGACGCTGGATTTCGACGATGCAGTCCATGCGCGCGTCAGCGCGCTGTGCATCGACGCGGCCGTCGACGGGTTGCGCGCCGACCTCGTGATGCTGCGCGCCGCGCGCGCGCTGGCTGCGCTGGAGCAGGCCGACGCGGTGACGGTGTCGCATGTCGAGCGTGTGGCGCAAGCGGTGCTGCGGCACCGGCGCCATGCGGATACGCCGCCGTCGCACGGGTCGTCGCAACACGGCGGCGAACACGACGAACGTTCCCCGCTGGATGCGCGCCAGCGGGACGACAACCGGCAGGACGAGACGCGAGGCGGGGCATCCGCCGCGCAGAGCGACTGGGGTTATCTGCCGCCCGAGCCGGCCGGCCTGCGCGAAGTGAAAGGCGTGGTGCCGCTGCCGCTAAAAAAACGCTGAGCCATCGAGCCGGCGCCGCCGCGAACGCCGTTCGCGGTCCTCGATGGCAGTCAGGCGCGGCCGCGCACGTACCGGGCACGGCCCGCGCGGGCACGACCGTTGCGTGGCCGGCGACGCTCGCCGCGAAACGTGGCGGCCCGCTGCTTCACGAACATGTGCGGTTCCGGAAACGCGCAGGGACGCCGCATGCACTGCATTGCTTCGTGCTCGACTGTTCGGCGTCGATGCTGTCGAACGACCGGCTCGCGCTCGCGAAGGGCCTGATCGTCGCGTATTTCGATCGGGCCGCGCGCGATCGGGTCGAAACCGCGCTGATCTGCTTCGGCGGTCAAGGCGCTGCCCGGCGTTTCGGCCCGGCCGTCCCGCGCTGGTGGAACGCACGCTGGCTCGAACCGGTCGACGGCGGCGGCGGCACGCCGCTCGCGGACGGCATCGCCGCGGCCGCGCAGCTGCTCGCGCGCGACGCACGGCGCGAGCCCGGCAAGCAGCGCTGGCTGTGGGTGCTGTCCGACGGACGCACGCGCGAAACGCCGCCGAAACCCGCGTCGGCCGACCACGTCGTGTTCGTCGACTTCGACGATGCGGCCGTGCGGATCGGGCAGGGCGCGCGGCTCGCCGCCGCCTGGGGCGCGCAGTGGCTGACGGCCGACGCGCTTCGCACGGATCTCGCGCGCCGAGGGCCGGCCGGCGGTGCGCTATGATCGCCGCTTCTGCTCATGCTTACCGGAAAACCCCGCCATGCAAGTACTGGTCGATGCCGACGCGTGTCCCGCCGTCATCAAGGACATGCTGTTTCGCGCCGCGCGTCGTGCCGAAATCAGCGTGACGCTGGTCGCGAACCAGTTCCTGCGCACACCGCCGTCGCCGTTCATCAAGGCCGTCCAGGTGCCGGCCGGCTTCGACGTGGCCGATGCGCGCATCGTCGAGCTGGCGGAAGCCGGCGACCTCGTGATCACGGCCGACATCCCGCTGGCCGCGGCCGTCCTCGACAAGGGCGCGCATGCGCTCGACCCGCGCGGCAACTGGTTCAGCCGCGAGAACATCGAGGAGCGCCTGTCGACGCGCGCGATGATGGACCAGTTGCGCAGCGCGGGCATCGACACGGGCGGGCCGGCGCCGTTCAGCGCGCGCGACGGCAAGGCGTTTGCGTCGCAGCTCGACCGGTTCCTGGCGCGGCAGGGCAAGCCGTAAGGCTGCATGTCGACAGGCACGCGTTGCCGCGTATGTGCAGATGGAACCGAAGCGCGCACACGTGGTGTATGAATCGTCCGCCGATGCGCAGCGGTGCGCGCGCATCGCGCCTGTCCAGGATGCAGGGTTGCGCCGACGCTGCTATCGTGACGCAAACCACAATACAGGAGCGCACGCGTGTCACCGACCCAACTTCTCGTTCCGACCTTCACCCAGATGCTGCGCGCGCAGTCCGCATGGCTCGACAAGGCCGTCGCGCACCGGCAGGCCGCGGGGATCGAACCCGACGCGGTGACGACGTTGAAGCTCGCGCCCGACATGTACCCGCTCGCCGCCCAGGTGCGCTTCTCGTGTTTCCAGGCGATGGAACCCGTCTACCGGCTGCGCGGCGAAGCGTTGCCGGCTGCGTTGCTGTCGTTGCGTGAAGCGGGATGGAACGCGGATGCGCAGCCGGGTTCGCCGGGCGACGCGCAGTCGATCATCGCCGGCACGCTCGCATTTCTCGGCGAACTCGCGCCAGATGCGCTCGATGGGGGCGCCGCGCGGCCGATCGCGCTCGAACTGCCGAACGGGATCGCGTTCGACATGACGGGCGAACAATACGCGCGCGACTGGGCGCTGCCGCAGTTCTACTTCCACGCGATCGCCGCGTACGCGATCCTGCGCCATCACGGCGTCGATCTCGGCAAGGCCGACTACGTGCCGCACATGCTCGCGTACGTGCGGCCGGACACCATTCCGCAAGGGTAAGCGGGCCGCCCGCGGCCAAGCGCGAAGCGACATGACACGGACACTGTTCATCTGCAGCCGCAACCGGCTGCGCAGCCCGACGGCCGAAACGGTGTTCGCCGCATGGCCGGGCATCGAAACCGACTCCGCGGGCCTCGCGCCCGATGCCGACACCCGCCTGTCCGCCGAGCAGCTCGACTGGGCCGACATCGTGTTCGTGATGGAGCGCGCGCACAAGGCAAGGCTGTCCACGCTGTTCGGTGCGCATCTGAAGGGCAAGCAGATCGTCTGCCTCGAGATTCCCGACCGCTACGCTTTCATGCAGCCCGAACTCGTCGCGCTGCTCGAGCGCAAGGCCGGGCCGTTCCTGCGCGCGTGACCGGCGTGCGCAGCACGGCCCTCAACGAAGCGGGCCGTTGACGATCGCCGAAAAACAGTCGAGACGCAGCAGCTCGATGATCTTGCGCGTCGGCACGCTCGCATGGAGCGTGTCGAGCCGGTCGGCGGCGAACCACTTGCAGCGGGCGATCTCGTTGCTCGCGCGCGGCGTCAGGTGCGCCGGCACCTCGGCCACGAACACGTGATGGAGCTTCGTCAGCCCGCCGAACTGCACCGCGTAGTCGAGCGCGAGCCCTTCCAGCCGCGTTTCCTCGGCAAGCTCCCGCCGCGCGGCTTCGAGCGGCGTCTCGCCGCGCCGGATCGTGCCGCCCGGCAGCGACCAGCGCGATGCCGTGCGGGCGACCAGCAGCACGCTGCCGCGCTGACGGCACACGATGGTGGCGCGTTCCTTGGTGACGGCGAGGGTATCCGGCCCGGTGCTCATGTTCGGCAAAGCAGGTACTGAATCGTGGGGAAGTGCGCGGCGGCGGCGGGTTGTCCGGCAACGGGGCGCGACGGCGTACAAGCTGCCGCGTGGAGGTTACCCGCCGTTCGTGACAGTTCCGTGCATGGCGCCGGGCGCCGCGTTACGCGTGCGTATAGATGCCGTTGCGCGTCGGCTTCGCATGGCGCGAGTGGCGACGTTTGTGAACGGCGCGCCGGTGATGCGGCGACGGCGCGTGCCGGGCCGTGGGCGCGCCGGCCTGCGGTGCCGCGGCGGGCATGCGCGTCTGTCCTTCGCCGAAATGGAAAGTTTGGGTTTGCGCGCGCGCGACGCCGAGCGTCGACGCCAGCATGAAGGCCGCCAGCCATATCCGTTTCATGAATGCTTCGCCTGACTATTTTCGGGATGAACGTTTCCGCCAGCTTAACGAAGGGCGGGCCGGCCTCGCAACCGGCCCGCATTCGGTGTCGTCCCCACTTGCGCTCGACCACGTTATCCGCGCGGCACGCCGGGTGTATCCGGGCTTGACAATGAAATTCCTGAGTGTGAATATAAATTCACACACAAGAATTATTCGTCGAGTCCGACGGGCGCGCCGCAGGCATTGGCCCGCCGGTGCCGACAGTCCGATCAACCGGAACCAGGAGCGGGACGCATGGCGGAACACGAGCAGCAGGGCGCGCTGGCGGGATTGCGCATCATCGACCTGTCGCGGGTGCTGGGCGGCCCGTACGCGACGCAGATCCTCGCCGACCATGGCGCGGAGGTGATCAAGGTCGAGCCGCCGTCCGGCGACGAGACACGTACCTGGGGGCCGCCGTTCGACGGCGACACCGCATCGTATTTCCTCGGCGTGAACCGCAACAAGCTCGGCGTTGCGCTCGACCTGACGCAGCCGGCCGACCGCGAGCGGCTGCTGGGCCTGCTCGAACACGCGGACGCCATCGTCGAGAACTTCAAGATCGGCACGATGGAGCGCTGGGGGCTCGGCTTCGACGCGCTGCATGCGCGGTTTCCGCGCCTCGTCCATTGTCGCGTGTCGGGGTTCGGCGCGGACGGGCCGCTGGGCGGGCTGCCCGGCTACGACGCGGCCGTCCAGGCGCTCGCGGGGCTGATGAGCGTCAATGGCGAAGCGGGCGGCGCACCGCTGCGCGTCGGCGTGCCGATCGTCGATCTCGTCACGGGTCTGAACGCGGCGCTCGGCGTGCTGATGGCGCTGCGCGAGCGCGATGCGAGCGGCCGCGGCCAGTTCGTCGAATCGACGCTGTTCGACTGCGCGCTGTCGATCCTGCATCCGCATACGCCGAACTTCTTTCATTCGGGCAACGCACCCGTACGTACCGGCAACGCGCATCCGAACATCACGCCGTACGACAGCTTTCCGACGGCGAGCGTCGACATTTTCCTGGCGGTCGGCAACAACGGGCAATTCGCCGCGTTGTGCGACGTGCTCGGCACGCGCGGCTGGCTCGACGATCCGCGTTTCGCGGACAACCGCGCGCGCAGCGCGTACCGCGCCGCACTGCGTGCGCTGCTCGAAACGGCGCTGGCCGGACATGACGGCGCGGCGCTCGCCGAGCAGCTGATGCGCCGCGGCGTGCCGTGCGCGCCGGTGCTCGGACTCGATGCGGCGCTCGATCATCCGCATGTCGCGCATCGGGAGATGAAGGTGACGCTGGGCCGGCATCGCGGCATCGCGTCGCCGATCAAGCTCGGTCGCACGCCGGCGACGTACCGTCGACCGCCGCCCGCGCTGAACGAGCACGCGGCGCAGGTGTTTGCGGACCGCGACGGCCGCCACGACGATCGCAGGGACTGACCGGCATCACGGCCGCCGGCCGTGCGGGCCGGCACACCATCATTCGGACATCACGCCGGCTTGCGCACGGAAGACGCCGTACCGGCGGAAGAGGAGACGCATCATGCTTGCATGGATCGGCGCGATCGCCATCGTCGCGCTGTTCGGCCTGATCATCACGAAGCGGCTGTCGCCGCTCGTCGCGCTGATCGTCGTGCCGGTGGCCGCGTCGCTCGCGGCCGGCTTCGGATTGACGACCGGCAAGTTCGTCGTGCACGGCGTACAGAACATCGGCCCGATCGCCGGGATGTTCGTTTTTGCGATTCTATTTTTCGGAATCCTCACCGATGCGGGGATGCTCGACCCGATCATCGCCGGCGTACTGCGCTTGATCGGCTGCCATCCGCCGCGCATCGTGATGGGCTCGGCGCTGCTCGCGCTGCTGATCCACCTCGACGGCTCGGGCGCCGTCACGTTTCTCGTCACGCTGCCGGCGATGATGCTGCTCTACACGCGCCTCGGGATGGACCGGCGGATTCTCGCGTGCGTCGCGTCGATGGCGGCCGGCGTCAATTTCCTACCGTGGGTCGGGCCGATGCTGCGCGCCTCGGCGGCGCTGCACATCCCCGGCTCGGCGATCTTCACGCCAATGATTCCGGTGCAGATCGTCGGGCTCGCGTTCGTGTTCGGCACCGCTTACGTGCTCGGCGTGCGCGAGGCGAAACGGCTCGGGCTCGACCGCGCCGGCGCCGCGTCGCTGGCGATCGCGCCGCGCGAGCTGACCGACGCCGAACGCGCGTTGCGCCGGCCGGGCCGCTTCGGGATCAACGTCGTACTGACGCTCGTCGTGCTCGTCACGCTGGTGTCGGGCATCGTCGACCCGATGGTGTTGTTCATGCTCGGCACGGTCGCCGCGCTCGTGATCAACTACCCGGACGTGCAGGCGCAGCGCGAGCGGATCGACGCGCACGCGAAGGCCGCGCTGATGATGGCGAGCGTGCTGCTCGCGGCCGGCGCATTCACCGGCATCATGTCCGGCACCGGCATGCTGAAGGCGATGGCCGAGGTCGTCGTCGCGCACGTGCCGGTCGAGCATGCGCGCCACATGCCGTTCGTACTCGGGCTGCTGTCGATGCCGCTCAGCCTGTTGTTCGATCCCGATTCGTTCTACTTCGGCGTGCTGCCGGTGCTCGCGGAGAGCGGCAAGCTGCTCGGCGTGCCGCCGATCCAGATGGCGCAGGCCGCGCTGCTCGGCCAGATGACGACCGGCTTTCCGGTGAGCCCGCTGACGCCCGCGACGTTCCTGATCGTCGGCCTGACCGGCGTCGAGCTCGCCGAGCACCAGAAATTCACGATTCCGTTCCTGTTCGCCGCCACCGTGCTGATGGTGTTCGCCGCAGTCGCGACGGGCGTGTTTCCGCTATGAACGGCCGGGCCGTTCACGTTTCCCGGGAGAGCAGTCCATGCAGTTCGACCTGACCGACGACCAGCGCGCGATCGAAAGCGCGATCGAGAAAATCTGCGAGCGCTTCGGCGACGACTACTGGCTCGAACGCGATCGCGCGGGCGGCTTTCCGGCCGACTTTCACGCGGCGCTCGCCGAAGCCGGCTGGCTCGGCATCGCGATGGACCCGGCCCACGGCGGCGCCGGTCTCGGGATGACCGAGGCCGCGCTGATGATGCGCACGATCAGCGCATCGGGCGCCGGCCTGTCCGGCGCGTCGGCCGTGCACATGAACATCTTCGGGCTGAATCCCGTGCAGGTGTTCGGCAACGACGCGCAGAAGGCGCGCTTCCTGCCGCCACTGATCGCCGGGCGCGACAAGGCGTGCTTCGCGGTGACGGAGCCCGACGCGGGCCTCGACACCACGCACCTGAGCACGCAGGCGCGCCGCGACGGCGACCACTACGTGCTCAGCGGGCGCAAGATCTGGATCTCGACCGCGCAGGTCGCGAACAAGATGCTGATCATCGCGCGCACGACGCCGCTCGACCAGGTCGCGAAGCCGACCGACGGGCTGAGCCTGTTCTACACCGACCTCGACCGTTCGCATGTCGAGGTACGCGAGATCGAGAAGATGGGCCGCAAGGCCGTCGATTCGAACATGCTGTTCATCGACAACCTGCGCGTGTCGCGCGACGACCTGATCGGCAACGAAGGCGACGGCTTCCGCTACCTGCTGCACGGGCTGAATCCCGAACGGATCCTGATCGCGGCGGAGGCGATCGGGCTCGGGCAGGCCGCGCTGCGCCGCGCGACGCAGTATGCGTGCGAGCGCGTCGTGTTCGGTCGGCCGATCGGGCAGAACCAGTCGATCCAGCATCCGCTCGCGCAGGCGTGGATGCAGCTCGAGGCCGCGTGGCTGATGGTGATGAAGGCCGCGGCGCGCTACGACGCGGGGCAGTCGTGCGGCGCGGAGGCGAACGCGGCGAAATACCTCGGCGCGGAAGCGGCGTTCCAGGCGTGCCAGACGGCGGTCGCGACGCTCGGCGGGATGGGTTACGCGAAGGAATACCATGTCGAGCGCTACCTGCGCGAGTGTATGATTCCGAGGCTCGCGCCCGTGAGTCCGCAACTGATCCTGTGTTACATCGCGGAGAAGGTGCTCGGGCTGCCGAAGTCGTACTGACGCGCGGCGGCTCGCCCGGCGCGCGGTTTCCCGTTTCGATTCAAGCGCTCGTCATGGACGTCAAACTCGTTGCCCGCACGCTCGACCTGTTCGAGCTGTTCGCCGCCGAACGGCGGCCACTGCCGCTCGCCGAACTCGCGCGCCTGCTCGATGTGCCGCCGTCGAGCTGCCTCGCGATGGCGCGCACGCTCGTGAGCCGCGGCTATCTGTACGAAGTGCGCAAGCGCGGCGGCTACTACCCGACGCGGCGCCTGCAGACGATCGCCGCCGCGATCGACGCGACCGATCCCGTCGTCGACATCGTGCACCCGCACCTCGTCGCGCTGCGCGACGCGAGCCGCGAGACAGCCGTGCTCGGCAAGATCCAGGGCGTGTCGGTCACGTATCTCGACGTCGTCGAGTCGGAGCAGGCGATCCGCTATACGCGCCAGCCGGGCGAGCTGCGCCCGCTGCATGCGAACTCGATCGGCAAGGCGATCTTCGCGGAACTCGCCGGCGACGCGCAGCAGGCGCTCGGCATGCAACTGCCGTTCGAACGTTTTACCGACGCGACGGTGGCCGACCTGCCGGCGCTCGTCGCGCAGACCGCGCGGTTTCGCGAACTCGGCTGGGCCGAGAACTTCGGCGAGAGCGCGCCCGAGCTGTCGGCGATCGCGGTCGCGCTGACGCTCGACGGCGACTGGTACGGGCTGTCGGTCGTCGGGCCGACCGAACGGATTCGCCAGCAGCGCGACGCGCACGCGGCGCTGCTCGTCGACGCGAAGGCGCGGCTGCTGGCCGAGCACGCGCGCGGGTAGGGCCGCCCGCCGGCGCACGATCCTGCTGCGCCGGAAACGGCCCGCCGCGCGTCGCGGCATCACGACTTCATCACGACTTCACCCACACGCCGCCCGCACTCGGGTTGTCGCCCTGTGTCCACCATTTCGCGCAGTACTTCGCGCCCTGGTACATCACGCAGGTGCCGCCCGGGTAGGCGGTCGTCGCCGACCACACCGGCGAGCCGCCGCCGACCGGCTTCCATACGGCCGCCTGGCCGGGCACGTCGCCCTGGGTCCACCACTGCGCCTGGTACGTCGTGCCCTGGTAGGTGACCGTCGCGCCGGCCGTATAGACCTGGCCGGCCGCCCAGGGCGCGCCGGGCTGCGGCGTGCCGCCGTCCGAGCCGCCGCCGTAGTTCGGATCCTGCGTGACGCCCGCGCCCCACTTGCCGTCGATCTGCCTGAAGATCGTCGCGAACGCGTACGGCTGCTGCGCGACGCCCGAGCAGGTCGGCGACGCATACGTGCCGCCGGACGGGCACGCCTGATCGCGGCCGACCGACCAGTTGCCGAAGAAACCGTAGCCGTTGCCGATCGCCGCGTTCACCACGCTTTGCGCATTCGCGAGCGTGAAGGTTTCACCCTGCACGTCGTTCACGCCGATCATCGGCGTGACGCCGACCATCTGCCAGAGCTGCGCATGGGTTTTTGGTTGGCCGGCCGACTTGAACGCCGTGTCGAGCTGCGCGTACAGCGCCTGCGCGGCGCTGATCGCGGCGGCGCCCATGTCGATGTTCGCGGGGCCGTAATCCATCGCCATCACGTTGACCGCATCAAACGCGGCCCGATTCGCGAGCGCCGCGTTGACGACGTTCAGGCCGTCCTGCGTGAGTCCGGTCGGCATCGTCGGTAGCGTCAGCGTGACGTGCAGCGGCTTGCCCTTCGCCGCGTAGTCGGACTGCAGTTGCGCGACGGCCTGGAAGTTGCGCGCGACCGCGGCCGTGTCCTGCTGCGACGCGCCTTCGATGTCGAAATCGATGTGCGTGAGGCCGTACGTGTCGATCACGGTCTGGTAGGCCGCCTTCAGCGCGGGGACCGTCGAGCACGCCTGCATCAGCGGCGTGCCGTTCGCGCCGCCGAACGAGACGGCGACTTCGCCGCCTTTCGCGCGGTAGCTCGCGATCGACGTCGACAGCGCTGTCAGGAGGCCGCCGCTCGCGCCGTTGCCGATCGGCTGCACGCCGCCCCACGACGGCACGCAGCCGTTGCCCGCGACCACGAACGCGAGCGTGAATTGCTGGATGCCTTGCCGGACGCCGATCTGATCGACGAGCGGCGTCGGATAGAGCGTCACGTCGACGAAGGGCGCATAGACGCCGGCACCCTGGGACACGCTCGCCACGGCAAGCAGACAACCCGCGGCAAGTGCACGCGGGATGAAACGCGGCAACAGATTGTTGTTCATTGTGTTCTCCAAGTGGAAGAGGGATACGCTGGCCTGCGTATCGCTGCCGGCTGGGCGACCGGGCATGCCCGGCCGGCAGCGTGCTCATCTTGGAGGATTCGCGGCGAATAGTGAATGGTTAGGTGTTCTTTTTGTTATTTGATTCCCGATACGTAACGATCTTGCCGATTCGACACGGTCGTGCAACGCGGGGCGGGCGATTTTCCCGATCGGTGCCCGCGGCGCGATACGTGCCGCTTACGTCGATGCCGGCTGCGCCAGCGAACGAGCCAGCGCAACGAAGCGCTCGACGCACGCCGACGAAAACGGCGCGTTCCACGACACGATCTGCTCGACCGCGCGCGCGCCGGCGAGCGGCACGTAGACGACACCGGCGCGCTGCAGCGTCGCCGTGAAGGCCGGCACGATCGCGATCCCCCGTTCGGCGGCGACCAGCGACACGAGCGTCGTGATTTGCGCGGCGGTCGCGCCGAGCCGCGGCGAGAATCCGGCACGCGCGCACAGGTCGTCCAGCGCGGCGGTCAACGCCGAACCGTAACCGGGCGGAAAGGTGACAAAGGTGGCGTCGGCCAGTTCCGCAACGTCGAGGCGCGCACGGCCCGCGAGCGGATGGCCGGCCGGCACGGCCGCGACGAGCGGCTCGCGCGACACGACGATCGACGCGACCGGCACGCCGGGCGCGCCGTCCCACGCCCAGCCGAAGCCGACGTCCATCGCGCCGTCGGCGATCTGCCGGCGCTGGCTGGTGGTCGCCGCTTCACGGAACGCGAGTTCGACGTCGGGCATCGTGCGGCTCGCGGCGCGGATCACATCAGGGAACGTGTCCGACATCGGAATCGCGCTCGCGTAGCCGATCACGATGCGCCCGGCGATGCCCTGCGCGATCTTGCGCGCGCTCGCCTCGGCTTCGACGGCCGCGCTGACGACGTGGCGTGCATGCTCGAGGAACAGTTCGCCTTGCGGCGTGAGCCGCACCGCGCGCGTCGAACGCTCGAACAGCCGCACGCCGAGCTCGCTTTCCAGCGCGGCGATATGGCGCGTCAGTGGCGGCTGCGCGACGCGCAGGCGCAATGCCGCGCGGCCGAAGTGCAGTTCGTCGGCGACGACCACGAAATAGCGGAGGCGGCGCAGGTCGAGCATTGTTGTCGTTCCGGTATCAATGGCGGTGAAAACGGTATTGGCGCACGCGTGGCGCGCTCGTCAGACTGGCGGCATCGATGACGAGGCATTTCCGATGAACGACAGGACCACACGCATCGCATTCTTTCTCTGCGGTTTCGCCGCGTTTCTCAATCTCTATTCGACGCAGGGCATCCTGCACGCACTCGCGGCGACGTTCGGCGTCAGCGCGGAACGCGCGGGGCAGGGCGTCAGCGCGACCACGACGGCCGTCGCCATTATCGCGCCGTTCGTCGGCGTGCTGGCCGCGCGCATCGAGCGTCGCATCGCGATCTCGCTGGCGGCGGTGGCCGTCGCGCTGCCGGTCGTGTGGTCCGCACATGCGGCGGGTTTCGCGTCGTTTCTCGGCGCGCGCTTTGCGGCCGGGCTGGTCATGCCGTTCATCTTCGCGCTGTCGATCGCCTATATCGGAGAGCGCTTCGATCGCGGCACGTCGGCCGAGATCGGTGCGTTGTTCGTCGCCGGCACGACGCTCGGCGGGTTCGCCGGCCGCTTCGTCACGAACCTGCTGACGTCGATGTGGGGCTGGCGGCATGCGCTCGATGTCGTCGCGGCGCTGTGTCTCGTCACGGGCGTCGCGATCTACGCGAGCCTGCCGGCATCCGGTGCGGTTGCGCGGCAGGCGTCCGGCAACGATGCGGAGGCGGGGCCGTCGTCGCGGCTCGTCATGCGCGGCCCGCTGCTCGCGTCATTCGCGATCGGCGCATGCGTGCTCGCGTCGCAGGTCGCGACGTTCACGTTCATCGGCCTGCGGCTCACGCGCGCACCGTTCGGCTTCGACACGGTCGAGATCGGCGCAATTTATGCGGTGTTCCTGGTCGCGGTGGTCGTGACGCCGCTGGCCGGGCGCCTCGCGCGGCATCGCGGCCCGCGCGCGCCGGGGCTCGCCGCGGCCGCGCTCGCGATCGGCGGAGCGTTGCTGACGTTGTCGGACAGCGTGCCGGTGATCCTGGCCGGCCTCGCGCTCAGCTCGACCGCCGTATTCGTCGAGCAGGCGTCGGCGAACACGTTCATTTCGCAGGCGGCGTCGAGCGCACGCTCGACGGCGATCGGCATCTACCTGTCCTGCTATTACTTCGGCGGCAGTCTCGGCTCGATCCTGCCGGTGCCCGGCTGGCATCGCTGGGGCTGGGCCGGCTGCGTCGCGTTCGTAGTCGTCGCGCAGGCCGCGGTCGGCGTGCTCGTGTACCGGTTCTGGCGTACCGGCGGCGCATCCGGCCTTACGCATGCCGACGCGCGCACCGTCACGCTGCCGCGGTAACCGCGATCAGCGATACCAGCGCGGCGTATAGACCCATTCGCGCGCGTTGCCGATCGCGAAGCGCCGCGTCGTCGACGAGCCGACGATCACCATCGTCCGCATGTCGACCTGGTCGCCGCGCAGCGCGCCGAGCGTCGTCGTCGCGAGCGTCGCGCCCGGCCGGCCGATGTCGCGGCCGAGTACGACCACCGTATCGGCGGCGCGATGCGCACGCACGAGGTCGAGCGCGAGGTCGAGCTGCCACGGCCGCGCACGCGAGATCGGGTTGTAGAACGCCATCACGAGGTCGGCTTGCGCCGCATGCCGCAGGCGCGTCTCGATCACGTCCCACGGCTTCAGGTTGTCCGACAGCGAAATCGCGCAGAAGTCGTGACCGAGCGGCGCGCCGGCCTGCGCGGCCGTCGCGAGCGACGCCGAGATGCCGGGCTCCACGCGCAGGTCGACCGCGGCCCATTGCGGGTCGCGCGTGTCGTCGAGCGCTTCGAGCACGGCCGCGGCCATCGCGAACACGCCGGGGTCGCCCGACGACACGACCGCGACGCGCCTGCCTTCGGCCGCGAGTTCGAACGCATGGCGCGCGCGCTGCATTTCCTCGCGATTGTCGGTGCCGTGCACGCGCTGGTCGCCGCGGAACGGGCCGGCCATGTTCACGTAGGTCGTGTAGCCGAGGATGTCGGTCGCTTCGGCGAGCGCGGCGCGAGCGGCCGGCGTGAGCCACGCGGCGCCGCCCGGGCCAAGGCCGAGCACCGTCAGGCGGCCGCGCGCGCGGCCGAGCGTGGCGGGATCGACCGGATGCGACGCGACCGCGCACGCGAGACCGTTCGATACCGGACGCAGCGTATGCGCGACACGCAACGTGCGGCCGAGCAGCGCGGCTGCATCGGCGGGCGCGCTGCCGTCGGCATCGGCGAAACGCAGCGGCACGTCGAGTGCCCGCGCGGCTTCCTCCAGCGCGGGTTCGCCGATCGACGACGCCGGCGCGACGAGGGCCGCGAGTGCCAGCCGCGCGAGACCTTGTGCGTCGAGCATGGCGGCGATGCGTGTGGCAAGCGCCTCGTGCGCGTGCATGGCATCGCCTGCGATGCCGACCACCACGCTGCGAGGATGGATCACGAGTTCGTCGTGCGTGCCGCGCCATGCGTCGGGCGTCACGCGAATCGCATGCTTGGCCGCGTCGTCGCGCGGCAGCGCGGCATCGTCGAGCCACGCCGCCGCGCCGTCGACACGCGTCGATGCGCCCGCGAGCAGGTCGGACACGAAGCGCTTGCCCTGCGCGAGATCGGCGAGCGCATACCCGTCGGGCGGATTGAGCACGCATGCGCCGAAACGCAGTTCGCCGCTGGTCGTGATCGCCGGCGCGACGCCCACGCATGCGGCGATTTCGCGCGCGATCACGTTGACGCCCGTCAGCCCGCCGAGCAGCGGCACGACGGCCGACCCGTCTTCCGCAACCGCGAGCACGGGCGGCTCGACGCCCTTGTCCGCGAGCGCGGGGGCGAGGCAGCGGATCACGATGCCGGCCGCGCACAGCGCGACGATCGGCAGGCCGCGTGCGTAGAGTTCGCGCAGGTGCGCACCGAGTTCGTCGAACCGCACGTCGGCATCGACGCGCGACGCGAGGCCATGCACGCTAGCGCCCGGATAGCGCGCCTGGATGCGTCGCGCGGTGTCGAGCGCGCCGGCACCGAGGATCACGATCGCCGGCGGGGTCGTCATCCTTGCCATTTTTCCCCCGGCACGACGAGCAGCGAGAAATACGGCGACGCCATCGGATCGACTGCGTCGAGCGGCACGATGCGCTGGTTCGCCATCGTCGCGCGCTCGACGTACAGCGCGCGCTTCGCGAGCCCGAGTTCGTCGAGCACGCGCCGCACCTTGTCGAAATTGCGACCGAGCTTCATCACGACGGCCGCGTCGGCGCGCGCGAGCCGCTCGCGCAGTTCATGCTCGGGCAGCACGCCGGACAGCACCGACAGGCTCTGGTTGCGATAGACGAGCGGCTGGCCGAGCACGGCCGTGCCGCCGAGCATCGCGCAGACGCCCGGGATCACCTCGGTGTCGTAGCGCGGCGCGAGGCGGTCGTGCAGGTACATGTACGAGCCGTAGAAGAACGGGTCGCCTTCGCAGATCACCGCGACGTCGCGTCCCGCGTCGAGATGGGCGGCGACGATCTCGGCGGCCGTGTCGTAGAAGTCGGCGATCACGGTCTCGTAGCAGAGCGGCGGCGGCAGCACTTCGGTCGTCACCGGATAGACGAGCGGCAGTTGCGTCTGCCCGTCGAGCAGGTGGGCTTCGACGATGCCGTACGCATTGCCCTTCTTGCCCTTCGCGACGAAATACGCGACCACGGGCGCCGCCTGCAGCACGCGCAGCGCCTTGATCGTCATCAGTTCGGGATCGCCGGGGCCGACACCGACCCCGAACAGCCGGCCGCGCATGGTCGTCATTCGACCTCCGTCGCCAGTGCGTTGACCGCGGCGGCGGCCATCGCGCTGCCGCCGCGCCGGCCGAGCAGCGCGACGTACGGCACGCCGCGGCTGTCGGCATCGAGCATCGCCTTCGATTCGGCCGCGCCGATGAAACCGACCGGAAAACCGAGGATCAACGCGGGACGCGGCGCGCCGGCGTCGATCATGTCGAGCAGGTGGAACAGCGCGGTCGGCGCATTGCCGATCACGACGACGCTGCCCGCGAGATGCGGACGCCACAGTTCGAGCGCCGCCGCCGAGCGCGTGTTGCCGAGATGGCGCGCGAGATCGGGCACCTCCGGCTCGCCGAGCGTGCAGATCACGCGGTTGTCGGCCGGCAGCCGCGCGCGCGTGATGCCTTCGGCGACCATCCGCGCGTCGCACAGGATCGGCGCGCCGGCCGCGAGCGCGGTGCGGCCGGCCGTGCCGGCGCCAGCCGAAAAGCGCAGGTCGTAGACGACGTCGACCATCCCGCACGCATGGATCACGCGCACCGCGAGTTTCTCGAGGTCGGGCGGAACGCGCGACAGGTCGGCCTCGGCGCGGATCGTCGCGAACGACTGGCGGTAGATTTCCTGCCCGTCGCGAATGTAGTCAAGCATCGGTGGTGTCCTGGCTGTGCCGCGCGTCCGTCAAACGGGCCGCGGCCTGGTCAATCGTCAGATGGCGCGCGAGCGGGGCGCCAAGGCCCGCGGCCGCGTCGCGCCGGTAAAGGTCGTAGTGCGCGGGCGCCACCGCGACGAGCGTGTGCGCCGCGGGATGCGGCAGCGCGCAGTGGCGCTCGCAGCCGGTCAGGTGCACGTCGACCGGATGGCCGATGCGCGCGGCGAGGGCGAGCGCGTCGTGTTTCGTGTCGGCCCGCGCTTTCGCGCAGCCCGTGCTGCCGGTGCAGGCGACGAGGGTCGCCAGCGGGTCGGACGATGCGCAGACGAGGCCGAGCGACGCCAGTGCCGCCAACGTGGCCGGGGCGCGTTCGTTCGGCACGCCGTGGAGAAACACGCCTTGCCACGGCGTCATCGACAACGTGCCGTCGCCGTCGGCTTCGGCCAGCGCGGCGAGCCGTTCCAGTTGTGTCGCGTCGAGCCGCCCGAGCACGCATTGCGCGCCGACGCTGCAGCATGCCGCATCGCGCGACGCGCGCATGCCGAAACGCAGCGCCGGGTCGGTGCGCGTGCGCCGCCAGCCGGCGAGCGCGGGATCGGCCGTGAGCGGGAAGGGCAGGTAGTGCTGCGCGCGTGCGAGCAACGCGCATTCGCCGGCGGTCGCGAGCACGGCGCGCATCCGCGTGACGTCGGCCGGCGCGAGATCGAGGAACGCGAGCAGCAGTGCGCGAACCAGTGCGACGGCCTGATCGGGCGACACGTCGACCGATGCGGGCCGGTCGTCCCGCGCGGCCGGCGGGCAGCCGGCCAGCCCGGCCGCGACGCGTACCGCGCCGTCCGCGCGGCGCCAGGCGGCCAGCCAGATGTCGTGCGGGTGATCGAGCGCCGCAACCGCTTCGCCGCCGTCGAGCTGGATCGAGAATTTCGGCGACAGCTCGCCGCGGCGCGGCTCGCCGGCCAGCATGTCGAGCAGCGGCATCGCGAGCGCGCGGCTGTCGACGAGCGCGGCGGGATCGTGCCCGGCGAGCGGGCTGAGCAGGAGGTTGCGGACGTCGTCGCTCGCGGCGAGCGCGGCCGTCTCGTCGACCGCGCCTGCGGCTGCGTCGACGCGCGGGCCGAGCCCCGCCTCGAGCAATGCGCGCGTCAGCGCATCGGCGGCGCTGTCGCGAATGCCGCGCAGCTGGAGATTCGCGCGATTGGTCGCGTCGATCGCGCCGGAGCCGTACGCGCGGGCGGCGGCGGCAATCGCACGCGCCTGGCGCGCATCGAGCCGGCCGCCCGGCAGCTTGACCCGGCACAGCCCGCCATCGGCGGCCGCGACCACGCGCACGAGCCCCGGGCAGGCCGACGGGCGCACGACGGGCGACGCAGGAATCGAATCGGGGGCGGAACTCAACGGGATACCGGGACAGTGTCGCGCCGCGGCCAACGCATCGGTACACCCCGCCCGACGCCGACTGGCACGCACGCACTTTCTGGCCGGCAGGTCTCCTGGCTGACAGGTCGGCGCCGGCTCCCGGCCTTCCCGGTGAAACCAGTGGCATGAGGGGGAGATCGGCTCGCTGTCTACAGTTGCGGGGGCAGCCACAGCGGCGCGCGGCGCGCCCTGTGTTCCCTCTTCGGCCCCGAAGGGCACCGGCGAACGAACGGCCGTAGGATACCCGATTTCGGCACCGGCCCGACATCGGCCATGTGCGTCGCAACCGTGTCGCAGCATGGCTGCGACGACCTGCGCGCGGCAGCGCGGATGGTACGATTGGCGGCTCGGCACTGGATCGGCGACACGCCGGTGTCCGCGACGATGAAACTGGGCGGGGCCAGCTGTTCGCCATGCGGATCGCGCGGGCCTGGCCGACACCGCTGGCGCGTCCCGCGCCGGGCAGTCGGCGCCGACGGCAATCGCCGGATCGACGCGCGGCGGCGCAACGGCCGCGCATCGCAACACACTGGATGAAATCGAACGATGGGGAAGGGTGCATGACGGCGTGGCTGACGGTAGTGGGCATCGGCGACGACGGTTACGCGGGGCTCGGGCGCAATGCGCGACGCGCGCTGCTCGGCGCGACGCGCGTGGTCGGCGCGAAGCGGCATCTCGACATGCTGCCCGCGCGGTTGCCGGCCGCGCGCGAAGCGTGGCCGTCGCCGTTCGATCTCGCGGGCGTGCTCGCGCGGCGCGGCTCGCCCGTCTGCGTGCTCGCGAGCGGTGACCCGATGCTGTTCGGCGTCGGCGCGACGCTCGCGCGCCAGCTTTCTCCCGACGAATGGCGCGTGCTGCCCGCGCCGTCGTCGCTGTCCCTCGCGGCCGCACGCCTCGGCTGGGCGCTGCAGGACGTCGGCGCGGTGTCGCTCGTCGGCCGTCCGCTCGCGACGCTCGCGCGTCATCTGCTGCCGGGCCGGCGCCTGTTCGTGCTGAGCGCCGACGGCCGCACGCCGGCCGCCGTCGCGGCCGAACTCGCCGCACGCGGCTTCGGGCCGACGCGCATCAGCGTGTTCGAACATCTGGGCGGCCCGCTCGAACGGCGCGTCGACGGCCTCGCGCAGGACTGGAAAGTCACCGAAACGGCCGCGCTCAATCTCGTCGCGCTCGACTGCCGGGCCGGCCCCGACGCGCCGCGCCGCGCGCTCACGCCGGGCCTGCCCGACGATGCATACCGCCACGACGGCCAGCTCACCAAGCGCGACTTGCGCGCGATGACGCTCGGGCGCCTCGCGCCCGCACCCGGCGAGCTGCTGTGGGACGTCGGCGCGGGCAGTGGCTCGATCGGCATCGAATGGATGCGTGCGCATCCATCCTGCCAGGCGATCGCGGTCGAGGCGCATGCGGAACGGCAGCGCTTCATCGAACACAACCGCGACGCACTCGGCGTGCCGGGCCTGCAGCTCGTCGCGGGCCGCGCGCCCGACGCGCTGGCAGGACTCGCCACGCCCGACGCGATCTTCATCGGCGGCGGTGCGACGGCGCCCGGCGTGCTCGACGCGTGCTGGGCCGCGCTGAAACCCGGCGGCCGGCTCGTCGCGAATGCGGTCACGCTGCAGGGCGAGATGGCGCTCGCCGCGTGGCGCGACGCGCACGGCGGCACGCTCACGCGCGTGTCGCTCGCGCATGCGGAACCGCTCGGCCGCTTCGACACGTGGCGCCAGCCGCTGCCCGTCACGCTGTACGACGTGCGCAAGCCCGACGCGGCCGACAGGGTCGAGGCGGCCGATGCGATCGACATAGCCGGCGCATCGAACCCGGCGAACGCAACGGACGCGTGATGCGCGACGAAACCCCCGAACAGCCCGCGCCGCTGCGGTTCGGCTACACGACCGGCAGCTGCGCGACCGCGACGTCGCTCGCGGCCGCGCGGCTGCTGCTCGCGGGCCGGGCGGACGACGCGGTCGAGATCGTGCTGCCGAAAGGGCAGCGCGTGATGATGCGGCTCGAGTTCTGCCGCCTCACGGCCGACGGCGCGGAAGCCGGCACGATCAAGGATGCCGGCGACGATCCGGACGTCACGCACGGCGCGCTGATCTTCGCGCGTGTCGCGCTCGCGGCCGCGGCCGGCGTGCGCTTTCACGCGGGGCCGGGCGTCGGCACGGTCACGCGCGCGGGGCTGACGCTGCCGGTCGGCGAACCGGCGATCAACCCGGTGCCGCGCCAGATGATGACGACGCATCTGGAGGCCCTCGCAGCCGAGCACGGCTACGCAGGCGGCTTCGACGTGACGATCGGCGTCGAGGGCGGCGAGGCGCTCGCGCTGAAGACGATGAACCCGCGCCTCGGCATCGTCGGCGGGCTGTCGATCCTCGGCACGACGGGCATCGTGCGGCCGTTCTCGTGTTCGGCCTATATCGCATCGATCCACCAGGGGATCGATGTCGCGCGCGCCAACGGCATCGCGCATATCGCCGCGTGCACGGGCAACGCGAGCGAGGACGCGATGCGCGCACACTACGGCCTGCCCGACATGGCGCTGATCGAGATGGGCGATTTCGCGGGCGCGGTGCTCAAGCACCTGCGCCGCGCACCGGTCGCGCGGTTGTCGATGTGCGGCGGATTCGGCAAGCTCAGCAAGCTCGCGGCGGGCCATCTCGACCTGCACAGCCGCCATTCGAGCATCGACCTGCCGCTGCTCGCGCAATGGGCGGCAGAAGCCGGCGCGAGCGAGGCGCTGCAGGCCGCGATGCGCGCCGCGAACACGAGCCAGGAAGCGCTGAAGCTCGCCCTGGCCGACGGCGTGCCGCTCGGCGATCTCGTCTGCGCGCAGGCGCTGCGGGTCGCACGCGACATCGTGCCGCCGTCGGTCGCCGTCGAGATGTTCGCGATCGACCGGCAGGGCCGCTTCGTCGGGGAAGCGCGATGAGCATGCGCATCCTGCTGCTCGGCGGCACCGGCGACGCGCTGAAGATCGCACGCGCGCTCGGCCCGCATCACGTCTACAGCCTGGCCGGTCTCGGCAAGGTGCCGGACGACCTGCGCTGCGACGTGCGCGTCGGCGGCTTCGGCGGGGCCGCCGGCCTGGCCGCGTATCTTCGCGACGCCGAGATCAGCCTCGTGATCGACGCCACGCATCCGTATGCCGCGCAAATCAGCGCGAACGCCGCTGCCGCGACGCGCGACGCGGGCGTACCGCTATGGGCGCTGCGCCGCGCGCCCTGGACGCCGCAACCGGGCGACGACTGGCGGATGGTCGACGACTGGGCCGGCATCGAGGCCGCGCTCGCGCCGTTCAGGCGGCCGCTGTTCACGCTCGGCCGCGAACCGCTCGCGCACCTCGATACGATCCCGCCGCACCAGTTCTGGCTCGTGCGCTGCCTCGACGCGCATCCCGGCAATGCGCATGCGCAGGTCATCGCCGCGCGCGGGCCGTTCACGCTCGACGGCGAACGTGCGCTGTTCGCGCTGACGGACATCGACGTCGTCGTCAGCAAGAACAGTGGCGGAGCGGCCACCGAGGCCAAGCTCGATGTCGCGCGCGAACGCAGGGTGCCGGTCGTGATGCTGCGCCGGCCGTCGCTGCCCGATGCCGACCGGGCGTTCGATTCGGTCGCGGCACTGCTCGACGCACTCGATCCGGCCGCGCGCGTTTGACGCCGCGCAGCGGATCATCCAACGTATTGACGGAGAATTTTCGATGACGGTGTATTTCATCGGCGCGGGGCCCGGCGACCCCGAGCTGATCACGGTGAAGGGCCAGCGCCTCGTGCGCACGTGCCCGGTGATCCTGTATGCGGGCTCGCTGGTGCCCGCGGCCGTGCTCGACGGTCATCGCGCGGAGCAGGTCGTCAACACGGCCGAGCTCGACCTCGACGCGATCGTCGCGCTGCTCGCGGACGCGCATGCGCAAGGGCGGGACGTCGCACGCGTGCATTCGGGCGACCCGTCGCTGTACGGCGCGATCGGCGAGCAGATCCGCCGGCTGAAGGCGCTCGGGATTCCGTACGAAATCGTGCCGGGCGTGACGGCGACGGCCGCGTGCGCGGCGACGCTCGGCGTCGAGCTGACGTTGCCCGGCGTCGCGCAGACGGTGATCCTCACGCGCTTCGCGGGCAAGACCACGATGCCGGAAGGCGAGGCGCTCGGTTCGCTCGCCGCGCACCGCGCGACGCTCGCGATCCATCTCGGCGTGCGCCATCTCGCGCGCATCGTCGACGAAGTGCTGCCGCACTACGGCGCGGATTGCCCGGTCGCGGTGATCTATCGCGCGAGCTGGCCCGACGAGGAGCGCGTGACCGGCACGCTGGCGGACATCGTCGACAAGGTGCGCGGCACGCAGATCGAGCGCACCGCATTGATCCTGATCGGGCGCGTGCTCGATGCCGACGGGTTCGCGGATTCGACGCTGTACGCGAGCGCGGGCTGATCACGCCGGCCCGGCGGACGGGCCGCTCAGGCCTGCGCCGTCTGCCGCGCCAGCCGCGGCGCAAACCCGGCCGCCAGCGCGAACAGCGCGACACACAGGCACGCCATCGCGATCCACGCGGGCGTCAGGTCCGCGAGATGCTGGCGCACGAGCCCGGCCGCGAACGGGAACAACCCGGCGACCAGATAGCCGACACCCTGCACGAACCCTGTCAGCGATGCAGCGTCGGCCGGCGTTGCCGCATGGTCGACCGTGACGATCAGCGACAGCGGAAACAACGCGCCGATCCCCGCGCCGAGCAGCAGCGCGGCCGGCAGCGCGAACGCGTCGGGTGCGGCCAGCATCGCCAGCAACCCCGCGAACAGCGACGCGATCGCCGCATGCAGCGCGGGCCGGCGATCGGGCAGGCGGTCGATCGTTGCCGAGATCGTCAGCCCCGCGATAACTTCCGCGAGCGTCACGCCGCCGAGCAGGCTGCCGGCCGCCGTCGGCGACCAGCCGAGCCGCATGTAATACGGCGGCAGCCAAGCGAGCACGAGCGTGTAGGCGCCCGTCGCGATCCCGAAGAACAGCGCGAGCCGCCACGCACGCGCCGAACGCGACGGTCGTGCATTCGACGTCGAGACCGGCCCGGCGGCGAAGCCGTCGCCGCCGCGGCTGGCGAGCGGCCATGCGAGCGCGGCCACCGCGGCCGGCAGCGCCCAGCCGGCCAGCGCGGCGAGCCAGCCCCAGCGCGCCGCGGCGAACGGCGCGACCACGCTCGCCAGCACCGCGCCGCCCATGATCGACGTCGAATAGACGCCCATCGCGCCGCCGATGCGCGTCGCGAAATGCGCCTTCACGAAACCGGGCAGCAGCGCCTGCACCGTCGCGATCCCGACGCCCGCGCAGCAGGCGCTCGCGAGCAGCAGCCACGCGTGCCGCGCGCCGATGCGCGATGCGCAGGCCAGCCCGATCAGCGCGACGCCGAGCCAGACACCGCCCGCGATGCCGGTGACGCGCTGCAGGCGCCGCGCGCCCAGTGCGCCGAGCCCCATCAGCAGGATCGGAATCGTCGTCAGCAGGCTGGCCGCGCCGTCGCCGATACCGGTCGTGCGCTGGATCATGTCGAGCAGCGGGCCGACCGCGGCGAGCACGGGACGCAGGTTCAGCCCGACCAGCACGATGACGGCCAGCCGCCAACCCGGGGAAGTGAAGCGATTCATCGACGAGGCCCTCGATATCGGTGCGCGGCTGCCGTCGAGACGCCGCGCGTTTTTCAGGTAAAGTATCTCGACATCAAGATAAATACCGATTTATCTCGACGTCAAGATAACTGGTGAGCCGAGGAGGGTTAATGGATCGAGCCGCGCATGCGCTCGCGCAATGGCGCGCCGAGCGTCCGGATCTGGACGCGTCGTCGATGGTCGTGATGGGGCGGCTGCAGGAAGCCGCGCTCGTGATCGCGCGCGACCGTCTCAATCCGCTGTTTGCGCGCTACGGGATGCAGCCGGGCGAATTCGACGTGCTCGCGACGCTACGGCGCAGCGGCGCGCCGTTCGCGCTGACGCCGACCGCGTTGTACGACGCGCTGATGATGTCGTCGGGCGGCATGACCGCACGCATCGACCGTCTGCAGAAGGCCGGCTGGGTCGAGCGGCGGCCGAACCCGGCCGACGGGCGCGGCACGCTCGTCGCACTGACGGATACGGGTCGCGCGCTGATCGACGATGCGGTCGTTGCCCACATCGAGAACCAGCGCGCGCTGCTGGCCGCATTGTCGAAGGCGGAGCAGGCGCAGTTGTCGCACCTGCTGGGAAAGCTGCTGGCCGGTCTCGAAGGTGCGGCGCCGGAGGCTTGATGCGGGCGCCCGGTGCGGGCGACAAAGGCATCGTGGACGTCGCTTGCCGACCCGGAGCGGACAGCCGAACGGACATGAGGCCTGTGGCCGCTTTCGATGTGAGTGCGACATTCGGATCGATACCCCGAAAATGCGGCCGCACCATCCATCATAGCTGATCGTAGTAACGAATAAGATCTTCGCCCCTACTGCGGCCATAAGGATTGCCAGTCACGGTGTTGAAGTACTCACTAAAGTGCCGAGCCAGTTCGCGTCTAGTTCTAGGAACGGAGTCCAGAGAAGTACGCCATGTATGAAACAGTCGAATGACTTCGTATGAACCAACATACGCTGGTCCAAGGTGAGATTCGGTCGCTGTGGCGACCGATTCAGCCAACTCTAGATAACTCTGAATGTCCTTATCCTCAATATTCGGAAGTGGCTGCACGAGGCTACTTTCGGAAAATTTCATCACCTTTATATCACGACCGAATGAGTGACCGGCATCGTTTCGCAGCGACCGAAGACGCTCCAATCGGCTTAATTGTCCCGAGAATGGGCATGGGCCGAACAGGCGAGTATAGGCGGAAATACGTGCTTGCCAATCCCCTCGCACCAAAGGTTCAGTATGGACATAGAAATCATATTTGTTATTTGCTTTTAATAGGGTTGCGCCATCTATCTGAATCGTTCCCCCAAATACAAGTGCAGGGCGAGATTCCAATGCGGCAGTCGCTACCTGCGCAAGATATGTTTCAAGATAGCCGCAAATTGCAATTACCGCTGCCATCTGAGTCCACTTGTTAAAGCCGGCATAGTTGTCGGCCCACTCTCCTAGCGTGGTTGCCATGCGCTGAGGTTCATTCTGCAAAGAAAAAAGTACCGAAGCCTGATCTCCCCGCTGAAATGGGCGTGTAGACGCGTATGCGAATTTGGAAGCGGCCCGGTTAGCCCAGAAGATGTGGTTAAAGTGTGTATGGTGACGCTTGAAGAGTCTCCATGAAAGGGTTCGCTCAAAGAATGGGACTTGGCGATTGAATGTCATCTGTTGGATTATTTTAAGTTTTTCGCAAGATTAAACGTTCAGCATTCGCCAGTCCACTACCATAGGCGCGCGACTGGTTGCAAATGCCTCCGCGGCAAACGACAGAACGGCGGCCAAATACAACGCCATCTGACGGGTCGCCTTTCTCGAACTTCAAGCGTGGACTGTGTTTTTACAAGGCCTCGGCCGCGCTTTGCGCGGACATCTCCCGCTCCAAAACAGTCACGATCCCGCACTTCCCATGCCACAATATCTCAAGAACGATCCCGCTGCCTGAGTTTCGGTCACGGCAACTACCTTTGCGAGAGGCATGGAATGGAGAAAGAGCGACTGGAGGAGATTCTGGCGACCGTCTACGCCTTGCTGGAGGCAGAGGGGATGTCCGAAGCCGCCAACCTTGTACGAAAGCACCCCGCTCGGGCCGAGCAGACAGGTTACGACAACTGGAACGGCGGAACCGAGATTTGGGAAGTACAGATCGAGATCCCGACGCAGGAGTTCGCCCGACTCGGCACCAAACGAACACAGTTAGAGGAACAAATATCCGCAAGGTTAAAGACAATACTCGAGCAAGACACCCAGGACTGGTATTCGGCCAAAATCGTTCCAGAAAAGGTGCTCCGAAAGGATTGGAGGGTAGCGGGCCTCGATTTGCCAAGGCAAATCAGAGTCAACATTTTGGATGGGTTACGTCTCGATGACGTGGCTTGGTTTGGTAAGCTCGACGACGTGGAGTTTCTGAGTCGACTGTTCGATCTGCAGCAGCTGCCTTCTACGGATAGTCGCTTCAAAGACGCCGCCGGAGATATTTGGCAGCACTGCATCAACAATAATGACTGGGATCGCGACTGGCTATTTTCCGACACTCGCTTCAATCTTATCGATGGCCCGGCGGATGGCTTCTTACGGTTTTTGTGCGAGGTAGTGCATCCTCTTGTGCGGTCAGATAGAGAGGAAGTTGTTAAGCTGGTTTCTCATTTCAACGAGCAGTTGCGCCAAGCTGATTGGGAACTGTACGAAGAAGAGCGTATCGCCGGCCGCCCGCGATTTGCTTACCGTCAAATTTCCCATAGTGGCTCGCGGGCAGTATCACGTGCTCGAACTGTGGCTGATGCACTCGACGCGGGTTGGATGGCGAAAGAAATCGAACGCTTGGAACATGCCGTGGACCGCGACCCAGCGTTAGCAATTGGAACCGCGAAAGAACTTATCGAAACCTGCTGCAAAACGCTTTTGACGAAGCGGGGTGTTGAGTTCACAAAGTCAGAAGATCTTGGAGATCTGACCAAAAAGGTCGCGAAAGAACTACAACTCGTTCCCGAGGGGATCACTGATGAAACGAAGGGCGCCGATAACATTCGACTTATCTTACGCAATCTCACGCAACTCACAAACAATCTAGCCCAATTGCGAGGGCTGTACGGCACTGGCCACGGACGTGACGGTCAGCATCGAGGTCTACAACCGCGCCACGCCCGCCTTGCGGTAGCTTCGGCTGTTGCATTCATCGATTTCGTTGCCGAGACGTACCGTTATCGGGAATTTACGAAGCAATGACGCTACTAACCGCAGCTGAACGAACACAAACGACACAGAAAACCACCATTCGCTCTTCGAGGCATACGAATGTCCGTTCACTAACGTTGATCCGACATTCGATTGTCTGTGTGGTGACGTGGTCCACGGTCCGCTCCTGGCCGAACGCCGACATTCCTCCCCGACGTCCCCCCGGAACTCCACGAAGAACAAAAAAAGCCCGCCGCACAATGCGGCGGGCTTGAGCGACACAGCGGCCACCTGCAGCGGGCCGCCCAGATTCAGCCGCGTGCCGGGATATTGAGCCCGCGTGCGACGGCCGGGCGGGCAACGAACGCGTCGAGCGCGCGTGCCACATTCCGGAATTCACTGAAGCCGACCAGGTCGCCTGCTTCGTAGAAGCCGACGAGATTGCGCACCCACGGGAAGATCGCGATGTCGGCGATCGTATAGGTGTCGCCCATCACCCACTGGCGGTTCGCGAGATGCGCGTCGAGCACGGCGAGCAAGCGCTTCGACTCGGCGACGTAGCGATCGCGCGGACGCTTGTCCTCGTAGTCGCGGCCGGCGAACTTGTGGAAGAAGCCGAGCTGGCCGAACATCGGCCCGATGCCGCCCATCTGGAACATCACCCACTGGATCGTCTCGTAACGGCCGGCGGGATCCTTCGGGATCAACTGGCCGGTCTTGTCCGCGAGATAGATCAGGATCGCGCCCGATTCGAACAGCGGCAGCGGCTTGCCGTCGGGGCCGTTCGGGTCGATGATCGCCGGGATCTTGTTGTTCGGGTTCAGCGACAGGAATTCGGGCGAAAACTGGTCGTTCGTGTCGAAGCGCACGAGGTGCGGCTCGTATGGCAGGCCGGTTTCCTCGAGCATGATCGACACCTTGACGCCGTTCGGCGTCGGCAGCGAGTAGAGCTGGAGACGGTCGGGATGCTGGGCCGGCCACTTTTGCGTGATCGGGAAGGCGGACAGATCGGGCATGAAGGTTCGCTCGTCGAAGGGAATGTTCCGCGCTCCGTCCGTACTGCCGCGCGCTCCGATGGACCACGCACGGCGGCGGGCCGGGGCGCGCCGAAAACGCCCACTGTAGCCGATCCCCGGAATCGATGCAGGCGTCGGCCGACCCCGCACGCAGGCAGCCGTTAGCGTTCGATGACGCAAACACGCGCACCGGCCTCACTTGCGCGTCGACGGACATGGTGGGGCAGGGCATCTCGATTCCGCGCGTCGCCGACCTTGAAGACCTCATGGTCGACATGGCCGACGCGAGCGTCACGAGCGAGGAACGGGCCGAATATTTCCATGCGCTCCGGGAATTGTCGCGGCCGCGCTGAAAGCGTTCTCTACCGGATCATTCAGATGGCAGGCCCGTGGCGGTCGTCCAGCATGAGTCGATCCGCCGCGCGACATATGATGTCCTAACACGTATCGCGTCACGCGGCATGGCGATCCCCGAAATAGTCTCTTCCAGTCGGATCGTATCTCGGCGGAAGGGTTTTGTCAGGGAAAGTCCCGTCCCGCGCGCCACGGTTTTTTGTTGACCGACATCGTATAACGCCGTCATGATTTCCTGAAAAGAAAGGTCCCATCCACCGACCGAAGTGAGGAGACATGAACACCACCACGATCGCTCGCCGTGTCCGCCGGATCGCACTCGCACTGGGTTTCTCACTGTCTGCCGCGGCGGCCGTTGCGGCGCCCGTGTCGCTGAACATCGTCGACGTCGCGGGCAACCTCCAGCTCACGCAGAAGGCCATCGAGGCGTTCCGGGACAAGAACCCGACCCTCGTGTCGAACGTCACGTTCACGAATGCGCCGGCGCCGCAGCTGCCGGGCAAGATCAAGGCGATGCAGGCGGCGGGGCGCGCCGACATCGACCTCGTGCTGACGGGCACCGACGCGCTGGCCGCCGGCATCGAACAGAACCTGTGGCTCAAGCTCCTGCCCGACAATGCAGCCGCGTTCCCCGGCGTGCTCGACAGATACGCGCCCGGCCCGCGCAAGATGCAGGATCTCGCGCAAGGCTTCGGCCTCGAAGTCACCTACATGCCGGCCGGTCCGCTGCTCGAATACAACCCGGCGAAGGTCGGCAACCCGCCGAAGACGCCCGATCAACTGCTCGCCTGGTGCAAGGCGCACCCGAACAAGCTGATCTATGCGCGGCCGGCGAACTCCGGCCCGGGCCGCACGTTCCTGATGGGGCTGCCGTACGTGCTCGGCGACAAGAATCCGCAGGACCCGATCAACGGCTGGGACAAGACCTGGGCGTTCCTGAAGGCGCTGAACGACTGCGTGCCGTACTACCCGGGCGGCACGTCGGCGGTGATGAAGGAGCTCGGCGAAGGCACGCGCGACATGACCGTGACCGTCACGGGCTGGGACATCAACCCGCGCGCGCTCGGCATCGTGCCGACCGAGTTCCGGATCCAGGCATTCGACGACATGACGTGGGTCAACGACGCGCATTTCATGGTGATTCCGAAGGGCGTGCCGAAAGACAAGCTCGACGTGCTGTTCAAGCTGATGAACTTCCTGCTCGAACCGGCACAGCAGGCGATGACCTACGACGACGGCTATTTCTATCCGGGCCCGGCGGTGAAGGGCGTGACGCTCGAGATGGCGCCCGCGCACAGCCAGGACGTGGTCCGCAAGTTCGGCCGCCCCGAGTACGCGAAGCTGCTCGCCGATCGCCCGCACGTGCAGCCGCTCAGCGCACAGGCGATGGTCGCCGCGTTCCAGAAGTGGGATCGCGAGATCGGTTCGCAGAAATCGAAGTGACGCCTGAACCGGCGGGCGCCGCGGCGCCCGCGTCGAGGGAGTTCCCTGCAATGAAGCACAGTTTCGAACGGTTGCGGCTCGACGGCGTGTGCCGCAGTTTCACCAATGCGCAAGGGGCGCAGGTCGCCGCGCTGAACGGCCTCGATCTCGAGATCCGGCGCGGCGAGTTCATCGCGCTGCTCGGCCCGTCGGGCTGCGGCAAGTCGACCGCGCTGAACTGCATCGCGGGGCTGCAGCCGCTGACGCGCGGCGGCATCTGGCTCGACGACACGCGCATCGACGTGCTGCCGCCCGAGCGCCGCGGCTTCGGGATGGTGTTCCAGAACTACGCGCTGTTTCCGCACATGTCGGTGCTCGAGAACGTCGGCTTCGGCCTCAAGATGCGCGGCGTGCCGAAGCAGGAAACGCGGCGGCGCGCGCAGCAGGCGCTCGAACTCGTGCAGCTCGTCGGCCATGAGGGCAAGCTGCCCGGGCAGCTGTCGGGCGGCCAGCAGCAGCGCGTCGCGATCGCGCGCGCGATCGTGATCGAGCCGCCGCTCGTGCTGATGGACGAACCGCTGTCGAACCTCGACACGAAACTGCGCATCGAGATGCGCGCCGAGATCCGCCACATCCACACGCAGCTCGAGCGCGCGACGATCTATGTGACGCACGACCAGGACGAAGCGCTGTCGATGGCCGACCGCATCGTCGTGATGAAGGAGGGCGTCGTGCAGCAGGTCGCGTCGCCGAAGGACGTCTACACGCGCCCGCGCAACCTGCACGTCGCGCGCTTCATGGGCTACCGCAACGTACTGCCGTTCACGCTCGAGGGGATGGCCGGCGACGACGTCCGGGTCGCGGCCGGCGGCGTCAGCCTCACGGGCGTCCCGATGGCCGGCTTCGATACGAAGGACGTCGTGGTCGCGCTGCGCCCCGACGACATCGAGCGCGCGGACGAAGGCAGCCACAACGCGTTCGACGCGACCGTCGAAACGGTCGAATACGGCGGCCGCGACTCGCTGCTCCGTGCGGTCACGCCGTTCGGCGCGATCTGGGCGCGCGTCGCCGGCGATTTCGCGCAAGGCGAGCGGTTGCGGCTGCGCGTCGCGCCTGCCCGGACGCTCGTCTACGCGGCGGAGCGGGCATGAGCACGCTCGCGTCCGGCGCGCCGCGCGACGCGAAGGCGTGGCTCGTCACGCCCGCGCTCGCGTTCATCGCCGCGCTGTTCGTCTATCCGTTCGCGTACGGCCTCGTGCTGTCGTTCCAGCCGATGAACGGCGGCGGCGCGCTCGCGAACTACGTGCAGTTCTTCACCGACACCGCGATGTGGCCGACCGTGCTCGTCACGCTGAAGCTCGCGGTGCCGGCGACGCTGCTCAACGTCGGCATCGCGGTGCCCGTCGCGTTCGCGCTGCGCCGCCACTCGCCGTACCAGAAGCTCGTCACGACGCTGCTCGTGATTCCCGTCACGCTCGGCACGGTGCTCGTCGCCGACGGGATGCTCACGTATTTCGGGCCGAACGGCTGGTTCCCGCAGGCGCTGCAGGGGCTGCACCTGTACACCGACGAGGTGCGCCTGACGCACAACTACTGGGGCGTGCTGCTGTCGCTGATCGTGTCGGGCTTTCCGTTCGCGTTCCTGCTGATGCTGTCGTACATCAGCGGCATCGACCCGACGCTCGCGCGCGCCGCGGCCACGCTCGGCGCGAACCCGTGGCAGCAGTTCCGGCAGATCTACCTGCCGCTGCTCGTGCCGGGGCTCACGATGGCCGCGTGCCTGTCGTTCGTGCAGGCGTTCTCGGTATTTCCGTCGGCCGTGCTGCTCGGCGCGCCGGCCGGGCCGACGCGCGTGATCTCGATCGCGGCCGCCGAGGCTGCGTTCGAGAGCTACGACTATTCGCTCGCGTCGGCGATCGCCATCGTGATGGGTTTCGTCCAGCTGCTGGTGGTCGCGTCGATGCTCGGCGCGCGCCGCTTCTTCTACACGGGCGCGGTGACGGGAGGCAAGGGCTGATGGCGACCGACAATCATGCCGCGCGCGCATGGCCGCCGAAGCACGACGCGCCCGATGCACGGCCCGTCGACGCAAGGAAACCGCACCGGATGAAAGGCAACCTCGCCGGCCGCGCCTGGAAGGCGCTCGTCTGGGGGCTGATGGCGTTCTTCCTGCTGAACGTGCTGCTGCTGATCGCGACCGTCGCGGTGAACTCGGTCGCGACGCGCTGGTTCGGCACGCCGCTGCCGCAAGGCTTCACGCTGCACTGGTACGCGAAGGCCTGGGCGGACTTCCAGCTCGCGAGCGTGCTGTGGGTGACCGTCGAAGTCGTCGGCGCGGTCGTGCTGCTGTCGATCGCGCTCGGCGTGCCGGCGGCATATGCGCTCGCGCGCGTGCGGTTTCGCGGCAAGCGCTTCGCGCTGCTGGTGTTCCTGCTGCCGCTGATGGTGCCGCCCGTCACGTACGGGATCCCGATGGCGACCGTGATGTACAAGATCGGGCTCGCGGGCACGCTGCCGGGCGTGATCCTCGCGAACCTCGTGCCGGCGCTGCCGTTCGTGATCCTCGTGATGACGCCGTTCATCGAGCAGATCGATCCGAACCTCGAAGCCGCCGCGCGCATCTTCGGCGCGAACACGTGGCGCTATTTCCGCTACGTGCTGCTGCCGCTGCTGGTGCCCGGCATGCTCGCGGCCGGGCTGCTCGTGCTGGTGCGCACGATCGGGATGTTCGAGCTGACGTTCTTCACCGCGGGGCCGAGCACGCAGACGCTCGTCGTCGCGCTGTATTACGCGGTGTTCTCGACTGGCGTGCGCGCGCCGCAGTCGATCGACGCGATGGCGATGATCTACATGGCCATCACGCTCGTCTGGGTCGTGATCGCGCTGCAGTTCGTGAGCCCGACGCAACTGGTCAGCCGCGTGAAGCAGGAGCGTCAGTAGACGAGGGGGCAAGCGGTCGCGCGCGGCATCCGTGCAATTGGTTACAAATGGATACCGCGCCCGGAACGCGGACGTTGCAGACTACGCGGCGTTCCACTCGATCGACGGATCTCCATGAAGTTTCAAACGCTGCTGACACTCGCCGGCGCAACGACGCTGCTGGCCGCCTGCAACCTGCTCCACGACGGTCCCGGATCGAGCGACGTCGACGCGGCCGTGCGCCGCGCGCTCGAAGCGGAAAACCACGGCGGCCTGAACGCGCTGTTCGGCCAGCCGCTGCCTGTCTCGGCCGATGTCGTCTCGGCCAAACCCGACGGCGACTGCAAGAAGCTCGGCGATCGTACGTACGCGTGCGACGTCGTCGTCACGTGGCGCAATGCCGACTACTCGCCGTCGCGCGCGAACCTGACCTTCGTGAAGGCCGCCGACGGCTCGTGGCAGACGTCGGGCGTCGATGCGGCACTCGTGACGGGCACCGCGAAATCGCTGATCGACCATATCGGCAACGCGTGGCCCGGCAATGCGGCAAGCGGCGCGTCGGCGCCGCAGTGATGGGCCGGCGGCACGCCTTCGGCGCCCTCTGCCGGTACGCGGCCGCGTCCTGATCGGCCTCGCGGTCTCGCTGCTCCCCTCCCCAAAAAGGGCGCGAACACTGGCCCGATTCCGATCGAAGGCATCCTCGGTATGCGGGCCGGCTTATAGGGAAAACCCTTATTTCGAGATATAATGGCGGCCTAAGAGAAAGGTCGGACCATGCCTGAACGCTTCCAAACCCTTGAAAAATTTGTGTTTTCCCTCGTCGTGATGTCCGCCGTGGTGTGCTCGGCATTCCTCGCGTACGAGCGTCACCCCGAGATCAAGATCGCGCTGCACGAAGGCGAAGCGCTGATGCGCGAGAGCGCGAAGTACTCGGTGATCTGCTCGCCGTCCAAGGTCGATCCTTGCGTCGAGATGTCCGCGTACTGAGCGGTTTTGCGGGCGTGCCCTGCATCGTCGGCGGTCTGAATCCCTTGAAGCCGCGCTCACCGGGTATCCGGAAACCGGCCGCAAGACAGGGCGGATGCACGAACCCGCCACGAGCCGAGTCGCTGGCGTAAGCAGCCCCGAATCCAGCCGGCCCCGCTTCGAGCAATCGAGCGGGGCCGTTCCGTTTCTGCCCGCCTCACACGACATGCCGCGGCGCGCCGCCGGCGAACGCGGCCACGTTGTCGACCAGCTGGTCGGCGAGCGCCTGCATCGCCTCGTCGCTCGCCCACGCGACGTGCGGCGTCAGGATGAACGCCGGATGCGACAGGATCGCGTGGAACGGATGCGCGGCCGGCAGCGGCTCCTGTGTCACCACATCGAATCCCGCACCCGCGATCCGCCCCGACTGCAACGCGTCGACGAGCGCGCGTTCGTCCACGAGGCCGCCGCGCGCCGTGTTGATCAGCAGCGGCCGGCGCGCCATCCGGGCGAATGCTTGCGCATCGATCAGGTGGCGCGTCGCGGGTGTAAGCGGGCAGTGCAGCGTGATCACGTCGCTGTCGCGCAGCAGCGTGTCGAGCGGCACATGGTCACCATCCGCGGTATCGCCGTGCGCCGCGAACAGTACGCGCATGTCGAGCGCACGGGCGATCCCGGCCACCGCGCGGCCGAGCACCCCGTCGCCGACGATCCCGAGCGTCGCGCCCGCCAGGTCGCGGATCGGGTGATCGAAGAAGCAGAACTGCCCGCTGTCGAGCCAGCGCCCCGCGCGCACCGCATCGCGATACGCCAGGAGGCTGCGTCGCAGCGCGAAGATCAGCGCGAACGTGTGCTCCGGCACCGTGCGGACCGCATAACCGCGAATGTTGCTCACGACGATGCCGCGTGCCGCGCATGCAGCGAGATCGACGAGGTCCGTGCCGGTGGCGGCAATCGCGATCATCCGCAGGTTCCGCGCGTCGGCGAGCGCCGCCGCGTCGAGCCGCACCTTGTTGATCACGACGATGTCCGCGTCGTCGATGCGCGCGGCGACGTCGTGTGCGGCCGTCCGGTCGAACGTTCGCATCACGTGCGGAAACGGGAACGGCTTCAGCACGGTCTGCGGCGACAGCGTCGCACGGTCGAGAAACACGATCTTCGCGGGAGCGGAAACGGAAAACATGGCGGGTCTCGCTGACAGGCGCCCGGTGGCGCGGAACGGCTTCGATTCTGCCGGCGGCGCGCGCGCCGTCGTTTGACCGTTGCGCGAGCGCGCTTTCCCGGACGGAAAGGCCGGCGCACCGCACGGTGGCCGGCGCGACGCTCGTGCTGCCGCGCGCCTTTCCGTTTCGGAAAGCCTGGTTGAGCATCGATCGATTTTCGCGGTGCGCGAACGCCGTCATGATCGCCGTCATCGATTCCACGATCTGAACGGAGACAACCATGACACGACCGCTCGACGGCATTCGCGTGCTGGAACTCGGCCAACTGATCGCCGGGCCGTTCGCGGGCCGGATGCTTGCCGAATTCGGCGCGGACGTGATCAAGGTCGAACCGCCCGGCCTCGGCGATCCGCTGCGCAAGTGGCGGCTGCTGCACGACGGCACGTCGGTCTGGTGGGCCGTGCAGTCGCGCAACAAGACGTCGCTCACGCTCGACCTGCGCACGCCTGAAGGGCAGGACGTCGTGCGCCGCCTCGCCGCCGAGGCCGACGTGCTGATCGAGAATTTCCGGCCCGGCACGCTCGAAGGCTGGGGGCTCGGCTGGGACGTGCTGTCCGCGCTCAATCCGGGGCTCGTGATGCTGCGCGTGTCGGGCTTCGGGCAGACGGGCCCGTATCGCGACCGGCCGGGCTTCGGCGTGATCGCCGAGGCGATGGGCGGCTTGCGGCACCTGACCGGCGAGCCGGGCCGCACGCCAGTGCGCGTCGGCATCTCGCTCGGCGATTCGCTGTCGGCGTTGCACGGCGTGATCGGCGTGCTGCTCGCGCTGCGGCATCGCGAGCAGCAGGGCGGCAAGGGGCAGGTCGTCGACGTCGCGCTGTACGAATCGGTGTTCAACCTGATGGAAAGCCTGCTGCCCGAATACGCGGCGTTCGGCGCGGTGCGCGAGCCGGCCGGCAGCAGCCTGCCCGGCATCGCGCCGACCAACGCGTACCGTTGCCGCGACGGCAAGTACGCGCTGATCGCCGGCAACGGCGACAGCATCTTCCGGCGCCTGATGGACCTGATCGGCCGGCCCGACCTCGGCCACGATCCCGCGCTCGCGCACAACGACGGGCGCGTCGCGCAGGTCGAGCGCATCGACGCGGCGATCGGCGCGTGGAGCGCGCGCCACGATCTCGACGACGTGCTGGCGGCGCTGAACGAGGCGCGCATCCCGTCCGGGCGCATCTACGACGTGGCCGACATCGCGGCCGACCCGCATTACCGCGCACGCGACATGATCGTCGACGCCGCGCTGCCCGACGGCACGCCCGTGCTCGTGCCGGGCATCGTGCCGAAACTCGACGTCACGCCCGGGCGCATCGAGCGTCCGGCGCCCGCGCTTGGCGCCGATACCGACGCGGTGCTCGAATCGCTCGGCATCGATGCCGCGACGCGCGACGACTGGCGCACGCGCGGCGTGATCTGAACCGGACCCGGGAGAAGACGACATGAGCGGGCAACGCAAACGGCTCCATATCCACGAAGTCGCGACGCGCGACGGTTTCCAGAACGAAGCGGCCTTCGTCGACACCGACGACAAGATCGCGCTCGTCGACGCGCTGAGCGCATGCGGCTACGCGAAGATCGAGGTCACGTCGTTCACGTCGCCGAGGGCGATCCCCGCGCTGCGCGACGCGGAGGCGGTGATGCACGGCATCGTGCGCGCACCGGGCGTCGTCTACACGGTGCTCGTGCCGAACGTGCGCGGCGCCGAGCGCGCGCTGTCGTGCGGCGTCGACGAAGTGAACCTCGTGATGTCGATGAGCGAAAGCCACAACCGCGCGAACCTGCGGATGACGCGCGAGCAGTCGTTCGCGCAGCTGCGCGGCGTGATCGACGCGGTACGCGGCGCGCGGGTCGCGATCAACGTGTCGCTGTCGACCGCGATGGGGTGCCCGATGGAAGGCGACGTGCCGGCCGAAACGGTGCTCGCGTGGATGCAGCGCTTCGCGGATCTCGGCGTGCACGGCTTCACGCTGTGCGACACGACGGGCATGGCATTTCCGTCGCAGGTGCGCGCGTTGTCCGAACGCGCACGCGAACGCTTCCGCGCGCTGCCGCTCACGCTGCATTTCCACAATACGCGCGGGATGGCGCTCGCCAATACGCTCGCGGCGCTCGACGCCGGCATCGACCGCTTCGACGCATCGCTCGGCGGGCTCGGCGGCTGCCCGTATGCGCCGGGTGCGACCGGCAACGCATGCACCGAGGAACTCGTGCACATGCTCGAACTCGACGGCTACGATACGGGCGTCGACCTCGCGGCCGTGCTGGCCGCGTCGGCGCGACTGCCCGCGCTGATCGGGCACGACGTGCCGAGCCAGATCCTGAAGGCCGGCCGCCGCTCGGACCTGCATCCGCCGCCGCGCGCCGACGCGGGCGAGATGCCCGCGCAACGCGCTTTCTCATGAACGACAACCGGAGCGAATTCCATGGCGCTGATTGACCACCTCGACCATCTCGTGCTGACCTGCGTCGATCCGGACAAGACCCGGCATTTCTACACCGAGGTGCTGCAGATGCAGCTCGAAACGTTCGGTGCCGGCCGGCTCGCGTTCCGCTTCGGCAACCAGAAGATCAACCTGCACGTGCGCGGCGCGGAGTTCGAGCCGAAGGCGCATGTGCCGGTGCCCGGCGCGCTCGACCTGTGCTTCATCGCATCGGTGCCGCTCGACGACGTGATCGCGCACCTGCGGCGCGTCGCATGGCCGATCGTCGAAGGGCCCGTCGAGCGCACGGGCGCCACGCGGAAGATCCGCTCGGTCTACGTGCGCGATCCCGACCTGAACCTGATCGAGATCGCCGAGCCGATCTGAGCCGAGGCAGCCCGTCGCCGCGCGCACGCGGCGTTCGCAGTCCTTCGCCGAAAGCGGACAGGCGGGCGCCGCGCCCGCCGATTCCGGATAGCCGGACGCGGCCGCGCCGCGGATAATGGCGCAACGGCGTCGGCCCGGCCGTCGCCTGCTCAACGCGCACGGCGAACCTGCTTCCCGCGCATCCGCAACCCGATCCAGGCGCTCCCCGAATGACGATCCTCTATCGCGGCATGGACCGCGCGGCGCTCGATGCCGCGTACCTGAACACGAAGGCCGTTCCCGATTTCCCGGCGCTGCTCGCGTCATGCCAGGCGCGCAGCGCCGCGTTGTACGACGCGACGCCCGGCCGCCGCGACCTGCGCTACGGCGCGCAGCCCGCGCAACGCTTCGACTGGTTGTCGTGCGGGCAAGCCGGTGCGCCGCTGTTCGTGTTCATTCACGGCGGCTACTGGCAGCACTGCACGAAAGCGGATTTCGCGTATGCGGCGAGCGGGCCGCTCGCCTGCGGCTTCGACGTCATCCTGGCCGAATATACGCTCGCGCCCGTCGCGACGATGACCGGCATCGTCGCCGAAATCGGCATGCTGCTCGATCATCTCGCCACCGACCCCGACCGCCTCGGCACCGCGCGACGCCCGATCCACCTGAGCGGCCACTCGGCGGGCGGCCACCTGACGGCCATGCATCGCGCGCATCCGGCCGTCGTGTCGGCGCTCGCGATCAGCCCGCTCGTCGACCTCGAACCGATCTCGCTGTGCTGCCTGAACGACAAGCTGCAGCTCACCGCGCACGAAGTCGACGCGTGCAGTCCGCTGCGTCATGTCGGGCCCGGCGCGCCGACCGTCGTTGCGGTCGGCGATGCCGAACTGCCCGAACTCATCCGGCAGGCGGACGAATACGCGACGGCATGCGAAGCGGCCGGCGAACGGATCGCGCGCGTCTGGCTGCCCGGCATGCAGCACTTCGCGGTGCTCGACGATCTCGCGCGCCCGGACGGCGCGATGCTCGCCGCGCTGCGGTCGATCGCGCCGCGCTAGCCGCAGCGCTTCACACGCGCACGGCCGGGCGTATGATCGGCGTCAGGCCGTCGCGGCAACGTGTGCGCCGCACGGTTTTCCCAGGACCCACGACATGGTGAACCCGCTTCATTTCGATCTGCAGTCGCTGCGCGTGTTCGCGCTCGTCGCCGAGCACGGCAGCCTGACGAAGGCGGCCGAGCATGGCCAGCTCACGCTGTCCGCGGTCAGCAAGCGCATCGCCGAACTCGAAAGCGTGACCGGCAGCGCGCTGTTCGTCCGGCATGCGCGGGGCGTCGAGCTGACGCCCGCGGGCCGTGCGCTGCTCGACCATGCAGCGAAGGTGATCGAGCAGGTCAACCGGATGGCGCACGAGATGAGCGACTACGCCACCGGCGTGCGCGGCCACATCCACGTGTGGACCAACACGTCCGCGATCGTCCAGTTCCTGCCCGCCGATCTCGCCGCGTTCCTCACCGACAACCCGGGTATCAAGGTGAGTCTAGAGGAGCGGCTGAGCCACGAGATCGTCGACGCGCTTGCCTCCGGCAAGGCCGATCTCGGCGTGTTCGCCGACAACGTGCCGGCGCCCGGCATCGACCGGCGGCTGTACCGGCACGACGAGCTGGTGCTGCTCGTGCCGCGCACGCACCGGTTCGCCACGCGCGACAGCATCCGCTTCGCGGAGACGCTCGACGAGGACTACGTCGGCCTGAGCGACGGCAGTTCGCTGCTCGCGCGCATGACCGACGCCGCGTTCGCGGCCGAGCGCTCGCTGAAGCTGCGGATCCAGGTATCGAATTTCGACGGCGTGAGCCGGATGATCGAGGCCGGGCTCGGTATCGGCGTACTGCCGCGCGAGGCGGTGACGGGCGAACGCGCGGCCCGGCTCGGCGTCGTGAAACTCGACGACGCGTGGGCGACGCGCACGCTGTGGGTCGGCGTAAAGGCGGGCAGCGTGTTGACCACCGATATCGCGAAACTGTTCGATTTCATGTCGGCGCGGTAAATGCGCCGGCACGACGAAACACGGGGCGCGCGCCTGCCTACCCCGGCCCCGTCACCGCGTTACACCGGATTGATCTCGTCCTGGCTGCGCCGCGTGGTCAGCGGCCCGAGCACGCGCAGCGTCACCGCCACGATACCGAGCGCGACCGAAATCACACCGAACATCGCACCCGCGCCGTAGTTGCCGAGCACCGGCAGCAGCACGAACGGCAAGACGCCGCTGACGATGCGCGACAGCGCATAGGTACTGCCGATCGCCGTCGAGCGCACGCGTGCCGGGAAGATTTCCGCCTGGTACACGTGATACGCATTGCTGAACACGTTCGACGCGCAGGTCGTCAGGAACCCGAAGCCGACGATCAGCACGGTATGGCCGGAATACGCGAAGCACAGCCCGAATACCGCGATCGACAGGATCGACACGATCACGAGCGTGCGGCGCTCGATCCAGTTCAGCAGCGGAATCGACAGTAGCGAACCGATCGGGTAGCCGATGAACGACAGCGCGATGAACAGCGTGCTGTCCGTCACGTCGAAGCCGCGGCTCTTCACGACCGTGCCGGCCAGCGTACCGAACCCGTAGTAGCCGAAGCCCTGGAACAGGTGAAAGATCGCGAGCATCAGGTAGCGCGCGCCGTAGGGCTCACGACGCAGCAGCGCGATGCGCTCGCGGAGGCCGAGCGGCCGCTGCGGCTCGACCGGCTCCGCGAACTGCTCGGGCACGCGCACGCCGGCGCCGTCCGCGAAACGCCGTAACGCCGCGTGAGCGTCGGCGGTGCGGCCCTGCGCGAGCAGCCAGCGCGGGCTCTCGGGCAAGCGGTGCTGGACGAGCAGCACGTACACGGCGCCGAGACTGCCGATCGCGAGGATGATGCGCCAGCCGGCCACACCGGCCACATGCAGCGGGTTCAGCCACAGCGCGAGGAAGCCGACGAGCGGCACCGCGACGTAGGAAGTCGTATAGGCCCACGCGGCGAGCCGCCCGCGTTTTTCCTTCGGCAGGATCTCGGACAGGAAGCTGTCGGCGACCGGATAGATCGCGCCGACGCCGATGCCCGTCAGGAACCGGCATGCGACGAGCATGTCGGCGTTCACCGAAAACGCGCCGACCAGCGAAAACGCGCTGTACCACGCGAGCGTCAGCAGGAACGCCTTGCGCCGGCCGATGCGGTCGGCGAGGCTGCCCAGGCACATCGCGCCGACGAACATGCCGATGAAGGCCGACGCCAGCAGCAGCTTGAAATCGGCGCTTTGCCGGCTCAGCCCGTATTCGTTCTGCAGCGCGGAGCCGATCGTGCTGACGAGGAAGATCTCGTACATGTCGAAGAACAGCCCGATGCCGATCACCCAGACGACGAACCGGTGCAATGCGCCGACCGGCAGGTCGTCCATGAAATCGCCGAGCGTGACGCGACGGGCGGCAAGGGCCGCCGCATCGGCGCCGACGCCGGAGGAAGCGGCCGGCAGTCGGGCGGACGCGGGGCCGCCCGTGCGGCCGCCGAGATCGAGGGATGGGCTGTTCATCGTGTCTCCTGATTGTCGATATGCCGTGGCGCGCGGCCCGGCCGTTCGCAGCCGGCGTGACGCGCCCGGCCGCACGACGCGGCGACAGGCATCGCAAGGCCCTCAAAGGGCCGGACATGCGCGCTGCGCCGATCGTCCGACACATGGTGGGCATATCGGCGGCGCGTGATAATTGCGGATGCTTCAAGCATCCTTTCCCGGGCAGAAAGGGTAGGGCGCGTGCGGCGGCCCGGATTCGCGCAGCGGGCCGCTGCGGCTTGCGCGGCACGTGATGCCGCGCCGGCAACGGTGTGCCCGCGCAGTCGAGCGGACCGGGAAAACCATGAGGCTTCGGCCGTCAGACCGCGCCGCGCATGGCTGCGAAAATCATGCTCGCGGAAAACACGACGGAGCGGTCGCGCGCCGGTGCGCCGCATGTCTGCGCGGCACACCGGCGACGTACATCATTTCTCAACTCGCGATGACGATGAATGCCGTCAGCGCGATCGAGAACAACGCGAGGCCCAGCAGGCCGGCCGCCGCCGCCGCGGGCAGCGCGAGAAATCTTCTTCTTTTCATAGGTGCTGTAGTTGTGTCGTGGGTCATTCAGCGCAACTGCTTGAATGTCGGGCCCGGCGTTCGAGGAACGCGGTGCCCTGACGGCCGTCCGTGCGGTTTCTTCGCTCGCGCATTGCAGGGCCAAATCAGCGATACGGCATCCCCGCGGCCGGACGGCTTGCCCGCGTGCGGTAGACTGCACGCTCGCTTGCCCGCCGCCCATTACACGACCGCCCGCGCCCTGCACACACGCCATGGATCGAATCGATGCGATGAAGGTGTTCGTCGCCACGCTGGACGAGGGCAGCCTCGCGGGCGCGGGCCGACGGCTTGGCCGGTCGCCGGCGGCAGTCAGCCGCGCGATCGCGTTTCTCGAGGAACACACCGGCACCGCGCTGCTGTACCGCACCACCCGGACGATCCGACTGAGCGAGGCCGGCGAACGCTACGCGGCCGCGTGCCGCCGCATCCTGTCGGATCTGGAAGAGGCCGACATGCTGGTTGCCGACGAACGCGCCGCGCCGCGCGGCATGCTGACGGTCACCGCGCCGGTCGCCGCCGGCGAGGACGTGCTGCGTGCGCTGCTCGATGCATTCATCGAACGCCATCCGGCCGTGTCGATCCGCCTGCAACTGCTCGACCGTCCCGTCAGCCTCGTCGACGAAGGGATGGACGTCGCGCTGCGCATCGCGCACCTGTCCGATTCGACGCTCGTCGCGATTCCGGTCGGCTCCGTGCGGCGGGTCGTCGTTGCATCCCCCGCTTACCTCGCGAAGCATCCGGCCATCGACGCACCGGCCGATCTCGCGCGGCACCGGATCATCTCGATGACGCACTTCGGGCTCGACTCGTGGAGCTTCCCGCCGGCGGCGCCGTCGGCACTGCCGCAGGTCGTCCAGTTCGCGCCGCGCTTCATCATCAACACGATCCGCGGCGCGGTCGCGTCGGCCGTCGCCGGCCACGGCGTCACGCGGCTCTTTTCGTATCACGTCGCCGAACAGGTACGCGACGGCACGCTGCGAATCGTGCTGCGCGACAGCGAGCATGCGCCGCTACCCATCCATCTCGTGACGCCGTACGGGCGGCTGTCGGTCCCCAAGGTACGTGCGTTCGTCGATTTCGCGGCGCCGTGCCTGCGGGAGCATTTCTCGCGGCTGGCGGCCATCACCGACGGCGATTGAACCGCCATGCGGAAGAATGACTTTCGCACGACGGCGATTCTCCCGGCATTCGACTCAATCTAGACTTTCCTCGACCGACGGACGCGCCTGGCGTCCGTCCAGCGAATGGAGGTCGACATGCATCGGGCACTTCCGGATCAACCGCGCGGGCGCGCAGTCCACGCGTCGCCCGGCACGGCGGGCGCGACGCCTGCGGCGAGGGCGCGATGAGCACGACCGTTCACGCACCGGCCGCCGCGCGCGCCGAGCGTCCGGCCGTCAGCTATGCCGAACGCAACCTGCGCTACTGGCGGCGCAATCTCGCCGTCTGCGTGTTCGGGTCGTTCACGACGCTCGTCAGCCTGAGCATGCTGCTGCCGTTCTTGCCGCTGTACGTGCGGCAGCTCGGCGTCGACGCGCAGTCGGCCGTCATCCAGTGGTCGGGCGTCGCGTTCGGTGCGACGTTTCTCGGCACGGCCGTCACCGCGCCGCTGTGGGGCCGCCTCGCGGACCGCTTCGGCCGCAAGCCGATGCTCGTGCGCGCGGCGATCGGGATGGCGATCGTGATGTCGCTGATCGGCGTCGCGCACAACGTGGTCGAACTGGTCGCGCTGCGGTTGATCGCAGGGCTCGTCGGCGGCTACGCGTCGGCGTCGACCGTGATGGTCGGCACGCAGGCGCCGCGCGAACGCGCGGGCTGGGCGCTCGGCATGCTGTCGACCGGTGCGCTCGCGGGCAATCTGGTCGGCCCGCTCGTCGGCGGATTGCTGCCCGGCTGGGTTGGCATTCGCGGCACCTTCTTCGCCGGCGGCGCGATGATCGCCGTCGCCGCGCTGCTGACGATCTTCGTCGTGAAGGAGGACTTCCACGCGGGCACCGACGCGCAAGCCCGCAGCGCCGGCACGGCCACCGGCACGACGCACCGGACGAATCGCGCAGCGGTCGCCGCCTTGCTGGTGACGGCGATGATGGTGCTGCTCGCGAACATGTCGATCGAGCCGATCATCACGGTCTATATCGGCGGACTCGGCGTCGCCGGTGCCTCTCTCGCGCGGGTCGCCGGCGTCGTCATGGCGTGTTCGGCGCTCGGCAGCATGCTGACCGCCGCGCGGCTCGGCGCGCTCGCCGACCGGATCGGCAGCTGGAACGTGATCGTCGGCTGCCTGCTGCTGACCGCGCTCGCGATGGTGCCGCAAGCGTTCGTCACGCACTGGTGGCAACTTGCCACGCTGCGCGGACTGATGGGCATGACGCTCGCGGGGCTGCTGCCGTCGATCGGCAAGCTCGTGCGGCAATCGGTCGACGAGCGCTCGACGGGGCAGATGCTCGGCTACCTGCAGTCCGCACAGTTCAGCGGGCAGGTGATTGGCCCCGTGATCGGCGGGCAGATCGGCGTCGCATTCGGCCTGCATTCGGTGTTCTTCGTGACAGGCGCGCTGCTGGCCGCTTGCGCCGGGCTCGCGCACTGGGCACGCGGCCGCTAGCCGCCGGCCCGCGGGCCGACGTCTGGCGTAGGATGGATAGCGTTGCCGGTACCGCATCCGGACGCAGGCAGCACCGCACGGGCGCCCACCTTTTTCTCGTGACCGGTGCGCGCGAAGCACGACTTGCACGCGCCGGGCCGAACCGGACTCACGCGCGTCGGCGCGCAGGCGACCGGCGCCTTTCGATCACGGCTATGGGGAGACAAGCGACATGAATCAACCGACCGACAACCGGGCGCTATTGCGCACGCTCGGTATCCGCGCACCGATCGTCCAGGCGCCGATGGCCGGCGTCAGCACGCCGGCGCTGGCCGCCGCCGTGTCGAACGCCGGCGGGCTCGGCTCGCTCGGTGTCGGCGCGACGCATGCCGACGGCGCACGCAAGATGATCCGCGAGACACGCGCGCTGACCGACCGCCCATTCAACATCAACGTGTTCTGCCATGCCCCGGCCCGCGCGGACGCAGCCGTCGAACGCGCGTGGCTCGACTGGCTCGCGCCGGCGTTCCGCGAATACGGCGCGACGCCGCCCGCGTCGCTGTCGGAGATCTATACGAGCTTCGTCGCGGACGATGCGATGCAGGCGATGCTCGTCGAGGAGAAACCGGCCGTCGTCAGCTTCCATTTCGGGCTGCCGCCAGCGAACGTGATCGCTGCGCTGAAACGCGCGGGCATCACGCTGTTCGCGACCGCGACGCATCTCGACGAGGCACGGCAGATCGCCGCCGCCGGCATCGATGCGATCGTCGCGCAGGGCATCGAAGCCGGCGGGCATCGCGGCGTGTTCGATTCGACCGCGCATGACGATCACCTCGGCACGTTCGCGCTGACCCGCCTGATCGTGCGCGAATGCGCGCTGCCCGTGATCGCCGCCGGCGGCATCATGGACGGCGCAGGCATTGCCGCCGCGCTCGCGCTCGGCGCGCAGGCCGCGCAGCTCGGCACCGCGTTCGTCGCGTGCCCGGAGACGTCGATCGACGACGGCTATCGCCGCGCGATCCTCGGCGACGCGGCGCGCCGCACGACGTTGACGGCCGCGATCTCGGGCCGGGCCGCACGCGGCATCGCGAACCGGCTGACCGCGCTCGGCGACGATCCGCACGCGCCGGCCACGCCCGCGTATCCGATCGCCTACGACGCGGGCAAGGCGTTGCATGCGGCCGCGAAGGCGAAGGGCGAATTCGGCTACGGCGCGCAGTGGGCCGGGCAGGCGGCGCCGCTCGTGCGCACGCTGCCGGCCGCCGAGTTGTTCGCCGCACTCGAAAGCGAAGCGCGGGCGGCGATCGAGCGGCTTCGGCACGCGCTGGCCTGATCGCGCGCACCACGGATTTGCAAGGCTTTGTATCGGCACGAACTGCAGATACAGAGCGATACAACGGCCCCGCGCGGCTTCGCTATAAAGCAGGCATGACCGCTTCCGGAGTCCATCATGTCTGCAACGTGGTTCAAGGGATCCTGCCATTGCGGGGCCGTCAAATTCGAAGTCAGGGCGGCCATTACGCCGGCCGTTCGCTGCAACTGCAGCCTGTGCCGCCGCCGCGGCGCGCTGATGAGCCCGATGTTCGCCGCCGCCTGTCTGACCATCGTCGAAGGCGAGGACGTGCTGACGTGCTACCGCTTCAACACGCGCACGGCCCGTCACTATTTCTGCAGCCGGTGCGGCGTCTATCCGTTCCATCAGACGCGCAAGGACCCGGCATGCTGGCGCGTCAATCTCGGCTGCCTCGACGGCATCGATCCGTATGCGCTCGACGCGACGGTCGCCAACGGGGCAAGCCTGTCGGTCGTGGAGGACGCGTGAAACGCTGGCTGATGATCCTGCTGTTTGCCGCAGGCGGGCTCGCGACTGAAATCGCGCATCCGGTGCAATGCTCGCTGCTGTCGGTCAGCCGTCAGCAGACCGGCAAGCGCCGCGGGCACGGCTGAGGCCGCACCGGTTCATCGAGACCGATTATCATGCTTCCGATAAGATCGCATGCGATATATAATGCGGTTGTCTGCGACCGTTCGCGTCGCTGGAGGAAGCCCGTGAAACCGACCGAAGCCTCATCGCCCGCCACGCCGAAGCTGTCCGAGTTCCTTTGCTTTGCGATCTACTCGGCGAATCTCGCGTTCGGCAAGGCCTACAAGCCGATCCTCGACGAGCTCGGCCTCACGTATACGCAATACATCACGATCATCGCACTGTGGGAGCAGGACAACCAGACCGTCGGCCAGCTCGGCGAGAAGCTGTTCCTCGAATCCAATACGCTGACGCCGATCCTGAAGAAGCTCGAAGCGATGGGCTACCTGGAGCGGCACCGCGACCCGTCCGACGAACGCCAGGTGCTCGTCAGCCTGACGAAAAGCGGCCGCCGCGTGCGCGAGAAGGGGCTCGACATGAATCTGGTCGAAGCCACCGGGTTGAAGCCGGACGAATTCGCGAAGGTGCAGAAGGCGATCGTCACGCTGCGCGGCAACCTGATCCGTTCGACCGAAGAAGCATGAGCCGATGAACCGCCGGCGGCCGGCGCGTGCATCGCGCCGGCCGCGTCGTCATGCGTGCGCGTCGCCCAGCACCAGCAGGCGCATCTCGCGGCGCACGACGAAACCGAGCGCGACATAGCGCTCGATCGCCACCTGGTTCGTCGTGAGGACGTGCAGGAAAGGCGTTTCCGCGCGCGCACCGATCGACGCGATCAACGACCGGATCAGGCGCGCCGCAAGGCCTTGCCGCCGAAACGCGGCATCCACGCACACGGCGCTGATCTCCGTATACCCGTCGACCCGCATCCGCTCGCCAGCCATCGCGGCGAGCCGGCCTGCGCTGCGCACGCCGATGTAGCGGCCAAGCTCGACCGTGCGCGGGCCGAACGGGCCCGGCTGCGCCGCCGTGGTCAGCGCGAGCATGTCCGGCACATCGGCTTCGCCGAGCGTCACATGCTCCGATTCGTCGGCCGGATCGGGCGCGCCTTGCCAGACCATTTGCAGCAGTGTCGCGCGCCGGACGACCGCCCATTCCGCCGGCGGCTCGATTTCGTCCGGCGTGACGAGGGCCGCTGGCCCGTGCGCGGCGACCAGTTCGCGCAGCGCGTCGAACGAAGCCGCGCTCGTGTCGGCGATCGCGGCGAATGGCGCAATGGCCGACGGAAACCGCCACGCGCGGTCATTGCCGAGCGCCAGGTGGCGCTGCTTGCCCGTCAGTGCGTTCCAGGCGACCCGATCGAGCACGTGTGTATCGCCTGTCGCGTTTCCGGTCGTGGCATCCGGCATCGGCTGCTCCTCGAATGAAGATGGGGGACGCACAGCATAGACCGGATGCGCGGGGCAGGTAGCAGCGTCGATCCAGACACCGGCTTCCCCATAATAAAAGCGCATGCGATTACATCGTATGCGCTTTATAAGGCGATAGAGGGCGACCGTTTTCGTCGTGCCGCGCTCAATGGCCGAAATAAACCGAGCGCCCGGCCATGCGAACCCCGTCGCGGCTGCCCGACTGCGCCGCGCCGCTCGCGTCGCTGCCGTATCCGGCTGCCTGCGTGTCGGCCGCATCGGCGCCATTGTCGTGAATCCGGTTCAGCGCCGCCTGGATATTGTCCGGATAGTTCGGGTCGTTGGGGCGGTTCGGCAGGTAGCCGGCCGTTTGCAGCGCGACCAGTTCCGCACGCACCTGCGCGCGCGTGACGGTGCTTTCGCTGGCGAACGCCGGCGCGGCGGCGGAGGCCGACACGGCGACGAGAAGGGCTGCGATCAGTTGGGTCTTCATCATTTACCTCGACAGGGAAACAGGCATTCAGGGGTTGCGTGCCGTACGCCGGCCATCGGCGCCGTTCGCGGTTTCATTCAGTGACCGAAGTAGATCGAACGTTCGGCGATGCGCGTCGCGGGCCGGCTGCCCGACTGCGTCGCGGCGGCAGCGTCGGGGCCATAACCCGACGACGCGGACGTGTCGGCCGCCACGGCGTCGTTCGCGTGAACGCGCGTCAATGCGGCCTGCAAGTCGTCCGGGTAATGCGGATCGTTCGCCCGGCCGGGACGGTAACCGGCCTGTTCGAGCTGGACGAGTTCGGCGCGCACCTGCGCGCGGGACACGGCGGCCTGGTCGGCGAACGCCGGGGCGGCGGCGGAAGCGGAAACGGCGACGAGCAGCGCAGCGATCAATTGGGTTTTCATCATTCACCTCGACAATCTGGAAACGGGAAAGGATTCAGGGTTCGCACACCGGCGCGCCGCTCAATGACCGAAGTACACCGAGCGCGCGGCCACGCTGAGCGCGGGCCGGCGGCCGGATTGCGTCGCGGCGTCGCCGTTGCTGCCGTAGCCGGACGCCGGCACGTGGGCAACGACGGCATCGTCGGCATGGATCTGCGTGAGCGCGGCCTGCAGATCGTTCGGATAGGTCGCGTCGGACGCACGGTTCAGCGGATAGCCGGCCTGTTGAAGCTGGGCAAGCTCGGCGCGTACCTGTGCACGCGTCACGGCGGTTTCGTTGGCGAACGCCGGGGCGGCAACGGTGGCCGAGACGGCGACGAGCAGGGCAGCGATCAATTGGACTTTCATCATTCACCTCGATAGAAAAGAAATCGGAAATTCGGGCGGGCCGCGTTCGGCCGCCCGATACAACGTTCAGGCGATGCGGATGTCGACGTCGATGTTGCCGCGCGTCGCCTTCGAGTACGGGCAGGTCTGGTGCGCGGCGTCGACGATCCGTTGCGCGACGTCGCGGTCGAGCCCCGGCACGCTCACGTTCAGCCGGGCCTGCAGGAAATACGCGTTGCCGCCGGTGCCGAGATCCACTTCGGCGTCGACCGCGAGATCGGCCGGCAGCGTCACCTTCGCGGCACGCGCCGCAAGCTGCATCGCGCCGATGAAACAGGCCGACCAGCCGGCGGCGAACAGCTGTTCCGGGTTGGTGCCGGTGCCGGCGCTGCCCGGCGACGACAGCTGGATGTCGAGGCGGCCGTCGGAACTGCGCGCCGCGCCGTCGCGGCCGCCGGAAGTCGTATGCGTCTTGCCCGTGTACAGCACTGTTTCGATCTTGCTCATCATTGGCTCCGTCAGTGGGGTTTGTTTCAGATGCGATTCGATCGCATGCGATGCAGTTTGGTCGAGATGATTTCCCTAGTCAAGCGCATTCGATTAAATCGCATGCGATATTTTGTATTTCAATGTATCTGGCACGTGTCGCGCCTTTCCGGACAAGGCTTTCCGACGATCGCGCCCTGATATCGAGCAGATCGGCAAACGTGCCGGATTCCGGGCAGGGCACACGAAAACGCCCGGGAGACGGGATGACCGCCCCGCAGGGCGGCCGCTCCATCACGTTGCGGCGATCTCGGCGATCGCGACGAGGATGACGGCCGCATCGGCCGGCAACTGGCGCGGGGAGAACGCCGAACGCGCGTGTCGCAGGGAAGGCTGCTTGCCGCGCCGGCATCGGAAACGCGCCGATCTGCCTGCCTCGAAACCCGCAGTTGGATAAAACCATCGACCTATCCGGATAACTTTTCTTATCACAACACCACGATTAAATATCCAAACTCGTCACTTCAAAAACGCTTCCGACATCGAACAGGGAGGCGCCTCGCAGGGCAGGGCAGCGAACACGCGCCGTCAATCCGGCGCGTCCAGCCGCGCCAGCAGCACCGTCAGCACGTCCGCCGTCGCCCGCGCGACACCGTGAGCGGTCGTGTCGACCAGCGCATGCGCGCATTCGCGATACAGCGGGTCGCGCATCCGGTATTGCGCGGCGAGCGTTTGCCGCGGTTCGGCCACCTGCAGCAGCGGCCGCCGCGTGTCGTCGCGGGTCCGGCGCCACAACGCATCGGGATCCGCATGCAGGTAGACCACGCAGCCGCGTTCGTTCAGGCGCGCGCGGGTGCGCGGATTCAGGATCGCGCCCCCGCCGGTCGCCACGATCACGTTCGCGCGCTGCGTCAGTTCGTCGACGATATGCGTTTCGAGCAGCCGGAAACCGCGTTCGCCGACGCTGTCGAACAGCGCGGCGACCGAGCGGCCCGTGCGCCGCTCGATCTCGTCGTCGCTGTCGGCGAACGCCCAGCCGAGCGATGCCGCCAGTGCACGGCCGAGCGTCGACTTGCCCGCGCCCATCATGCCGACCAGGAACGCGCGCGCGGGCAGCGCACGCGCACCGGCCGTCACGACGACGGCGCTCATAGCCGCCGGGCGAGCGGCCAGCCGGCCCGCGTCGCCAGGCAGATCCGCCGCGTGCGCACCGCGTCCGACAGGGTATCGAGCGCCGCGCCGGTCGACGCGTCGTCGGCGTCCAGCAGCGCGCCGAGCACCTGTTCGTCGGGATTGCCCGCTGCGAGGTGTTCGGCCGCCTCCGCCGCAATGGTGCGCGGCGTGCGGTCCGGCCCCGCGTCGCCCGCCGGCCGCCGCCACCGCCCGTGCCGGTCGCGCCATCGCACGACCAGCCCGTAGAGCAGCGCACCGCCAGGCACGACCGTGTCGTCACGTGCCGCCGCCGGGCCGTCCGGCGTCGTACACCGTGTGACCCAGCTCGCGAACTCGAGCAGCGACGCATCGTGCGCGAGCGTCGCCGCGTCGAGCGCGACGGCCACGCCGGCGTCCCGCAACCGGCCGAGCAGCGGCCGCACGCCGTCGTGCGCGCCGCCGCACGGCTGCAGCAGCACCTCCAGCTCGTCCTCGTGGCGGTACGCGAGCACACGGTGCCGCTCGAGCGCAGCCGGCTCGAGCAGCGCCTGCGCCGCCTGACGGACGATCACGATCGCACGATCGTCACGCCGCTCGACGATCGCGCCGATCCGGCGCCGGGCGCGCGCCACCGGGCAGTTCACGTGTCGCTCCCGACCGCGTGAGCGCGGCTCACAGCGAACCCTGGAATTCGAGCACGCGCGTCTTGAATTCGTCGGGCACGGCCAGCGTCGTGTTGTTCGCGTAATCGAACATCACGTGCGTCGACACGCCGCGCGCGACGATGGTCTGGTCGTCGCGCTCCATCAGGTGTTCGAGATCGAAGCTCTTGCTGCCGAAGCGCACGATGCTCGAGCGGATCGTCAGGTTGTCGCCGAATTGCGCCGGTGCGAGGTACTCGCATTGCGTCTTCACCATGATGTGCGGCAGCTTCTCGCTGCGCGGCAGGCCGAGCAGGTCGAACATGTAGCAGAGGTACGAATGCTGCAGATAGTCGTAATAGACGGGACTGCTCACATGCCCCATCGAATCCGTATCGCGATACTTGACGTGAATGGGCGTTTCGTAATGTCGCTTCGCCATGGTGATTCTCCGCAATGACTGGGTTGATTTATATTTTCTTGCCCGAGTGGCCTGTCGGGCATCCGAAAATTAATCGAACGACTATCGGGCCGCCACTATCAGAACGAATAGCAACCCCGCGTGGAGCCCCGGAAAATCAAGACTTCCCTTCAACCGGATCGTTCCCCTGATTTCCAAATGAAAATCGAATGACCGACCGCATTCGCCTCCTTCAACCCGGCACGACAGATGCCGGAATTATCGAATTCGACGCTTATTTCCCTCATTCATAAGGTTATGAATTAGAAACTGATAAATGTGTTAGTTGCGCACCAAAAGCGCCATTCAATACAGTCGCGCTGTAGTAAAAAGTCCCGTTCATTATCGACAGGAGGGCAGTCCCCATGCATGCAAACGCCTGGACGACAAACCGCGACGCCGTGCTGCGCTTGCCGTCCCCTGCGGATCTGGCCCGCGCGCTGCCGCCGGCCTTGCGCGCGTCGCGCACCGTTCATACGACCCGCCGTGCGATCGTCGACGTGCTCGACGGCACGGACGACCGGCTCGTGGTCATCGCCGGTCCGTGCTCGGTGCACGATCCGGCCGCCGCGCGCGACTACGCGGCACGGCTCGCGCTGCAACGCGCGCGCTTCGCCGACGAGCTGGAAATCGTGATGCGCGTGTACTTCGAGAAGCCGCGCACGACCATCGGCTGGAAAGGGCTGATCAACGATCCGCTGCTGGACGGCAGCGACCGGATCGATGCCGGGCTGCAGGCGGCCCGCGCGCTGCTGTGCGACATCAACGGTGCGGAGATGCCGGCGGCGACCGAGTTTCTCGATCCGCTGTCGCCGCGCTACCTCGCGGATCTGGTTGCGTGGGGCGCGATCGGCGCGCGCACCGTGGAGTCGCAGGTGCATCGCGAGCTGGCGTCGTCGCTGCCGATCCCGATCGGCTTCAAGAACGGCACCGACGGCAACGTCCAGGTGGCCGTCGATGCGATGCGCGCGGCGGCGCATCCGCACCGGTTCCTGTCGATCGATGCGGATGGCCGGTTATGCGCGGCCGCGTCGCCCGGCAATCCGCACACGCACGTCGTGCTGCGCGGCGGGCGCGAGCCGAATTTCGACGCGGCCGCCGTGAATGCGGCATGCGAGCGCATGACGGGCGCGCAGGTCGCGCCGCGCGTGATGATCGACGTCAGTCACGGCAACAGCCGCCGCCAATACCGCAACCAGCTCGGTGTCGGCGCGGAAGTCGCCGCGCAGGTGGCGGCCGGCGATACGCGCATCGTCGGCGTGCTGATCGAGTCGAACCTGATCGAAGGGCGGCAGGACCTCGTGCCCGGCGTGCCGCTGCGCTACGGGCAGAGCATCACCGACGCGTGCCTGTCGTTCGCCGATACCGCGCGGCTCTTCGAGACGCTCGCTCACGCCGTGCGTACGCGGCGACGCGGCCATGCGCTGCCGCCCGGCGTCGAGTTCGCACACGAGCCGCTGCTCGCGTGCTGCGCGTGAGCGGCCCGGCGCGCTGCGCTCAGACGGCGGCTTCGTCATGAATCCGCGTCGCGTCGCCGGCCCATGCGTCGCGATAGCGGGCCAGCCAGTGCTCGGCCTGGGTCGGCGCGCCGGCGACGATCGCGTCGAGCGGGGCGAGATACCTCGATTCGTCGTGGCCGGCCGCGTCCCGGCGCGCCCGCGCACGCAGGCCGCGATGCGCGATCGCAAGCGCGTCGGCCGCCAGCGCGCGCAATGAACGGCCGTCGACGCGCGTGTCGAGCCCGGTACGCGGCACGTCGCGACGCAGCGTGAGCAGCGTGCCGCGGTCGATCCCGGCCGCCAGCGTCTCGGCCTCCGACAGCGCGGCCGGATCGTACAGCAGGCCGGTCCAGAACGCGGACAACGCGACCATCATGTCGGGCGAGCCGGCATCGGCGCCGCGCATCTCGAGATAGCGCTTGAGCCGGACCTCGGTAAACACCGTCGTCAGGTGGTCCGCGAAATCCCCCAGTGTCGGCGTCTCGCCTTCGAGATGCGGAATGCGCCGTCGCATGAAATCGCGGAACGTGTGCCCGGTCGCCTCCGCATAACGATCGCCGCGCCGCACGAAATACATCGGCACGTTGTCGAGCAGCCAGCTCACGTAGCGCTCGAAGCCGAAGCTGCGCGACAGGAACAGGGCCGGCGCGCCGCAACGATCCTCGTCGGTGTCGAGCCACGTGTGCGCACGCGTCGACAGCAGGCCCGACGGGCGGCCGTCGCGAAACGGCGAATTCGCGAACAGCGCGGTCGCGACCGGCTGCAGCGCGAGCGACACGCGCATCTTGCGCGCCATGTCGCTTTCCGACGCGAAATCGAGGTTGACCTGCACGGTGCAGGTGCGCTGCATCATGTCGAGCCCGCGCGTGCCGACGCGCGGCATGTAGCGCCGCATGATCCCGTAGCGCTGCTTCGGCATCCACGGCAGCGCTTCGCGCGACAGGTGAGGGTGAAAACCGAGCGGCACGCAGCGCAGGCCGAGCGGATCGCATGCCGCGCGGGCCGCGGCGAGGTGCGCATGCAGTTCGGCGTGCGTGTCGTGCAGCGTATCGAGCGGCGCGCCCGACAGTTCGAGCTGGCCGGCCGGCTCGAGCGAGATCGCCGCGCCGTCGCGCTGGATCACGCCGACGACCTGGCCGGCATCGACGATCGGCGTTCCGTCGCCGCGCAGCCGCTCGAGCACCGCGGCAATGCCGGACGATCCCTCGTAACGCGCGGCCGCGTGCGTCGCGCGGGCCACGACGAACTTCTCGTGCTCGGTGCCGATCCGGAACCGCGCGGCCGGCTTGCAGCCGGCGGCCAGATGATCGGCGAGCTGCTGCTCGGAGACGATCGGCGTGTTGTCCGATCCGACGGCATTCGACATCGACATCCTCCACAGGTCACATTGAGCGACCGACCGGCCGGTCGCACGGCGACTATAGCGACGTCGCCGCGCGCGCAGTACTGGCAGGGGTGATAGGGCGTCGTGCGATTCCGCGCCGCGTTACGGCTGCTTGCGCTTCGCGAAGTAGTGCGCGGGCGAATCGCCGAACGCGCGGCGGAACATCGCGATGAAATTGCTCGGCGTCGCATAGCCGAGCGCGTCGGCGATGTTGGCAACGCTGTCGCCGTTCGCCAGCCGTTCGAGCGCGTGCGTGAGCCGCGCCTGCTGCCGCCACTGCGCGAAGCTCGTGCCGGTTTCCGCGACGAACAGCCGGCTCAGCGTCCGGGCGGACAACCCGGCCCATTCGGCCCACGCGTCGAGCGTGCGGCTGTCGTGCGGCTGCCCGAGGATCGCGTTCGCGATGCGCAGCAACCGCCGGTCGTGCGGCATCGGCAAGTGCAGCGGTTCGTGCGGCGCGCGCCGCATCTCGTCGAGCAGCACGACGCTGATGCGTGCCTGTTCGATGTCGAGCCGGTCCTGGTCGGCCCACGACACCGCGCGCCGCACGAGCGCGCGCATCAGGTCGGTGATCGCGATCACGCACGGTTGATCCGGCATCCGGCGGCTCGCGGCCGGCGCGATCACGACGCTCCAGCCGCTCAACGCACCGCTGATGCTGACCTTGTGCTGCTCGCCCGGCGGAATCCAGCCCGCGCGATGCGGCGGCAGCAGCCACGAACCGTGCGGCGTGCGCACGTGCGCGAAACCGCTTTCCACGCAGAACACCTGGCCGCGCAGATGGCTGTGCCAGTCGACCTCGCGCGTGCCGAGCTGATACGCGTTGCTGCCGTCGTCCTCGCCCCAGACGGCGATCAGCGACGGGCCGTCCGCGCGTTCGCTCGGATCGGCGTCGGCGCGTGGCATGGCAGGGGAGGGAGAAGCTTCTCGGATGGGCATGGCCGGAATTCATTATTTTTTGTCTAAACAACATTATCAGCTTTGCCCGGGAGCGTCCAACAATGCGTGTCGTGTTCAAACCCAATCGAAGCAGAGGAATGCGATGCATGCAGCACTTGCTCCCTCGCCACGCGATGCCGTCGCGCTGCGCGTCCTGTCGCGAACGGCCGTTGCCGTGGCGCTCGCCCTGCTCGGCGCCTGCGCGAGCCGCGACGGGCTCGCGCCCGCCGGCACGCTGCGCGGCGCCGATACGCTCGCCGCGTCGCGCAGCCTCGCGCATGCGCCGATCGCCGACTGGCCGGCCGCCGACTGGTGGCTTGCGTTGCACGATGCGCAGCTGGATGCATTGATCGACGAAGCGCTGGCCGGCAATCCCGATCTCGCGACCGCCGATGCGCGTGCGCGCGAGGCGCAGGCGCTGGTGATCGAAGCGCAGGCCGCGCGACTGCCGCACCTCGTCGGCCGCGCGAGCGCGAAGGGCGAACGCACGTCCGGCACGCAGTTTTCGACGGACCAGGGCGGCGGTGTCTTCAGCCACACACGCGAGATCAATCTCGGTCTGAGCTGGGATCTCGATCTGTGGGGCGGCCGCCGGGCGACGTGGGAAGCCGCGCTCGGCGAAGCGCGCGCGGCGCGGATCGATGCGCAGGCCGCGCGCGTGCTGCTGTCCGTCAACGTCGCGCGCGCCTACGTGAATCTTGCCTATGCGTTCGATCAGCAGGATGTCGCGCAGGCCGAATTCGACCGCGCCGACGAAGCGCTGTCGCTGACGCGCCAGCGCGTCACGAAAGGCATCGACAACGTCGCGCAGCAGCGCCAGGCGGAAAGCGAAGTCGCGGCGGCGACGCGCGAGCAGGCCCGCGCGGCGCAGGCGATCGACAGCGCGCGCATCGCGCTCGCGATCCTGCTCGGCGCAGGCCCCGATCGCGGCCTCGCGCTCGCGCGGCCCGCGCCACTGCCGACCGCCGCGCTCGCGGTGCCGGCCGACCTGCCGGCCGCGCTGCTCGGCCGGCGCGCCGACCTCGTCGCCGCGCGCTGGCGCGTGGAGGCCGCGAGCCGCAACGTCGCGGCCGCCCGCGCGGATTTCCTGCCCGACGTCAGTCTCACCGCGCTGATCGGGCTCGCGACGCGCGGCGGCGCATCGCTGTTCCAGGCCGCCTCGCGCACCTACAACGTCAACCCGGCCGTGAGCCTGCCGATCTTCGACGGCGGCGAACGGCGCGGTGTGCTGCGCAAGCGCGACGCGCAATACGACCTCGCGGTCGCCGGCTACAACAAAACGCTGATCGGCGCGATCGGCGAGGTGGCGGACGATCTGCACCGGCTGCGTTCGCTCGCCCAGCAGGCCGATGCGCAGCAACGTGCGTTCGACTCCGCCGCCGATGCATGGCGGCTCGCGGACGCGCGCTACCGGGCCGGCGTCGGCAGCTATCTCGATGCGCTCGTCGTGCGCCAGCAGCTGCTGATCGCGAGCCGCGAGGTCGCCGCGCTGCGCGCCCAGCGCGCGGACCAGTCGCTGCAGCTCGTCGCGGCGCTCGGCGGCGGCTTTCGCGCCGAGCCGGACGACGTCGCGCTCGCCGCCACTCCTTCCCACCGTCCTTGACATCGAACCATGAGCAGCGACAACACCTTGCAGACTCCCGCGCGACCGGCAGCCGCCGATTCCGCCAGTGCCCGCCAGCAACCCGCGGCCGACCACACCGGTGCGCCGCGCGCGCCGGGCGCATCGGACGCCCGCGCGCAACCGTCGCCGGGCGGCGCCGCACCGGCGACGCCGCCGCCCGCGCGACGCAAGCACCTCGTGCGCGCGCTCGTCGGCGTGTTCGCGTTCGGCATCGTCGGCTGGGGCATCTGGTACGCGCTCGTCGGCCGCTGGTACGAAGCCACCGACAACGCCTACGCGCAAGGCAACGTCGTCGAGCTGACGCCGCAGGTAACGGGCACCGTCGTGTCGATCGACGCGGACGACGGCAACCTCGTGCGTGCCGGCACGCCGCTCGTCCGTCTCGACGCGAGCGACGCGCAGATCGCGCTCGCGGCCGCGCAGGCCGATCTCGCGGCCACGGTCCGCAAGGTGCGCGGCCTGTACAGCAATGAACGCGGGCTCGCGAACAGCATCGACGGCGCACGCGCCGACCTCGACGCGCGACGTACCGCGCTCGACAAGGCGAAGGCCGATTACCGGCGCCGCGAGGACCTCGGCCGCTCCGGCGCGATCTCGCGCGAGGAGCTCGCGCACGCGCTCGACACGCTGACGTCCGCGCAAAGCGCATATGCCGCCGCGCAAAGCGCGCTCGCCACGTTGAGCGAACAGCACCAGACGAGCAAGGCGCTCGTCGACGATACCGCGGTCGCGTCGCATCCCGATGTCCAGGCCGCGGCCTCGCGGCTGCGCGCCGCGTATCTCGCCCGCGCGCGCACCGATATCGTCGCGCCCGTCACCGGCTATGTCGCGAAACGCACGGTACAGGTCGGGCAGCGCGTGTCGCCCGGCGTGCCGTTGCTTGCGGTCGTGCCGCTGCGCGAGCTGTGGGTCGACGCGAACTTCACCGAGAAGCAGCTCGAACACATGCGGATCGGGCAACCGGTCGAGCTGACGGCCGACCTGTACGGCGACGCGGTGCGCTACACGGGCCGCGTGCAGAGCCTCGGCGTCGGCACCGGCAGCGCGTTCTCGCTGCTGCCCGCGCAGAACGCGACCGGCAACTGGATCAAGATCGTCCAGCGGCTGCCGGTGCGCATCGAACTGACGGATCCGGCACAGCTCGACGCGCATCCGTTGCGCATCGGCCTGTCGATGCACGCGCGCGTCGACCAGCACGACCGCAGCGGCGCGATGCTGTCGCGCCGCGAGCAGCGTTCGCCGGTGTTCCGCACCGACGTGTACCGCGACGAACTCGCGCGCGCCGACAGCCTGATCGCCGACGTCGTGCACGCGAACCTCCCGGCGGCGGTACGCACGGAGCGTGCGCAATGAGCGGCCCGATGCCGGCCGCCGATGCCGGTTTTCGTCCGTCGAGCGTCGCGCTGACGACGTTCGGCCTCGCGCTCGCGGTCTTCATGCAGGTGCTCGACGGCACCGTCGCGAACGTGTCGCTGCCGACCATCGCCGGCAACTTCGGCGTGAGCACGACGCAGAGCGCCTGGGTCGTCACGACGTTCTCGGTCAGCAATGCGATCGCGCTGCCGCTGACCGGGTTTCTCGTCAAGCGCGTCGGCCAGGTGAGGCTGTTCGTATGGGCGACGCTGGCGTTTACGTTCGCGTCGCTCCTGTGCGGCCTCGCGCAGAACCTGCCGCAGCTCGTCGCGTTCCGCGCGCTGCAGGGCCTCGTGGCCGGGCCGATGATTCCGACCACGCAAGCGCTGATGTTGTCGATCTACCCGCCGCAGCGGCGCGGCTTCGCGCTGTCGATGATCGCGATGGTCACCGTCGTCGCGCCGATCGCGGGCCCCGTGTTCGGCGGCTGGGTGACGGAACATTACTCGTGGCGCTGGGCGTTCCTGATCAATCTGCCGATCGGCGTGTTCGCCGCGATGTGCGTGTTCGCGCAGATGCGGGCGCGCGTCGAGACGACGGTCGCCGCGCGCGTCGACTACGTCGGACTGGCCGCGCTCATCGTCGGCGTCGGCGCGCTGCAGATCGTGCTCGACAAGGGCAACGAGGCCGACTGGTTCAACTCGACGTTCATCGTCGTGATGTCGGTGGTCGCCGCGTTCGGGATCGCGCTGTTCCTGATCTGGGAGCTCAACGAACCGAATCCGATCGTGAACCTGCGGCTGTTCGCGCATCGCAACTTCGCGGCCGGCACGCTGACGCTCGTGCTCGCGTACTCGGCCTTCTTCGCGGTCAACGTGATCGTGCCGCAGTGGCTGCAGCGCACGCTCGGCTACACGGCGTTCTGGGCCGGGCTGGCGGTCGCGCCGATGGGCGTGATCCCCGTGCTGATGACGCCGTTCATGGGCAAGTACGCGCCGCGCTTCAACATGCGCGTGCTCGTGTGCTGCGCGTTCGCGATCCTCGGCACGTCGTCGTTCCTGCGCGCGGGCTTCGTGCCCGACATCGACTTCACGCACATCGCGCTGATCCAGCTGCTGCAGGGCCTCGGCCTCGCGCTGTTCATCATGCCGATCAACAGCATCCTGCTGTCCGACCTGAAGCCGGACGAAATCGCCGCGGGCTCCGGCCTGTCGACGTTCCTGCGCACGCTCGGCGCGAGCTTCGCGGTGTCGATCACGTCGTTCCTGTGGGACCGGCGCGCCATCCTGCATCACGCGCAGCTCAGCGAACACCTGAGCGGTTTCGATCCGGCCGTGCGTGCCGAAGTCGCGCGGCTCGGCGGCGGCGATCCGCAACGCGCGGCGACGCTGCTCGGCAACCTGGTCGACGCGCAGGCGTACCAGATCTCGTTCAACGACGTGTCTTTCGCGCTCGGCTGCGTGTATCTCGCCGTGATCGCGGTGGTGTGGCTCGCCCGCCCGCCGTTCGGCCCCGGCGCGGCCGCGAAACGATGAAGCGGGCGCTGCGCGGCCCGTTCCGACCCATGCTGTTCAATTCGATGGAGATTGACCCGATGCCTACCTCCCACGCTGGAAACACGCCGCCCGAACTGGCGACGCTCGCCGTGTTCGACGTCACGGAATTTCCGCTCGTCGTCGTGCGCAACGACGCGATCGCATCCGGCGGCTACGCGCAGCGCTGGCTCGACGACATGCACGCGCTGATGCGGCACGGCGAGCCGTTTGTCATGATCTTTCCGCCGGCCCGCCCGGACGAGCCGCACGACGACCGCAAGGAACGCGGCATGTGGCTCAAGCAGAACCGTGCCGCGCTTGCCGCGGTCTGCCGCGCGCTCGTGTCGGTCGAACCGGACCCGACCGAGCGCGAAGCGGCCATCGCGAACGCGTCCGGCATCGAAAAGGCGTTCGGGATTCCGTTCGACGTGACGGCTTCGCTCGACGACGCGAAGCACGCGGGTCGGCGACGTCTGACCGAGGCGCTCTAGCGCGGCCCGTTCGCGCGCAACGCCTCGAACCGGTTGCGCAAGTCCGCCTGACTGCAGATTCCAACTAATAAACGGGGTGGCTTGTATGAAAGGACTGGATTGTCTGAAATGGTTGGTACCCGGCGACACGGACGCGTCATGGCAGCGGATGACCGACGCGGCCGCCGGAATGGGATTCGACAAGGTCGTGCTGATCGTGTTGCCGTTTACCGGCGCGTCGTTCGATCTCGCGCGCAAGTGGAGCAGCGGCGTGCCGGGCTGGACGGCGCTGTACCGGCAGCGCCAGTTCGACCGCGTCGACCCGATGCTGCGGCATTGCTTCCGTTCGGCACTGCCGCTCGTATGGGACGACGCGCTGTTCGCGCAGCCCGGGCAGCGGCCGTGCTACGAAGCGGCGGCCGCGTACGGCATGCGCAGCGGCGTCGTGCTGCCCGTGCGCGGCGCGAAAGGGGAGGTCGGCATGCTGTCGTGCGCGAGCGCGGACGATCTTGCCGCCACGCGCGAGCGCTGCGACCGTCACCTCGCGGCGCTGACGCTGCTGCGCGACGTCGCGTGCGAAGCGATCGCCGGCACGCCGTGCCACGCACCGCCCGACAGCGTGCCGCGGCTGAGCCGGCGGGAAGTCGAGTGCCTGCGCTGGCATGCGGCCGGCAAGACGTCGTGGGAAATCGGCCACATCCTGAACGTGACCGAGTCGTGCATCAATTTCCACTTCATGAACATCCGCCGCAAGTTCAACGTGTCACGTCGGCATGAAGCCGTGCTGCGCGCGGTCGAGTGGGGGCTGATCAGTATCTCCGACGTGACGGTGCCGACCTGATGCCGGCGCATCGTCGAGCCAGCGGTCGAGAAACGCGCTGAGCCACGCAGCCGTCGCGCGGTCGTGCCGCCGGCCTTCGCTCGCCTGCGTCGCGAGATCCTGCGCGCCGGGCGCCGCCAGCTTGTGCGCGGCGGCCGTGCTCCAGCGCCGCATCATCGGAAAGCTGACTTCCGGATGGAACTGGACGCCGTACGCGCGCGGCCCGTAGCGCACGGCCTGGTTCTCGAAGTGCTCGCCGGTCGCGAGGATCTCGAGCCCGGCAACGCGCTCGAAACCCTCGCGATGCCACTGGTACACGTGCGACGGCCATGAACCGAGTCGCCGGCCGGCGTGCGTCGCGGCGATCGGCCAGTAGCCGATTTCCGCGCGCCCGTCGCGGTGCGCCGTCACGCGGCCGCCCAGATGACGGATCATCATCTGCGCGCCGAGGCAAACGCCGAGAAACGGTGCCGACTCGCGCAGCGGCACGCCGATCCAGTCGATCTCGTCGCGGATCCAGCGATCGCCGTCGTTGGCGCTCATCGGGCCGCCGAACACCACGGCGCCCGCATGCCCGGCAAGCGTCGCCGGCAGCGGGTCGCCGAGCGGCGGGCGGCGGATGTCGAGCGGATGGCCGCGCGCGGCCAGCAGCCGCCCGATCCGGCCGGGGCTCGACTGTTCGCGATGCAGTACGATCAGGATCGGACGAAGTGCGGAGTGCGTCATGTCGTGTGGTCGGATAGAAGGTCAGCCCGGCTGGCCGCGCAGCGCGTCGAACGACACCATCACCTGTTCGCGGTAGGCAGGCCGTCGGCACAGGCGGGCGTACCAGGCCTCGACGTGCGGCAACGGCGGCCGCTCGACGTCGAGCGAGAAGTAGCGGAACAGCGTCGCGCCGGCCGGAATGTCGGCCAGGCCCGGCGTCGCACCGCCGAGAAACGGCTGGGTCGACAGCAGCCGGTCGAGCAGCCGGTAATGCGTCGCGCTGCGCGCGGCCTTGTCGAGCACGATCGCGTCGTCGCGCCTCTCCGGCGGCGTTCGCACGAGTGCCCAGAACAGCCCGGTCATCACGTCGGGTTCGAGCGCGGTCTGCGACCAGTCCATCCAGCGCTCCGCGCGCGAACGCGCGTACGTGTCGCGGCACCAGAACGGATTGTTCGGCACGCGCGCGGCAAGATAGCGCAGGATCGTGTGCGACTCCCACACGACGTCGCCGTCCCAGTCGATCACCGGAATCCGGCAGGTCGGATTCAGCGCCGCGAACGCGGGCGTCTGCAGCGTGCCGTGTTCGCCGCCGGCCGCGATATGCCGATACGGCAGGCCCAGCTCGCCGATGAGCCACAGCACCTTCTGCACGTTGAACGACGTGCGGCGCCCCCAGACGGTCAGCATCGCGCGGCATCCTCGCGGGCAGCGGATCGCGCGCATGCCGCATAGCGGTCGAGACCGGCGGCAAGATCCGCGATCAGGTCGTCCGGATCCTCGAGTCCGATGTGCAGGCGCACGCCGCGGCTGCCGGGCGGCCAGCGTTGCGCGAGGCCGTGCGCGTCCAGTTCGAACGGGAGCGCGAGGCTCTCGTAGCCGCCCCACGAATAGCCGAGCCCGAACAGCGCCAGGTGGTCGAGAAACGCGTCGATCGCGTGCGGCGGCGCCGGTTGCAGCACGACCGAGAACAACCCGGACGCGCCACGGAAATCGCGTCGCCACAGTGCGTGCCCGTCGTCGCCGGGCAGCGCCGGATACAGCACGCGCTGCACCTCGGCGCGCGTCGAGAGCCAGGTCGCGACCGCGAGCGCGTTGCGCTGATGCTGCCGCAGCCGCACGCCGAGCGTGCGCAGTCCGCGCAGCGCGAGATACACGTCGTCGGGGCCGGCGCACAGGCCGAGATCGCCATGCAGTTGCTTCAACGCCGGCCATGCGCGTTCGTTGGCCGACACCGTGCCGAGCATGGCATCCGAGTGCCCGACCAGATATTTGGTGCCCGCCTGGATCGACAGGTCGATACCGAGCGCATGCGGCTGCAAGAAGAGCGGCGTGGCCCAGCTGTTGTCCGCGATGACCCGTGCGCCGTGCGCATGGGCGAGCCGCACGAGTGCGGGGACGTCGTGCATGTCGAACGTGTAGGAGCCGGGCACCTCGACGTACAACGCACGCGTGTTCGACCGGAACGCGGCCGCGACCGGCGTGCTGCCGTCGTACCACGTCGTCTCGACGCCGAGTCGCGCGAGTACGCCTTCGCACGCATGACGCACCGGGCCGTAGACCGATGCGGTCATCAGCAGGTGATCGCCGGGCTTCAGGCACGACAGCAGCGCGAGCGTGCACGCGGACAGGCCCGACGGGCACAGCACCGTACCGGCGCCGCCTTCGAGGCTCGTCACCGCGCGTTCGAGCGCATCCGTCGTCGGCGTGCCGCGGCGGCCGTAGATATACGGCTGCGTGCGGTTCAGCAGATCCGACACCGTCGGGCTGAGCACGGTCGACGCATGGTAGACGGGCGGGTTGACGAAACCGTGCCATGCGGCGCTGTCGCGGCCCGCGTGCGCGAGCCGCGTGTCGTCTTGCAGGCGGTCATGCGGGCCGTCGCGCGGCGGCGACGGCGGTTCGACGGACTTCACGGCCATAGCGCGCACCGCTCCCAATGCTGGCCGGCACGCCGGTAAGCCTGCCGCGCGAAGCGGCGCGCACTGTCAGCCCGCCAGAATTCGGCTTCGTCGGGCGCCAGCGTGTACAGGTGCCAGTCGTCCGACACGAGCGCCGGATCGGCGGCCAGCCGCTCGAGCTGCGCGTCGATCGCGCGCGTCAGGTCGGCCGGATCGTCGAGCCGTTCGCTTTGCCGTCCGGCCAGGATGCTCGCGCGCGATCGTTCGGGGCGGCCCGCGAAATCGGCGCGGCCTTCGGCGGCCGGCAGCCGCTCGACCGGGCCGCTCAGCCGGATCTGGCTCGCGATCGCGGGCCAGTAGAACGTCATCGCCGCGTACGGCCGGTTCGCGAGCTGGCGCCCCTTGGGGCTGCGCGCATTCGCCGCGAAATGCCAGCCGCGCGCGTCGACGTTGAGCAGAACGACGGAGCGTGCATCGGGCCGTCCGTCCGGGTGGACCGTCGACAGCGTCATCACCTGCGGCTCCAGTGCGCCGGCGGTCACGGCTTCGTCGAGCCAGCGTTCGAACTGCGCGTGCGGCGTGTCCGCCCAGTTTTCGGGCGGTACGTGCGGCGCGGCATGCGCGAGGGTTTTCAGCGCCTTCAGGCGCGTTGCGATCGTATCCATGGCGACACTCATGCGATGCCGAATTGCGTCGCGCGGGCGATCAGCCGATGCGCGGCGAGATAGTCGGGGACTTCCGCGAGGAAACCGTCGACGACGGCGGCCGCCACGCGCCGGCCGCCGGACGCGCGCCGCGCGGTGTCGAACGCGTCGATCACGCGGCGGGCGAGGGCGACTTCGTCGGCCGTCGGCGTCAGCACGCGATTGACGACCGGCACGAACTGCGCGTTGACGATCGCTTTCGCCTGGTACCCGAGGCCGCGCGACACGCGCATGTCGAGTTCCGCGCCTTCGTTGTCGGCATAGCTGTACGGACAATCGATCGCGGTGACGCCGACGGCCGCGCATTCGACGCGAAAACGCGAGCGCACGTAGTCGAGCTCGCGGCCCGCACGCGTGCGCTCGGCCCCCATGTCGGCCACCATGTCCTCGGTCGCGACGAGCACCGCCGACACACGCGGGCTCGACCGCGCGATCGCCATCGTGTTCACGAGGCCGAGCGTCGTCTCGACGTTCGGCACCAGCTCGGTCGAACCGGGTGCGATGTCGTATTCGCGTTCAAAGCGCGTGACGGCGTCGTCGAGCGCGACGACCTGCTCGGGCGTCGCGACGTACGACATCATCACGATGTCCGGACGGCCGCGCATCGCGGCGCGCAGGTCGTCGATGCCGCCCGCGTCGAGCGGGTTCACGCGCACGGACGCCAGCGCGCCGGCATCGCGCCAGCCCGCGAGCACGCGCTCGCTCAGTTCGCGCGCGGCCGGGCGCCGGTCGGGCGGCGTAAAGGTTTCGAGTTCCTGGATCAGCACGTCCGCACCGCTCGCGGTGCCGTCAACGAGCGCATCGTGATCGGCGCCGGCGAGAAAGAGCCAGGAGCGGCGCAGGCGGGAAGGGCGTCGGTTCGTCGGTGTCATGCGTGGTTTCCTGTAGGTCGCGTGGTACGCGGGGCGATGGCGCGGGCCGTCAGCCGGCGCGCATCATCTGGTTGAAGATGTTCTTGCGATGCATTTCCTCGGTACCGCCGACGCTCATGAAGCCCAGCGCGTCCGACGCGAACGCGGCCACCGGCCCGGCCTGGTAGCCGAGGCTGCCGTACAGCCGCACGAGGCCGAGCGCGCTGTCGACGAGATCCTGCGCGCCGACCAGCTTCGCGATCGAGCAGGTCATCAGCGCCTGCGGGTGATCCGTCAGCAACTGCGCGAGTGCGCCGCGCGCGAGCCACGTGCCGCGCTCGATGCCGATCTGCAGGTCGACGAGGCGGCGCTGCACGTACTGGTGTGCATCGATCGTGCTGTCGAAGCTGCGTCGTTCGCGGCAGTAGCCGATCGCATCGCGCAGGTACGGCGCCGTCACCTGGGCGGCGACGAGGCCGTAGTAGAGCCGGCCGAGCGAGATGATGTCGATCAGGTTGCCGAGCCCCGCGCCCGGTTCGCCGAGCAGCTGGCCGCGCGTGATCGGGCAATCGTCGAAATGCAGCGCGCCGGTGGGCAGGTCGTCGAGGCCGAGCTTGCGGTCGGGCGCGGCCACCGTCATGCCCGGCTGGTCGCGATCAACGATCACGAGCGCGGTGTTGCGCCGGCCCGGCGTTTCGATGCGCGTGACGACGAGGATGAAACGCGCGAGCGGCGCGTGCGCGATATTGAATTTGCTGCCGGTCAGGCGGTAGCCGTCGCCGTGCTCGGCGAGCGTCGTCGCGATGCTGCGCACGTCGGTGCCGGTGCCCGGTTCGGCGATCGCGGTCGCACTCAGTTCGCCGCGCAGGATCGCGCCGAAATAGCGGTCCTGCTGCGTCGCCGTGCCGTATCGCTCGAGTGCGCGCACCATGCCGGCCTGCGCGATCACCGACAGCAGCAGCGCCGGGCGGCGGATCGACGATGCAAGCCCTTCGAGCGCCGCGGAAAAATGCCACCAGCCGTGACCGTCGCCGCCGTATGTCTCCGGCACGATCATGTCCCACAGTCCCTCGTGCCCGAGCCGCGCCCAGCCGGCTTCGTCGAATCCGGCGGGCGCGCGGCCGTCGTGCGCCGCGGCCGCGGCGATCTCCGCGCCGATGTCGCGAAAGCGCGCCAGCGTCGCGTGCTGTTCCTGCGTCCAGTCAAATGGCATCTGTCGTGTCTCCGGTCGAAGCGGCGCGGCCTGCGACGGCGCGCCAGCGATGCCGACAAGGTTAAGGGGGCACGGACAGCGGAGGTACTGGCAGTAGTGGTAGTTGCCGCGCCAGTGACGGCGATGACACCCGGCACATGGCGCGCCGGTTTCGCGTTGCCGGCCCATTGTTTCCGCGCGGCCAACTGTGAAGTCTTCCGCCAGGCATCGATCGGGCGGGCGTCCGTTCCGATAATCGATGCACAAGGTCAGGGCAGGGTACGCGGCGATCCGGTCGCGACACGCCCGACCCGCGGGAAAAGGCGGAGGGCATGATGGATACGATGGCGCCCGAACGGAAGGCCTGCATCACGGCCGGGCAGGACGCGCCGGCGCTCGGCATTCGGCGCATCTGGGGCGCGAAGGACGGAACGCCGATCCTCCTGCGCGCGATCGAGCCCGGCGATCTCGACATCGAACGCGAGCTGGTCGACCGTCTGTCGAGCCGCAGCCGCTACATGCGGTTGATGTCCGCGCGCAAGCCGACCGAAGACGAGTTGATCCGATGGACCCGCATCGATCGCCGGCGGGAAGGCGCGGTGATTGCGACGATCCGCGCCGGCGGCCGCGAGCGGTTGATCGGCGTTGCGCGTTATGCGACGGACGACGGAGCAACCGAGGTCGTCGAATGCGCGATCGTGATCGACGACGTATGGCAGCGGCAAGGGCTCGGCCGTGTGCTGCTGTCGAGCCTGATCGATCTGGCGCGGCGCTCGGGCATGCGGCAGATGGTCGGCACGATGCTGACCGAGAACAGTGCGATGAAACGCCTTGCGCGTTCCGTCGGCTTCACGCTGTCACGCCAGCCGGGGCGCGCATTCGTGACGGATCTGCGGCTCGACCTGGATACCCGTTGGGGAGCTTGATGCCGTGGCACTCCGAGAGCTTCTCGCAGGCCATGGTCGAAGAGCTGTTTGGTTCGCGCGGTACCTACGGTTTCTCGGGCGGTGCAGAGGAAGCGAGGATTGCGCAGCGATATCGTGACCAGGCAGCAGCCGTGGCCACTGCGGGGTTTAACAGGCTGGCGAGCCACCTGCGACAACTAGCGGACTCGTATGCCTTGCAAGCGGAGCGTGATGAGAAGCAAGGTCCATACAGGGCGGAGTAGAGCTGCAAAGCCGTCCAGCTGGCGAAAAACAATTGTCGCCCCGTGCACGCGTATGAAGTGGGACACGTGTAACACTATTGGAGTGCGCAGCCCCATAAGGGGAGACAGAAGTTGCTGGCAACCTTGCGCCCCCTGATGGTCGACGTTGCACATGGGAGAGGGCCGGTCGGCCCATCACTCACAGGGTTGGAAGCGGAAGCGATCACCGTCATGTATGGCGTGACTACCGCATCGATCCGGGAGTACTGGACCCGAAAGGCGTTCCTCAACGAAGCCGGCAGCATTACAGCGCACGGGTGTTAAGTACGAGCCCTTCTTCCCACACTGAAGTCTCATCCGGGCAGGGTGACCAGGAAAAGCACATATGACGTGGGATGGTTTCGCAGAGGACCATTACTTTCCCGGCGACTACCTCCCTTACTCTGCGATAAACGTGCCTTTGACCAGCACGTTCGGTGCACCCTCAGCCCTCGTCAGCACGAGCTTCGCTCCGTGCACGCTGACTTCGAATTTTGCCTGTTCGGGGGTAAATGTTGGCGGGTAGAGGGTACCGTTCCGAACCGTGATCAGATCGCGATCATTCGATGATGTCCATGAGGCTGTACTGCCTTCACCAAACAGTACATCGGGGTCCTCGCCAGGTATGTGAGGGGCCATCGTGAAATTCGTCTCGACCCGTCCATCCTCGTGGAATCGAATCCACAGCGCTTCGCTGATGTCTCGCTGCTGCGTGCGGACGTCGCCCGACTTCATGATCTTGCTTGTCAGTTCAACCGTCTGCGGTGGATGTTTTTTCTGGTCAACGACCGCACCTTCGTACTGCGCTTCCTGCAGATACCACTGTCTGCCGACAAGACCTGCCACCGGAGAAGCGGCCGGCCGCCCATCGCGGATGCGCTTGTCGACTTCCAGCGCACACTTGGTAAAGATATCGAACGCCTTGATCCTGTCTTCACTCTTCAGCGTCCCATCGCTTATCAGACTTGCGCGGACGGACGACAGGGTTTCAGCGCTGAGCTCGCCCCCGTGGCCCAGCTCAGCCTTCGCTTTGGCCGCGGTGGACTCGTCAAGGCCGCCGCCACATGTCGCAAGTACGGTGACGGTGTGATCTTGCGCTTCGGTCCCAAGTGAGGCCGTTTTTGTGGCGCAACCTGCGGTCAGTCCCAACGCAAGACATGCAACTATGCTTACCAGATCAAGTTTCATCTTTGAGTTCAGTTACCCTTCGAGTTACCTGAAACGGATATCGGACGGATCTCGCCGAAACTTTAGCGTTTGCCGAAGTGCCTGCGCTGCACGCGAAGATCCTCCTTTATCTTTCCGAAAAGTCTCAAAGCCTCATTCCTACCGACCCGATTGGGTGGGCGGCAACCCTGGCTTCTGACACCCGACGACGAGGGTCCGTCAAGGGCGGCAAGCCTGAATCTCGAGCGCGTGGAGGGCTTACTCGAGCTGGGCTATTTCACGGAGCACCTTGGGCGAAGAAGTTTTGCGCACTCAAACGAACCGAGGTCGAGATACCCAGCGTCTTTCCAGGGGTAGTGAGGGACACTGGCGACGGCTGGAAACTGGCGTCGGGGCGCGAGCTTGAGGCAATTTGTGAATATCGAAGGTAAACCTGCCCGCATTCACACTTTTGCTGCGAAGCACTCAAACAGCCTGAATTACCACGCACATTTCTGTTCCGTCGATATTCACGATCTTGCTCCAAAGCACTTTGCTTCGGAGCAAATATGTGAGTGTCGAATCGGCCAGAACGGCCGTGCAGCAAACTTGTGAATGTGCGATTCATGGGGGCAAATCTGTGAATATCCAAGGGAAACCTGCCCGCATTCACGCTTTTGCTGCGAAGCACTCGAAGCACTCTGACGTACAGAAATGAGGAGGGAAATGTCGGCAGATTCATTGATGGACAGAAATCCTTATGGAAAGAGACGAAACTGCTTCTTTCTGTCATTTTCACCCTGATTTCTGTACAAACAGCCTGGATTACCGCCCACATTTCTGTTCCGTCGATATGCGCTCCGGCAGTTCAAACCGCCGCCAGCATGCGCCGAAACCCCCAAACGCGACATTAGGATATGGCTGCTACACACAATGTCATACCCGGATTCAGATGTCGTAGCGCCAGCTAAATACAGATGTCGCATGTTTCATCGGTTTTCCGTCATGCCGTGTTGAAGCGCCGAGCCTGAAGCAGCAGGGCGCTTACGCTCATCCGCGGGCCTTGACGGACCGCCGGTTCGATTCCGCTTGAGATGTAACCTGCAGAATTGCTGCATCCATGTCTGCCGCCGTGAACCGGCGTGGCTTCTTCGTGCCGGGTTGCGCTTCGTTCGCCCGCACTGGCAGCCCTCGATGGGTTCGCGACGGCGCGGTTCCGATCCGCCGGCTGTCGCGCTGCGCCTGAAACGCTTGTGCGACCTGCAACGCATGGCTCAAGCGCTTGTGATCCACGATCGCGCCTTGATCCACCTCGGCCAGCCGGTCATAGGCTCGGGCCGACAGAATCTGGGCCGCCGCTCGAAGCTCGATGCGCCCATCCGGGTACTCCCACACCTCGATGTCGCGATGTATCCACGCCCGATTCTCCGGCGTGTCGTCCAGCAGGTAGAGCACCCGGTCGTATTGCACCGTCAGCGCCTTCGTGACCCGACGCGTTTCGCGCCAAGTCAGCTAGACATCCAGATCCTCGTCGTCCCGCAGCGGCCGGTGCGCGTCGAAGTCGCTGCGCGGCGGCTTCGCGAAGCGGGCGTTATATGTAGCGATGAAGGAGGGCGCATAAGCGTTGGCGTCGGCTACCGTGCTGATGCCGCGCAGTCTCAACTCCTTGACCAGCCGGTCCTGCAACGTCAGGTGTGCACGCTCGACGCGCCCCTTGGCCGAGCTGCTGTTCGCGCAGAACGTGTCGATGTTCAGCTCGTACATCGCGCGGCCGAACGGTGTCACACGGTTACCGGTCTTGCCTGGCTTCACGTTGCGGAACACGCTGGCCTTGTCGCTGTAGAACGCCCCAGGTTTGCCGTGCCGTTCGATGTACGCGCGCGTCGCTTCGAAGTAGCTGAAGGTCGATTCGGTCTGAGTGAAGTGCAGCATCATCAACCGGCTCGTCGCGTCGTCCACGTACACCAGCAGCGTGCAGGCCGGCGCCCGTTCCTCGAACCACCGATGATCACTGCCGTCGATCTGGATCAGTTCGCCCAAGCACGCCCGGCGCGCTCTCGGCTGATAAACCTTCGGCGGCCGCTGCCGGCGCGGAATCCACAAGCCAGCCTCCGTCATCAGCTTCCGGACCGTCTCCTTGGCCAGCCGGATGCCGTGACATTCCCAGAGCTTCTCGCAGGCCAGCGTCGGCCCGAAATCGGCGTAGCGATCACGGATGACCGATAGCGCCTGGTCGGCGGCTCCTGGGTCCAGCCGACGGTTGCCGGGCTTCGATCGGTGTCCCGATACCAAACCCGCCGCGCCATGTTCCCGAAGTCGGGCGGCCAGCCGGCGAATCTGTCGTGTCGTCAGTTCCAGCCGTTCCGCTGCACGCCACGGCTTGAGCTTGCCATCCGCCACGTCCTGAATGACCTTGAATCGGTCCAGCTCGCGCATCGTCATCGTGATCCGCTCCGT